>JBGAHE010000028.1:0-67919 GCA_044226365.1 Bryobacteraceae bacterium
GTTAACGGGACCAGGGTTGCGCGGCGATGATTTCACGCAAGTTACGGCGATCGGCAGCGGACAAACGCGAATATTTCGGATCGTCGTGATCGAGGATCCAGGTGAGGCGCTTATGCACGTGGGCGAGAGCAATGGGCGGCAACGAGCGGAAGGCCTCGCTTTCGATCATGTAACTGAGGGGATAGCGGAAGAGGCGCGTTTGTAAGTCGAGTTGATGTAAGCGTCCCTGCCTGGCGAAGGTCTCGGCGAACCTGGTGGAGCCGCGGACGGGTTCGGTGAGCGGAGTCTCTTCGATGAACAGAAGATAGTCCACCATCTCTTCGCAAGCGGAGCGGATGCGGCGTTCGGTGCTTTCGCTGAGGGTGTCGGCGGGTTCCTTGAGCAACCGGTTCATCATCTCCTGCGAGTGCATGGCCATGCGGGTTTCAAAGCCGACGCGGGTGATGAGATTGGTCATGTGCGTCTGATGTTCGAGCACCATGAGGGCGACCAGGTCCGAGTGGCCGGTGAGGAAGGCGCCGGTATCGAAGCGGCCTTTGAGATCCATGACGTTCTGCGTGTCTTCGGTATCGAGCTGATTGGGACGATCGCGATCGCGGGCGAAGGCGTTGCCCATGTGATGCTGCTGGCCGTGCTGGCCAGTGACGTACCAGCCGCCCCAGCGCTGCTTGAGGGGGCTGCGGTGATCGGTGACGAAGCCGCCGGCCTGGAAGAGGGGCATGCCGGAGGGCTCGGGATAGACGGAGCGGACGACGAGGCCGGGGACACCGAGCGTGGCGCCGGTGGCGTGGCATTGGAGGCAATCGTCGCGACGCTTGAGGCGGGGTTTGGTGACTTCGACCTGATCGAGGGTATAGAAGATGACGCCCTGTTGCGGGTCCTGCGCGGCAATCTCGACGACTTCGCCGGTGGGCACCCAGCCGACGGTGACGGAGTCGTTGAAGTAGATCGCGCGCGGATTGCGGGGGCTGATGCGCGGGGCTTGCAGACTGGTTTTGGTGAAGACGACGACCTGGGATTCACGCGAGACGTGCAAGGCATCGAGCAGGGCGGGGAGGTAGCCCCAGTCCTGGTGAAAGCGGAGCTGCACTTCGCCGCGCTCAAGCTTGGCTGCGAGGCGCGCGGCAGGGTCGTTGACGGGCAGTTTGTCGTACTGAATCGCTTCGTGGTCGAGCGGGAGCACATAGGAGCCACTGAGGCCGGCCAACAGGACGACGGTGGCGGCGAGGGCGACAGGGATCAGGCGCGGCATGCAGCCTCCTCAGAGCAGGTGAGCAGGACTGGCTCGATGCAGAGAGGACGACCCGCGACGGGGCCGGTGAGCAGGTCCGCCAGCGTGGTGGTGCGGAAGGCGTCCTCGGTGTGGGCGAGGGCATCGTCCATCTTGCGATGGAGCGGGCAGAGCTTTTCTCCGTGCAGATCGAGCGGGCAGGTCTTGATGCGGAGGATGGGGTCGACGGCGTTGACGATCTCGAGAATGTTGATGGTGTGCGGGTCGCGAGTGAGGGCGTGGCCGCCGTTTTTGCCGCGTTGGGAAGCGACCAGTCCGGAGCGAGCGAGGGATTGGAGAACTTTGATGAGGTAGTCTGGCGGGACCTGGGAACTGGCGGCGATCCGCTGCGTGGTGACGGGGAGTTGGGGACGGGCGGCGAGGACGACCATCGCGCGGAGAGCGTATTCCACGGTTTGGGAGAACACGAGACCAATATACGATATGTGGATACGTATGTCCACAATATCATGATGAATCCACTTCGACTGAACGTGGCGTAAGGGAGAGACATGAACCGGATCGATTCGCTGGACTCGTTGCGCGGGTTTTCGCTGTTGGGGATTTTGCTGTTGAACATCGTGTCGTTCGGGCTGCCTTTTGCGGCCTATATGAATCCCGCGGTGGCGGGCGGGGCGGAAGGCGTGAACCTGACGACCTGGCTGGTGGCGATGACGTTTTGGGACGGCAAGATGCGATGCATCTTCTCGATGCTGTTTGGCGCGAGCGCCTGGCTGCTGGTGTCGCGCGCGGAAGAGCGGGGCGAGGGAATTCGCGCGGCGGACATCTACTATCGGCGGACGATGTGGCTGATTCTGTTCGGGCTGCTGCACGCGCATCTGATCTGGGCGGGCGACATTCTGTATGGCTATGGGGTGATCGGCCTGCTGCTGTTTCCGCTGCGGACGCTGAAGCCGAAGACGCTGATCATCACCGGGATCGTGCTGATTGGGATTCATTCACTGCAAGGAGTGGGCGCGGGGATCGGCATCGCGGAAATGATGCAGACGGCGAAGGGGGCGGAGGGCAAGGCGAATCCGACCGCGGAGGAGAAGAAGGCGCAGACGGAGTGGAAGGCGATTCAGGAGGTGTTTGCGCCGTCACCGGAGGAAGTGAAGAAAGAGATCGCCGAGCATCGCGGCGGGTGGGTGTCGAACTTCAAGCGGCGCACGGCGGAAGCGGTGACACTGGAGTTCACGATGTTCTTCCAGTTCATGTTTCTGGATGTGCTGGCGATGCAGATTCTGGGGATGGGGCTGGCTAAGGCCGGCGTGTTCAGCGCGCGGTTCAGCTATGGGTTCTATGCACGAATGGCGGCGATCGGGCTGGCGGTGGGCTTGCCTTTGAACTATTGGGCGGCGCAGCAGTGGCGTGCGTCAGGCTTTGCGATTCCGGAGTTCTTCAAGTATATCGGAACGACGGCGGATCCGGGCCGGCTGTTGGTGGCGCTGGCGTACGTGGGCCTGATCATGATGGCGTGCAAGGCGGGTTGGGCATGGCTTACCGGGCCACTGGCCGCGGTGGGCCGGACGGCGCTTTCGAACTATCTGCTGACTTCGGTGCTGATGACGCTGTTCTTCAACGGCTATGGCTTGGGAAACTTCGGCAAACTGGAGCGGCATGAGCTGTATGCGGTGGTGCTGGGGATGTGGGCGATCAATTTAGTGGTGAGTCCGCTGTGGCTGCGGCATTATCGCTACGGGCCGGCGGAGTGGTTGTGGCGGAGCTTGACGCAGTGGGAGAAGCAGCCGATGCGGGTGGGGAGTGCTCAGGCGGAAATCGCGGCGAGGTAGCGGGGCGCGGGTGGCGTTCGGGCGATGTTGATCGGGCTTCCGAAATCTGCTGATACACTCGGGCGGTGCGCACCAGCGCGGAAGAAGAACGCAGCGCGGAGCGGTGAGGAGTGAGGCCCAAGCACGTGCGAAATCGACTGACGGCTTTTGCGCTTTTGACGGTGAGCGGCGTGGCGGGACAGGTGCTGGACCTGTCGCCCGAGGCCGAGCGGCGTTACGAGATCGCGGTGATGGAGAAGATTGCGGATCTGGCGCTGATTCCGCCGAAGCTGAATACGTCGCCGCTGCCGCAATACGACTACGATCAACTCGATTACGGGATGACGATCGGGATCGCGCGTACGCCGAAGGGACGGCTGTGGGCGGCCTGGGTGGCGGGTGAGGATGGCCCGAAGGCGTTCTTTGTGATCGCCAGCAGCGACGATGATGGCGTGACGTGGAGTAAGCCGCGGCTGGTGATTGACGGACAATCGAAGCGGCTGCCGATGTACCGGAGCGTGCTGGTGGGCAATTTGTGGACGGACCCGCAGGGGGCGCTGTGGGTGTTCTTCAATCAGTCGATGATGCAGTTCGATGGGCGGTCCGGCTCGTGGGCGGCGAAGTGCGAGAATCCGGATGCCGAGAAGCCGGTGTGGTCCGCGCCGAAGCGGATCTGGCATGGGTTTACTTTGAACAAGCCGACGGTGCTGGCGAACGGCGATTGGCTGTTGCCGGTGTCGCTGAACCCGAAGGGCTTTGGGCCGTTCGAAGGGGCGTTTCGCGAGTTGGACGAGTATCGGGGGGCGAATCTGTTTGCGTCGAGCGATGGGGGCGCAACGTGGTCGCGGCGCGGGCACGTGCAGTATCCGAATGCGACGTGGGATGAGCACATGACAGTAGAGCGGAAGGATGGCAGCTTGTGGATGCTGGCGCGGACGACGACGGGGTTGATGCAGAGCACGTCGACCGATGGCGGCCGCACGTGGGCGGTGCCGAGTCAGCCGGCGATCGAGCATCCGGTGGCGCGCTTCCATTTGCGTCGGCTCGCTTCCGGGCGGATTCTGTTGGTGAAGCATGGAGAGACGATCGATTCGCATGAGGGACGCAGTAAGTTGACGGCGTGGCTGTCCGAAGATGAGGGGGCGACGTGGAAGGGCGGCTTGATGCTGGATGAGCGGACGGGCATTTCGTACCCGGACGGCTTTCAGGCACCCGACGGGGCGATTTACATTTCCTACGACCGGAACCGCGCGAAGGATGGCGAGATTCTGCTGGCAAAGTTTACGGAAGAAGATATTCTGGCGCGGCGGCTGGTGAGTGCGGGGGCGAGGCTGAAAGGCTTGATCAGCCGGCCGCTGAAGAACCGGCCATGATGTGGTGGCTGCTGGCCTGGTGGGCGGCGCAGGGCGATTGGGCCGTTAAAGATCGTCCTTACCGGATGGCCGTGGAGGTGCGGACGACGGAGGCGAATTCGCCGGTGGCGGCGGAGTTCGCGCCGGGTGTCGCCTTTGATCCGGATTCGATTCGCGTGATGCGCGAGGGGCGGGAGGTGCCGTCGCAAATTTCCGAGGCCGTGGAGGCCGGGCAGGCCGGCAAGGTGATGTGGCTGGTGGCGCGCGCGGGCGCGGGCCGGTACGACATTTACTTCGACTTAGTGGGGAAGCGGCGATGGCCCGAGCGCGACCGTCGCGAGCCGATTGGCGGCGGCGACGCTTTCTTTCACAATCGTCCGCAGGGGTTCGATCAGTTGGGCGTGGGGATGAAGAACGATCAGCCCATGGTGGGCGATTGGGATGGCGACGGGCGGATCGACTTACTGACTCGCAATATTTACTCGTCGACTTACGGCGAGCCGTGGTGGGGTGTTTATTTCTGGCGGAATATCGGGAGCAATGAGCGGCCACGGTTTGACCGCTATCGGCGATTGAGGGCGGACGGGAAGTGGATCGATGACTTTTACGGGACGTATCAATGGCGGGGCGAGGAGTTATTGGTGGGCGTGGGAGGCGGTGCGCGGCGGGGGGAGTTGAAGTCGTATCGGCGAACGGAGGAACGGGATTCCCTGGGTTGGCCGGTATTGAGCGAAACGACATGGCGGCATCGTCCCGGAGGCGGTGGGCTCGATTACGGCATGCGTCTCCTCGATTGGCTGGGCCAGGGCGGGCTCGACTTATTCACGGTGCGGGCGACGGTGGAGTACTTTCCGCGGCAGGTGGTGGATTACTCTCTGTATCGGCATCCGGGGGTGACCGGTGCGCCGGAAGTGGTGCCGTTGGCGGGGCAGATGACTTACTCGGAATGGCCGGCGGACTTATTCGATGTCAATGGCGACGACAAGCGCGACTTACTGGGGTCGACGCGGGGGTTGAATGAGCCAACGCTGAAGACTTGCGTGGTGGCCTGGGAGAATACGGGCACCGCGGCGGCGCCGGCGTTTGCCAAGCCGGCGCGCTGCGTTTACGACACGTCGCCGGAGGGGTTCGCGATTCCGACGGTGGCCAAGCCGTGGCCAGGGTTGCTGGTGAGCCGTGGGTCGTGGCTCGACCATGTCGACTTCGTGCGCGGGGCGTTCGTTTCGCGGGGGCCCCTGCTGGCGCGGGGCCTGCCCGTATCGTTCGGCGGCTACAGCAGTGTGGACGCGGTGGATTGGGACGGCGATGGCGATCTCGATCTGGTGGGGGGCAACGAGACGGGCTTTCTGCAATTGGTGGAGAACACGAGCGCCGGCGGCCGCACGATGTTTCAAACGGCGCGCAAGATTGCGTTGACCAACGGCCAGCCGATGTATGCGGGACGCTGGCAGTTCATTCAGGATGCGGATCCGGAGAGGCCGTTCGGACAGTCGAAGCCGGCGCTGGTGGATTGGGATGGCGATGGCGATCTGGATGTGATCGCGGGCAATAACAGTAATCGGCTGGCGTATTTCGAGAATGTCGGGACGCGGCGGGCGCCACGCTATGCGCCGTTGCGCAAGTTGCTGCACGATGGCGGCGAGTACTTCTCGTTCCGGGCGCAGCCGGCGCCGGTGGATTGGAATGGCGACGGCCTGCCGGACTTAGTGGCGGGTTCCTCACCGGGGCGGGATCGCAATGACGGGCGCGAGATTGCGGTGTGTCTATATGTGCGCTACCGGGCGCCGGATGGCAGTTGGCGGTTGCGAGCCGGAGTGCCGTTTCGCTTGGCGGATGGGAGGGAACTGCGCACGCCGATTCCGTATCATCATGGCTTCGCGGTGGTGGATTGGGATGGCGATGGGCGGCTCGATTTGTTCTCGAATGAGCGGTCGCACGTGGTGTGGTATCGGAATGTGGGCACGATGGCGGAGCCGCGGTTTGAGCGGCAGATGATGCGTTACTACGGAACGCCGCTGACGGTGAGTCATCACGAGACCAGCGTGCGGGCGGTGGATTGGGATGGCGATGGGCAATTGGATCTGGTGCTGGGCGGGGAGAGTGGGTGGGTGTACTTTTTCCGGCGGGCGGGGCTGGTGGCGCCGGCGGGTCCGGTGGTGAAGGTGGGGGTGGTGGAGCGGCGCCCATAGATGAAGGGTTGCGGCAATTCAAAATACTTTGCAATGCAAAGAATCGTGTGATAGCTTGAAGGGCATCTTGAACGATCTGGTTTATGCGGCCCGCTCTTTGGGCCAAGCGCGGGCATTCACGTTCGTCTGTATCGTGTCGCTAGGAATCGGAATGGTGCCGGTGATTGCGGTGCCGTATTTGTCCCGCATTCCGAGCTTGCCGCCTCGCGGAGTCAGCACGGCGGGGCTGGTGGAAGTGATCACGACGACGGTGGAGTCGCGCGCGGCGACGAACTCCTGGTCGTATCCGGACTATCTCGACCTGCGCCACGCTGAGACGGGCATGACTTTGCTGGGATGGGCTAGTGCGCCGAGCGAGATCACTTTGCCGACGGGCGGGAAGGTGACGACGTACCCGCTGTATGTGTCCGACGACTACTTTCCCACGCTCGGGGTGAAGCTCGCGCGCGGGACGGGCTTCGATGGACAAACGAAGCTCGCCGTGGTGGTGTCATACCAGTTCTGGCAGAACGACCTGGGCGGCGATCCGGCGATTCTTGGCAAGACGCTGAAGCTGGATAAGCTGCCCTACGTGGTGACGGGAGTGGCGCCCGAAGGGTTCGAAGGGCACATGGGGCTGCAGGGGAAGTCGCTGTTTGTGCCTTTGGAGCGGTTCCCGCTGCTGGTGCAGGACGACAAGGCGGGACTTGACCGGGGCAAGGAATGGCTGTTTCTGCACGGGCGGCTGGCCAACGGGGTCGGGGTGGCGCAGGCGAACGCGGCCGTAGAGCGCGTCACCGGGCAGATGGCCAAAGATCATCCGGCCACGAATAAACTCAAGGCCGGGAGCGTGGTGGCCTACGATCCGATGGGCTTCGGGCGTTCGCAGTTCCGACGATTGCAGGCACTAGCGCTGACTTTGACCGGCGCGGTACTGTTCGTGGTCTGCCTAAATCTGTCCGGCATGATGCAGGTGCGAAGCGCGCGGCGGGAGAGGGAGCTCTCGATCCGGCAGGCCGTGGGCGCCACCCGGTTCCGGCTGGCGCGGCATCTGCTGGCGGAAGCGGTCCTGTTGGCGGGGGCGGGAGGTTTGGTGGCGTTGCTGGTGCTGGCCAATGCGCCCGCGGTGATTTCGCAATTGGCGAGCCAGCCGATCCCGGCGCAGTTCCAGGAGGCGCTGACGGTCGACTTTTCGATGGTGGCGATCTGTGGCGGGCTGTGCCTGGTGACGAGCCTGGCATTCGGGTTCTTGCCGGCGATGCGGTACAGCCGTCCGGTGATTATCTCGGCGCTAAAAGACGAAGCCGGAGCGGGCGGCATGCGGGTCGGACGGGCGCATCGCTATACAGCTGCGCTGCAGGTGGCGATCGCGGTGCCCCTGTTGGTGTTGGGCGGCATTAGTCTTGATCGCGTGCGTTCCACGGCCATCGCGAAACTTGGCTTTGACGCAGATCGCGTGTTCGCCGCGCCATTGGAGCTGGAGGCCGGGCCGGAGAATGGCGACGCGGCAAAGGTCGACTTCCGGATCCGCAGCCTGCGCGAGGATCTGGCGAATTCCGCCGGGATCGCATCGGCGACCGTGGCGGATGGCTTGCCGCTGGACTTCCGCGCGCGCGGGGCGACGGTTTCCCTGCCATCTGCCGCGGCGACGCAATGGCGGGTCCACGTGACGCGCGTGGGGGACGGGTATCTGCATACGATGGGCATTCCGCTTCTCAGCGGCCGCGGCTTCGGGCAGGAGGATCGGCTGGGGTCAACGCCGGTCACGATCATCTCGAAGGCATTGGCGGACCGGCTTTTCCCGCAGTCTGGAGTCGGCGAGGCGATCGGCAAGCGACTGACGTTTGGGGCATCCGGCGCATCCGGAGACCGGCCGACGCAGCCGCTGACGGTGATCGGCGTGACGGGCGACTTCCCCACTTCGCAGATGAGCGCCGAGCGCGCGCAGTTGCTGCTGCCATTGGGTCAGTTGGAAACGGTGCGGCCGAAGTCGATCAGCACGGACGAGCGCGGCCGGCGGCTGCCGGATCTGCTGTTGATTGCGCGGGCCGGGGCCGGGGAACAGCCCGAGAAGATCATGGCGAGCCTGCAGAACGTGGTGCGGCAACTCGAGCCTGAGTTTCGGCGGGACCGCATTGTGACGGGCGCGTCGCTTCGGAAGCGGAGCGTGGACGACTTCCTGACGCAGTCGGCGGTGGCTGGTGTGACCGGTGGCGTGGTTTTGATTCTGTCGGCTCTGGGGATCTATGGTGTGGTGGGGCTGATGGTCGTGACCCGCACGCGCGAGATCGCGGTGCGGATCGCATTGGGGGCTTCGCGCGCCCGGGTAGTGAGCCTGATCCTGCTGGATGTCGTGCGGCTGACGGCCCCGGGCGTCGCTCTAGGACTGTTGCTGACCGCGGTCCTGGTTCACCTGAATGGCGAGAACATGGGCATCCCCCTAAGCAGCGTGGAGCCGCTCGCGTACGTGGTGGGCGGCGCGATCGCGATCGGCGTCGCGGTGGTGGCGGGGCTGGTCCCAGCCCGCCGTGCGGCGTCAGTGCTACCGATGGTGGCGATGCGGGCGGAGTAGGTTGGCGGGGGCGCCTGACGGACGATTCGAGCACTGGCCGCGACGTGCCGTGACCCAATCGCTTACTGATTTGCCGTGGCGATCCACTGGTGGGGTTTCGCGACGATTTCGGAAGCTGTTCTGGTAAGTTGGCTCCCCGACATGGATTCGAACCACGATTCACGGCGTCAAAGACCGCTGTCCTACCGTTAGACGATCGGGGAGTACCGCTCTTCAGTTTACCAAAGGCTCGGCCGCCGGGTACTCCCAATAGTTCAAATTCACTTCGGTGAGGGTGGCTTGGGCGAGGGTGACGACTTCGAAGCGGAAGCGGCTTTGGCGATCGTTGGCCAGGAGGGAACGGCGGCCTTCGGCTTCGCTTTCGCCGAGGATCTCGAGGTCGTTGTGGCGGGCGACGCGGCGGTAGAAGTCGAGGACAGCTTCCATGGGGGCGTCGGTCTTCACCTGGAGGTCGACGTAGCGCGCGTGAGTGACGGGCATGAGGCCACGGCGGATGGTGGGGCGCTCGCCGGGGTAGGCGGGCAGCCATTCCGGGAGGCGGATGGAGGCAGCGAGACTTCGGCGCGGTGGCGCTGGTTTCGTCCTGCGAGCAAAGCTCAATCAGGCCAGGACAGTGCGTGAAGGTTGTCGGCCGGAGTGGTGCAGGTAGAGGATCTCACTCTTCGTCATAGTGGTCGATGTGCAGGTCGATCAGGGGCAGCAAAGCTCGGTACTCGTCATGTACCGGCAGTGAAGACGGTGTAGCGCAAGTGGATCAGCGTGGTGGGACCAGTTGTTGACGAAGATCTCGAACTGCTCGGTCTGGTCTTCGGACTCGGCCACCAGCCGATGGGTTTGGTCGGGATGGTGGAGCCAGCCGTCTTCGGTGAGGCGTAAGCCGAGTTGGGGCATCGTCACGGTAGTGGCTGATGACGTTGAAAACGGCATCGGGCGTGGTGTGGTCGAACTCAAGCCACGCGGAGGCTTCGGTGTCGGAAGTGGGCTGCAGGCCGCGGGCGCGGGCACCGATGAGTCGGGCGCACGGGTAGGGGCGCATGCATTCGGGCTCGACGGGCGGCGGGGCGAGCCAGGTGCGCTGGCCGGCAGTCCGCATGGGGATGGAGCCGTCGGGGCGGGGAATGGGTTCGATGAGCGCCTGGAGGGCGGCGCCGTGGAGAGGTCCGCGGAGTAGATGCGATGACGCACTTCATCCCGCAGTTCGATCCGTTCGACTCTGGTGGTACACTTTCCTCCCCGGAGGCTCCACGTCATGAGGTGGTGTTTAGTGGCCGCCGGAGCCGGCGTTGGCCTGCGAATCGTAAGCGAGCGACGTCTGGCCGGCGGGCGGAACCTCGAGCGTTTCTCTTTGCGATAGATCAGCGTGGAAGTGTCGTAGCTGGCGACTTCGAATTTGTGGCCATGGTGATGGCATCGGTGGGGCAGGCTTCGACGCGGCTGTAGCCGCAGAAGATGCAGCGGTTGTAATCGATGTTGTAGACCTTGGCGAAGCGTTCGCCGCCGGAGATGCGGAGTTTGTCGCTATTTTCCGCCGCTTCGATGTAGATGCAATCCGAGGGGCAGGCGGCAGCGCAAGGGAAACAGGCGACGCACTTCTCGAGACCGTTCTCATCGCGCTGAGGACGTGCGCGCCGCAGTAACGTTCCTCGCTGCGGCGGGCCGTCGGATAAGGCTCCGTCAGCGCCGGCTGCAGCATTTCCCCGAAGGTGATGCCCATGCCTTTGGTGATGGCTTTCGCCGCGCTCAAATTTCCGTCAGATTTGCCATTCTTTTCCTGTTATTCACGGTTTAGGACCCGGTGCGGGGATTAGTTGTTAGCGCCGCAGCCGGGGCGCAGGCGGGACGTCATCGCCGGCTCCGAACAGGTCGGACCGCCGAGGGCGGCGAAGTCGGCTTTGACGAAACCGCTGGTGGCGGCTTCGATAAGGTCGTCGCCGTTGACTAGGAAAATGGAGAACTGCTCGATGCCGTAGGCGTTCGAGACGGGGTAGCCAGCGGCTTCGTCGTCGATCAGGGTGGGGGCTGGACTGGCGAACTGGCGAAGGAAGTACGGGGTGAGTTCGGCATCGTCTGGGAGATCAGCACGACGGGTAGACCGCCGCGGCCAGGCCGGTTCAAACGGCTGGGCGAGTTGGCGGACAGGACAACTGATTTTGAAGAAGACTAACAGCCGTCGCCCGGCCGGGGAGACGGGAGTGCCCATTCACGTCGGGCAAGGTGAAGATGGGCGCTGGATCGCCGGGACCGAGCACGTGCAGGACTTCCGCGCGATGACGATCGGTGAGAGTCCGTTCCATGGCAGGACGGGTCGAGCAGGCGCCACAGCCAGACCGTCTTGTCGAAGAGCTTGAGGAAGACTTTGCCCAAGCGTTCCAGGCGCAGCACCTTGCCCGGCGACCCACCAGAAGAACGTGCCCATCTTGTTCAGCTGCACGACGCGTTCGATGGTGAAGCCGGCCTTGAAACCTGCTGCTCGATGCCGGCGCGGGTGAAGCGCTGGCGGACGCCGAGCGTGCGGTCAGCGAGCCGGCGAGGCCAGGGCCCTGCGGCACCAGCAGAATGAGCTTGCCTTGCGGCACCAGGCAATCGTGCGGGCGGCGAAGGCCAGGTCAGGTTCTCCTGGCTTTCGAGGACGTTGACGCAGAGCACGGACTCCAAAACCATTGCGCAGGTCTTCGAACTCGTGGGGCTTGGCCGGGTCGAGCTTCATCACCTCGACGTTCGGCGTGCGCAGGAAGCGATTCCAGAGGGCGTGCAGATAGAGTGGTTCGTTCTCGCCGACGACGTAGCGTTTCCGCTTACCCATCAACTGGCCGGCGAGCGCGCCGATACCGGCGCCCACTTCGAGGACGGTGTCGCCGAGTTCAGGCCGGATGACGCGGGTGAGCCAGTTGAGATACTGCGGCGTGCCGGCGAGATTGTTGAGGAACATGCGACCGTAGGGCTGCTGATACAGGTCGTCGATGATCCAGAATTTGAAGATCACCAGCAGGGCTTTCACGCCGTCCTTCCAGCCGATCTTCTTGCCTTCCTCAAACGTGCGGCCGTGATAGGAGATGGGGACTTCGTAAATCGCAGACGCCGCTTGGCGCACTTCATGGTGATCTCGGGCTCGAAGCCAAAACGATCCGAACGCACGAGGATCGACTTAAGCAGATCGGTGCGGAAGACCTTGTAGCAGGTTTCCATGTCGGTGAGGTTCAGGTTCGAGAACATGTTCGAGATCAACGTGGTACTTGTTGATCCGCGAGTGCCAGAAGGGCAGGACGCGCGTTTGATCGCCGACCAGGTAACGGGAGCCGAAGACAGCGTCGGCGTGGCCGGAGAGCAAGGGCGCAGCAGGATGGGGTATTCGTTGGGGTCGTATTCGAGGTCGGCATCCTGGACGATGCAGAAGTCGCCGGTGGCTTGTTCAATGGCGGAGCGGACGGCGCCTTTGCCGCGATTGACGGCGTGGCGAAAGAGGCGGATGCGCGGGTCGTCGGCGGCGAGACGTTCGAGGATGGCGGAGGTGCCGTCGGTGGAGCAGTCGTCCACGATGATCAACTCCCGATCCATATTCTCCGGCAGGGGAGCGGCTAAAACTTGTCGTAAACTGCGCTCCGCCACCGCCCGTTCATTGTAAACGGGTATCAGAATCGAAAGCTTCATTGGTCCCCATCAGTATAGTAGGATTCGGTTTGAAAACCCGTAAAGGAGTTTACATGCCTTCACCCACCGACCGCCGCCAATTTCTGAGCCGGACCACCGCCGGGGCGTTCACGATCATGGCGCCGCATCTGGTCCGCGGCAGCCAGGCCAACTCCGCCTTGTCCGTGGGGCTGATTGGCTGCGGCAATCGCGGCATGTATGTGAGCGGATATTTTGCGAAGAATGAGTTCGCCAAAGTCACCGCCTTATGCGACATCTACGAGGATCGGCTGGCGGTGGGGGAGAAGCAGTATGCGGGGGCGCGCAAGTTCAAAGCGCATCAGGAACTGCTGGCGAGCGACGTGGATGCCGTCTACATTGCGACGCCGATCGTGTTTCATCCGGAGCATTTTGAAGCGGCCGTGAAGGCGCGCAAGCACATCTTTATGGAGAAGGCGGCGGCCGTGGATGTGAAGGGCTGCAACCGCGTGCTGGCGGCGGCGCGCCGGGCGGATCCGAACAAGCGGATCAGCATGGACTTTCAGCAGCGTTATGGCACGGAGTACCGGCGGGCGCACCAGATGGTGACGTCGGGCGAGTTGGGGCCGCTGCGGATGGTGCGCGCGGCGTGGCTGGGCACCGGGGCGCCGGTGAAGTCCGGGCATGCGGCCAGCGAAGAGAAGATTCGCAATTGGTTTTTCTACAAGGACATGTCCGGCGACATGTTGATCGAGCAGAACTGCCATAACGTGGACGTGATTCATTGGTTCACCAACATGAAGCCGGTAAAAGCGTGCGGTTACGGCAGCCGCTGGCGGGCGGACCTGGGCGACATCATGGACAACCTCGCCTTCACGCTGCAGTATGCCAACGGGCTGGTGGTGAGCTTCAGCGCGAATCAGTTCGGCCGCGGAACCGGTTGGAGCGAAGTGGGCGAAACCTTCATTTGCCAGAACGGGACGGTGCATGTGTCGCGGCAGGGCTATCGGCTGCATCTGCCCGGCAAGGCGGTGGAAGAAGTGAAGACGACTTACGACATCACGAAGGATGCGGTGGACCAGTTCATCGACGGCGCCCGCACGGGCAAGATGGAGAACGCCGCCATCTGGGGCGCCGAGAGCACGCTGATGGCGATTCTGGCGCGCGAAGCCATTTACTCAGGCAAGGAAATGACCTGGGAGAAACTGCTGAAGGGCTAACGATGGGCGTGCACTTCGAGAATAGCCAGCCGATTCTGCGCGTGGAGGACATGGCGCGGGCGGTGGCCTTCTATGTGGAGAAGCTGGGATTTGTGAACGCGCCGTGGGGCGACGACGAGTTCACGAGCGTGAATCGCGACGAAGCCGGAATCTATCTCTCGCGCGGCGATCAAGGGGCGGGGAAGGCCTGGCTGTGGATTGGCGTGGAGGACGTGGCCAAGCTGCAGGAAGAGTATGTCGCGCTGGGGGTGGCCATCCTGATGCCACCGACGAATTATCCGTGGGCGCTCGAGATGCACGTGGAAGACCCCGACGGAAACGTGATCCGCTTCGGGTCGGATCCGTTATAGGCTGAGGCCCGTATAATAGCCGCGATGACCCGTCGCAGCTTCGCTCGCACGGCCGCCTTCACGGCGGCTTCCTATCAGCGCATTCTGGGCGCCAACAATCGGATTCGGCTGGGTGCGATCGGGACCGGCGGACGCGGTCAACTGCTGATGCGGATGGCGAATCAGGCGGGCGAGAACGAGATCGCCGCGGTGTGCGACGTCTATCCGCTGCATCGCACGAAGGCGAAGACGACGCTCGCGCCGGGGGCGCGCGAAGAAAGCGACTTCCGGCGCGTGCTGGACGATCGCCAGATCGATGCGTTGCTGATCGGTTCGCCGGATCATTGGCATGTGCCGATGCTGCTGGCGACGGTGGCGGCGGGCAAGGACACCTACATTGAGAAGCCGCTGACCCATGCGGCGGAAGAAGGCGCGGCGGCGATTGAGGCGGTGAAGAAGTCCGCGCGCGTGGTGCAGGTGGGCTATCAGCAGCGCAGCTATCCGCACATCATCGAGGCGCGCGAGATGATGCGGCGCGGCGAGTTGGGGCAGGTGCCGCTGGTGCAATCGTATTGGTATCAGAACTACAACCGGCCGCTCCATGCGACCGAGGCCGGGTTGGAGGGCATCGACTGGAAGGCGTGGCTGGGGACCGCGACGCCGCGCGAGCCGGATGAGCTCCGCTATCGGCGATGGCGCTGGTTCTGGGACTACGGCAACGGCACTCTGACGGACCTCTACTCGCATTGGGTGGATACGATCCATTGGCTGATGGACGACGACGAACCGGTGACGGCGCAGGCGACCGGCAGCAATACGCACTTCAAGGAGTGGGAGTGTCCGGACACCCTGACGGCGTCCTATCGCTATCGGAAGGGCTTTGTGAGCACGTATGACAGCACGCTGGTGCAGTCCTATGAAGACGGCGGGATGGTGTTCCGCGGCGATCAGGCGACGCTGCGGCTGGACCGGTCCGGGTTCGCGCTCTACAGCGAAGAGGACATCCGTCAGCAGAAGACGGTGCGGCCGGCGCCGAAGCGCGAGAGGAAAGCGACGGGCGACGGAACGCTGGAGCACATGAAGAACTTTCTGGCCTGCGTACGGAGCCGGCAGACGCCGAATTCGGACGTGGTCTCGGCGGTGGCCGCGGCCAATGCGGCGCACTTGGGCAACCTGGCTTACAAGACCGGCGAGACGGTGCGCGCAGCGGCGAAGCCGGGCGAGTGGCAGCCGTTCTGGAACGGGCGAGATCTGTCGGACTTTATTGTCGATACCGCGTCCTGCTGGAGCGCGAGCAGCGGCGTGATTACGGGCCGCCACGAAGGGCAAAAGTATAACGACTTTCTGCGCACCAAGCGTCATTACGACGACTTCGAATTGAAACTCGAGTTCCGGCTGCGGAATGGCGAGGGCAACTCCGGCATCCAGTTCCGCAGCGTGCCCGTGCCGGACTCCCATGAGGTGTCGGGCTACCAGGCCGATATCGGCCAGCAATATTGGGGCGCCCT
The DNA here is from genome assembly GCA_044226365.1 of Bryobacteraceae bacterium. Lineage (GTDB taxonomy): Bacteria > Acidobacteriota > Terriglobia > Bryobacterales > Bryobacteraceae > JALHNI01. Next base: position 15,798 of record JBGAHE010000028.1, read on the forward strand.
CTATGACGAATCCCGGCGGAAGAAGGTGCTGATGGCGCCGCCGGCTCTGGTGCTGGCCGCGCTCGATAAGAATGGCTGGAATCGTTACGTGGTGCGCGCGCAGGGCAGCTTCATTGCGCTCTATCTGAATGGCGTGCGGACCGTGCATTACGTGGAGCCGGAGCAAGGTCTGCTGCGGCGCGGCTTCATCGCGCTGCAGGTGCATTCCGGGCCGCCGATTCAGGTGGAATTTCGCGATCTGATGATTCGCGAGCTATAACTGAAGCAGTGAAGCTGACGTTTTCCTTCCTTCTGGCCGTGGCGGCCTGGGCCGCGGACCCCTTTCTGCAGCCTCCGTATTTGCAACTGGGCGTCGATGCGACCGACCCCACGAAGATGAGCCTGATGTGGCACGGGGCGGACGCGCCGGCGAAGTTTGCCGTGCGGGTGAAACCGGTAGGAACCGCGGACTGGGTGCCGCAGGCGAGCCCGACCGAGCGGCGGATCGCCGTGCGAACGATCGAGCCGCATAAGGTCTACACGGCGCAGTTGCAGGGGCTGAAGCCGGGTGTGGAGTTCGATTACGAGGTCCTGCTGGATGGCAAGACCGTTTTCGCGGCCCGCGGACTGGCGCGTAAGAGCAAGTCGCAGGCCTACAAGTTCGTTGTGTTCGGTGACTGCGGCCAGAACAATACGCCGCAGAAGATGATTGCCGCGCAGGTACAGAAGCTGGCGCCGGATTTTATCCAGGTGACCGGGGACATTGTCTATTCGCGCGGGCGCATCAGTGAATATCGCGAGAAGTTTTATCCGATCTACAACACGGATCAACTGCCGATGCTGCGCACGCGGCCGATGATCGGCGTGCCAGGCAATCACGACACTTCGACGACGGATCTGACCAAGTATCCGGATGCACAGGCGTATTATTACTACTGGAATCAGCCGTTGAACGGCCCGAACGTGGAGGCCCTGGGGCAGGCGCGGAAGTTCGAGGGCGACCCGGCCGATATCAAGGCCGTGCTTTCGAGCGCCGGCGACGTGATGAAGCAGATGGGCTCGTACTCCTTTGCTTATGGCAATTCTTACTGGATTGCGATCGATTCGAGTACGTATCTCGACTGGACGCAGGCCAACATGCGCGCGTGGGTTGAGCAGGAACTGAAGAAGAGCCAGGACTACACTTGGCGCTTCGTGACGATGCACCATCCGGCGTTCAACTCGTCGCGGGCGCACTTCAAGGAGCAGCACATCCGCTGGATGGCGGATTTGTTCGAGAAGTACAAGGTGGATCTGGTGCTGGCGGGGCACGTCCACAACTATCAGCGGACGTATCCGCTGAGCTTCAAGATTGCCCCGAATCAACCGGCGCGCGGCCTGGTGGACGGCAAGTTCGAATACGACAAGGACTTTGACGGGGTGAAGAAAACGACGCCGAAGTGGCCGCTCTATCTGGTGACGGGCGCTGGTGGGGCGGGCTTGTATGACGGCGATCAGGAAGATTCGCAGGCCACCTGGCAGCGCTTTACGTTGAAGTTTGTGGCGAAGGTGAATTCGTTCTCTTACTTCGAAGTGGACGGCCAGACGCTGAAGTTCAAACAGATTGACGGGCGAGGGCGGGAGATCGACGCGCTGACGCTCACCAAGTAGTTACTGGGCGAGCGTGCGCTTGTACTGGCCGACAATCTTGTCGACGTAGAGCTGCGTTTCGCGATAGGGCGGTACTCCGTTGTACTTGGCGACCGCGCCGGGGCCGGCATTGTAGGCGGCTAAGGCCCGGCGGAGTTGATCCGGCTGGTCCTGATACTGCAGCAGCAATTCCCTCAGCAAGCGAGCGCCGGCTTCGGCGTTCTGCTCGGCGTCGCGTGGGTCGACGTTCAGTGACGCGGCGGTCTGCGGCATGAGCTGCATCAGGCCGATGGCGCCTTTGGGCGAGATGGCCTGGGGATTGAAGCCGGATTCCGCGCGCGCCACGAGCTTGACGAAGTCAGCGGGCAGACCATGCTTTTCGGCGGCGCGCTCCACGAGTTGTTGCGGCGTGGCGGGAGGCAGGGTGGCGTTGGCCATCACGGGAGTCACCGGCGCGGGGGGCGGGGCAGGCGCGGGCGGCGCGGCAATCGGTTCGAACTCTACCACGTGCGAGGCGGGCAGACGGGTGACGCCGCCGGCGGCGTAAAGGACCACTTCGTCGCCCGCGCGCTCATGACGGTCCACCCGGAGCGTCAGGCCGTTCGCGAGAACAGCGAGTTCGGCTCCGGCGGCGGTTCCGGCCAAAAGAAGGCAGGCGGCGAAAAGACGCATTCGAAGCTTATAGACGTCGAGGGGCACGTTTTCGTTGAGCCTAGCGGCTCACTTTCCTGCGGCCGGCGTCTAAGTGGTTGAAATTTAAGAGCGCGTTGAAGAGCAGGAAGAAGCTGCCCTGCGTCTGGTGGCGCCACATGGGGTTGTTGGCGAAGAGCAGAAAATGGCCCTTGCCGCTGGGGACGTCGACGACCGCCGGCTTCAAGGCGAGCTCGCGACCACCGGTGAGCATGCCCGAAATCAGCAGGTTGGGCTCCTCGGCGAAGCGCAGGATCGTCCGTGGACGCTGGTTCTCGGGCAGGATGTAGGCGCGGTAGAGTTCGGCTTGCTCGGCGGAGAGAGGCGCTTCTTCGCCCGGGCGGGTGGGCGTGATGGGCTGCGGAGCAACGTAAGGACGGCCTTGAGGAATGTCCGGGTCGGTGGCGGAACCGCGGCCTGAGGGACGCGGCGCGGCCGGAGCGGCGTCGGCGGCGAAGCCGATGGAACGGACATCGAAGACGGGAGCCTGATTGAAGTAGACGGGCAGAGTGCGGCTGTAGCCGTAGGCGATCGGGCTCAGTTCGTCCGTTACCTGGGAACGCAGCACGCTGCCGCGCGCGTTCAATTCGCGCGTGGCGGTGATGGCCACGCCGTCGATGAGGCCGTAGTCAATGGCGAGCGAGGCGTTGCCGCCGATGGTGATGAACAGGCCGCCCTCTTCCACGAAGCGGGCGATGTTCTGGACGCCTTCGAGGCCCATGCCGCCGCGGATGTCGTCGGTTTGGTCGGGGCCGGTGCCGAAGTTCGGAGTGAGGGCGGAGGCCTTCCAGGGGATCGGCTCGGGGTCGCGTTTGGGGATGCCGTTGACGAGGCGCTGGGCGGTGGCGCCGACGGGTCCGAGGATGATGACGTCCCACTTGGCGCGCAGGTTGGGGGTGCGCAGGGCGTGGTCCGAGACGTAGTCGTAGGGGATACCCAGGCGGTCGAACTCCATGCGGTACCAGCCTTCGCTTTGCGTATTGATCCAGGTGTGGACGAGGGCGACGCGGGGCACGCCGAGGTCGTGGGCGGGAGCGGCGGGAAGTGCGGTGAGGGCGTAGACGGTGAGGCCGAGGTCGCGGGCTTCGCGCTCGACGCGGGCGCGCAGATCGGCCGGATTGCCGCGCGCGGGGATCAGGAAAGCGCCGGGGGCGAACTCGCGGCCATCCAGCTTGAAGCGCTCTTCGATGGCTTGCATGCGGATGTCCTTCAGCCGCACGCGAAACTGCATCAGTTCGAGGTCGGCGTTGTGAGCCAGCAGAAAGCCGGCGGGGGCGGCGTCGCCGACCATCTTGTACGGGGGCTTGGGGACGTCGCCCACCAGCGTCATCTGAGCTTGGAGAATGGCCGGATCGGTGATGCGCTTGGTGGTGAGGTTGCGCAGCGCGCCGAGGGTCCAGCCAGTGTCGTCGTAGGGGCGCGGGTCGTTGGTGCTGTAGTACTGCGTGTCGAGCAGCATGTCGGCTTGCCGGCTATAGGGCTGGTCCATGCGGATGACATAGCTGCCCTCCACATGACCGCCGCTCGCCGCCGTCAATCGGTGGACCTCTATGCCCTGGGCGCGAAGCTGATTCACCAGCCCGGCCACTTGGCCGGGGCGCGGGTCATCGCCCGGGATCACCCAGGCCGCGGGGCCTTCTTTCACGGCTTTCTGCACACTGCGCTTGCTCTTGAGGTAGAAGTTTTCCAGGAACGTGGCTTTGTTGTTGGCCACGTAGTTCATCGCGATCAGCAAGCCGCTTTGCTGCAGGTTGACGTTGTTGCGGATGGACCAGCGGACCTTCTCGAACGGCGGATTGGGCCGGAACCAGGTGCGTGAGGTGCTGGAGGCGGGCAGCGTGCGGTCCTTCGTGTCCGCGCCGCCATTGCCGAACGTCTCGTAGAAGCGGCCGATCGAGTTGTGTCCCTGGGCGGCCATGAACATGTAATTGGCGGCCCAGCCATCGTAGAAGCCATGCGTCCAGACGCCCGGCACGCCGCGCTTGGTGAGCTCTTCGATTTCGGTGTAGGCGAGCTTCTGCCATTCGTTGACGACGATGGGGTCGATCCAGGCGTTGTAGGGGCCCATGCCGGTGGAGACGTAGAGGTAAGGCACGGACTCATGCAGGTCGTGCATCACCTGCGGATGGTATTCGAGGAAGGTCGCCATCACCATGCGGCTGAGGTTCAGCGACAGAGCCATGCCGTCGCGATTGTTGTCGTGCGCGACGTACTTGCCCCAATAAAGCAGCGGCGGCGCCGTGCGGTGGGGATTGGCCTTGCGCCAGCGATAGAGGTCCACCATGCGTTCGCGGCCATCCACTTCGGTGACCGGCGTCATCATGATGACGGAGTTGCGGCGGATGTTGCGCACGAGCGGCGAGTCCTCGACGGCGAGGCGGTAGACGAGCTCCATCAGCATTTCCGGCGAACCGGTTTCCGGCGAGTGTAGACTGCCGGTGCACCAATAGAGAGGTAGGCCTTCGGCGATGAGGGTTTGCGCTTCGGCGTCGGAAAGCTGGCGTGGATCGGCCAGTTTGGCGGTGATGTCTTTGAGGCGATCCAGCCGGTTGAGATTGGCTTCGTCGGAGATGAGGGCCAGGATGGTCTCGCGGCCCTCTTCGCTCTTGCCAAGTGAGATGACGCGGACGCGCGGACTGGCTTGGGCAACGGCGCGGAAATAGCGATGGACGTCAGCGGCGTAAGTGAGCCGGTCCGGGGTGCCCGCGATGTAGCCGAGAAACTTCTCCGGCGTGGGGACGGTGGACGAGGCGGGGAGGTGATCCACCAACTCCGTGAGGAATTGCGGGTCCGTGGTGAATTGCTTGATCTTGGCGGAGTAACCGGGATCGAGCGGCTGAGCCTGGAGCAAAAGCGGAAGCGCGACGGCGAGCCATTTCATGGGTTACAGGATAGCGCTGCCGCCTTGGCTTCGGTGCTATTCTCGCCGAATGACGACCAGCGAGGAGTATCGCCGACGTGGCTTTCTGGCCCGCGCGCGGCCGCTGGCACACGCGGCGATGGTGGCCGAGTTAGTGGCCGAGGAGCCGGCGTTTACCGCGGAGTTAGCGCGGCTGAAAGCGGCGGGCATTGCGGGCGTGCCGTATCTGGTGACCGAGGCCGTTCGCCGCGTAAGCCACGATCCGGCAGTGTTGCAAGCGGTAGAGGAGATCCTGGGCACGCGCGAATGGGTGATGTGGGGCGCCAACATCCGGCGTGCGACTCCGAATCAGGCGCACCAATGGCATGTGGACTTAGAGAGTCTGCTGTGGCCTTCGATTACCGTGGCGATCGGGCTGGCCGGTTGTACGGCGGACTCGGCGACCTGGGTGATCCCCGGCACGCATCTGGTGCCGCGCTATCCACCCGCGGCCACCGCAGCCGTGCTGGCCGAAGGCACGCCCGAGCAGATGGCCGACTTCGGCGATGGACGCTTTTATGTCTTCGATGCGCGCCTGTGGCATCGCGGGAATCCGGAGACGTCGCGAGAACGCCTGGTGCTGTTTCTGCACTATCAGCGGGCGGATGAGCCACGCGTGCCACACATGCTGGACTATCAGCGACACGTGTGGCTGCCGGCTCCGGCGCCGTACTACGCGCCGGCGTCAGCGAACAGCCAACTGGCTCGATTCCCGTGGCGATATCAGGTGAGCCAGTTGGTGCGCCGGGCGAAGCGCCTGGGGCGCGCATGAGCCGAATGCCGTTGGTGAGTTGCCTGATGCCGGCTTATAACGCCGCGTCGACGCTGCCCGCGGCCATCCGGTCCGTGCTGGGGCAAACGCTCGGCGACCTGGAGTTGATCGTGGTGGATGACGGGTCGACGGACGAGACGCCGGAGGTGCTGGAGGCGCTGGATGATCCGCGCGTGCTGCGCCTGCGTCAGGAGCGGGCGGGTCCTTCGGCGGCGCGCAACCGGGCGCTGGCCGCCGCGCGAGGGACTTGGGTGGCCTGCATTGATGCCGATGACGTGTGGCTGCCGCAGAAGCTAGCTTGGCAGACGTCAGCCCTCGCGCGCGATCCGGCAGCCGCGGTGGCTTATGGCTGGACGGATCTGGTGGATGGCGACCTCCGCCGTTTGGAGGGCGACGGTCGCGTGCGGTTTGAAGGCCAGGTGCTGACCGAGTTACTGCGGCAGAACTTCATCTGCTGCGGGTCGAATACGCTACTGCGTCGAGCAGCGCTGGCGGAGACCGGGGGCTTCGACGAGTCACTCGAGGCGGCCGAAGATTGGGAGTTGCATGTCCGTTTGGCGGCCCGCTACCGCTTTGTGTGTGTGCCGGAAGTGGTGGTGTGGTATCGACGGACGGCGACGTCGTTGAGTGCCGATACCCGGTTGGTGGAGCGCGCATTTTTTTCGGCCCGGCGCAAGGTCTTCGCCAGCCTGCCCAAGCCGCTGCAAGGGTTGCAAGCGCCGGCGACGGGCTCCTTCTATCGCTACCTTTGCCGGCACGCCCTGCGTTCCGATTCCTGGACGTCGGTTCCGCGTTACGCCGTGCTGGCGCTATGGCACGATCCGCTGTGGCTACGGCGCAGGACTTGGCCGGTGCCAGAATAGAATGTACTGACCATGGAGCTTGCTGTCCGCGCCTTCCCCGCCCGCATCGCGGAACTGGGGTTCTCGGCGCAGTTGCCGTCCGATTGGAAGGCGCACGAATTACCTAAGGAAGACGTCGACTTCTCGAATCCGGCGCGCTGCCTGGCGCTCGCGATCGTCACCGCGCCCCATGCGGCCATTGTTTATTCGTTCGCCGCGCGGCCGGCTTATGAAGACGGCACGCTGCAGGATTGGGCGTGGTTTCTCCTGAACCAGCACGAGATCAAGCCCCGGGCGCTGGGCGCAGGCGAGGTGGCGGGTGTGCCGGCGGTGGTGGGCGAGGCCGAGCAGGAGTCCGAGCTGGGCCCGATGGTGGTCTACTTCGCGTTTCTCGAAGATGGCGGAAGGTTGATCAATCTGACGTTGTCGACGCCGGAGATGTTTGCGGACACGATGCGGCAGCCATGGTTCGCCTTGCTTGAGTCGTTCACGCTCGAGAAGCCGATGGGTTCGCGCTTTTCGGCGGACGCCGCCGGGGCGCCCGCGAGTGCGTCGGCTGAGGAGCCTGCTTCGCTAGAGACGCCCGCCACAGACGACGCCGAGCGCGTCTGCACGTTCGCGGAGTTTGCGCTGGCCGACTCACCGGCGACGCTCGATCCCGAGCATCCGATCAACGCCAATTTGCGCGATCGCGGCATCGGGCTGGTGCCGAACGTCATCCGCACCGATGATGCGGAGAAGCGCGCCACGCTCGCCGCCGGGGCGATCGAGGCTGAGTTTGACGTCCCCTACGGCTGGCATGTGATTGACGATGGCCAGCGAACCTTGCTGCTCGATCCGAGCGGCGAGGTGCAGATCAACCTGAGCCTGCTACCCCTCGAGGGCCGCGACACCGACGGCGTGCTCAATGATCTGGAAGCGCAGATGCGCCAGGACTATCCGCATCCGGAATTCCTGCGTCTCTCGCGCGGAGGCATTCACGCGCTCGGCGCGCGCAATATTGCTGACGCCGGTCAGCCCATCGAGCAGTATCACTTGCTCTACCCTTCACGACGCCCGACCATGGTGCTGCGCGCCCGCGTGACTTCGACGCCCGCGCGGGTCATTGGCGCGCTGAATCTGGCCGAGATCCTGCTGGGCAGTTGCCGTTACGCGCCGTCGCCGCGCGAGGCGCCTCCGCCGAGTGACGAGCCCTGGTGGTGGCAACAGGCCCTCGAGTTCGAACGCCAGGATCGTTTGGAGGATGCCGAGCGGGTGATCCGCGAGGGCGTGCCGCACCTTGCTTTTGCCAGCATGATCGCGGAGCTTTATCTGCTGCGAATGTTGCGCTTGAAGGAGGCGGGCGACGCCGAGGGCGCGTTGGCCGCCTTCCGGAAGTCGAACGACTTTATCTACTTCTACGCCAGCATGGCGACCAGCGGCGGCGAGGGCGCGGCACTCTCCCTGGCGCGTGACCGGTTCCGTGCCCGCTTGGTGGCAGCTTACGGGAGTGACCCCGAATGATGAAGCTGCTGACCGTCGCGGCGATGGGGGGCACGCTGCTCACGACGCTGACGATGATTGTCTTCTGCCTGGGGATGGGGGCCAATGCTTCGCCCGCGGAGATTCGGGCTCTGAAGCTGTGGATGGCGGGATTCGCTTTTCTCGGCACTGCGGGAGTGGTGGCGGCCATCGTGCTGATGCGCGCCGGGCAGACCGGCTGGGCCGCCGGAGCGGCCATCGCGCCAGCGGGAGTGATGGCGATCATCGCGCTGGTGGCGTTGTTGCAGTGAGGCCTGACGAGTGTCGGACCATTGCCGGGGCGATATTCGAACGGGTGCGGGTCCGCTTTGCCAATCTTCGTTCGCTCCTGCGCGCCCAGCCCATCCCGCAAATCGACCTCGAATTGCAGTTCGACGCCCAACCGGAGCTTATCTTTTCGGTCTCGGCGACGCTACAAGGCGACGCACTATGCATGTCCGTCGGAGGGACGTTTTGGGGTGAGTGGTTCCCTTGCACGAAGCCCCAGGTGGTCAATGAGTTTGAAGCTTGCCTTTCTGGGGTCTTGGCTGGCAGCGTCCGTCTGGTCGAATTCTCGCGAAACGGTAAGACCTGCAAATCGCAGTTACAAGAATGTCCCCGCGGCGTATGGGAGCCCACAGCCACGTGGACCACTTTGCGTTGGCCCTCCCTCCGTCGTCTGGACGTTCAGGTGCGGCGGAATCGCCCCTTGAGCTTGCGGGAAGGGGCGGCGATCGATCGAGCACTGCTGGCGGATCTGCGTGACAGGAGCGGCGATGCGACGGTGCCGGCCGACGCCTGCGTTGCGCTTCGTCAGGAAGCGAGGTGCGGCGACCTCCCCTGGTTGCGATCCCTGCTGGCGGACCGGTCGCCGTTGGTGCGCGGGGCCGTGGCGGCTCCCGTTGCTGATCTTGTGGGCCTGCCCGCCCTTCGCGATCTTCTTTTGGCCTATGGCAGTGTTTTGGACGAGAACGACGAGCCGGATCGCTTGAAGGCCGTGATGATGGAACTTGTGGCAGACAGATCTGCGGAGGCCAGAAGTCTGCTGGAGTTGCTGGCCGAGGATGCGGACCGCCAGATTCGGGCCAATGCGCGATGGCTCCTCAAACACGGGCTTCGTCACTGAGGGAACGTGGTTCGCGAAGCTTGGGATGGGAAGATGAGGGCATGCGTTTGCTCGTCCTCTGCCTGATGTGTCTGCCGTTACTGGGGCAGAGTCCGCTGACGTTTCGTGCGGAGGTGGATGGGAAAGAATGGCGCCCGGCGGTGAGCGAACGGATGCGGCTGGGCGGCCTCGAAGTTACGCGGCACGTCACCGAGGAAGCCGGTGCTTGGCGGACGTCGGCCGTGCTGCGCAACACCGGGTCGCAGCCTCTGCGATTGGGGCGCGTCACGCTCGCCGAGCGGACGGTGGCCCCGGGCACCCGTCTGCTCGCGATGACCGGCTGGCAGATCGCCTCACGTGTGCGCACGGTCGAGCGAGGCACGGCGGACAAGCCTGGCGTGGTGGTCTCGAAAGTGGTCACCGAGTTTCGCGAGCCCGAAGGACGGCACACGGTGGCGGGTTTCGTCACCTTCGATCGCCTCTCGACACAGCATGAATTGGTGTGGACGGCGGAGGCGGCGCAGCCGTTGGTGCGTTCCTTGTGTGACTTCGAGGGATGGCTGCTGGGGCCGGGCCAGAGCGTGGACACGGAGGAGCTGTGGCTCGCCGATGGAGCGCGCCTCGATGAGTGGACGGATCTTGCCGCGGCCAAGCTGAAGCCTCGCTTGCCGGACCGCGCCCCCGCCGGTTGGGTGGGCTGGAGCTGGGTGGATCCGTTCAACGTCGAGCGCTACGAAGACGTGGTGTTGCGCAATGCGCAAGCTGTCCGCGACCGCTTGCCGGACACCGGCATCGACACGCTCTGGGTGAGCCTCGGCAACCTGAAGGACCGCCGGCCGGGCGACTGGCTTTCCTGGAATGAGCAGAGCTTCCCCAGTGGTCCCCAGGGACTCGTGGCCAAGCTGAACGCGCTCGACTTTAAGTTCGGCTTGTGGTGCGGCGCCTTCTGGTTGAACGGCGCGCTCCTAGACGACGTGGCACGTCTGCGACCGGCCTTGCTGCAGAAAGACGGCAAGTTGCTGGCCGTGCCGCATCGCGACCTGGGGGAAATGTACATTCTCGATCCCACGCATCCGCTGACGCAGGAGCGCCTGCGCCAGGTGTTTCGTACCTATCGCGAATGGGGTGTGCGTTACTACATGATCGACTTCCTCGATTCGGTGAGCGGATCCACGCCGGGGACCTATCGTCCGTCGGGTTATGCGGATCGCGGCGTGATTCCGGGGCCCGCACCGTTACGGCAGGGGCTGAAGGCGATTCGCGAGGCGGCCGGTGAAGATACGTTTCTGCTGGCCAGCACGGGGCCGTCGTTCTGGTCGGCCGGATTGCTGCAAGGCGCGCGGGCCGGGTCTGACTATGGCGAGGGCCGGCCGCTCGATGGTCCGGGCAAGGGGTTTTGGCCCGGCACCTTCATGCTCAACAATCCGCAACATTGGACATCGCATCGCGTGGCGACCGACGGGCTTGCGTCGCACGCGCCGTTTCATCGCAAGCTCTTCTGGGCCGATACGGCGAACGTGCTGACGGTGGGCGCGCCGTTGCCGCTCGCGGATGCCCAAATCAGCACGACCATCTTCGGCTTGAACGGCGGCCAGATTATGTTGGGCGATGACATCGCGCGATTGACCGAGGAGCGCGTGCGATTGCTGCGCATGGTGTTTCCGCGCCTGCCGGAAGCGGCCCGCTCGCTCGACTTGTTTGATACGCCGGAGCCGGACTATCCGAAGTTCTTCCATTTGCCGGTGAAGACGGCCTGGGACGAGTGGGATCTTTACGCCGTATTCAATTACGGCAAGGAGCCGCTGACGCAGACGATTCCCCTCGTGCGGCCCTCGCTCGCCTGGGACTTCTGGAACGAGCGCGACTTGGGCGCCGTGTCGGGCGCCTGGCCCGTTACCGTGCCTGCCGGCAGCGTCCGTCTGCTGCGGGTCAGCGCGCTCCGGCCGCATCCGTGGCTGGCGGGGACAAACCTGCATGTGCGGCAAGGTCAAAGCGAGGTGGACGAAGTTGGTTGGGACGCGGCGGCCAATCGTCTGACGGTGCGCTACCACGCGCTGCCGAAGCAGGAAGGATCGCTCTTTCTTCACGCCCCCGCTGGTTGGAGTGTGCGTACGCCGACGGGCTTGGCGATCGGTAAGGATGCCAATGACGGTGCCCTCATCATCGCGATCCCCGTGCGTGGCGATGCGCGGACGGTGACGGTGCACTTCGTGCCGCCGGCGAAAGCACCCATCAAATAGAGAGAATGGTGGATATGAATCCTGGTCAGAAGTTTTTAGAGGACAACGCGAAGAAGGAAGGTGTGCAAACCACCGCGTCCGGCTTGCAGTACGAAGTGCTGCGAGAGGGCGCGGGCGCCAAGCCGGGTCCGACGAGTACGGTGGAAGTGCATTACGAAGGCCGGCTGATTGACGGTAAAGTATTCGACTCGAGTTACCAGCGCAAGCAAACCATCTCGTTTCCGTTGAACCGCGTGATTGCCGGGTGGACCGAAGGTCTCCAACTGATGCCGACCGGCGCCAAGTATCGTCTGTATATTCCCTCGGAGTTAGGCTACGGCGCACGCGGCGCCGGAGCGGATATCCCGCCGCACGCGGCGCTGATTTTCGACGTGGAATTGATTTCGATTCGTTAATGACAGCGGCGGGCGGCTGGCGTAAGTAAGCCGCCCTTTCCCATCTCCGTGACCGAGTAGGTCGCCTACTACTGTCCTGGTTCTGGTTTGGTAATCCGGCAGAGTATGCTGATCAGTGATGTTATTTGATCGGAAATTCTCCGGCATTTTCGGCGTCATTTTCCTGTTAGTGGCTCCGCTGTGGGCACAAGACGGGCCAATGACGATTCCTGAGCCCTTCGCGGCTCCCCCCTCTCAGTTACTCCAGCTGGCGGACAAGTTCACCGTGCCGGCGCAGACCGGCGTGAAGGTGCTGTTCGACGATAGTAGCTATACCTTCGATGCCGAAGGCCGGGCGACCTATCGTTGGCGCCGCGTGTTTCAGATTCTCCAGGCTGACCAAGTGGATGACTGGTCGACGCTCAGTTCGGACTGGTCACCCTGGCATCAAGCACGACCCGAGTTGCAGGCGCGCGTGATCACTCGGGATCGGCGCGAACATGTGCTCGATCCAAAAACGATCACGCAAGTGCCCGCTCGCGAACACGGCAGCAATATCTTCAGCGATGCGATGACGCTGCGTGCGCCGTTACCGGCCGTGGCCGTCGGCGCCGTGGTGGAGCAATTGGTGGTGACCAAGGACACCGCCCCCTTGTTTAGTGCCGGAATTGCTTACCGGTTGAACTTATCGATCGGTGTGCCGCTGGCGCGCACGCGCATGGTGATCTCGGCGGCGGCTCCGCAACGTTTGCGAGTCAAGGCGCCGATGGCCCCGCCTCAGGCGGTGCGGGAAACTCAGGAGGCAGGCCGGGCGGTGTTCACCATCGACTATGGTCCGGTGGAGTTAGGGAATAAAACTTACCCGCTGCTGCCGCCCGAAGTCCCGCGCTGGTCGACAGTTGAGTTTTCGGTCGGCGAAAGCTGGCAACAGGTAGCCGCTGCTTACAGCCGTCAGGTGGATGCTCAATTGGCGAAGGCCGACCCGAAAGCGCTGCAGTCCGATCTGCCCGCCAAGGGGACCCGGGAGCAGGTGATTTCGCAGGCGCTGGCCAAACTGCATCGGGAAGTGCGTTACACCGGGATGGAGTTAGGAGAAGCTTCCTTGATTCCGCATGCGCCATCCGAGGTGCTCAAGCGGCACTACGGGGACTGCAAGGACAAAGCGACTCTGCTGGTGGGAATGTTGCGCGCGAAGGGAATTGCCGCTTATGTCGCGTTGCTCAATACCGGTCCGGCCCGCGATATCGATCCCGAACTGCCCGGGATGGGTCGTTTCGATCACGCGATTGTGCACGTGCCGGGTACTCCGAGTTACTGGATCGACGCGACCGATGAGTATGCCGCTCTCGGCACGCTCGCCTCGGCGGATCGTGGCCGCTGGATTCTGGTCGCCAGCGCCGATACCACCGAGTTGAAAAAGACTCCCGAACTGCAACCAGGCGAAGGATTATCGACTGAGTTCCGGGAGATTCGCTTGGCCAAGCGCGGGCCGGCAAGCGTGGTGGAAGTCACCGAACCCGGTCCGCAACGCGCGGCTGAGTTGCGCGGGCACTATGCCGGCACTGACCAGAAGCAGCTGCAGAAGGATCTGGACGGCTACATGAAGCGCACTTATCTCACCGACAAGCCCGTGACTTACGAGGTGACTCCGCCGAACGATCTGACCCAGCCCTTCAAGCTGCGACTGTCGGTTGCCGCGGCTTCACGAGGTTATACCGACGCCACCTCTGCCGTGGCCGCGATCCCTCTCGGACCAATCGCGCAGGACCTGCCCGAATACCTGCGTGCTCCTCTGGCCGACGAGGGCGAGGAAAAGCTGCCGCCCCGCACCGCGGACGTTTACTTCAGCGAGCCTTTTGTCAACGAATGGCGCTATCGGATCATTCCGCCGGAAGGTTTTCGCGTGCGCGACCTACCGCGGGCGTCGAAGGCGAACTACGGCTCGGCGTCACTGAGTCAGGAGTATGCGGAGCAGCCGGATGGGGTGGTGCTGGCGACGTTCCGTTTCGATTCCGGCCCAGGGCGGGTCTCACCGGCCCAGGCCGAGGAGATGCGCCGCGGGTTGATTGAACTGAACAAAGCGCCGGCGATGATGGTGAACTTCGATCACGTCGGAGAGTTGCTGCTCTCCAAGGGCAAGGTGAAGGAAGCCGTGGCTTACTTCCAGGCGGAAAACGCCAAGAGTCCGAAGGACCCGATGCCACGCATGCGTTTATCGCAGGCGCTGCTGCGAAGCGGCTTAGGCGAAGCGGCGCGCGAGGAAGCGCGGCTGGCGGTGGAGGCAGAGCCGAAGTCCGTTGATGCCTGGAGAAATCTGGGCTGGATTCGCGAACACGATTCGGTGGGCCGCCTTCGCCATCTCGGCTACGATCGGGCGGGCGCGCTGGCCGCCTATCGGCACGCGAAGGCTTTGCCGCAGGAAGAGTGGACTCCCATCGGCGACTTGGCCATTCTGCTTGAGCACAACGTGGCCGGCGACCGTTACGCGCCCGACGCCGACCTGGAGGGTGCCATCGCCGAGTATCGGGCCATCGGCAGCGAGAAGCTCGCCAAGGTCAGCTTGGAGAACAATCTGCATTACGCGCTCTTCTACGTCGGCCGCCTGGAGGATCTCCGGAAGGCGGTTGCGGAGCGGAAGGACAGCACGGCGCGCATGTTCGCCGTCGCGTTGGCGGCGGTGGAGGGCGGCGCGCCGGCGGCCGCCAAGGAAGCGGGCTCCATTCAAGACGCCAACGAACGGCGACAGGCCATGCTGACCGCCGGCAACGTCTTGATGCGCGATCGCCGCTACCCGCTAGCTGCCGAGGTGCTGACGGCGGGGGCGCAAGGGGCGCCGAACGCGGCGCGGAACATCGGATTGGCGAACGCGCTTCGCAATACCAAGCGTCTCGATCAGATGGACATGCCCGCCGCGAAACCAAACAGCGCGGTGCTTCGCCTCTTTGCGCTCAACTTCGGAGCGCGCGAGCCAGCCGAAGACGAGTTCTGGAGCCTGTTTGTCTCGTTTGCGAGACCCAAGCCCACCCAGGACAAAGACGAAGTGGCGCCGGAGACTGCGGCCGTCCGCAACGCCCGGCGTCAGGTGCGGGCACAAGCCGCGACTTCGGGGTTGCCGTTGCCCGTGCTCGGTGACTTGGGTTTGGCGATGGCGCAACTATCCACCGAAGGGGACGATCAGGCGGGCTATCGTGTGCGGGTGCGCATTCCGTCGCCCAACGGACAGCCGGTGGTCGAAACCTACCTCGTGATCCGCGAGAACGACGGCTATGTGCTGGTGGGGTCCAATCACGGATTGGCCGATGCCGGCACGGAGGTGCTTCGCCGCGCCGCGGCTGGCGATCTGCTCAACGCCCGCAAGCTCCTGGACTGGATCCGAGAGCTCATCGAACGCACCAATGGCGAGGATCCGTATGCCGGTCTGGCCTTCCCTTATCTGTGGGAACGTGGCGAGGCGGGCGATCTGGAGCGGGTGCGGACCGCCGTGGCGAGTTTGCGTCTCCGCAATGCGGAAAGCCTCAAGGTCCTCCAGGCGGCGCGAGCCAAAGTCGAGAATGCGGCCGAGGGCGCGCCGCTCGATCATGCGCTGGGACAGGCCGGGTTGGCGCAGCGTCTGCCCGAAGTGCTGCTGCTCGCCGGGCAACGGTTGGCGAAGCTGAGCCCGAACTCAGCCACCGCCTTCACCTGGCAAATGATGGGTCTGTCGCAACTGCGGCGCGAAGCGGAAGCCGACGCCCTGGTGGCTGACCGTCTGCGCCGGTTGCCGAACGATGCGGTGGCGATGCGCTTGGCCGCCGGCGACGCGATGCGGCGAGGCCAGTGGAAGGCGCTCAGCGAATGGACCGATCGTCTCGAGAAGGCGGGCTTGGCCGACGCGCAGGATTACAACAACCTCGCCTGGGCCCAACTCGTGGAGAAAGGCGGCTCCGAGCAATCGCTCGAGCTCGTCAATCGCGGACTCAACCAGGCGAAGAGCAGCTTCCCGATTCTGCATACCGCCGCGGCGCTCTACGCGGAAATGGGCCGGCTGGCCGAAGCGCGGGAGTATCTGCTGCAGGGCATGGAGGCGGCGCAGTTGGATGAGCCCAATTCTGCTTGCGCTTTCGTGCAAGGGCAGATCGCCGAACAACTCGGGCTCAAGGCCGTGGCTCGGCAGTTTTATGAACGCGCCAGCCCAGCCAGCGAGCGTGCCGATCCGGCTGGCACTTCCACCGCCGCCTTGGCGAAGAAGCGGCTCGCTCGGCTGCGTTAGCCCTCACCCCAAAAGAAAAAGACCGGCGTCGGATGACGCCGGTCTCGAGTAGCGCACGTCTCGCTTAATGTAAGTCGAAGCGGTCGAGGTTCATCACCTTGGTCCAGGCCTTGGCGAAGTCCTGGACAAACTTCTCTTTGCTGTCGGCGGAGGCGTAAACCTCGGTGATGGCGCGGAGTTCGGAGTTCGAGCCGAAGACCAGATCCACGGGAGTGGCGGTCCACTTGGCGGAGCCGGTCTTGCGGTCAACGCCCTGGTACACGCCTTCTTCTGTAGCCTTGGTCCACCTGGTGGACATGTCCAGCAGGTTCGCAAAGACGCTGTTGTCGAGCGTGCCCGGGCGAGCCGTGAAGACTCCCGCGGTGGACCCGCCGGCGTTCGCATTGAGCGCTCGCAAGCCCCCCACCAGCACCGTCATTTCCGGCACGGTGAGGTTCAGCATCTTGGCGCGGTCCACCAGCATTTCCGCGGGCGAAAGCTTCTGGCTGGACTTGTAGTAATTGCGGAAACCGTCAGCCGCCGGTTCGAGCGCGGCGAACGAGGCGGCGTCCGTCTGGTCCTGCGTGGCATCCACGCGGCCGGGAGCAAACGCCACTGTCACCGGGTAGCCGGCGTCCTTCGCCGCCTTCTCCACGGCAGCCGTTCCGCCGAGGACGATCAGATCCGCGAGCGACACTTTCTTCGCGCCGGACTTGGCGTTGAACTCTGTCTGAATCGCCTCCAGGCGTGGCAGCACTTTGGCGAGTTCGGCCGGGTTATTGACTGCCCAATCCTTCTGCGGAGCCAGCCGCAAACGAGCGCCGTTGGCGCCGCCGCGCATGTCGGTGCCGCGGAACGAAGCGGCCGACGCCCAAGCCGTGCGGACCAGTTCAGGAACGGTGAGGCCGGAAGCGAGAATCTTCGCCTTCAGCGCGGCCACGTCCTTGGCCTCGATCGGCTTGTAGTTCGCCTTCGGCAGCGGGTCCTGCCAGATCTGGTCGTCGCTGGGCACTTCCGACCCGATGTAGCGGGCGCGCGGGCCCATATCGCGATGCGTGAGCTTGAACCAGGCCTTGGCGAAGGCCAGGCGGAACTCTTCGGGGTGCTCGCGGAAGCGCATGGCAATCTTGCGATAACTCGGATCCTCTTTGAGGGCGAGGTCCGTCGTGAACATGATCGGCGCGTGGCGCTGGGCGGGATCGTGCGCATCGGGCACGAGGTTCGCGCCCTTGTTATCGGCGGGCACCCACTGGGTGGCGCCGGCGGGGCTCTTGGTCTTCACCCATTCGTAGGCGAACAGATTGTCGAGATAGTTGGAGGACCACTTGGTGGGGGTGACGGTCCAGGCGCCCTCGAGGCCGGAGGTCACGGTGTCTTTGCCGTTGCCCTTGCCGCAGTTGTTCTCCCAACCGAGGCCCTGCTTCTCCACGCCCGTGGCGGCGGGCTCATTGCCGACGCAGCGATTGGGCGCGTGGGCGCCATGGGCCTTGCCGAAGGTGTGGCCGCCGGCGATCAGCGCCAGCGTCTCTTCGTCATTCATCGCCATGCGGCCGAACGTCTCACGAATGTCCTTGGCGGCGGCCAGCGGATCCGGGTTGCCGTTCGGGCCTTCCGGGTTTACATAGATCAGGCCCATCTGGACGGCGGCCAACGGCTTCGCCAGATTGCGATTGCCGCTGTAGCGCTGGTCGTCCAGCATCTTCTTCTCGGGACCCCAGTAGACCAGTTCGGGTTCCCAATCATCAGCGCGCCCGCCCGCAAAGCCGAACGTCTTGAAGCCCATGTTTTCGAGCGCCACGTTGCCGGCCAACACCATCAGGTCGCCCCAGGAGAGCTTCTGGCCATACTTCTGCTTCACCGGCCACAACAGGCGGCGGGCTTTATCGAGGTTCGCGTTGTCGGGCCAACTGTTGAGCGGGTCAAACCGCTGCTGACCGCCATCGGCGCCGCCGCGGCCATCCAGCGTGCGATACGTGCCGGCGCTGTGCCAGGCCATGCGGATGAAGAAGGGGCCGTAATTGCCATAGTCGGCCGGCCACCAATCCTGCGAAGTCGTCAGCACGCGATTGATGTCCTGTTTCACGGCCTTCAGGTCCAGCGTCGCGAAGGCTTTGGCGTAGTTGAAATCCTTGCCGAGTGGATTTGACTCCACTGAATTCTGGCGCAGCGGCGTCAGATCGAGCTTTTCCGGCCACCAAAACTTGTCGGACTGGGGGGCTTGGGCCAGGGCGCTACCGGTTTGGATCACGGCGGCGACAACCGCCACGAGGGGAAGTCGGAGTCTTAAAGACGCGTTCATGTTCCTGAGTGTAAGGACGGGTCCCTCATAGGTCAACGCGATTGGGACTATCCCTTGCATCGGGATTTCCTATGCCACCGAAGGCCGCCGATGGAACGCGAAAACTCTTCCCGCCCGCATCAGCCGGCGTGCGCGATGATGGTGGCGACTCTTCATGGATAAGGCCACTGCACTTGCGAAAACCCAGCTCTTCGGCCATCTCGAGGCCGCGGCTCTGGCGGAGCTCGCGGCGATCTGCCATCCGCGCCAGCTCAGTCGCGGCGAGATCCTGTTCCTGGTCGGGGAGGAGGCCGCCGGGCTGTTCGTCGTGTGCACGGGCGAGATTCGCGCCTATCGGGTGAATGCGCAAGGCCGGGAGCAGACCATCCATGTGGAGCGCGCCGGGGCGACCCTCGCCGAAGTGCCGCTGTTTGACGACGGCCCGTATCCGGCTACCGCTGTCGCCGAGTCCCCGGCGACGGTGCTGTTTCTCGCCAAGGCAGACTTCCGCCAGTTCCTGTTGCGGCATCCCGCCGTGGCGCTGGTCGCTCTGCGCCTGATGGCCAAACGCCTGCGCGGCCATGCCGAACTGGTGGACTCGCTCGCTCTCCAGCAGGTGGGCCAGCGCGTGGCGCGCTTCCTGCTGGCCGAAGCCGCCGGCCGCGACTTCGCCGAACTCACCGTCTCGAATGAAGAACTCGCCAAGCGCCTCGGCACCGTGCGCGAAGTCGTCTCCCGGACGCTCTCGCGGCTCGAAGCCGATGGCCTGATCAGTCAGCAACCCGCGCACGCCGGCCAGCCGCGCCGTATTCTGCTTTGCGACCCCGCGCGGCTGGCGACCTACGGTGACTCGGCTTAAGCCTTCAGCGCCCGCGGAAACAGCACGTTGTTCTCGAGATGGATGTGCTGGTGCAAGTCCTTCTCGAGCTCCGCCAGTCCGTAGAACAGCGCGCGATAGGTCGGGCAGGCCCAGGCGGGCGGCTCGAAGTTGTTGGACAGCGTCCGGATGCGCGCCAACTGCTCGCCGGCGTCATCGTGTTCGCCCGCCATCTGCGCAATCGGCGCTTGGATCGAGGCTACCTCGTCGCTCGCCGCCGCTTCCAACCGTTCGATCAGCGGAAACAGCACGCGCTCTTCTTTCAGCATGTGCAGCGCCAGCTCATTGGTCAACGCCGTGAAGATGTCGCGGATCTCCACCACCTCCGGCCGATCGTGCCCGTGTTTGGTGATCACGCGCTCCATCCGTCGCTCAATCTCCGGCGTCAAGCGCCGCACCAAGGCATGATGCTCGTTCACGATGTGCCGGCACAGCGCCGTCAGCGGCTGTTGCGTCCAATCCACGCCCACCGGCGCCGCTCCGGTCGTCGCTTCCTGCAGACGCTGGGCGAGATTCTCCCAAGGCACATTCGCCCGTTCGCAGGCGGCGCCGAGTGTCCGCGCGCCGCCGCAACAGTAGTCGATCCCCAGGGCTTCAAACACCGCCACCGACTGGGGATAGCGCAAGGCGATGTCGCGGGTGGCTTGTTCCGGGCTTAAGGTCATCTGATTTTTCCTCTGCTCTCACGTTACGGGCCGCGGCCGGCTGAGGCTGTGACTTGAGTCACGCCGGCTCGATTAAGATGGGCGTTGATGACTGGTCGGCTGGCGTATGTTTCAGGGCGGGTGCAAGGCGTCGGGTTTCGCAACTTCGTCCAGCGGGAAGCGCGACGGCTCGGCGTGCAGGGCTTTGCTCGCAATCTGGCCGACGGCCGCGTCGAGGTGCAGGCCTTTGGCGAGGAAGCTGCTGTGCAGGAATTGATGGGCCTGGTGGCCATCGGACCCCGCTGGGCCGAGGTCCGCGGACTCGAGACCCGCGAGACCCCGATGCTAAACTGTGAGGGTTTTGACATCCGCTGACATGAACGACCTGAAAGCCCTCATCCGCGAAGTCCCCGACTTCCCCAAGCCCGGCATTAACTTCTACGACATCACCACGCTGATGAAGGATGGCCCCGGTCTGCGGAAGGTCTTCGACGGTCTCACCGCACAATATCGCGATCAGAAAATCGACGCCATCATCGGCATCGAAGCCCGCGGCTATTTCTTCGCTCCGGCCTTGGCATACGCCCTGGGGGTGGGCTTTATCCCCGTTCGCAAGCCCGGTAAGCTGCCGTCGAAGACGGTCAACATCGAGTACGCGCTCGAGTACGGCACCGACAAGCTCGAGATGCATGCCGACTCCGTGGCGCCGGGCGCCCGCATTCTGATCGTCGACGACGTCCTCGCCACCGGTGGCACGGCCGCCGCTGTCGCCCAGTTGGTGGAGCGCCAGGGCGGCGTCGTGGCCGGGCTCGGCTTCGTCATCGAGCTCGACTTCCTCTCCGGCCGCAACAAGCTGCCTAACTACGACATCTACTCGTTGCTCCACTACTAAGATGGCCACGGCCGTCCAACTCGCCGTCCGGGCGTTCGCCAAGATCAACGTCGGGGTGAAGGTCCTGTACCGGCGTCCCGACCAATATCACGAGCTGCGCACCGTCTTCCAGACGATCTCGCTCGGCGACGACATCACGCTCGAATGGCGCCGCGCGCGGACTTCGTCGGTGCAACTCGACGATCCGCTCGCCATTGCCGACAATCTGATGGTGCGCGCCGCCCGGCTGGTGCTCGAGGAAACCGGCCGCCCCGGCGCCGTCACCATGACGCTGCGCAAGCGCATCCCCATGGGCGGCGGCCTGGGCGGGGGCTCTACGGATGCCGCGGCTGTGCTGCTCGGCCTGCCCGCTCTAATTGGGAAGCCGATCGCTCCCGCGCGCCTCGCCGAACTCGCGCTACAGTTAGGCGCTGACGTTCCGTTCTTCCTGTTGGGGGGTACTGCCCTGGGTTTGGGTCGTGGTGAAGAACTCTACGGTCTGCCCGATCTGCCTCAAACCAAAGGCCTTTTGATTTGTCCCGCGGTGCATGTTTCTACGGCTGAAGCCTTCCGGAGCCTGGCTCGCCCGCCCTATGCTGAATTGACTTCGCCCCAAGGGTCTCGTATCCTGGAAAGGTTTCAGGTTCTCGCCCGGAGTGTGGCCGCTCGCCGGTCTGCTGGAGAGTGGGCAACCCTCTGCGAGAATGACTTTGAGCCAGCCGTATTCCGCCAGCATCCTAATCTCCAGCAGATCAAGAGGAAGTTGGTTCGGTTGGGTGCCAAGCCGGCCATTATGACCGGAAGCGGAGCAGCCCTGTATGGGTTCTTCGACACCCGCCGGGCTGCGGAAGAAGCGCGCCAATCGTTCTCAACTGAGCGAGCCGAGCTGTTTACGCTGGTCAGTCGCCGGCGTTATGCGGAACACTGGCGCCGTGCGTTTTTGGCGGCGGGTGTCACGGGAGCCGGGACGAAGTAATGGCCGCGCCGAAACCACAGCGGGGAAGCCGGCCACAGAGAGCCATGCGTTTCGATCGTCTGAAGATCATTACGGGTAACGCCAACCGCGCGTTGGCGGCGGAAATCGCCGATCGGCTGTTCGTCGATCTGGGCGACGCCCGCGTGTCGAATTTTTCGGACGGCGAAAGCTACATCCAGATCAAAGAGAATGTCCGCGGTGCGGACGTTTTCGTCATTCAGTCCACGTCGAATCCGGTGAACCATCACGTGATGGAACTGCTGTTGATCATCGACGCCCTTCGCCGCAGTTCCGCCGATCGCATTACCGCCGTGCTGCCGTACTTCGGCTATGCCCGTCAGGACCGGAAAGACCGGCCGCGCGTGCCGATTTCGGCCCGCCTGATGGCCAGTCTCCTTGAACGCGCCGGAGCTGACCGCATCCTTGCCCTCGACCTGCATGCCGCCCAGATTCAGGGCTTCTTCGATATTCCGGTCGACCATCTCTTCGCCACCCCGGTTCTGCTCGAGTATTTCCGCAATCAGAACCTGGACGAATTGACGGTGGTTTCGCCCGACGCCGGCGGCGTGGAGCGTGCCCGCGCTTTCGCCAAGCGGCTGAACGCTCCGCTCGCCATCATCGACAAGCGTCGTGAGGAAGCGAATGTCGCCGAGATCATGAACATCATCGGCGATGTCCGCGGCCGCAAGTGCATCATGCTCGATGACCTCATCGATACCGCCGGCACGCTCGTCAAGGGCGCCGAGGCGTTGTTCGCCGCCGGGGCGGAAAGTGTTTCGGCCTGCGCCACCCATGCGGTGTTGTCCGGCCCTGCCATTGAACGAATTGAAGCGTCTCGCCTCAGCGAGCTCGTAATTACCAACTCCATTCCCCTGCGGCCCGAAGCCGCGGCCTGTAGCCGGATCAAAGTGTTGAGCGTGGCGCCGTTGTTGGCCCGCGCGATTCAGTCCATCCACGGGGAAACCTCCATCAGCGTGCTGTTTGAGTAGGCCGATACGAGGGAAAGACTTTTAGGAAAGAGGGTCAGCAGATATGCGCAAAGACATTACGGTGGCCGCTGAGCCGCGTGCCGCCCGTGGCAAGAACGAAATGAACCGCCTCCGGGCGAAGGGCCTCAATCCGGCCGTGATCTATGGCGCGGGCAAAGATGCCGTGGCCATTGCCCTCAATCCGAAGGACCTGCACAAGATTCTGCACTCCTCGAGCGGCCACAACACCATCTTCGATATTGCCGTCAACGGGGGCGAAACCTCCCCGGTGATGATGATCGACTGGCAGTTCGATCCCATCAAGGACACGTTGCTGCATGCCGACCTGCTGCGCATCGACCTCACCAAGCGCATCAAGGTGAAGGTGCCCATCCACACCACCGGCGAACCGGTGGGTGTGAAGATCCAGGGTGGCCAGTTCGACATCGTCAATCGCGAAGTCGAAATCCGCTGCCTGCCGGACGACGTGCCGGAGTCCTACACCATGAATGCGGCCAACCTGAAAATCGGTGAAGCCATCCGCGCCTCCGACGTGCCGCTGAAGGAAGGCATTGAACTGGTCTCCGACCCGCGCCTGGTCCTCTCGCATGTGGTCGCCACGCGCACCTCGGAAGCCGCCGCGGCTGAAGCCGGCGCCGCCGAGCCCGAAGTGATCAAGAAGGGCAAGAAGGAAGAGGCCGGCAAGGCCGACGCCAAGGCTCCGGCCCCGGCGGCTAAGAAGAAGTAAGGCTCGATGGCTTGGTTGGTGGCCGGTCTCGGCAATCCGGGGCCTGAGTATGAGCGCACGCCGCACAATCTCGGGTTTCTCGCCGTGGACCGGTTCGCCGAACGCAACGGGATCCGGATCACACGGCCCGAAGCACAAGCCTGGGTGGGTTTGGGCAAGGTGGGTTCCACGGATGTCGTGGTCGCCAAGCCGCAAACCTTTATGAATTTGAGTGGCGGCAGCGTCAAGGTTCTGCTCGAGAAGTATCAGCTGCCGCTCACGAATTTGCTGCTCGTCTATGATGAGCTCGCATTGCCGTTCGGCCAGTTGCGGATTCGCCCCAAGGGTTCCGCGGCAGGTCACAATGGGGTCAGTAGCGTGATCCGGTCGGTGGGTTCGGAAGAATTCTGCCGGTTGCGTATTGGTTGCTCTCCGGGCCACAAGGGTGGCAAGGAGTATCTGCTTTCGCCGATGCGGCGGGAGCAAATGAAGGAACTGGATTCGGTATTGGACCAGGCGTCCGATGCCATCGAAGCCATTACCGTGAAGGGCGCCGAACAGGCCATGGCGATTTTTAATCGTCGCGCCCCGAACGAACCGGAACTAAACGGATGAATCGAATCTACGAAGAAATGTTCATCGTCCGCCCCGATGCGACGGACGAAGTGATCGATCCGCTGGTGGAACTCATCAGCAAAGAAGTCACCTCCAAGGGAGGGACGGTCGACAAGATCGAGAAGATGGGCAAGCGCCGCCTGGCTTACAAGGTGGAAAAGCTGGACCATGGCTTCTACGTGCTGGTGCAGTTTGCCTGCCCGGCTGCGACCGTGAAGGAAATCGAACGCCGCCTGCGTGTGCAGGACGCCGTGTTGAAGTTCATGACCGTGCGCATTGACGAGCGGCTGAAAGTCGCCGACAAGCGCAAGAAGAAGGCGGAGAAGCGCGCCGCGCGTAAACCCCCGCCCGCTCCGGCCCCGGCCGCTGCGCCCGTGGTGCCTGGTGCTGCTCCTGCCGCGCCCGCGCCGGGTGCTCCTCCGGCTCCCGCCGCCCCCGCTCCCGCGGCTCCCGCTCCGGCGGCTCCCGAAGCTGCTGCTCCCGAGTCCAATAGCTAGAAACCGAGAAGAAAGGAAACAACACCATGGCTGAAACACCCAAAGGCGGACGTCCGATCTCGGCTTCGATGCGGCCCACCGGCACCGACAAAGCTGTCATCACCGGCCGCAAACAGTATCTGCGCCGCAAGCGTGTGGCGCGCATCTCCGACAAGCGCATTGGCGAAGTGGATTACAAGAACGTCGATCTGCTCCGCACCTTCCTCACCGAGCGCGGCAAGATCATTCCTCGCCGCATTACCAACGTTTCGGCGCGCGTTCAACGCCGCATCACCGAAGAAATCAAGCGGGCGCGCAACATCGCGCTGCTGCCGTTTGCGGGCAACCCGCATCAGCAGTACTAAGGAGCCACCATGCAAATCATTCTTCGCGAAGATATCGATAAGCTCGGCCAACGCGGCGAAGTGGTGAAGGTGAAGGACGGCTACGCCCGGAACTTCCTCCTGCCCCGCCGGCTCGCTGTGGCCGCCACCGAAAGCAACAAGAAAATCGTCGAGCAGGAGCGCCAGGCGCACCTGCGCAAGGAAGCGACGCTGAAGGGCGAGGCCGAAGAACTCGGCAAGCTCATGGCGAACGTCTCGATCGTCATCAAGCAGAAGGCCGGTGAGAACGACCACCTCTTCGGCTCGGTCACCGCTCAGGACATCGCCAACGCGCTCGAAGCCCAGAAGTTCACGATCGACCGCAAGAAGATCGTGCTCGACGAACCTATCAAACAACTCGGCGACTACAAGGTCACCGTCAAGCTGCACCGGGAAGTCTCCGTGGAGATTCCGGTCAGCGTGACGAAAGACGAGTAGGAGCCTTTCGCGACAAACTCAGACGGCCGGATATTCCCAGGGATGTCCGGCCTTTGTTATTTTGAACGGAACTTCCATGAGCTATTTTTCTTTGACCGGTCAGACGGCGATTGTTACGGGAGCGGCCACGGGTATCGGTGAGGCGATCGCCCACCGCCTGGCCAAGGCGGGCGCGCGTGTCGTCATCGCCGACATCAATTTGGCGGGCGCCGAAGCGGTGGCCGCCACCATTCCCGGCGCCTTCGCTGTTCAGGTGGACATCACGAACCTCGCCTCTACGGAAGCCTGCGCGGCGAAGGTCCTGGCCGAAACCGGCCGCATCGACATTCTGGTGAACAACGCCGGCATCGGCGGCAAAGCCGCCCCCATCTGGGAACAGACGCCGGAGGATTGGCAGGCCTGCGTCGCCGTCAATCTCACCAGCATCTTCAACTTCTGTAAGTCGGTGGTCCCGTCGATGCGCGAGCGCAAGTACGGCCGTATCGTCAATATCGCTTCGATCGCCGGTAAGGAAGGCAACCCGAACATGATCCCTTACTCGGCCACCAAGGCCGGCGTCATCGGCCTCACCAAGGCCCTGGCGAAGGAAGTGGCCACCGAAGGCATTACGGTCAACGCCGTCTCGCCCGCCGTGGTTCGCACCAAGATTCTCGAACAACTCACGCCGCAGCAGGTGGAGTATATGACGAGTAAGATCCCCATGCGCCGCACCGGCGAACCCGAAGAGATCGCCGCCGTGGTGCACTATCTGGCGAGCCCCGATTCCAGCTTCGTTACCGGACAAGTCGCCGATGCCAGCGGCGGCCGGGCCACTTACTAAGATGCTCTCTCCTGCGCAGTACTCCGCCACGCCCGTTTACACGTTACTCGAAGAGGCGGCCCAAGGCCGCATCGGCATCGATCAGCGCTGGCTGCGCGCCATCCTCGACCGCGGTCCCGCCGCGGTCGACGATCTGGTGCGCTTCGGCATGACCCCGCCCACCGACTATCGCCTCGACCTCACCGACGACCTCGTCGCCATGCTCCGCTACCTCGGCGACCCGCGGGCCCTCGGCTATCTCCTCGAAGTCGTCCGCCGCGATCCGTCCGACATTCCCGACGACATCAACTTCGCCATCCCCGCCTTCGGCGCCCCGGCCGTGGAGCCTTTGCTCGCCCTGGCTGAGGAACTCGAAGAAGATCAGGCCGGCGAAGTCGTCTTTCTGCTCGCCGCGCTCGGCCAGAAGGGGCTGCGCGATCCGCGCATCCTCGCCCTGCTCCTGGACCGTCTCGAATACGACATGCGCGACGGCGCTCTCGGCCTTGGCCTTTACGGCGACCCCGCCGGCATTCCCGCCATCGAGAAGTTGCTCGTCGAGATGCCCAACGACAACCAACTCCTGTTCGCCCTGGGCGAACTGCGTGACCCCAGCCGCGTGCAGGACGAACCGTTCGATATTTGGGCCTCTTATCCCGAAATATCCACCCCGGATTTTAGCGTCTTGGATGAGGTTGCCCGCCTCGAAATCTTACGCGACGGCTCCGATGCGGTGGATCGTGCCGCCGCCGCCCATAGTTTCTTCACCGAAGAAATGTCGGAGATCGCCATTGCCGCGCTGCATGTCGCCGCGCGCAATGATGCCGACCCCGAAGTCCGCGCCCGGGCCTGGGAAGCATTGGCCTCCCACGAAGACGACGATGAGCTGGTGCGCGAGCTTACGCGCCGCAGTCAGGACGCCGCGGTACCGCTCGCCGAACGCGCCGGCTGCCTGGTGGGCCTCGCCATGATGGACGAGCCGATCTACGAAACGGCCGTCGCTCTCTACGAACACGCCGAAGTCCGCGCCAAGGTCCTTGAGGCCATGTGGCGCTCCGTCGACCGCCGTTTCGGCAAATACTTTGTCGCTCATCTGGACGATCCGCACGTCGACACGCAGCGCATCGCCATTCGTGGTGTAGGCTATCTGCAGATGCGCGGTGAGCTCGCGCGTCTCAAGGCGCTGTGGCGTGAGGAGGAGCTGCGCGAGGATGCTTTGTACGCATTCGCGATGGCCGCTCCCGCCGATCCCACTCCCGCTAGTTTGCGTAGTTTGTTGAAGAAGATCCAGAACGATGCCCAACTCACGGAAGATGAGGCCGACCTAGTCATGCTAGCCCTCGATGAGCGCCTGCGTATGGCGGGGAAACAACCTGTTTTTCTGCCGCTCGAAGAGGGCGAGGACGAAGATTGAGGTTTTTTGCGTCAAATGCATCCATTGCCCGCAATGGTATGTAATCCTAGCAACAAAAAGGGGGAGAAAGCGCTTCCCCTTAACCTAGTAATGATGTTACACTCCTGAACAAAAACAAGATAAGGTCAATGGGCCGGAGGGTGAACGATGTACGAAGCAACTGCGGTCGGCTTACAGCCGATTCCTTCGAAGGGCAAGATTCTCATTCTGGGGAGAGGAGAAGGTTTAGGGCACGCGTTACGCGGCCGGTACTTTCAAGTTACCCAGATGGACGATGCAGAAAACGCAGCGATGGCCGTCCCCGGCCAAAGCTATGACCTGGTATTAATCGAAGACGACCTACCGGCGCGCCCCGAAGTCCGCCACCGTCTTGAAGCCGCCCTCCCGGGCGTTCCCGTCATTCGCCTCGCTCCCCCGCCTCCTTCCGAAAATTCCGACCTCACCATCGATACCCTGGAAAGTCAGCATATCGCCCGCGTCCTCAGCTTGACGCACGGTAACTATGCCAAGACCGCCCGCCTGCTCGGTATTGACCGCACCACCTTGTATAACAAGGTCAAGCGCTACGGTCTCTCGCGCTAGTCCCCCCAGTACCTCAAAGTCGATAACGTTCCGTTACCCGGTCAGCCAGTTGATGGCCCAGACCGGGACGGTCCGTTACGTCTAGTGAGCCTAGTTTGATCTCCTCGTGCGGCGTAAGTAACTCGCCTCGCCACGGCACCTCACCCCACTGCAATTCCAGAATCTCGAAGTTGGCCAGTGTCGCGCACAGCTGTCCGGACGCCGCCGTCGAGACCGGGCCGGCCGGGTTATGCGGCGCCACCCGCACCTGTTCCGCGCGGGCCATCGCCGCAATGTGAGTCATCTCCCGGATTCCGCCGCAATGCTTCACGTCCGGCATGATCACTTCTACGGCGCGATGGCGGCACAGCGGCACAAAACCATCCACCCCAAACAGCACTTCGCCGCCCGCCATCGTCTGCCGGATTCGCCGGCGGATGGCCACCGTCTCTTCAATCCGCTTCGGATCCACGGGCTCTTCGTACCAGCTCAGTTTTAGAGGCTCCAGCCGCTTCGCCACCGCCACGGCTCGCTCCACATCGAAGAAGCTATGGCAATCCACCATGATCTTCACGTCCGCGCCCACGGCCTCCCGCATCGCTTCCAGGCAAGCAATTCCCAGGTCCGTCGCCTGGACGCGCGCGGTCTCGCCGGCCTCCGGTTTGGGGAAGCCATCGAAGGGCGCGGCCTTCAAGGCGCTGAAGCCCTCGTCGACGGCCCGTTTGGCCGTTGCCGCAAAGCCCGCGGGCGTCCGCGGCTTCGTCGTGCGATTGATGTTCGCGTAGAGGGGCAGGGAACGCCGCACCGCTCCGCCCAGCAACGCATGCACCGGTAAGTCGAGAGCCTGCCCCGCCAGATCCCACAGCGCCTGCTCGAGCGCACTGTAAGCCGTCGCCGCTACGAGTCCCCCGGCCCGCGCCCGCGCTTCACCCCGCTGCCGATAGCGCTCAATGTCGAGCGGCGATTGGCCTTCCACCAGTGAGAAGAACGCGCGTAGTTCAGCTTCCATCTGCTGCGCGTTGGCCCGGCTCGTATTCGAAAAACCAAAGCCGTCGGACGCCTCGCCCAGCCCCATCAGTCCGCGATCGGTGCGCAGCCGCACAAAAAGCCACACGGTCCGCTCGGTAGCGCGGACCGGAATCAATTCCAAACGTGTGACTTTTACTTGCGGCCGCGCGAACGCATAGGCCAGGAGTGAGCGGCGACTCAGCACGCTTTTAATGTAACGCTACTGATTCGCCGGTCGGATCTCAGCGACCTCAATCGTCACCACGGCCCGGTAGCGCACCCCGCCCGCCGTCGTCAGGAAGCCTTCCAGCTTGTAAGTGCCTCCCGGCAGCACGCGCCCGTCGGCCCCGCGCAGCGGAATCCGCAGCGGCCAATTATGTTCCTTGGCAATCGTCAAGGTATGCGTCGCCTGGATGAAGGTCGCCGTCGAACTGAACTGATAGATCACCTTGCCGGTGCTATCGCTCAGGATGTAGTCGAACTCCTGACCGCTCGAGAACTGCAACGTCAGCGGATCGGTGCTGTCGGAATGCCGCAGCGTCAGGTTCGCCGACATCACCGGAATGTCACCGGTCGTGTTGAGATAGGCGGCCTTGTCCGTCGACAGGCTGAAGCTGGTTTCGCCCGCCGAAATCATCACCGTGCCGTTGATTCGCGCATAGATCAGGTCATAAACACGGGCGCCGGCCAGGGTCGTCTCCGCCCGGCGCAACAGTCCGATATACGGCAGGTAGTAATCCGCGGTCAGCCCGGCATCGGCACAGGTGTTGCCGGTGTAGCGAACCTGCAGAATATTGCTGAACTCGCCCAACGGAAAGCTGCCCTTGTAACTCTTGTCTTGGATCTCGGCCGTCGTATGGCAAGGATGCCCTGACGTCGGAATGGTCCGGCCCACCGGCGCCGTGAAGTCGAGATAAGGGCGCTCCGTCCGCGTTTCGCGATCGTAATTCACCAGAACGCCATCGGCCGCGTAACGCACCCAAGGTTCCTGCCCACTCAAACCCGTCAGAACGAAATAGGTTCGTCCCCCAATCGTCTCCGTGCGCGGAATCGAGAGCACCTCATTGGCGCCCAACGCCGCGTTCGCCCCGGTCGTCCCCTTGTAGATCCACTGATTGCCCACCTGCAGCGGCAGATACTCCGGTACCTGCGCGAAAGCGCCCGCCGCAGTGGCCAGGATAATCGCCCAAGATTTCATAAGCTCGATGACTCCCTAAAGTAAAGTACGCCGGACGCGCGAGTACGTCCCGGCATCATGAATGCTCATTAATAGACGCGACGGAAGCTGCCTCGTCGGCTCATGTCACCATTTGTTTACAACTCCTGCCCGCTTTTGCGTTCAAATAGAGCAGAGGAGATTGTCTTGCCGAGCGTCGGGTTTCTGCTGTTTCTGCTTTTGAGTCAAGGGCGTACGATGACGGACGCCGAGATCAAACAATACCTGCCGCGTCTGATTGAGCCTGGCCAAAGCGAAGCCAATGTGAGCGCCGCGGACGGTCAATATCTCCACGACCTCGTCGTCAAGACCAAGGCCAAGCGCGTCCTCGAAATCGGCACCGCCCGTGGCTACTCGGCGATCTGGCTCGCCATGGGACTTCGCAAAACCGGCGGCCAGCTCATCACGCTCGAAATCCACGAGCTGCATCAGGCCATGGCGCAGGAGCATCTGGAAATCACGGGTCTGAACTCCATCGTCGAAGCCCGTCTGGCTGACGCCCTCGAGGTCGTCCCCAGCCTGGAGGGGCCCTTCGATCTCGTCTTCATCGACGCCATCAAGTCGGACTATCCGCGCTACCTTGAGCTCGTCCTGCCCAAGGTCCGCAAAGGCGGCGTCATCGTCGCGCACAACGTCGTCTCGAACGCCGCCGAAATGCCTGATTTCCTCAAGCGCATCAAGACGGACCCCGGCCTGCGCACCGAGTTCTTTGCCGGTAGCTCGCGCGGCCTTTCCGTCAGTTACAAGAAGTGACTTACAGCGGCTTCGCCGAACCCAGATAGATCGCGTTCAGCAACATCTTGAACGTCCCGTGCGATTGCGCCCGGAAC
This sequence comes from Bryobacteraceae bacterium, assembly GCA_044226365.1. Lineage (GTDB taxonomy): Bacteria > Acidobacteriota > Terriglobia > Bryobacterales > Bryobacteraceae > JALHNI01. Next base: position 47,134 of record JBGAHE010000028.1, read on the forward strand.
TGCGGCCGGAACCCGAATAGCACCACCCGTCCCTGGCCCAGCCGGCTCTCCACCGCCACGGACTTACCCAGCACCGCTCGCTCACCGGAAATCCAACCGCTTGCCAACAGATTCTTGTCGGCATATTTCGCAAAACTCTTCACTGCGCGATCGCCCTGGTTGAACTCCGGCAGCAGCGAGATCTCGAACGCCTGCCCGCCCGTCGACATCGCAAACACCTCGCGTGGCATGCCGAAAGCCAGCGGATGCGTATTGTCCACCTCAATCCGTAACAGCGAGCCGGGGCAGTAATAGCCGTTGGCCGACCCTTCCTCGCCGCCCTCGGACGCCCGCAGCAAACCCCGCACGCCGACCGGCATAAACTGCAGCGGCAACTCGGTCGCGTTATCCAGCGCCACCAGCGTCCCGCCGGCGCGGACAAACTCCTCGAGATTCGCGAGCCCCCGCAACGCGATGCCGCCGGTGAACTCCGGCCGTTGTAGCATCGGTAACTCGCCGCCCGTACCACGGCGCGCCGCCTCGCCCTGCTTGATGCCATGCAGAATCGAATCCGCCCGCTGCTGCGCGAAGATGATCGTGTCGAAGCGCTGCCGCAGGTCATTGCGCTTAAAATCCTCGTTGCGCAGGATGGTATGCGGCACCTTGAACTCATCCAGCATCCATTGCGTCCAGCCCGCGTCCATGTTCTCCGGATACGGCTGATAGAGGCCCACGCGCGGCGTCCGCAGTTCATAGGCCGCCTGCCCGAAGCCTTCATCGGACGGCCGCAGAATCTTGCCGTCGCTCCCCCACCGCACCGGCTGATCCCGCTTCAGTAACTCCGCCGTCGCCACAAACGAGCCGTTGTCGCGATGGTCTAGCGACGGCTGCGGCGTCTCCACCGCCGGCACTAAGTCCAACTCCGCCGTAAACTGATCCTGCACGCGATCCACCTGCACGCCCATCTGATAGCTCAGCGTCCAGCCCGCCACGTCGTAGGGCCGCTTCGTCGGCCCCGTCTGGCCGGACCGCAGCTCCGGATACTTCTGCGGCTCCAGTAAATCCACTAAGTAGCCGCGAAACGGCTGCCCCGCTAGAAGCACGTGCGTTCCCGCGGGATAAGACTTATTTCCCGCCGTAAAAGGCGCCTTCGCCTTCCGCACCTCCAGCCCCCCCAGCCGCAGCCGCTCCAGCATGCCCGCCGCGCTCGTGGCGTCCCACTGCTCCACCGGCACCACATACGCATACGGCGTCTGCTTCGTCCCCGCCTCCATGTTCGCGCGTGCCAGATCATAGCTTTTCGTCAGGAAGTGCACCGACCTTGCCGCCGCCAGTTCCAGAATGGCGAAGTCGCAAGTCAGCATGTAATCCACCTGATCGCGAAAGGTCCACGTGCCGCCCAGCCAAGGACGCTCATAAAAGACGGTGGCGTCTTTCGTCGGAATCCCGTTCGGGAAACGCTCGGGCAATTCCTTCGGGTTGTAAGTGCGCGGCGCGGCCCAGGAGTTACTCGCCGTCTCGGTCAAAATGCCGTGCATATTGTGAAACGCTGGCACCGATCGTAAGCCGCCGTTCCACCACGCGTCGAAGCCGTAGTAAGAAATCGCCCCCGTCTTGCCCTCGCGCGACAACCGCTCTTTCATCGCCGATCCGAGCAGATTGATGCCCTCCATCACCGGCCCCGGAATGTTCGGATTCAGCGGCTCCGAGTACGGCGGAATGAAGATGCGCGCCGGAAACGGCGCCGATTGGTGCTGGTTATAGACAATCTGCGGAAACCACTCGTGGAACAGCATCTTCGACACCGCTCGCGTCTCCACCAGGTTCATCATGAACCAGTCGCGATTATTGTCGTGGCCCGCGTACTTCTGATACAGCGTCGGATTGCCCGCGCGTTCGAACTCCGTCCCCACATTGCGCGCGTACCAATGCGCTACCGTATCCAGCCCGTCCGGATTGATCACCGGAATCTGCAGCAGGATCACGTGGTCGCGAATCTTGCGCACCTCTTCGCTCTCCTCGGTCACCATGCGATACGCCAGTTCGGGCGAATGCTGCGCCGGCGCGATTTCGGTGGCATGCAATCCGGAATCGATCCAGACGATCGCCTTGCCCTCGCGCGCCAGCTCTTTCGCCTCCTCGGGCGTCGCCTGCCCCAGGGCCAGCCGCCGGTTGATCCGCTTATAGTGATCGAGCTTCTTCAGATTCTCGGCCGACGAGATATAGGCCACAAACATCGGTCGCCCTTCGGCGCTGCGCCCGAACTCTTCCAGCCTGATGCGGTCGCTCGCCGCCGCCAGCTTCTGGAAGTACGTATGGATCGCCGCGAAGTCGGCCACTTTGTAGTCGGCCCCCGCTTCGTGGCCCAGATGCTCCTTGGGTGTGGGCACGGCCCCCGAGAGCAGCAGGGTAAAAAATAGGGAGGCGAACAGGCGCATGGCAAGTCCTTTCAATGGCGATCGTTCGCAAACAGGGCGGGTTAAGAGACAATGATACAAAATGAGCAACCCGAAGCCCTTTCGCGTCGGCCTCGTGCAAATGTCCTGTTCGCTGGACCCGCGCGAGAACCAGGAAAAAGCGGAACAGAAAATCATCGAAGCCGCCCGTGTCGGCGCCCAGGTCATTTGCCTCCCGGAACTCTACCGCTCGCAGTATTTCTGCCGCGAGGAGAAGGCGGAGCTGTTTGACCTTGCTGAGCCCGTCCCCGGCGCCACCACCCAAGCCCTCGCCAAGATCGCTCGCGAACACCGCGTCGTCATCATTGCCTCGCTTTTTGAGCGCCGTTCGGCTGGCCTCTATCACAACACCGCCGCCGTCCTGGGCTCCGACGGCGAGATGCTGGGCGTCTATCGCAAGATGCACATCCCGGACGACCCGCTCTTTTTTGAAAAGTTCTACTTCACGCCCGGGGACCTCGGCTTCAAGAACTTCGACACCGAATTCGGCCGCCTCGGCCTGCTCGTCTGCTGGGATCAGTGGTACCCTGAAGCCGCCCGCCTCACGGCCATGCAGGGCGCCAATATCCTCTTCTATCCCACCGCCATCGGTTGGCACCCCGCCGAAAAGGCGCAGTACGGCCCCGGCCAGCTCGATGCCTGGCGCACCATCCAGCGCTCCCACGCCATTGCGAACGGCCTCTACGTGGCCGCCGTCAATCGCGTGGGCTACGAAGGACCCCGCCCGGTGAACCCCGACGACCCCAACGAAAAGAGCGGCCTCGAGTTCTGGGGCAACAGCTTCCTGGCCGACCCCTTCGGTAAGCTCCTCGTCGAGGGCACCAACTGCAGCGAAGAGATTCTCGTTCACGAGGTGAACCCGGCCCTCAACGAGGAAGTGCGCCGCAACTGGCCCTTCTTCCGCGATCGCCGCATCGACCATTACGGCGGACTCACCAACCGCTGGGGCGCCTAACCGATGGCCCAAGTCGATACGCCGCGCCGGCGCGGCTTCCGCATGCCGGCCGAATGGGAACCCCATTTCGCCACCTGGCTTGCCTGGCCCCACGAACGTTCCGATTGGCCCGGTAAGTTCGAACCCATCGCCTGGGTCTATGGCGACTTCGTCCGCCACCTCTCGCGTGTTGAGCGCGTCTGCATTCTGGTCGAGTCGGAGGCGATCGAGGAAAAAGCCCGCCGCGTCTGCCAACGCTCCGGCGCCGTCATGGAGCAGGTCGACTTCATCCGTCAGAAGACCAATCGCAGTTGGACCCGCGACTCCTGCCCCATCTTCGTCAAAAGCACCAACGGCGAAGTCGGCATTACGGACTGGCACTTCAACGGCTGGGCCAAGTACGACAACTGGAAGGCTGACGACAAGCTCCCCTCCGTCATCGCCCGCCGCCTGGGTCTCCGCCACTGGACCGCCGAACTCGACGGCCGCCGCATCGTGCTCGAAGGCGGCTCCATCGACGTCAACGGCCGCGGCTCGCTCCTCACCACGGAAGAGTGCCTCCTGAGCCCCATTCAGGCCCGCAACCCCGGCCTGTCGCGCGCCGCTATCGAACGGGTTCTGCGCAATTACCTTGCTGCCACCAACGTCCTCTGGCTGCGCAACGGCATCGCTGGCGACGATACCCACGGCCACGTGGATGACCTCGCTCGCTTCGTCAATCCCACCACCATCGTGGTGGCGAGCGAAGACGACAAGTCCGACGCCAATTACGAGCCGCTCAAAGAGAACTACCAGATCCTCAAGCTCATGGCCGACGAACGCGAGCGCCCGCTCAATATCGTCAAGCTACCCATGCCGCGCCCAATCGAATTTCAAGGTCAGCGCCTGCCCGCTTCCTACGCGAACTTCTACATCGCCAATCGCCTGGTCCTGGTTCCCACCTTCAACGACCCGGCCGATCGCCTCGCGCTCAACACGCTCGCCCGCCTCTTCCCGGATCGCGAAGTCCGCGGCATCCATTGCCTGGACCTCGTTCTCGGCCTCGGCACCCTTCACTGCATGACGCAGCAGCAACCCGCATGAGGTGGCTGCTCCTCTTGCTGGCCGCTACCGTCCAGGCCGCGCCCGTCGTGGTCCTCATCTCGGCCAACGCCGAATGGCGCGAAGTGAAGAAGCGCTGGCCGGACGCAAAGTACGAACCCACGCCTTACGGCGAAACGTTTGAACGCCAAGTCGCCGGCCAAACGGTCCGCTTCTTTCACGGCGGATGGGGCAAGGTGGCCGCCGCCGGCTCCACCCAGTACGCCCTCACTCGCTGGAAGCCGCGCGTTGTCCTGAACCTCGGCACCTGCGGCGGGATGCTCGGCCGCGTCGAACGCTTCGCCATCCTCGCCGTCGAGCGGACCCTCGTCTACGACATTGTCGAAATGATGGGCGACTCCCAGGAAGCCATCGACCACTACACCACCCAACTCGATCTGCCCGCCGACCTTCCCACAGGCGTGCGGCGCGCCCTCCTCCTCTCCGCCGACCGCGACCTCGCCCCGGACCAGATCCCTCAGCTCATCAAACGCTATAACGCCATTGCCGTCGATTGGGAAACCGCCGCCATTGCCTACGTCGCCCGCCGCAACGGCGTCCGCCTGATCGCCGTGCGCGGCGTCAGCGACCTCGTCAGTGAGCAGGGCGGGGAAGCCTACGGTAACACCGGTGCCTTCGAAAGCGGCACCGCGCACGTCATGTACGACCTCCTCGAGCAATTACCGGCCTGGATTCGCGCCGTCGTACGATAAACGAGTGTCCTCGTATCCGCGCGTAGCTTCGCTCAAGACTGTTGCCGATTTTCGTTCCCGCCTCAGCACCTTAGGCATCAAAGTCGGTTGCGACGACGCCATTCAGGCCGCGCCTGATTCGCCCCTCAGCCAGCCGCTCGACGTCGATGGCTTTCGCGTCGGAAACCGCTGGGTAATCCATCCCATGGAAGGCTGGGACGCCGAAACCAACGGCCAGCCCTCGGAGCTCGTCTATCGCCGCTGGCGCAACTTCGGCCGTTCCGGCGCCAAATGGATCTGGGGAGGGGAAGCCATGGCCGTGGTGCCCGAAGCCCGCGCCAATCCCCATCAGCTCATCATTCAGGACTCCACCCGTGACGCCCTCGCCCGCCTGCTCGAGGATTGCGTCGAAACCCATCGCACCGAAGTCGGCTCCGCGGATGATCTCCTGATCGGCTTCCAGCTCACCCACTCCGGCCGCTTCTCGAAGCCCGAAAGCAAGACGCAGATGGCCCCCCGCATCCTCTATCGCCATCCCGTCCTCGACAAGAAATACCGCCTTGCCGACGACTATCCCGTCATGACCGACGACTACATCGCCGGCCTGATCGACCGCTTCGTTGCCGCCGCCAGGATCGCCGAAAGCTGCGGCGCGCGCTTCGTCGACGTCAAGCACTGCCACGGCTACCTGGGCCACGAGTTCTTGAGCGCCCACACGCGCCCTGGCCCTTACGGCGGCTCCTTCGAGAATCGCACCCGCTTCCTGCGCGAGATCGTCGCCGGCATCCGCGCCGCCACCAAACTCAAAATCGGCGTCCGGTGGTCCGCCTTTGACTTCGTGCCGTTCAAGCCGAATCCTGAACTCAGCAAGCCCAACCAACTCGGCCCCGGCATCCCCGAGTCCGCCGAACTGCCTTACCGCTGGGGCTTCGCCGTCGACGTCAACCAGCCCACCGCCTATAACCTCGCCGAAGCCGAACAGTTCCTCGAACTCCTCCAAAGCCTGGGCATCACCATGGTCAACGTCACCGCCGGCAGCCCTTATTACAACCCCCACATTCAGCGCCCGGCCCTGTTTCCGCCCTCCGATGGCTACCAGCCGCCGGAAGACCCGCTCGTCGGCTGCGGACGCCAGATCGAAGCCACCGCCGCGCTGAAGGCCAAGTTCCCCGGCCTCACCCTCGTCGGCAGCGCCTACACCTACTTCCAGGACTATCTGCCCCACGTCGCCCAATGGGCCGTCCGCCACGGCTGGACCGACACCGTCGGCCTCGGCCGCATGGTCCTCAGCTATCCCACCCTCCCGCAGGACACTCTGCGGAGCGGGCAGATGCAGAAGAAACTCGTCTGCCGTACTTTCTCCGACTGCACCACTGCTCCCCGCAACGGCATCATCTCCGGCTGCTATCCGCTCGATCCTTACTACAAGGGGCTGCCCGAGGCTCAACAACTCGCTCAGATCAAAAAGGCCTGAGGGACGCGTGAATTTGCAGTTAACATCTGCTGGTGGAGCCAGTTAGGGCGTCTATAATAACGTGGTGGAGTTTGAATGGACGGATGCTGAATCGGCGCAAAACTTTGCCCGCCATGGCGTGCGATTTTCCGAAGCCGTCCACGCCTTTCTCGACCCCAAGGCCGTCGAGTTCGCCGACGAACGCCGCCAGATCTTCAGCCTCACCGGCCACACCGTTCAAGGCCTGCTCTACGTCGTCTTCTCCGAAACGCCCGAAGGTCGCTTGAACATCCGCCACGCCCGCTACGCCGACCGCAGCGAGCCCGTACCCCTCGAATTCGACTTCGACCCCCGCCGCATGAAGCGCATCCGCCGTCCCGACCGTCACCACGCCACCCCGGCCGACGTCTCCCCGCGCCGCTGCCGCGTCCACCTCGACCTTGCCGTCGACGCCGAACTCGCCGCCGCCTACCGCAACCGCCCCGCCCGCGTCACCGAACTCCTTCGCGAAGGTCTGGAAGGCAAGTCCCTCGAACGCCTCCGCGCCCAGGTCAACAACGACCGCCCCGTTCTCACCCCTCTCCGTAATCGCCCCCACTAATTTTCGCCCTTCCGCCCCTTGGCCAGAAAAAGTGCGAACTCGCTACCTAGCATTGCCGTATACTAAGCATCGTGGAGTACTCGGACGACGACAAAGACCGGCGCATTACCCAGCTGCGCAAGGGCATTCTCGAACTCGCCGTCCTCGGCGTGCTCAATCATCAGCGCCACTACGGTTACTCGCTGGTCCGCGTGCTCGCCGAGTCGGCTTCCATCTCGCTCAAAGAAGGCACCGTCTATCCGATCCTGGCCCGCCTTGATCGCGACGGCCTCGTGCAGTCCGAGTGGGTCGAATCCGCCCAGGGGCCTCCGCGCAAATACTACGCCATCACCCCCGCCGGCCGGCAGCTCTTCGCTGACCTCAGCCGCGAATTTGAAGTCTTAGCCGCCCTGGTGCGCAAATCGTGGTCCACCCCGGCCGCGCCCCAGGGCCCGCCCATTCTCGTTAGCAAGGAGCAGGCCTCATGAATCCCTACCCCGAAACCGTCGCCAAAATCGTCGACGACTACCTGTGGCGCTTGGAGCGGCACCTGAACTCCTGCTCGCTGGACGACCTCGCCCGTGACCGGGCCGCCCGCCGGGATCTCGTCCTGGAAGTCCGTTCCCACATCTTCGAGGCTTACCAGGCCGCGCCCGGCGATGACGACGTCGCCCGCATCCTCGCCGTCCTGCGCAAACTCGGCGAGCCCGCGGAGGTCATCTCCGAACGCTGGCCCGACAGCATGGTCCGCGTGGGCTCCCAACGCCGGCGGCCGCTCTACATCGTCGCCGGCATTCTCGCCGCGCTCTGCGGCATCCCGCTTGGCTTCGGCGGACTGGCTCTTTTAACGGGCGTGCTCGTCGGGCTCGTCGCCCTGGTCGCCGCCTATTACGCCGCCGTCGCCGGACTGTTCGCCGCCAGCGCGGCCCTAATGCTCGTCGGCGTCCTGCGCCTGAACTCCACGGTCCTCATGGATCGCCTCGTCACCGTCGGCATGTTGCAGATGGACCACGATGTCGCCTTGTGGCTCGATCAGCTCACGCCCGACGCTCAAGGCTACCTGTTGATCGCCATGGCCTGCGGTTTCGCCGCGGCCGGTGTGGCCTTCGCCTGGTTGGGGCGCTATCTCGTCCGCGGTGTGCGCGTCCTGTTGGGGATGGCCGTCCAAGGCGGCCGCCACGTCGCCGCCCGTTTGCGGCGTCGTTTCTCGGGTCAGTCGCCTGATCCGGCTCCCGAATTCTCTTATGCCGCCCGCTAGCTTACTGCTGACGCTGCACGGTGACGACGATCGGGTCGCTTGCCTGCGCCGTAGCCAGCGAACGAATCTGCACCACGTTCGTCCCGGCGCGCACCGTCTCCGGAATCTGCGCCGCAATCTGATTCGGCCCCGTGGTGATCAGCGGCAAGGCCACGTCGTTGAACACCACGCAGCTTCCGCCCAGCACCGTCGGCAGCGGCACTTGCTCGGCCTTGGCCGCCGCACCCAAATTCGCGCCGGAAATCGTGATGAAGCTGCCGGGGCGAATGTTCGTCGTGCCGTCGGTCGCGTTCACGATCGAGCGCACCCCGTTCGGTAACCGCGGCTGCGTCGCCCCCGACGTCTGCACCAGCGGAGTCACCGTCAGCCCCGAAATGTTGATCGAATAGGCCGTCGACCCCGTCGAATCCACCACTAACTGCCGCGACGGCACGTTGGCCCGCTGCGTCGCAAATACGCTCACCTGCGGATTCTCCGGCAGCACTCCGGCCACCGTCTCGGACTGGGTCCGGATGTCCACCACCTCCAGCACCGTCCGCGGATCGTCCCGCGTCGTCGCTGTGATGTTCTGCCGCACCGGCGTGCTCGCCCGGATAAACGTCGTCTCCGACAGCGGGAACACCGCCGCAATATTCCGCTGACCCGCCGAAACCACGGTCTGCGTCGGCGGCTGACCCGGCTGCGTCGGCGCCGTCGTCTGCGTCACCCCCGGCCGCTCCGCGCCGCCAATCGGCGTCAGCGACGGGCTCAGAATTTGTCCGCCGGCCAGGTAGTAGGAAGAGTTCGACGCCGCGGCCAGCGGCCCGAAGTAGGAGAGCGGCGGCTGCGTGTTGTAGATCGTCCGCGTCGAAGTGAAGTTATCGATCAGCCCGTCGTAGAGATAGCCGATGCCCGTGCCGCCCAGCACAATCAGTTGCCGTCCGTCGGGCGACGCCGCCATGTACTGCGGAGCCGGAATCGTCGCCGGCGTCACCGAGTTCGCCTGCCGCGGCACGGCGTCCGAACCGGTCACGCGCCAGAATCCGCCATTCGACATGATGAACTGCAGCCCCGAAATCGACATCGCCAGGGCCACCGGCCGGATCACCGTCTGATTGCCCGCCCGCGGAATCGCCGGGAAAATCACGGACTCCACCACCCGGCTCGAATCGAGGTCGATAATCTGAATCGACTCGCCACCCGTGTTGCCCACATACAACTGCGCCCCGTCGAGCGACATCGCCATCATGTGCGGCAATTGCCCCACTTCGATCGGCGCCAGGAACTTCTGATTGCGCGTATCGAACACCTCGATCCGGTTGTAGCCGGAATTCGAGAGATACAGCTTCCCGCGCGCCTCATCCAGCACCATGTCGTACAGACCCTCGGTCGTGCTGTTCGGCGATTGCGGCACCGGATACACCACGCCCCGCTGATCGGAGTTCCGGAAGTTCATGTACACGCGAATCGTGTTCGGCACGTTCACCGCCTGCAGCGACGAAAGAATCACGTTCACCGGACTGCCCGTATTGCTCGCCGTTCCCGTGTACAGATTCGTGCCCGCCTGCCGCACCACGCCCGCGCGCCCCGGCTCCATGATGAAGGTGATATCGGCCGGCGCTACGCCCGTCGACACCTGCGTCACCAGCGCCGCGCCCGTGTTCGGCACGCTGAAGGTCAGCTTGCCCTTGCCCAGGTTCGCGATGCGCACCGCCGCCTTGGACACGCCTTTGTTGCACTCATCGATCGCCAGAAATACCTGCGTCGTCTCCGGCTGCAGAATCGGATAGTCGAACAACGTCGCAATCGGAATCCGCGTCAGGCCCGATTCGGAAATGGCAAAGATCTCCGCGCCGTCGCTGGTGATCACCATGCGCCCCGTCACCGATTCGGGCAGCTTAATTCCCAGGCTCGTCCCCAGGTTCCGCGCATTCGCAACCAGCAGCGTCGCCGCCGTCGTCCGCTGGCCGGTGGTCGCGTTGTTGAACGCGCCAAACACCGTCGCGCCGTCGCCTGAGAACGAACTGCCGCCGTAGTTCGCCTGCGCATTGAAGTTGTTGTTCGGATTTACAGGCAACTGAAACGGCAGATTCGCCGTCGTCGATTGCGCAATCACATTCAGATTGGCCGTGTCATACAGCGTCGACCCCGCCATGAAATAAGCCCCGTCCGGCGAAATCGAAAGCACCGTCGATTGGCCGGTCACCGTGCGGTTGCGCAGCACCGTCGCCGACGCCACTTCGTAAACGAACAACGTCGTCGAAGCCGTATTCGCCGTCTGGTTGATCGCCACCATGCCGACGATGAAGTTCCCGTCCGGCGTCGTGATCAGTCGTCCCGGAAACGGCGTCGCCGGGCGTCCCACAAAAACTGCGGGCAGCGGATTCGGCGTCGTGATCGTCGGCGGCGAAGGCACCGACGAAATCTGCAGCCCGTTCTCCTGCCGCGGATCATACAGCAGCAGCGTGCTGGTGGCGTTGTTGGTTCCCGTGCCCTGCGTCGTGATCAGCACGCGCCCGTCGGAACCCACCGCCACGCCTTCGGGCCGCGCCGGCAAACTCACAATGCCCATGACGCGATCCGTACCCAGTTCGATCTGCGTCAGCGACGAACTCGAAACGTTGGCGACATACAAATAGGCGTTGTCGCGCGACATCGCCGCGGAGTTCGGAAACGTCCCCACCGGAATGTTCCCCGTGATCCGTCCCTGCCGGTAATCGTAGATATCGATCCGGTTGGCGTTGGCGTTGACGAGATAGAGACGGCCCCGTAATTCGTCAATCACAATGTCGCGCGGCTCTCCCCCCAGGTTCACCACGGTGCCGAACGTGGCCCCCGTGTTCACCGTTTGCGCCATAGCCAAGGCCGCTACAAAACTTAACGCAAAGCCCGTTTTCATTGCGTGCCAGAAGCAGGTGCGAAATTGCATTTCCGTTGTCAACTAAGATACCCTAAACCCTAAATCAAACGCCAAGTTTCGCGTCGGGGAAGGGATAATCCGTTGGGTCGCGCAACAAATTCACATCCGGTGGGTTTCCGTTGCAGTCCCGGTGAACTATGCGCCGGATCATTGTTAGGAATTTGACCAAAGCGACGACTCTGGCCGATCGGGCCGGCGTCGCCAACACCCCGGAGACTCGCAATCGCGGATTGCTGAAGCATACGTCGCTCGAAAAAGGCGACGGATTATGGATCGCGCCTACGCAAGCCGTGCACATGTTCTTTATGAAGTTCGCCCTCGACTTGGTCTACCTCGACCGCCAGAAGCGTGTCGTCAAGGTCCGGCAAAACGTCAAGCCCTGGCGCATTAGCGCGGCGCTCAAAGCCCATTCCGTACTGGAACTCCCCGTCGGTACCATCGCCGACTCGCGCACCGAACCCGGCGACCAGATGGAGTTCAGCGACGCCGCATGAACGCGCTGCTTCTTCCCGGCGTCCGCCCGCTCCTGGTGCCTCTCGCGGCGCTCCTGCTCGGCGCCTGTCACCACACCGCCGCTTCCAAGCTCTCGCCGGCCAAGACGCCCGTCGCCTCCGCGCCCACTCCGCCGGCCGTCATGAAGCGCCAGATCCTCAATGCCGTCGACGCCGGTGACGGCGACCTCACCGTGCGCGACCTCCGCGACGCCATCGCCCGCGAACCGGACCGTCTTGACCTTCGTCTCGCTCTGGTCGACCACTTCGCCAAAGTCGGCGAAGCCGAACTCGTCGCCGAACATCTCCGCCTGCTCCTGGAGCGCTTTCCCGCCGACGCCGACCTGGGCCTCCGCCTCGCCCGTCAACTCCGCGCCCATGGCTCCCGTCACGAGGCCTTACGAATCTTAAGGAACTTGACGGCCCGTCAGGCAGTAGACTCACCCTCGGTGTGGTCCCTCGCCGGCATTCTCCTCGATGAGCTCGACCGGCCCATGGAAGGTGAGGCCGAGCATCGTCGCGCCCTCGCCCTCGCCCAGGAGCGCCAGGAGAACATCGACATCTACGAAAACAACCTCGGCTTCAACCTGCTTGCGCAAGGCCGCCGCGACGAAGCCGTCGCCCTGTTTCAAGCCGCGCTCGCCAAGCGTCCCCGCTCGGAAGTCGCTCGGAATAATCTCGCGACCGCGCTCGCCGCGCGCCGCGAAGGCGACATCGACAAGCCTTCCGTGCTGGCGCATTGGATGAGCGTGACCGACGCCGCCTCGGCCCACAATAATCTGGCGGCCGTCCTGATCGAGCAGGGCCGTTACGACGAAGCCCGCGGCGAACTCGAGCAAAGCCTCCAGTTGCGCTTCGACCTCCCCGAAGCCTGGAAGAATCTACAATTGTTGAGCGAACTGGATGGCAAACCGGTCAGCGTGGCCCGTCCCACGCCCCCCGCCGCGTCCCCCTCCGGTTGGCAAAAAGTTTGGCGAGGCGTGCGCAGCACCTTCGTCGCCGAAGAGCCGGTACTAAAACCGGACCGGTCGACGCGGAGCGCGTCTCGATAGAAGATAGTGTGACTGACAGTAGGTAAGAAGGAGCACAAGTACTAAAACCGGACCGGTCGACGCGGAGCGCGTCTCGATAGAAGATAGTGTGACTGACAGTAGGTAAGAAGGAGCACAAGATGAACCGCTTGAAGCAACTGATGATGCGCCTGTGGCGCGAAGAAGAGGGCCAGGACCTCGTCGAATACGCCTTGATTGTGGCCGCCGTCGGCTTGGCGCTGATCACCACCGTGAATCAGCTCACCACCGCCGTTGTGAGCTTGTACTCAAGCATCACCCAAGGCCTCGCCTCCATCGGCGCTTCCGGTCAGTAACGTCCCGGTACGCGGATAGCTCTCACGGTGGATTCCTCAGCCGCCACGCTCGACGTGCGCCCGGAGGCGCCCTTGCCAACCGACCCCGGCCGGTCCTGGGTTCGTGTCTGGCTGGCGCCGGACCTCGCCATGGTGCTGGCGGCTGGCACCCTCTTCTACGTCCTCGTCCTGTTCGGCGGCGCGCAGCAACTCTTCCGCGATTCTGACGCCGGCTGGCACATCCGCCTCGGCGAACGTCTCCTCGCCGGACAAGGCCTCCCCACTACCGATCCGTTTTCCTTCAGCCGCGCTGGCGCCCCCTGGTATGCCTGGGAATGGGCTGCGGACCTGCTCATGGGCCTCGCCCATCGCACCGCCGGCCTCGCCGGCGTCGCCTGGTTATATAGCCTCCTGATTGCCGCTTGCACCTGGCTTTGGGTTCGTCTCAATTGGGCTGCCGGCGGCAACTTCCTGCTCACCTGCGCGCTCGCTCTGCCCATGCTCTCCACCGCCAATCTCCATTGGCTCGCCCGCCCGCACATCCTCAGTTGGGTCCTGCTCCTCGCTTGCCTCCTCCATCTGGAGCGCCGCCGCGACTGGCACCTCACGCCCCTCGCTCTCGCGGGTGCCTTCCTCACTGGCGCCGTCTGGGCCAACATCCACGGCAGCTTCGTCCTCGCGATCGCCGGGGCTTGGCTGATTGCCGCGGGAACCTTCCTGCGCGGCATTGTCTGGCCGGTCGATTTCGGCGTCGCCCGCGTCCGCTGGCTCATCGCGAACTCCCTGGCGCTCTTCGCCGGCACCTTCGTCAATCCTTATGGCTGGCAACTGCACGCCCACATCGCGCGTTACCTCACCGACACCGCGCTGCTCGCCCGCATCGGGGAGTTCCAAAGCTTCAACTTCCATGCCGACGGCGCCGGGTGGATCCTGCTCTCCGTCCTGCTCGCCGGCCTCGGCGGCGTGCTCGCCATCGGCGAACGCCGTCTCGACGTCGCCCTGCTGACGGCGTTCCTGCTGGCCGGCGCCTTGCGCTCCGCTCGTTTGCTGCCTCTTCTGGCGCTGCTCTTGTTGCCCTATGCCAACGCCATGCTCACCGCCAGCCTCTGGCGCGCCGACGTCCGCCGTCGCGTGCGCCGCTGGCTCACCGCCGCGCTCACTTACAGCGCCAACCTTCGCCGCTTCGACGCTCGCTTCGGCGGCTACGCCTTCGTTCCCGTGCTCCTGCTGCTCGCGGCTCTGTGGCTGCCGCTTGCCCGGCCCGGTTTTCCCTCGCCCCAGTTTCCCGTCGCCGCCGCCGCGCACCTTCCCGCCGGCGGACGCCTCCTCGCCCCGGACCTCTACGGCGGCTATCTCATCTACCGCTTCGCCGGCCAGCGCCCCGTCTTCTTCGATGGCCGCAGCGACTTCTACGGCCTCGACTTCATGCGCCACTACATCGACCTCGTCGAAGTCCGCCCCGGCTGGCAAGCCCAACTCGACCAGTGGCAGTTCACCCACGCCCTCTTGCCGAATCGCTATTCGCTCATCCCCGCTCTCGAAGCCCGCGGCTGGCGCAAGCTCTACTCGGATCGCACCGCCACGATCCTCGAAAGGAATAACTAGCGGATGGACCGACAGAAACTCCTCCTGATCTTTGGCGGCTCTTGGCTCCTCGCCGGCCTGCTCGCCTGGTTTCTCTACTCCACGGCCAGCGGCGCCAAGCTCACAAAATTGAAGCCCCTCATGGCCGCCGCGCGCGACTTACCTGCCGGAACACGGTTGAAGAAGGGTGACATCAAGAAGGTCAACGTGCCGGATCGTGACTCTCCCGCCAACGTCTACCTCTCGGAGACCGAGCTCGTGAACCGCGCCCTGCTCTTCCCGATGTCGGCCAACGAAGTCTTCACCGCTGCGAAGATCGCTTCCATCGCCGGCGTCGAAGGCGTGCCCTCCATCATCCCCGCCGGCTATCGCGCCGTTTCCGTCCTGGTCTCCGATGCCTCCGGCGCCGCCGGCCTCATCCTGCCCCGTGCCAAGGTCGACGTCATCTGTTCCCGCACCGGCAGCTTGAATGAAGCCGTCTCGAACCTCATCCTGCAGGACGTCCAGGTCCTCAGCGTCGGCCGCGTCACCGAGCTTCAACTCGCCGCCCCGGACGCCAAGGCGGCTGCTCCCGTCGTCAGCAGTTCCACCGGCACACAGCGCGCCGTCACTCTCTTAGTCACGCCTGAAGATGCCTCCAAGCTCGAGATGGCCAAGAACAACGGCAAGATCTCGCTCGCCCTGCGCAATCCCAGTGACTCGGGCCGCGTCGATAACCCCACCCCCACCACCGGCGAAGTCATCGACCCGCTCATGGGCGATCGCCGCGCCAAGATCGCCCAAATGCGCGCCCGCTACGGCCCCGGCCGCCCCACGCCAGGCGTCGACCTTGACGATAAAGCCTGGGCCCGCCTCGTCAACGGCGACGAAGCACTCCCCACTCGCGTCACCGCGCGCCCTGCCAAAAAAGAGCCCCCAGCTAAGCCCAAGCGCGTCGTGGACGTCTATCGCGGCGACAAACACGTCCAGGAGATTTTCCAACCCGAATGACCCGCCGCGCCACCTGTCTCATCACCCTCCTCGCCCTTTCGGTGGTCGCCCAACCGGCCATCGAAAAGGAAATCACGCTCGTCCTTGGCAAGGGCGAACTGATTCAATACAAAACGGACGTCAACCGCGTCGTCATCGCCGAACCCAAAATTGCGGACGCCCTCGTCGTCTCGCCCACCGAAGTCATGGTCAACGCCAAGGGTGTCGGCCACACCACGCTCGTCGTTTGGGAGAACGATACCGCGCCCGTCAAATACAACATCAACGTCATTGCGGACCGCGCCCCCATCGATAACTTCCAGAACGAACTCGCCGCCGAAATGAAAGCCGTCGTTCCCGATGGCGGCGTCAACTTTAACGGCAACGCGGAACTCATCGTCCTCACCGGCAAAGTCACCGATGCTGATGCCTCGAAAAAGGCTGAAGCTCTCGCGGCCACGCGCACCAAGAAGGTCATCAACCTTCTCGAAGTTCCCGCCCTTCCCGATCCCCGCCAAATTCTCCTCCAAGTGAAATTCGCCTCCGTCGATCGCGTCGGCCTCAGCGAACTCGGCTTCAACTTCTTCAGCCGCAACGACAACACGCTCGGCTCGCTGGGCACTCAGCAATTCCAGGCGCCCCGCTTCTCGCAGTTACAGTTTCAGAACCAGGAATTCTCGAATTCCACCATCAACTTCGCTGACTTACTCAACCTCTTCGTCTTTCGGCCGGACCTGAACATCGGCGCCACCATTCGCGCCATGCAAGCCAAGAACCTCCTCCAGGTTCTCGCCGAGCCGAACCTCATCACGCTCGAAGGCAAGGAAGCGGCCTTCGTCGCCGGCGGCGAATTTCCGTTCCCCATCCTCACCGCCACCACCACCGGCGGCGCTATCTCGCCCGTCCTCACCGTGCAGTTCAAGCCCTTCGGCGTGCAGTTAAAGTTCACGCCCACCATCACCTCCAGCGGCACCATCAACCTCAAAGTCCGCCCCGAAGTCAGCGCGCTCGACTATTCGAACTCCGTCACCGTGCAAGGCGTCCTCATCCCCGCGATCTCCACGCGGCGCGCGGAAACCGAAGTCATCCTGAAAGATGGTGAGAGCTTCGCCATCGCCGGCCTCATTGATAACCGCGTGGTTCAGACCCTCTCTCGCGTGCGCGGTTTAGGCGACCTCCCCATCATCGGAAACTTATTCCGCAGCCGCTCCACCCGTAAGTCCACTGACGAGTTACTCGTCGTCGTCACGCCGCGCTTCGTTCGTCCCCTCGGCCCCGACGAACACCCCAAGCTCCCCGAAACCTCGGAAGCCTGGCTGCCCACGCTCAAGGAACAGCGCGAGGCGAAAGATCGCAAGAAAGTCAAAACCAAGCAGCCCGAGTTCGTCGGTCAACGCGGTTATGAGGAGGCGGCTCCCTCCGGCACGAAGAAGAAGTGATTTGCTCAGCCCACCAACGACGGCGCGGTGCCATCACCATCCAGATGCTGGTCATCCTGGCGCCGGTCCTGCTCGTCCTGATGGGCTTCGCGATTGACCTCGGCCAGATGTACATCGTCCGCGCCGAACTCAAGCAAGCTGCCAACGCGATGGCCCTCGCTTCCGCGCAACGGCTCATCGGCACCGATAACGCCCTCGAAAGCGCCGCG
This sequence comes from Bryobacteraceae bacterium, assembly GCA_044226365.1. Lineage (GTDB taxonomy): Bacteria > Acidobacteriota > Terriglobia > Bryobacterales > Bryobacteraceae > JALHNI01. Next base: position 64,502 of record JBGAHE010000028.1, read on the forward strand.
CTCGCTCGCCAGGCCGCCATCTCGAACTCCGGCTCCATCGGTAATAAGTTCAACTTCGGCTCGCTGGTCATTGGCGATTCCGGCGGCTTCCTCGCGTCCGCCGTGCAGGAACCCGAATACTTTGAGACCGCTGCCACGGCCACCGGCGAGGGCGAAAGTGCCAGCACCGGCGCCGCCGGCGGCACCACCGCCAAATACGTGCGCGTCTCGCTCACCGCCGATGCTCCGCTCACCTTCTTCGCCTTACTCTCGCTCGGGCAGGACCGCAAGGCGCAGATGGCGGCCAGCGCCATCGCCGGCCAAAGCGCCCCGCTCTGCGAAGCCTGCGCCATCGAGAACCTCGCCGTCGCCGCCTTGGATGCCTCGGACTTAGTCGACTTCGGCTTCGTCAAAAACACCCGCTACACCTTCAGCCACAGTTGCACCGGCTTCCCGCCGCCTCAGCCCTTGGGCAATACCACGGCCCGCATCGACTATCTGATGCTCGATCGTCAGGACACCGCGGCCACCCTCTTCGCTGACGCCAGCCAGCAGATCTTCCGTATTGGTCAGGCTGGCATCCCCGGCAACCGCTCCGCCACCACCGGCTGCTTCCGCATCAATGGCGCCGAGAACGTCTGGGAGAACGCCACCCCGCTGCAGTGTTCCTTCAACCAACTGCCGGGGCCCGTGCAAGCATTTCTCTGCGGCATCGCCGCTCGCTTCGATGGCACCTCGCTGCCCGCCCAATGCCAGATCGTGAGCGAACTCGACACCATCGTCGCCACTAATATTCCGGACACCGATCTCACCGATCTCGACGACTATGCCGCATATACGGGCAACGGCCGCCGCGTGATCACCATCCCCATCGTCGACCAGTTACTCCCTGGTGGCGGCATGACCGTGCTCGCCTTCCGCCAGTTTCTTGTCCAGCCCCTCACCGGCCAAACCGCCTTCAATCCCGCCGACCCCGCAGGCCGCTTCACCGTCAGTTACCTTGGCAGCGTCATGCCCCTCCGCCAGGGCCGCTTCGACGGCAACTGCAGCCTCACCAACGGGCCGGGAAAAGTGGTGCTCTTCCGATGAGCCGCCGTACCCTGAGCAAACGGAGCGGCAGCGCGCTCATTGAAGCGGCGATGATGTTCCCCATTCTGATGTTGTTGTTTCTGGGCTTGGTTGAATTCGCCCGTGTTGGCTGGACTTACTTCACCGCCCAGAAGATGCTTTACACTCTCGCCCGCTACATCAGCACCCAGCAGGGCGTGAACCTCTGCGACGTCGCTGACCTCAGCGTCACCCAGGCCAAGAACCTCGCGCTCACCGGCACCACCGATAACTCCGCTGACCCCGTCATCACCGGACTCACCGCCGATAGCTTCACCCTGCGGGCCGAGCGCCTCGATCCCGATAGCGGCGAGATCACCGAGTGCGATTGCTCCGCCACCGGCTGCGACGCCGGCCAGGGGGGCCGTGCGCCAGACTTTATCTCTGCTCGCTTTGCCAGCGGCGTCTCTATTCAGTTACGCATTCCGCTGCTGCCTTCGGACCCCATCATTCTTCGTCCTCAAGTGAGGGTGCCTTATGGCGGCACTTAGGCGGCGTAACACACGCGGCGGCCAGGCTCTGGTCGAGTTTGCCCTGGCTTACTCGGCCATCATCCTGCCGCTGACCTGCATGGTCATCTTCACCGCCCACATGATGTGGGTGTGGAACAGCGTCATTGAGTGGACGCGCAACGGCGCGCGCTATGCCGCTACGCATTGCGCCCAGGGCGGCGGGTCTAACGTCATCGAGTTCATGCGCAATAACGTGCCGCTCACCTTCGACTACGAACAGTTCCGCAGCGGCCCCGCTGAAGTCCAGGTCGAATACTTCTCCCGCGATCCCGAAAGCGGCGAGTTAGTCACTTTCACCTGTGGCAGCGATTGCTCGCTGGAATGCATCCCGGACGTCGTCCGCGTGCGCGTCACCAATTACGAGTTCCGCGCCTTCCAGAGTTATCTCGGCCTGCCTCCGATTCCGATCCCCGATTTTGCCACTACCGTTCCCGTGGAAAGCGCCGGCTGCGACCCGGAGACTGGGAGCTGTTTGCCGTAAGGAATAAGATCATATGCCTGTCTCTCTCTTGCTGGCTTCGAACGACGAATCCTTCCGCGAAATGATCCGGGAGCAATTGCTCAATATCCCGGACGCGCGCGTCGTCGGCGAGTTTCCCGAAGTCAATCAGAACTTATATATTCGCGTGCTGCAGGAAGTGGAGCGCCACCCCGAAGTCGCCCTCGTGCTCGACTTAGCCGGCGACCCGGACTCGAGCCTCCGCGCCCTCCAGAAAGTCAAACAGGCCATCCCCGACCTCTACGTCATCGCCTCCAGTTACACCGCCGACGGCGAACACGTCATCATGACCGTCCGTGCCGGCGCCAACGACTTTCTCGTCCAACCCGTCAAACGCCTCGACTTCCGCGACGCCATGGACCGTCTCGAACGCACGCCCCGCCGCGTCTCCAGCGGCGCCAGCCGCCTCGGCAAGGTCTACACCTTCCTCGGCACCAAGGGCGGCGTCGGCACCACCACCCTCGCCGTCAACTTCGCCGGCGTCCTCGCCCAGCGCAAACAACAAACCGTCCTCATTGACCTCGATTGGACGGGGAACGATTGCGCCATGCAAGTCGGCGCCCAGCCCCAGTACACGTTGCAGGAAGTCGGCGAAAATCTGGATCGCATGGATCAAGCCCTCTTTGAAGGTTTCGTCACCCGCGACCCTCTCGGCTTCTACTTAGTCGGCCCTCCAGACTCGCTCGAAAACGCCGGTTACTTCTCCGAGTCCATGTTCCGTGAGTTCACCACTTTCCTCGTGGAGAAGTACGGCTCCATCGTCGTCGATGCCGGTCGCCTGATTAACACCGAGTTAGTCTTGGGCGCTCTCCAGGTCTCGAATCAGATCTTCGTCGTTACTACTCAGGAGTACCCCACCATCCGCAACGCGCAACGCTATCTGAGCTTCCTCATGCGCATGGGTTTCAACCAGGACCAGATCAAGGTTGTCGTCAACGAGTACTCGAAGAAGGCCGGCCCCGGCTTGGCCTCGCTCGACCAGATTCGGCAAACGCTCAATCAACCGGTCTTCTACGGCATCCCGCAGTCGCCCGCCGTCCTGAGTTCGATCAACAAGGCTCGTCCCTTCGTTGCCAATCGCGAAGAAGCCGGCGACCTCGACCGCGCCTTCCGCGCCTTCGTCGACAAAGCCACCGGCCGGAAAAAGGAGGCCGCGGCCTAAGCCATGGGCAGCCGCTCCATCCCGCGCCCCGCCACCAACGTCGACCGTTGGTTCGCGCTCAAGACGCAGGTGCATACGCGCCTGCTCAACACCATGACTGCCGACCAGCTCCGCGGCCTCCGTAAGGACGGCATGCGCGACCAGATCGGCAACCTAGTT
>JBGAHE010000029.1:0-64566 GCA_044226365.1 Bryobacteraceae bacterium
CGAACGGTGACGTTTCGACTTTACGCTCCCAAAGCCAGCGAGGTGGTGCTGATGGGATCGCCCGGTATTTTGGAGGTGATCAAGAAGCCGCTCCCGCTGACCAAGGACAGCGAGGGGGTGTGGAGCGCGACCGTGGGACCGCTGCCGGCCGGCTTCTATACGTATGGGTATGCCCTCGATGGCGGGTTGCGCATGCCGGACCCGGCCAACCCGAATCTGGAACTTCGGCGTTGGGGCCCCACCAGCCTGTTCATCGTGCCGGGCGCGGAGAAGGCCACGTTCGAGGAGCGGCGGGTGCCGCATGGGACGGTCCATGTGAATTATTACGACTCGGCGAACCTGAAGACCCAGCGCATGGTGTACGTCTACACGCCGCCGGGTTATGAAAGCGGGAAACGGAAGTACCCGGTGCTCTATCTGCTGCACGGCAACGGCCAGATTGAAGCCTCGTGGGTGGGCACGGGCCGGGCGAACACGATTCTGGACAATCTGCTGGCGGACGGAAAGATCAAGCCCATGATCGTCGTGATGCCGTATGGTCACGTGGCGCGCGAGATTGTCCCGGCGCCCAATCCTCCGCCCGCGCCCGGCGCCGACAGCGCGACGATCGAAAGAGAACTGCTGACGGCGGTGCAGCCGCTGGTGGAAAGCAAGTACCGCGTGTTGACCGATCGTCAGCATCGGGCGATCGCGGGCTTGTCGATGGGGGCCGCGCAATCGTTGTCCATTGGTCTGCACAACCTCGACCGCTTCTCGGCGATCGCGGCGTTTAGCGGGAGCGGCAACCGCGCGGAATGGGAGAAGGCGGATCCCACGCTCCTCAATCAAAAGCTCAAGGTGCTGTGGCTTGGCTGTGGCACGGAGGACTTCGTCTACGCCGGTTTGAAGGCGATGGACGAAATGTTGACGCAAAGGAAGATCAAGCATATCTGGAACGAGTCCGGTGGGGGACACAGCTGGCCGAATTGGCAGGCTTATCTCTCCAGGTATGCCCCGCTACTTTTTCGCGACTGAGGGACGCGAGAAGCGCTCGCCGCGATACGCCATGGCGAGTGAGTTCGATGGATGGGTAGTGAGCCGAAAACGGCGAGCGGCTCAGTTCGAATCTAATTCCGGCAAAAGGGAGTACTTTATTCAATGCATCTATGGCACCCCGATGTGTCCAGCGGGTGGAGTTCGGCAGCCTTTCCGAAACTGCGCCGCTGTCGTCCGCTACTGGTTTTCGCCCTGGCTTCGGTCTGGGGCCTGGCTCAAACCACGACCGGTTCTCTTTCCGGCACCATTGTCGACGCCTCCAACGCGGCAGTGACCAAAGTGACCGTGGCCGTGACCGAAAAAGCCCGGAGAGTCATCCAGACCGCGGAAACGGATGAGACCGGGCGTTTTGTTTTTACCACTCTCCAGCCGGGCGACTATGTGCTCGAGGTGAAGGCGAAGGGCTTCAAAACGCTGCGACGCGAGAACATCGTGCTGCAGGCGAATGACCGCCTGGCGCTCGGCAATATCGGGTTAGAGGTGGGCCAGGTGGATCAGGTGGTCGAGGTGAGTGCCGCCGCCGTGGCGCTGAAGACCGAGAGCGCGGAGCGATCGGATGTGTTGGTGACCAAGCAGCTCGAGAACGTAGCGGTCAACGGACGAAGCTACCTGGCGCTGGCGGCTCTTACTCCCGGAGTTGTGAGCACGGGTAACTTCCAAACCGCGGGGACGGGCGGGCTCGGCAACATCTCCGCCAATGGCGCGCGCTTGAATCAGAATCAGCTGACGCTGAACGGCATCAGCAATGTGGATACCGGTAACAACGGCGATCAGTTGGCGACCATCAGTCTGGATTCAGTGCAGGAGTATCGGATTCTGACCGGGGTTTATCAGGCGGAGTTCGGCCGTTCGTCGGGCGCGCAGATCAGTGTGGTGTCCAAGAGCGGAACCACGGCCTTCCACGGCAGCGGCTACTACTATCGCCGCCATGACAGCATGAACGCGAACGACTGGTTGAGCAACCGCGATGGGCGTCCGCGTAAGCTGTATCGGTTCAACAACCCTGGCTATACGATCGGCGGGCCGGTCTGGATCCCGGGATTGCGCTTCAACAAGGACAAGAACAAGCTGTTCTTCTTTTGGAGCCAGGAGTATCAGGATCAGCTTCAGCCGGAGGCAGTGCGGCGGGTCACCGTGCCGACGGACCTCGAGCGGCAAGGTAACTTCTCGCAATCGATCGACCGGAGCGGCAACAAGATCTACGTGAAGGACTACACGTTGAATCGGCCGTGCTTTGCGGGCGATACTTCCGGGTGCTTCGCGAACAATATCATCCCCGCGAGCCGGCTGTACGCGCCGGGTTTGGCCATGATGAAGATTCTCCCGTCGCCGACCAGCGACAAGAACACGACGCGCGACTATAACCTGGAATCGCAGATCTCGACGAGCAAGCCCCGGCGCGAAGATCTGATTCGCATCGACTATAACCTCTCGGACAAGTTCCGTCTGTGGGGCCATTACATCAACAACAAGAACTCGACGACGACGCCGTACGGTTCATTTGTGCTGGGTTCGAACTTGCCCTCGATTCCGATTACGGATGCGCGGCCGGGCAAGAGCCTGGGCGTGGGCTTTACGTGGCTGCTCTCACCGACGGCCACCAATGAGTTTACGTTTGGCCGCGGCCGGAACGATATTCTGATTGCGCCGGCCGGCGGGGCGGGTCCGCTGACGCGGGCGACGACGGGCGCGACTTTGCCGGTGCTGTATCCGGACGCCGTGCAGGACGATTACGTGGCGGCCTTCGGTTATGCCGGTTCCCGCATTGCAAACAGCAACTCGTACGGCACGGGGCGTTCTCCGTTTGTCAATTACAACGAGACCTGGGACTTCATCAACAACTTCAGCAAGGTGCAGAGCAGCCATTTGTTGAAGGTGGGGTTGTATATCCAGAAGAGCATGAAGGACCAGAGCCCGGACGGCAATCCGAACGGCAACTACGACTTTGGCGATACGTCGCAGACTTCGAGCGGCGTGTACCAGAATCCTTTCGACACCGGCTACGGTTTCTCGAACATGGCGCTGGGCGTGTTCAATACGTTTCAGCAAAACAATCGCTACTACATGGGCAAGTACCGTTATGTGAATGCCGAGTGGTATGCGCAGGACACCTGGAAGGTGACGCGGCGGCTGACGCTGGACTACGGCATGCGGTTCGCCTGGATTCAGCCGCAGTACGAATCGAGCGGTTTGGCGTCGGGTTTCCGTCCAGAGCTGTATAAGGCCGCTTCGGCGGTGCGCCTGTATTATCCGGCACGGGACGAAGCGGGCAATAACATCGCGATCGACCGGGCGACGGGCGCGACGCTCGGGGCGTTTGCGGTGGGCCGGGTGGTGCCGAACAGCGGCAACCTGCTGAACGGCGTGGTGGTGGGCGGCAAGGACGGCGTGAGCAAGTACCTGATGGAGAATCGCGGCGTGCACTTTGGGCCGCGTTTCGGACTCGCTCTCGACGTGTTCGGTAATCAGAGCATGGTGATTCGCACCGGCGGCGGCATGTACTATGACCGCTACCAGGGCAATCGGGCGTTTGCGATGACGAACAACCCGCCGAATGCGGTTCCGGCGCAGGTGAACTATGGGCTCGTGAGTCAGCTGAACTCGGGCCTGGCGCTGGCCGCGGTGCCCAGCCTGCGGTCGTTCGATCCGGGTGGCGAAGTGCCGACTGTGTATAACTACACGTTCGGAATCCAAAGCCGTTTGCCCATGGGTTTCGTGCTGGACACGAGCTACGTGGGGTCGCTCTCGCGGCATCTGCAGGCGCAGATCAACATCAATGCCATTCCTTATGGCACGACGTTCCTGCCGCAGAACGCGGGCATCACCAATCGGGACTTCCTGCGGCCGTATCCGGGATTCGGCGACATCACTTACTACAAGGCCGATGCGACGGCGAATTACAACTCGCTGCAAGTGTCGTTGAATCGGCGTATGTCGAGCAACCTGTTCTTCGGGTTGTCGTATACGTGGAGCAAGGCGCTGACGACGGCGAGCGCCGACGGTGACTTTGCGCGCATCGACACGAACAATCGGAAAGGCAACTACGCGCTGGCCGATTTCCATCGAGCTCACAATCTGGCCGTGAACTGGGTCTACGAAATTCCGACTCCGTTCACGGCCGCCGCGCTCAAGCATACGCTTGGGGGCTGGCAGCTCTCCGGTATCTTCCAATACCAGACGGGCCTGCCGCAGACGATCGGCTTCAGCATTCCCGGCGTGGCGAACGAAACGCTGACTGGTTCGTTCACCGAAGGCGCCCGTCCTCGCCTGGTGGGCGATCCGACGAAGGGCTTCAACAAGGATGAGTATCACCAGTTGAATCCGGCGGCGTTCCTGCCTCCGACGGCGGGAAGCGCGGCGAATCCTCTGGCCAATATCGGTATGGAGGCGCCCAATCGCTACTTCATCCTCCCCGGCATCAACAACTGGACGCTTTCGCTCCAAAAGGCGATCCGGATCAAGGAGCGGGTGAGTACGCAGTTCCGGGTGGACGCGTTCAACGTGTTCAACCACACGCAGTTCAGCGACATTCAACGGACGGTGAACTTCGCCAGCTTGCAAAGCACCACGCCGAGCAATCTGCCGTCGTTCGATGCGGTGAACAATCGGTGGATCAATCCGACGGGCTTTGGCGCGGTGACCACCGTGCGCGATCCCCGGATTGTGCAATTGATGATGCGTGTTCAGTTCTAACTGAAGCGGGCGAGGAAATGGGCCGGCCCTCCGCGCGGGGGCCGGCCGCTTCTGACGCGGGATGGTTGGAGATTTGAAGCGCGAACCGTAAGATATTCCCAGCACTATGAATTCTTATCCTGCAAACTCTCCTGCTCGCTGGCCGTCGCGCCGCAAGCTGCTGCGCGGACTGGCCGCCGCCGGGGCGGCCGGGTGGAGTGCGCGAAGCTTGCCGGCGTGGGCGCTGCCGGAAGACAAGATCAAAACCGTACGGTACTTCACCAACGCCGGTGATGCGAACGGCCGGCAAGGCCAGCCGATGGTGAACCAGTCGACGAACGTCGTGATGATTGAGACGCAGCGCGGGCTGGTCGGCGTGGGCGAGGGCGGCGAGCCGCGCACGATGGAAGAGTGCGCCAGCATGCTGATTGGTCTCGATCCCTTCCGGATCGAGCAGCATTGGCAGCGCATGATGCGGGGCTACTTCTATCCGGCAGGCCGCGAGAAGCTGCATTCGTTAGGCGCGCTGGATCTGGCGCTGTGGGATCTGAAGGGCAAGGCGCTCGATGTGCCCATCTGGCAGTTGCTGGGCGGCAAGGCGCGCGATCACATCGAACTCTACTCCACGGTGTTTCCGAATCCCAAAGGTGGCACCCTGGAAGACGCGGCGCGGGCGTGCCGGGATGCCGGATTCCGGACGTACCGCCATGCAACGGACAACCCGCGGGAACGGGTGGTGGATCGCTTCAAGCTGGTTCGGAAGATGTACGACGACTGCGTCCTGCTGCATAAGGGGGCGGGGGACGGCGGATGGGCGATCGACTTTCACACGGAGCTTGACCTTCCGGATGCCGTCAATCTGGCGACTCTGCTCGAGCCGCTTCATCCTTACTTCTGCGAGGACCTGATCCGTAGCGAGAATGTGCTTTCTTACGAGACCGTGCGCCAACGCACGAAGGTTCCGATCGCGGTGGGTGAACAGTTCGGCTATAAGTGGGACGTCAATCAGCTGATTGAGAAACAGCTCATCGACTATACCCGCGTGACGCTGCCCAACGTCGGCGGCATCACCGAGTTCATGAAGATCTGCGCACTGGCGGAGACGCATTATATCGGGATGATTCCGCACTTTACCGGTCCGATCGCGGAAGCGGCGTTGGTTCATTGCCTGGCGGCGACATCGGTGATCGCTTTGATGGAGATGCTGGGCAACGGCACTCGCACGTGGCCGTACTTGCCGAAGGTCTACGAGTTCAAAGAAGGAAAGCTGTGGCCGAATGACCGTCCGGGACTGGGCGTGCAGGTGGATGTCAGTAAGTTGACGAAGATCGGGGAGTACAGCACGTATCGCGCGGGGATGTTTCTCAATCGACGTCCGGACGGGTCGTTCACCAACTGGTAGGTCGTCTTGTTTGCCGGAAGACGGTGAAGCACCACCCTTGTGAAGCTGGTCGTCTACTGCCGTAACTGGACGACTTCGAGCATCGCCAGCATTCGCACAGAGCGAGCGCCTGGACCGTCTTGGGGGGCAACCAGGCGGAACCGGCCTTGGGCGCCGAAAAGGGGCTGGCCGTTGGCCGTATCGGCGAGCAGTACCCGGTTGTCGAGGAAGGTTGGATCGAGTTCGGCGAGCGAGAATACCACCTGGTAGCCGTCTGTGGCGCGAGCGACGACATAGGACGCGAGAGCCTTGCCACGCAGCGCCGTTCCTTGAGGAGCCCCGGCCCGGCGCAGAAGTTCATGCACCCAAACGCCCTCGTACACGGTCTCCAGCCCGTTGCTGCTGGTCTTGACCGTGGCGCGCGGCAGTTGGCCGAGGGCTTCCGCGGTTAACGAGAGCGGCTGTTTCACCGCTCCGGTGACCTGTACGACGGCTTCCGGTGACTGCGCCAGCACGAGAAGGGAGAGCGCGGTCGAAAGGCCGAGAAGGCGAAGTCTCTTGCTCATACGATTGCCTGAGGGGTATCGTATCACCTTTGGCGGTAGCTAAAGAGGACGATGTCTTTTATAGGGGTCATCGCCGGCGGTGCAATGGCGGGACCGGGTCGGCATGACCTGGATGCTGGCGAACGGGCTAGCGTGACTGGGCGAGGGCGACTGCGTCGGCGCCGGCGGGGAAGCGGAGTTGGCCGGTGGTGTCGTGCGCGGCGCGCCAGATGGCTTCGGCGACGTCGGCTTCGGTGGTGACGGCGGCGGGTTGGGCGAACTGGGCGAAGATGGGCCCGGCGAAGTCGGCGTAGGGTTCGGGGATGAGGCCGCCCATGCGTGGGGCGCCGTTGGCGGTGAAACGGGTGGTGGGTCCGTAGCCGGGCTCAACGAGCTTGGCCTGGACGTTGAAAGCAGCGAGTTCGAAGGCGAGCGAGCCGGTGAAGCCTTCGATGGCGGCTTTGCTGGCGGTGTAGGCGGCGGCGAGGGGCATCCGGGCGAGGGTGACGCTGGAGGTGACGTTGACGATGACGCCGGCGCGGCGCTCGCGGAAGCGAGGGATGACGGTCTGCGTCATGGCCATCATGCCGAAGGTGTTGGTTTCGAAGACTTCGCGGACGGTGGTCATGGGGGTGGCTTCAAAGGCGCCCACCAGACCGATCCCAGCGTTGTTGACGAGTAGGTCGAGCGGGCCGAAGGCGGCCTCCGCGTGATCGACGGCCGGCTGCAGGCTTTGAAGGTCGGTGACGTCCAAAGGGAGGATCCGGAGGCGCGGGTGCGGAGCGCCGAAGAGCGCGGGGCGGGGCGTGCGCATGGTGGCGGCGACGTTCCAGCCGCGTTCGAGGAAGAGCGCCGCCGTGGCGAGGCCGTAGCCGGATGAGGTGCCGGTGATGAGGACTGTCTTGGGGGTCATGGTTTGCTCCTTGCATGATCAGAATAGACAAGGCCGGTTGGGGTTTCTATAATCAAAACGCCGGAATTCTTTATGGAACGTCCAAGATGGATCCGCTGACCGACCTGGTGGCGTTGCTGCGGCCGCGTGCCGCGTTTTCGAAGCCGATTACGGGGAGGGGGCGCTGGGGGTGCGCTATGAAGCGCAGCCGACGCCGAGTTTTTGCATTGTGCAAAGCGGGGAGTGCTGGCTGACACTCGAGGGTGAAGAGTCGCGAAGGCTGGCGGCGGGGGACTTTGTGCTGCTGCCGCTGACGCCCGCGTTTACGCTGGTGAGCGAATTGGGCGTGCCCTGCCGGCCCGGGCGGCCATCACGCACGGGCGTGCGTCACGGCGAGCCGAAAGGCGCGCCGGACTTTCGCATGGTGGGCGGGACATTTGAGGTGGAGCCCGTGAATGCGGGGTTGCTCGAGTTGGTGGCGCAGCCGATCCACGTACGCGCGAACGAAGGCGATACCACGCGGCTCCGGCGAATCATTGAGCTGATTCTCGACGAGTATGGGGCCGAGCGGCCGGGGCGCGAGACGATTCTGCGGCATTTTCTCGAAGCGATGCTGGTGGAGGCGTTGCGTTGGCCGAGTTGGAGTGGCGAGGCCGTGCCGGCGGGTCTGGTGCCGGCGGGTCTGCTGGCGGGGATGCGCGATGGGGGTGTGGCGCGGGCGCTCCAGGCGTTGCATACGGACGTGGCGCGGGGGTGGACGGTGGCGGAGTTAGCGAAGCGGGCGGGGATGTCACGCTCGGCTTTTGCGACGCGCTTCGGGGAGACAGTGGGGTGCGCGCCGATGGAGTACCTGGGACGGTGGCGAATGAGTTTGGCGCAAGATGCGTTAGCGCGCGGAGGGCGGTCCCTGGAGGCGGTGGCGGAGGAGATCGGCTACCAGTCGGGGAGCGCATTCAGCACGGCGTTCCGGAAGCGGTTCGGCTGCGCACCGGGGGCGTTCGCGCGATCCGCCCAGCGGCGGGGGCCAAGGCTATAAGACCCTGGCCCCGCAGACACTACTGCCACTGATAGATGCTGCCCTGGGCGTCGATGGCGAAGATGTTGCCGGCGCTGCCGACCGACACCTGGACCATCAGACCGGGCAAGCTGTCCCAACTGCTGCCGTTCCAGCGCCACAAGCGACGGTTGCCGCTAATGCCCCAGAGTTCGCCCGACGCGCTCACCGAGATGTCGCGCAGGAGGCCGGGGAAGGGGGTGGCGACGCCGCCGACGACTTTCTGAATGGCGTCGGTGCCGTTCTTGGTGAGGTAGAACTCGTTGGCGTTGCGCACGCTCGCGCGGTAGACGTCCGTGCCCACGACGGTCCAGGCGCCGGACTGCGCGTCGCGGTAGTGGGCGCGGCCGTCGGGACCGACGCCCAGGAGCGTGCCGTCACTGGCGGCCGAGATCCAGGTGAAGCTTGAGACGCCTTCCGGCATGGGCAGTTGATTCCAACCGGCGCCATCCCAGCGCCAAAGCGTCCCGATGGAGGCGTAGGCGAGCGAGACATTCGAGACGGCAATCAACGGCGCGGCGCCGGGGAGGCGGATCCAGCCGGGAGCGTTGCGCTGGTAGATCTCGTTAGCGCTGTTGGCGCCGATAACGGTGCCGTCGGCGGCAACGGAGAGTTGGCTCAGGATTCCGCCGATCATCTGCCACCGGGAGGACCAGAGGGCGTCTCCCCAGGGAGCCCAGATGACGAGGGAGCCATCGTCTTGGAGGATGGCCTCGCAGTTGTTGAAGCCGTTCGTGCGCGAGGTCCATTGGGCGCCGTCGGGACCATAGACGACGAGGTTGCCGTCGGGTTCGAGAGTGAGGCGCGAAGAGACGCGCCCGCCGTTGTGGGCGGTCCAGATGGTGGCACCGTCGGAGAGGCGGTAGATGGCCAAGGTGCCGTCGGCCTGGAAGAGCAGGCGATAGGCGCCGTTGGGCGAAAGCAGGAACTGGTCCGGGGAGAGCGATTCGCCCGGACGCAGGCGGTTCCGCGGTGCGGGCGGAGCGACGCCGGCGGGCGTGATGGGGAGCGAACGAGTGGCGCTGCGCACTTCGCAGCTGCCCGCCCCTTGGACGACGCTGAGGTCGAGGGAGCCGGGGAAGCGCAGCGTGGCGGCGGGCAGGGTGAGCGTGAGGCGGTTGGTGGGTCCGGTGGCCGGGGCACTGCAGGTGGTGCCGGCACAGAGGCGGGCTCCGGTGGCGAAGCCTGTGCCATCGACGGTGAGAACGACGTCGGCGCTGCCGGCGGTGACGGTGGCGGGGTTCAGGCTGGTAATCGCCAAAGGATCCGGGAGGAGATTGAAGCCGGCGTAAACCAGCTTTTCGCCATCTGCGGTGAGCGAGAGCGCCGTGCCACTGAAGTCCAATTGCCAGCCGGTGAAGTTCCAGCCGTTCGACGGGGTGACACGGAGCTGCAGTTCGGTGCCGGCGTTGTGATAGCCGGTGTCGGACTGGTTGACGATTTCAGCGGTGCCGGCGCACTCGAGGCCCGAGCCGACGATGACGCCGTACTGGGTGGTGAAGTTCGCGGTGATGGTGCGGGAGCCGGCCACGGTGATGGTGTGGCTGGCGGCGCCGGCGTCACTCCAGGCGGTGTGGACGAAGCGGGTGAAGGCTGGCGAACCATTGGACCGCGTCTGCGTGGCTTGGTTCGAGGCGACGGCGATGGTGTGCGTGCTGCCGGCCGTCCAGCCGCTGTCTACGGGCGTGGCGAAGTTCTTGGGGGCGGTGATCAACCGGCCATCGACGGTGAGGCGCAGACCGGGCGGATTGGAACTGATGGTGGTGATCGGCGCGGTGGTGAAGCTGGGGCGCAGGTTCAAGCCCTGACGCGTGGGACGGAGTTGCAGGGGAGTGACGCTGTAGGAAGTGGAAAGAAGGCGGACGGTGGGGTTCCAGTCGTAGAAGTTGTAGCTGGCGGCGGGAGTCGCCGTGAGGGTGACGGGCTGCTGCGCGACGACATAACGGTCCGCGCCGACGGTAAGCGGCGCCGGCGAGATCTGGACGGTGCCGTTGGCGGGGTTGGTAAGCGAGGTGGGCACGGGAATCAGCTCGATGAAATTCGCCATGTAGACGGTGATGGCGGGGGCGGTAGTGGGGCGCGTGGGAGAGCCGTCGCCCGCGGTGACCGTGATGGTGTGCGAGACGGGCTGACCGGCGGAGCGGTGGGACCAGCGGCCCAGCAGCGCGGCGTCGCTGGTACCGGAAAAGACGAAGCTCCCTTCGTTGAGGGTTTGGACGCCGGGTGCGACGTCGAGCGAGTGCGTGGAGCCGATGGCCCAGGTGAAGGTTTGCGGAGTGGTGACGGTGGCACCGTCGACGAGGACCTTCAACCCCGCGGGATTGCTGGTGACGGTGACCTGCTGCGGAGTGGCGCCGTAGAGGCGGCGCACAGTATCGATATCGCCGGCGGAGTAGGGGCCGTTCTCTTGGATGGGGATGCCGACCGGGATGGTCTCGAGGTTGGGCACGGAACTGTCGCGGACGAAGAGGTAAGGGCCGTAATGCATGGTGGAGCCGTAGTCATAGACGCCGACGTCGGCGGCAGAGGAGCCGAGCTGATCGAACTCGGAGTAGTTGCCGCGGCTGACGGCCTGGTAGTTGACTTTGATGTAGTTGTTGCGGTCCGAACGGGCTTGCTCGTGGAAAAGGCCGATGGTGTGGCCCATTTCGTGAAGAGGAATGGCGGCGGGGCAGTTGGCCGGATTGATGTCCATGGAGAAGCTCTGGCGGCCGCCCGTCATGCCGATGGCGGAGGAGCCGCCGCAGGTGCCCGCGGATTGTTCACGAATGGTCATGGCGACCACGTTCTCCTGCTGCGCGGCGGGGACGAACTGAATGACGCCGGTGAAGGTGGTATTGAATTGCGCGATCACGTCGCGGATGAACGTGGCCGCGGCGCCGCCGGCGGGGGTGACCGTGAGGGTATAGGGGACTTGCGCGACGCCGTTCACCACCGGCCAAAGGCGAGAAGAATTGGCGAGGGAAGTCTTGCCGGCTTGGGCGGCGCGGAAGGCCGCTTCGGTGCCGACGACGATGTCGCCCTGCCAGATGGCCTGGCCGTCACGGAACTGGACCTGATGAGCCTTTAGCTCGGGCAGCGGGAGAAGTTGCGGCCCGGGTGAGGCAGCCTGAGCGGCGGCCAGGGCGAAGCCCCAAGCGACGATGTGTTGACGGATTCGACTAGCCAGGCGCATGAGTTCGTTTGTTCCTCCAAGGTGGGCCAATCCGGTCAGTGGACTGTGCTCGGAGGGGAAGGCGAAATGAGCACGAAAAAGCCATCACGGGACGAAGATTTTCTTGTCGGTGCCTGGGACGGGAAGGGTCCGCTGGCCTGCGACGTATAATCAGAGTCTGCGCTGAGGCATGGAGACTTCCCCCGAAGACATCACCCGACTCCTGGAAGCCTGGGGCGGGGGAGACCAAGCGGCGTTGGCGGCGTTGGTGCCGCTAGTCCATCAGGAACTGCACCGTTTGGCGCACCGGCACTTGCGCGGGGAGCGCGAAGGCGCGTGGCAAACCACGGAACTGGTGAACGAGGTTTACCTGAAGCTGGTGGATTCGAGCCGCGTGCGCTGGCAGGACAGGGCACACTTCTTCTCCATTGCCGCACAGCTGATGCGGCGCATTCTGGTGGATTTTGCGCGAGCGCGGCAGGCGGCCAAGCGCGGCGGGGGCGCCGTGCGGGTGACGTTTGAGGAAGATCTGGCCGTCGGGGAGACGCCGCTGGACTGGCTGGAACTGGATCGCGCTTTGCAGGCGCTCGAAGCGATGGATGCGCGCAAGAGCCGGGTGGTGGAATTGCGTTTCTTCGGCGGGTTGAGCGAAGAGGAGACGGCGGAAGTGATGGGCATTTCCGGAATCACCGTGCAGCGCGATTGGCGCTTTGCGAAGGCGTGGCTGCGACGGGAGTTGACGCGCGATGAGTGAGCCGGCGAAGTGGGCGGAGCTGGAACGGCTGTATCATGCGGCGCTGGAGTGTCCGGCGGCGGAGCGTGAGGCGTTCATTGTGCGGGAATGTGCCGGGGATGCGTGGTTGCGGGAGGAACTGACGTCGCTGTTGGCGCATGCGCAGGAGTCCGAGAGTTTTCTGGGGGAGCGGGCGATTGAGGTGGCGGCGCGTTCGCTGGCGGAGTCCGGGATGCTGTCGCTCGAGAGCGGCACGATGGTGGGGGCTTACCGTATCCTTGAGCCCATCGGCCGCGGGGGCATGGGGATGGTCTACCGGGCGGAGCAACAGCAGCCGGTTCGGCGTCAGGTGGCGCTGAAGATCATCAAGCCCGGCATGGATAGCGAGCAGGTGATTGCGCGCTTTCGCGCGGAGCGGCAGGCGCTGGCGCTGATGGATCACCCCAACATCGCGCGCGTGCTGGATGCGGGAGCCACCAGCGCCGGACGACTCTACTTCGTGATGGAACTGGTGGAGGGGCTGCCGGTGACCGAGTACGCCCGCCAGCATCAGCTCTCGCTGCGAGCCAAGCTGCAACTGCTGGTGCCCGTGTGTCAGGCGATTCAGCATGCGCACCAGAAGGGCGTGATTCATCGCGACATCAAGCCCTCGAACGTGCTGGTGACGATGTACGACGGTAAACCGGTGCCCAAGGTGATCGACTTCGGCATCGCCAAGGCGACGCAAGAGCCGCTGACCGATTGGAGCCTGCATACGCAGGTGGGTTCGGTGTTGGGGACGGTGGACTACATGAGCCCGGAACAGGCGGGGTCCGGCGGCGCTGACATCGATACGCGGAGCGATGTGTACTCGGTGGGCGTGCTGCTCTACGAGATGATCACCGGCGCGACGCCGTTGAATCGGCCGAGCCGCGACGCGGCGAACGAAGCGGATCTGCTGCGCCGCATTCGCGAGGAGGAGGCGGCACCGCCGAGTGCACGCTTGCCGGACGCCAAACAGCAGCGCGAGGTGCGAGGCGATCTCGACTGGGTGGTGATGAAGGCGCTCGAGAAAGATCGCGCGCGGCGCTACGGGTCGGTGAGCGCGCTCAGCGACGACATTGAGAACTATCTGGCTGGGGCGCCGGTGACGGCGGGTCCGCCATCGACGGCGTATCGCTTGAAGAAGCTGGCGCAGCGGCATCGCGGCGCGTTGGTGACGATCGCGGCGGTATTGATGGTGCTGGTGGGCGCGGTGGTGTTCAGCGCGCGCGAGGCGATCCGGGCGCGGCAGGCCGAGCAAGCGGCTTCCGCGGTGAACGACTTCCTGGCGCGTGATCTGTTGGCGCAGGCGAGTGCGAATGAGCAGGCGAATTACAACGGACGGCCGGACCCGGACTTGAAGGTGCGGACGGCGCTCGATCGGGCGGCGGCGCAAGTGGGCACGCGGTTTGCGGGGCAACCGCTGGTGGAAGCGGCGATCCGCCATACGATGGGCGCCACGTATCGCGACCTGGCGATCTATGGCGTAGCACGGCGGCATTTGGAACGGGCGATCGAGTTGCGGCGGCGCGAACTGGGCGAACGTCATGCGGCGACGCTCGAGTCGCAGGATCAGTTGGTGAACGCCTATCTGGGCGAGGGTAAGCCGGCGTTGGCCGAGCCGTTGGCGAAACAGGTGCTCGCGCTGCGGCGGCAGTCTGTGGGTGAGCGTCATCCGGACACGCTGACCGCGCTGCATAATCTGGCCAATGTCGAACGGGCCTTTGCGCGGGATGCTCCGGCCGAGGCCCTCTACCGGCAAGCGGCTGAACTGCGGCAACAGGTGCTGGGCCCGGAGCATCCGGACACGCTGCGGTCGCTTTCGAGCCTCGGCTTTGTGTCGATGCTGCTGGAGAAGTTTCCGCAAGCGGTGTCCATGCACCAGCGCGTGCTTGAAATTCGGCGCCGGCGCCTGGGGCCTGAGCATCCGGAGACGATGCAGGCGCGGCTCGCGCTGGCGCAGGCGCTGTTCAACGCGAATCAGGCCGCCGAGGCGGAGAAGCAACTCCTGGAAGTGCTGCCCTGGCGGCGGCGCGTATTGGGTCCGCGGCATCCCGATACGTTCGTGACGTTGAACGGTCTGGCGATGGCGCGCCAAGCCCAGGGCAAGTATCTCGAAGCGGAGGCGACCTTGGCGGAGTGCGTGGAGGGCGCCGGGAAGGCTTACGGCGATGCCCATCCCGTCGCCGCGGCTTGCCGCAACAATCTGGCCGACGCCTATCAGGCCGAAGGCAAGTATGACTTAGCCGAGCGCCACTTCCGTAAGATTCTGGAGATCGATCGACAAGCGACGGGAAGCGAGAGTCCGGACGCGCTGCGTTCGATGAGTAATCTGGGCGTGACGTTGACGGCCGCGGGCCGCTATGCCGAAGCACGTTCGTTGCTGGAGCAGACCGTCGCGTTGCGGCAACGCATCCTCGGGCCGCGCAATCCGAAGACGCTGAGCTCGATGGATTCGCTGGCGACGTTGTACGAGCGGCAAGGCGACCTTGAACTGGCGCGTCAAAGCTTTGTCCAAGTGGTCGCGCTGCGCCGCGAAGTGCTGGGGCCCAAGCATCCGCGTACGTTGTCGTCGATGACGTCGCTGGCGGACGTGCTGGTGGAACTGCGCCGGGCGCGTGAAGCGGAGCCGCTGGCGCGAGAGGTGCTGGAGGCGAGCGGCAAAGATGTCTGGGCACACGGCTATCGGCAGAATCTGTTGGGGGCGTCGCTGGCGGGGCAACAGCGTTGGGCGGAGGCAAAGCCTCTGCTGCATGACGGCTACATGGAACTGGTGCGCCATCAGGCGGGCCGACCGTTCAGTGCGCGGCTGGACTTAGAGCGCGCGGAGCGTCGCTGGCGCGCGCTGCCGTAATCGCTAAGCCGCCATCTGCTGACGGCGAGAGGAGCGACTGCGCCAAGCCAGGAAGCGGCGCAACGCCAGGGCGATCCCGGTGTAGACGAGCACCGCGCCGCCCAACGAGGCCAAGCCGGCGATGGTTTGCCCGAACAGGCCGTAGAACTCGCCGGTATGAATGAAGCGCAGCCAGGTGCGGACGCGCCGGCCGAGCGTCATGTCGCCAAAGGATTCCGAGGCCTTCACCGTGGCCGTCGCCCGATCGAGTGTGAGCGTGGTGCGCTTCTGCGGCTGCCCGGCGTAGCCGCCGTCGATGACGAAGGTGACGGGTGAGTCGTTGGACGCGGGGATGCGGAGATTGATGGTGCGCCAATCGGGGTTCTGTTGCGCGGCGCGCTGCCAAAGAACATTGAGGCCGGCGAGCGATACCGGTTCACTGGAGCGCTTGTCCGCCGGCGGTCGCGCGGGCGCGGGTAGCGGCGAGTTGGTGAGTTGATAGACGAGGTTTGAGGCCCAGGGGTAGGAGATCACGGTGGCGCCCAGCACCACCAGCAGCAACGGCAGAAAGCACCAAAGGCCGATGACGTTGTGCCAGTTGAAATCGCGCGCTTTGCCGGAGAGGCCGCCGCGGAACCAGGCAATGGCGCGGACACTGGCGGCGGTCCAGACGCGGGGCAGCCAGAGATAAAGTCCGCTGACGACGATGAATAGGAACGCCAGGTTCGCCGCGCCGGTGAGGGCGCGGCCCGAGGGGCGGCTGGGGCCGGAGGCGGCCAGATAACGATGCCATTCGGTGACGCTGCGGAAGAAGGCGCGGATGCCGGCATGCGCTACGCCGAGCTTCTGGCCGTTGCTGGGATCGACATAGAGGGTGTCGCGCCCGGCGGTGATCTGCGCAGGCTTCGCCGGGTCACGGTAGATGGTGATCGCGGCGGGGAGTTGGCCGGTGTTCTGCTGGATCGCGCCGAGCAAGGATTCCAGCGGTAAGCGCGGCGCTTGGATGGCGGGCAGATCGCGCAGGTCCACCCAGGCGACCATCTGCTTCTCATAGGTGAGCAGCACACCCGTGACCGACATGATGAGGATGACGATGCCGGCCGCGACGCCCAGGCAAAGGTGAGACCAAAAGAGCAGTTTACGCATGACGACCGGTTCGGTTCAGGATATCCCGATCTGGGCTCAGCCGGCGTCGGCGGGCTTGCGGGTTTGGCGAGCTGACTGAGCCTTTTCAAGATCGGCCAGAATGGCGCCCGCGGTCTGCTGCAGCAGTTCGACGACGCGGGGCGTTTCGCTGGCAGGCCAGGGACCCGACAGGCCCAACGCGGCGATCGGCGGCACGCGCATCGGCACGGAGATCGAGAGGATGCCGGTTTCGGGAAAGCGTAGCCGCGAATAGCCGAGCCGGCGAATCCCTTCCAGCGCTTCCGGCAGGTTCTCCACCGGCACACTGGGCTCGCGGGCGATGGCCTGTTTGACATTCACCTTGCCCGGGGCGGCCGGTTCCGCATAGGCCAGCAAGGCCAAGCCGAGGCTCGACCGATCGGCCGGATGCAACTGATGGCGGCCGATCGACTCTTCCATCGGCTGGCCGGGTTTCGAGTGAAACAGAAAGCAGACCTGCTTCTGCCACAGCACGCCGAGCGCGACGGTCATGCCGTGATCGAGCAGCGGCTTCAGATGCGGCAGAGCCGTGGTAAGCAGCAGCGAGCCCCGCAGGCTTTGGGCGGTGAGCACGTGCAGCGCTGGTCCGGGTTGGTAGCGCCGTTGGGGCGTCTGCTCGAGCAGGCCCACGCTCGCGAGCGTGGAGAGCAGGCGCGAGACGCGCGTGTGTTCTTCGTTCAGAATGCGCGCCACTTCGCGGCTTCCGATGGGACGTTCCGCACCCACCACGGTTTGCAGGCAACTGATGCCGTTGATGAGGCTTTGGTTGGGTTGGGCAGGCATGCAGCGTCGGTACTGTAGTTCAGGATAACCGTTGCCCTCTGACTAAATTGGTGCTATAAAAGCATCAAATGAAGCGACGGTGTTCCCTGCTCGTTCTGGCTGACGCGCTACTTTCGCCCCGCCTGGGCGCGGCGGAAGGTGAGTTTGTGGCGCGAAGTTGGGACCAGCCGCACTTGCCGCAAGCCGTGAATCGGACCTATCGGCTTTATGTGCCGGCGCAGGTGGCGCGTCCGCTGCCGCTGGTGATCTATCTGCACGGGGCGGGCGCGAAAGGCGAGGACAATGCGAAGCCGGCGCGCGAGCCGTTGGCGCGATACTTGGCGGCGCGCGAGCAGCAGGAGCGGTTTCCGGCCTACGTGCTGGTGCCGCAATGCCGGGCCGGCGAGGACGCCGGTGGCCGGCCGAATAACTGGGTGAAGTGGCGCAACCAGCGCGAGAGTCCGCCGGCGCAATGGGATCAAAGCGACGCGGAGCCGAGCGACCAGTTGCGAGGCGCGCAGGCGGCGGTCGAGGACGTCCTGCGGCAGGAGCAGGTGGACCGGTCGCGCATTGTGCTCACCGGCGTTTCGATGGGCGGTAGCGGCAGTTGGTACTGGTCAGCGCTCGAGCCCGAGCGCTTCGCGGCGGTGGTGCCGGTGTGCGGCTTGAGTGAGCCGCGCCGCGCCGAGCGTTTAAAACATTTGCCGGTGTGGACGTTTCAAGGCGACCAGGACGATACGGTGCCGGTGGCGCGGACGCGAGCGATGGTGGCGGCGTTGCGCGAAGTGGGCGCGCCAGTGAAGTATTCGGAGTTCGCGGGTGTCGGGCACGGCGTAGAGAGCAGCGTGCGCACCACGCCGGGCTGGCTCGAATGGCTGTTTGCCCAGAAGAGAAAGGCATAGACCATGTGGAAAGTCTTACTGCTATCGGCCGGCGTGGCGTGGGCGCAGACGGCGAGCGAGGAGTACTTCGAAAAGCAGGTGCGGCCGATCCTGGTGCGCAATTGTCAGGGCTGCCATGGGCAGGCGATGCAGCGCGGCGGCTTGCGTTTGGATTCTCGCGCGGCCTTGCTGACGGGCGGCGCGCTGGGGCCGGCGGTGGTGCCGGGAAATGCCGACCAAAGCCTGTTGGTGCAGGCAGTACGCTATGGCGACGAGCATCTGCAGATGCCGCCGATGGGCAAGCTGAAGGCCGAGCAGATCGCGGCGCTTGAGGAATGGGTGAAGCGGGGGGCGGTGTGGCCGGGTGAGGCCGAGAAGAGTCCCGCGACAGTGACAAAGACGACGGACGCGCGCCTGAAGCATTGGGCGTTTCAGCCCATCAAGTCGGTGCCAGTGCCGCCCGGGGCGAAGCATCCGATCGATGCCTTCCTCCAACAGAAGATCAGCGCGGCCCAACTCAAGGTGAGCCCGAAGGCTGATGCGTTGACGTTGTTGCGGCGCGTACGTTTCAACCTGACCGGGCTGCCGCCGACAGAGCAGGAGATGGCTGAGGCGGGTCGGCCGGGCGTGTATGAGGCGCTGGTGGAGAGGTTGCTGCACTCGCGGCAATACGGGGAGCACTGGGGACGTCATTGGTTGGATGTGGCTCGCTACGCCGACTCGAACGGTTCTGAAGTGGATCATGCGCTGGCGCAGGCCTGGCGCTATCGCGACTACGTGATTGGCGCGTTCGAACACGACAAGCCCTTCAACCAGTTCATCACCGAGCAACTGGCAGGTGACCTGATGGCGCAGCCGACGCCAGAGAGCTTGGCCGCGACAGGATTCCTGATGCTGGGCGCGAAGTCCCTGGCGGAACTCGATAAGCCGAAGCTGGTGGCGGACATTGTCGACGAGCAGGTGGATACGGTATCGCGCGCGTTCATGGGCCTGACGATGGGTTGCGCGCGTTGCCATGATCACAAGTTCGATCCGCTGCCGACGGCCGACTACTACGCGATGGCGGGGATCTTTTTCAGCACGCGCATGATGGACGTCAGTAAGCGGGTGGCTACCTGGACGGAGCGGCCCATTGACCCGGTCTCCGCTGCCCGGCTCGACACGTTGCAGAAGAAGCTCGAGAAGCTGCGGCAGCAGCGGGCCGACGCCGTAAAGACAGCTCGAGGCACGCGCCAGAAGATGGCCGAGAGCGCGGACTTTCTGGTGGTGGAAGCCGAGCATTATCTGCAAGGCAATGTGGTGGTGGATCGCGATGACTTCGGGAAGGGCATCGGAGTGGTGCGCACCAAGCGTACGTATCCGGATGAGTTGCAGTACGAGTTCTCCGTGCCGCAAGCGGGCGAGTACCAGTTGGAACTGCGCTACGCCTCGAACGAGCCGCGGCCCGTGGAGATCGTGATCAACGGCGTGACGGTGGAGACCGTCGCCGCCGGTGCCATCACTGGCGGTTTCACTGCCGATGCCCAGCGCTGGTTCACGCAGGGGCGGTACCTCCTGAAGGCCGGAACAAATACGCTGGCCTTTCGCCGCGACGGACCGATGCCGCTGTTCGACAAATGGCTGGTGGGTAAGCCGCGCAGCGCGCCCTACGCGAGCGCCGTGCCGATTCAACCGGCGCCGCAGGAGAACGAAGAGGCGACGCGCCAGAAGCTGGCAACGCTCGACCAGGAGATTGCCGCGCTGGAGAGGGATATGGACGCCGTGCCGATGGCGATGGCGCCGTTTGACGGTCCAGTAGCCGATTCGGCGATCCTGGTGCGCGGCAGTCCGGCGACGCCAGGCAAGATCGTGGCCCGCGGCTTTCCTCACGTGGCCGGCGAGTGGGACGCGCCGCGGCCAGGCAAGGAAACCAGCGGCCGTCTGGAGTTGGCGAAATGGCTCACCGACCCGCGCCACGTGCTGACGGCGCGCGTGATCGTGAACCGCGTGTGGCTCTGGCAATTCGGGCAGGGACTGGTGGGCTCACCGGACAATTTCGGCTTGCGCGGCGAAGCGCCGTCGCATCCGGAGTTGCTCGATTGGCTAGCGAACTGGTTCATGGAGCATGGCTGGTCCGTCCGCGCGCTGAATCGATTGATCTGCACGAGCGAGGCGTATCAACGCGCCGGCAGCCGTGAGGTGCAACCGGCTGATCCGGCGAATCGGCTGCTAGCCAGCTTTCCTCGACGCCGGTTAGCCGCCGAGGAGATGCGCGATGCGATGTTGGCGGCCAGCGGCACGCTCGATCTGGCGCCCGGCGGGTCGCTGATGGAGGTGCGCAATCGCACATATGCTAACGGTGGGAACGCGCCCAAGGACATCGTGAAGAAGATGCACTATGACTCCACGCGCCGCTCCGTTTATCTTCCGGTGGTACGCACCGGCCTCTATGACTTCTTCGCCGCGTTCGACTATCCGGCGCCGGGCTTACTGACGGGCCAGCGTGCGAATACGACGGTGGCGCCCCAGGCGCTTTTCCTGATGAACAGTCCGTTTGTACAAGCGCAGGCGAACGAAGTTGCCGCGCGCTTGTTGGCCGGCAGTGAGTCCGCCGACGAGCGGCTGGGGTTGGCCTATCGCCGGATCTATGGGCGTCCAGCGAGCGCGGCGGAAGTGCAGAGCGGTCTGCGATTTTTGGAAACCGAGGAAGAAGCCGCGCGAGCGGCCGGCGCGGAACGTCCGCGCGACGTGGCGTGGCAACGGCTGGCGCACGTGCTCCTCATGGCAAATGACTTTTTGTATCTGAGGTAACGACGATGAACAACTATTCCCGCCGCGAGGCCCTTCGGACTTATGGCATCGGGTTTGGTTCGCTGGCTCTGGCTGCCCTATTGGGCGAGCGGGCGCAAGCCGCGGATCAGCCGCTGGCACCACGAAAGCCCATGTTCCCGGCCAAGGCCAAGCGCGTCATCTTTCTGTTTATGAAGGGTGGACCTTCGGCGGTGGACTTGTTTGACTACAAGCCGGAACTCGCGAAGTTCGACGGCAAGACGGCACCCAAGTTACCCAAGATTACCTTCGCGGGAGCTACGGGCCGCGAAGGGTCGCTGCTGTGGAAGTCGCCCTGGAAGTTCTCGCCGCATGGACAATCCGGGCATCTGGTGAGCGAACTGATGCCGGAAACCGCAAAGCTCGTGGACGAGATCTGCTTTCTGCATTCGTGCCACACCAACGGGCTCGATCACGGTGCGGCGACCGTGACGATGAACACGGGGACGTCATCGTTCGTGCGGCCCAGCATGGGCGCCTGGGTCCTCTATGGTTTGGGATCCGAGAATCAGAACCTGCCGGGTTTCATTACCGTCTGCCCGACCTCCGGCGTGGGCGGCACCACCAATCACGGGTCCGCCTTTCTGCCGGCTGTGTACCAGGGCACGCCGCTAGGGGCCATGGGGATGAAGGCCGAGGAAGCGCAGTTTCGTTTTCTGGGGAAGCCTAGCGAGGATCAACGGCGACAACTGGACTACCTACGTGCCTTGAACGAGGGCCGGGGCGCGATCGACAGTGAGTTGGATGCGCGCATCCGCTCGTTCGAGATGGCGTTCCGGATGCAAACGGCGGCGCCGGAGGTGCTCGATTACCGGAGCGAAAGCAAGGCGACGCGCGACCTCTACGGGCTCGACGATCCAAAGACGGCGTACTTCGGCACGCAATGCCTTCTCGCACGCCGCTTCGCTGAGGCGGGCGTGCGATTCATTCAGGTGACCAGCGGGGCGCCGGAGTGGGATCAACATAAGGAACTGGTGAAGCTGCATCCCGAGATGGCGTATGCGACGGACCGGCCGGTGGCGGGTCTGTTGCGCGACTTGAAGTCGCGCGGCATGTTGGACGACACGCTGGTCCTCTGGGGTGGGGAGTTCGGCCGCACCCCGACTCGCGAGGGCGGCGACGGGCGCGATCACAACCCGTTTGGCTATACGATGTGGATGGCCGGCGGGGGCGTAAAGCCCGGCCGCGTGGGGGCGACGGATGAGCTGGGCTATTATGCGGCCGAGAACAAGATCCACATCCACGACGTGCATGCGACGCTGCTGGCGCTGCTCGGGCTCGATCATGAAAAGCTCACCTATCGCTACGCGGGCCGGGATTTCCGATTGACGGACGTGGAAGGGCGCGTGGTGAAGGAAGTGATCGCTTGACGGGAAGCGCAAAGGAATGTTAAACATTTAACTTGATCACGGGAACTCGAAGCCGCAAGCGGTGGGCCTTGGCCAGCGTCATCCTGGTCATCTCGATGATCAACTACATCGATCGTCAGGCGCTCTCCATCCTGGCGCCGCGCATCCAGGGCGAACTGAGCATCAGCCAGACGGAGTACGCGCGCATCGTGCAGTGCTTCCTGCTGGCTTACACGGTGACGCACCTGCTGGGCGGCCGTCTGGTGGATCGGGTGGGCGCCCGCGTGGCGGAGACGGCTTTTGTGCTCTGGTGGTCCGTGGCAAACATGCTCACCTGTCTCGCCTCCGGGTTCTATTCGCTGGCCGTAAGCCGCACGCTGCTGGGCCTGGGCGAGCCGGGGCATTACTCGGCGTCCGGCAAGGCGATCGCCGAATGGTTTGCGCCCAAGGAGCGGGGCTTGGCGGTGGGCATGCTCACGATGGGCGGCACGCTGGGCGCCGCTGTCGCGATGCCGTTGCTCGCTCGCCTGGCGACGGACTATGGCTGGCGCATGGCTTTTGTTCTGACGGGCGCGATGGGCTTGCTGCCGGCGGCGGTCTGGTACTGGCTCTACGGCGCTGGCCCATCGCCGCAGGCGTCCGCTCCGGAAAGACGAGCGGCGCCGTGGCGGGAGTTGCTACAGCAGCCGACCTTGTGGCGGCTGATGGTGGCGCGGATGCTGACAGACCCCCTGTGGTACTTCTACCTGTTTTGGTTCCCGAAGTTTCTGCAGGAGGCGCGCGGCTTCACGTTGCTTGAGGTCGGGGCCACGGCGTGGGTGGTGTATGTCGCAGCTGACCTGGGCAGTCTGGCCGGCGGATGGCTCTCCGGACGCTTGATCGCGGGAGGCTTGGAGCCGGGGCGGGCGCGGCTGCTGGTGATGGCGGGAGCGGCGGCCCTATTGTCGCTGAACTTCCTGCTGCCGATGATGCCGGGGCGCAGGGGCGTCCTCGCAATGGCGAGCTTGTTTTGTTTTTGTGAGATGGTCTGGATGACGAACTGTGTGGTGCTCCAGATCGATTGGTTTCCGTCGGCGTATGTCGGCTCTGTAGCGGGCACGATTGGCGCGGGCGGATCGCTCGGTGGTTTTTTCTCGACGGCGGTGGTCGGCTACTTAGTGACCACTTACTCGTATGAGGTCACGTTCCGCTGGCTGAGTACTCTTCATCCCACGGCCATTATCGTGCTGGGATGGTGGTTATTGGGCCGGCCGGCACAGCAGAAAGAGGCATTGTCAACATGAAGACGAATGGGGTACAGGCAGGAGGAACACGAGCCGGCTCGCGGATCCGGTCCATACAGGTGCGGCGCGTATTCGTGCCTTATCGTCACGTGGTGGAGTGGAGCGCGGGCAAGCGTCCGGGCACCACGCGGCTGGTGATCGAAATTCTCACGGAGGACGGCGTGGTGGGATTGGGTGAGACGATCTGCCTGCTGGAGTTTGTCGAGCCGGTGCTGGTGAAGACTCTGGTGCCCCTGCTGATGGGCGAGAGTGTCTTCGACATCGAGCGGCTCACGAAGAAGGCGGAAGGCGCTGGCTACTACCATCACAAGCGTGCGCTGGTGGCGGCGCTGGCCGGCGTCGAGATGGCGATGTGGGACGCGGTGGCAAAGTACGCCGGGCTGCCCTTGTATCAGTTGTGGGGCGGCGCATTTCGACACTTTGTTCCCGCGGTGGCTTATCTGCAGTCGTCGAATCCGGAGTTACTCGCGGCCGAGGCTATACAACTGACGAAGGCCGGCTTTGGCACGATCAAACTCAAGATCGGTATGGGCACAGAGAGCGACGTGGAGATTGTCCGCGTGGTGCGTGATGCGGTGGGGCCGAAGATCAAGCTGCGCGCCGATGTCAACGGCGCGTGGAGCATCGGCACGGCGAAGACGCAACTGCGCAAGCTCGAACAGTTTGAACTGGAATACGTCGAGCAACCGTTGCCGCTCGAGGATCTGGACGGGCATGCCTATCTGCGGCGGCTCTCGACGGTACCGATCGCGCTCGATGAGAGCGCCTACACGCTGCAGGACGTCTACGCGATCGTGCGCCGTGAGGCTGCGGACATCATTCTGCTCGATGCGCACGAAGCCGGCGGCTTGCAGGCGACGCGGAAGGCGGCGGCCGTGGCTGAGTCCGCCGGGATTCCGGTGACGATTCATAGCGGCTCCGAACTGGGGATCTCTCAATCGGCGAACATTCAGTTGGCGATGAACCTGCCGAACTGCTCCATCGCCATCGACTCGATGTACCACAATCAGGTGGGCGAGATTATTCGACGACCGCACGAGTATCATCACGGCGGCTTCTATTCTCCCGAGGGCCCTGGCCTGGGCGTAGAGATTGACGAAGCGGCCATGGAAGAGTTCAAGACAGACCGCATTCAGAATCCGTACCTGGATCCCGAGAAGCCGCACTGGTTTCCCATGAAGCCGCAGTACTAACGCCGGTCCGTGCCATGCCACGTTAAACTCTTTAGCAGTCAGCATGGCGAATATCTTCGATGTCGCGCGCGAGGCGCAGGTCTCGATTGCTTCGGTGTCCCTGGTTCTGAAGGACCCGGAGACGCCGCGCGTCGGCAAGGTGAAGCGGGCGGAGATCCTGCGCGTCGCCAAACAACTGGGATACTCGCCCAACCTGTTGACGCGTGGTCTGGGCAAGCACGGCACCAACATCCTGGGCCTCGTCGTGCCGACTGTGGATGCCAAGGCCTTCTTCAACCTCACGATCTCCGAGATTTTGGCCGGCATACAGGCCTGCCTCTCCGAACGCCGTTACCACCTGATGGTGTATTCGCATGCCCCGGGCCGCGGCAAGATCACCGAGACGGAGATTGTGCAAAGCCGGACCGCCGATGGCCTGATCTTCATCAACACGCGCAACTGCACGGCCACGGATGTTCGCCGCACCGTGGACGAACTCAGCGGCGCGCGCGTGCCCTTCGTGATGATCAACAGCGCCCAGGATATCGACGGCATCAACTACGTGGGCGTCGACGAACGGGCGCTGGGCGTGGCCGCGGGCAACTATCTGGTGAAGCAGGGCCACGATCACATCGCGATGATCGCGGGCACGGCCAAGTCTCCCACCACGGAATTTCTGCGCGAGGGTTTCGCGCAGGCTCTCAAGGCCCATGGCCGCAAGTTTCCCGCCCGCTCTTTGGCGTACGGCGCCTTCCGCACCGAAGATACCGCCGCCGCGGTGGAGCAGGTGCTCCGGGGGGAGCCGCGTCCCACCGCGATCTTCTGTGCTACTGATCTGATGGTGCCCGACGTCTATGCGGCGCTGCGGCAACAGCGCTTGCGCATTCCGCGCGAGATGGCGGTGCTGGGTCGGGGTGACCTGATGTTTGCGCCTTTTCTCGAGCCCGCGCTCACCACCTTCCGCTTCCCCTTCTTCGATATCGGCTACGAGTCGGCCGCGACATTGATCAGCTCGATCAAGAGCGGCTCGCAGGCCACGAAGAAGATTCTGCTGCCGTCGCCGCTCATCGAACGCGGCTCGGTCTAAAACTCCCATAAAATTCGCAGCGGATCTTGACATCGTCACGCTTGCGACATATTGTAGACAGCAGATTAAATGTTTAACTAGATGGGCGCAGCTGCGACCCGTCTAGCTTGTCCTCCACCACGTTAGGGAGTGTTCCATGCCGAGGTCTTTCCGCTTTCTTGTTTTGCCGCTGCTGTGGACGATGCCGCTCTGCGCGCAGCAGGCCACCCTCACCGGCCGCATCACCGATTCCACCGGGGCGCTGATCCCGAACGCCACGGTGAAGGCGACGAACCAGAGTACGAACGTGGAAAGCCAGGGCGTGTCCAACGCTGAGGGCTACTACACGATTCCGCTGCTGCCCCCGGGCAACTACACGGTCGCTTTCACGGCGGCCGGCTTTGCGAATGCGGAGCGCTCGGGTATCCGGCTCGACGTGCAGCAGGTGCTGCGTCTCGATGTCGCAATGCAGGTGGGCGGCGTGGCCCAATCCGTGGATGTTTCGGCTGCGGCCCAGTTGCTCGATGCGAGTTCTTCATCGTTGGGGCTGGTGATCGACGGCCGGCGCATCACAGAACTTCCGCTCAACGGGCGCAATCCGCTGGAACTGGCGCGGCTGACGCCCGGCGTGCAACTGCTCACTTCGGCCTTTAATGACGCGCGCAATTTCCGCATCTCGGCGATGTCGATCAATGGCGGACCCACCGGCGCCAACGCCATTCTGCTCGACGGCGGCAGTTCCACTGTGCCCGAGCGCAACGAATATTCGGTGGCGCCGAACGTCGACGCCGTCGAAGAATTTCGCGTGCAGACGAACTCCTTCTCCGCCGAGTTCGGACTCACCGGCGGCGGCGTGATCAACCTGGTGACGAAGTCCGGGACAAACCGCTTGAAGGGGACGCTGTATGAGTTTGTGCGCAACGATGCCTTCGACGCCAACTCCTGGCAGCGCAATCGCAACAACCTCGGCAAACCGCCTCTGCGGTATAACCAGTTCGGTTTTACGGTGGGCGGCCCGGTGTGGCTGCCGAAGGTCTATAACGGCCGGAATCGTTCATTCTTCTTCGTGAACTGGGAAGCGATTCGCTACAGCACCAGCGCCGTCACGCAGACACGTGTGCCCACTGAACTCGAACGTCGCGGCGACTTCCGCCAGACGATCATCAACTCCACGAACGCCGGCCTGGTGCCCGTGACCCTTTTCGATCCCTTCTCCAGCACCTTGGTGAACGGCCAGATCGTCCGCACGCCGTTCCCCACGGCCGTGCTGCCGGCGAGCCGAATCGATCCCGTCGCCGCGAACGTTGTGAAGTACTTTCCCGCCGCCACCGGGCCCGGGCTCGACGCGACGGCGCGCAATAACTTCATCGCCAACGTGCCCAATCGCACGGTGACCGACCAGATCAATCTGCGCTTTGACCATGCCTTCAGCGCCGCGAACAAGCTCTTCGCACGTTATTCGCAGAACCACGCGAACGCCGAGCGCCAGGCGACCTTCGCACCCGATAATCTGGCCGATCCAGGCGGGGCCGAGCAGCCGCGCAACAACAAGAACATCGTGCTCGGCGATACGCACATCGTCACACCGAGCGTGTTCAACGAATTCCGTTTCTCCTACACGCGCCAGTCGCTGCGTAGCCGACCGCCAGGCGCCGACCAAGGCCTGCCCGCGACGCTCGGCTTACCCGGGACGATCCCGCCCTACGCCTTTCCCTCGTTTTCGCCTGGCGACATCGCCGGCATCGGCAACTTTGCTGGCTTCTACGCCACGCGCGGCATGACCGTGGGCCAGGTGAGCGACAACATCCTCTGGGTGCGAGGCCGCCATACGTGGAAGTTCGGCGCCGACCTGCGCACGAACATGCACAACGACTACAACCCCGGCGCGCTTTCCGGCTCGTTCAGCTTCGGACGTGCGGCCACCGGCAATGGCATCACCACCAACGACATCACCGGTTTCGGCGGCGCCTCCTTCCTATTAGGCGCCGTCACCGGCGGCAGCATCAGCAACGCCATAGCCAAGGCGGAGAACTACAAGAACTACTCCTGGTTCGTGCAGGACGACTTCAAGCTCAGCCCGCGCCTGACGCTGAACCTGGGGTTGCGGCACGACATCATCACGCCGTTCACCGAACGCTATGACCGCTACGTCACCTTTGATCCCAACAAGCCGAACCCCGGCGTCGGTGGACGTCCCGGCAGCATGATTTATGCCGGGAAGGACTTCGGCCGCACCGTCACTTCGCTCGATAAGAACAACCTGGGACCGCGCGTGGGCTTCGCCTGGGACGTGGCCGGCAACTCGCGTACCGTGCTGCGCGGCGGCTATGGTATGTACTACTTCCACAACGCGATTCGCGAGATTCCGAGCACCGAAGGTTACTCGGCGTCTACGTCGTTCACCGGTCAGCAGGGCCTTCCGGCGTTCCAACTGAAAGACGGTCCGCCGGTGGTGGTGCAGCCGGTGGGCTCGTCGTTAGGCTCTCTGCTGCGGTTGGGTAACACCGTTCCGGGCTATCAACTGCGCGACATGCGGACGTCCTACGTGCAGCAATGGAACTTCAGTGTGCAGCGCGCGCTGCCTGGGCGCATGATGGTGGACGCGGCTTATGCGGCCAATCGCGGCGTGCGGCTGATCACCGACGACTACGACATGAATCAAATGGATCCGCGCTACCTCAGCATGGGTGCCGCTCTCGACACCTTTGTCGCCAATCCGTTCTTCGCGATGCTGCCCGACGGCGCGCCGCTCAAGACGGCCACCGTGCGCCAATCGCAGTTGCTGCGGCCGCTGCCCTACTTCAGCACGGTGAATGTGCTCGCGCCCAAGTTCGGCTCGAGCACCTATCACAGCTTCCAACTGCGCGTCGAGCGACGACTGAGCCGCGGCTTCTCCGCGCAGCTGGCCTTCACTGGTTCGAAGAAGATCAGCGACGCCGGGCGTGGTGTGATCGACAATGGCGACGCCGGCTTGCAGCAGTTACAAGTCACCTGCGGGCAGGCGGTAGCTTATGACCGTCGCGCTTGCCGCGCCATCGAAGGCGATGACATATCGCGCATCCTGAACGTCAGCTATGTGTGGGATCTGCCGTTCGGCCGCGGTAAGGCGTATCTGAACCACGGAGTGGCAAGTTGGATTCTGGGCGGCTGGCAGACCAACGGCATCTACACGTATCGGACCGGTCAGCCGTTGGCCGTGCGCGGTGGCGTGACCAACGGGGCGGCGGATCGGCCGGACTATCTGCGTAGCGCGCGGCTCGATCACCCGACGATTCTGCAATGGTTCGACACGACGGCCTTCGGCCTGCCGGCGAACTACACCTATGGCAACACGCCGCGGACGCTGCCGGACGTGCGTGGGCCGGGCTACAACTCGTTCGATCTGGCGCTGTTCAAGAACTTCAACTTCACGGAGAACCTGCGCTTCCAGTTCCGCGTGGAGACCTTCAATGTGTTGAACCACGTGAACTATGGCTTGCCGAATACGACGTTCCGCTCCACCGCTTTCGGACGCGTGGAAACGGCGCTCGATCCGCGGCAGGTGCAGTTCGGCGCGAAGCTGTACTTCTAGTTCGCCGAAGGCTTGTTCACCTTGTCGACCACGAAGACTTCGGCGGGCGCTTTGGCGCCCACCAGCTTCAAGCCGAGTTGCGTGTCGAAGGCGGTGAAAAGGTCGGGAGGCGCGTTCGGGTTGCTCGCCGCGGCGGCGGCCGCGGCCTTGCCCTGGCCGCCGAACTGAAACTCGTCGGGCGTCCAGGAGAGGACGAAGTCGTAGCGTCCGGTGATGCCGGTCTGATCGACGACGGGACGGTCCAGCACGGCGGCTTGCATGACGTTGGCCAGGTCCGTCATCGTGGCGTTGCGCACGGGCAACTGGCCGAGTCCCCGGAAGAAGAGGCCGGGCAGATTGCCTTGGGCTTCGCTCTTGGTGAGCTTGTGCGGACCCTTGCCAAGCGTGATGGCGTAGACCGAAAGCTCCTTCTTGTCGCGATGGAAGGCGAACTCGAAGCGCTCGTTGATCAGCTTCTTCAGCATCGTCTTCCACTGGTCGCCGTTGGGCTGACCCTCGCCGTCGGGCCGAGCCAGAAGGTCGAACTTATCGGACTCGACCCAAGCCGGCGCGCCCGTGATCTGCCGGGCATGAATGCCGTAGGCAAACGTCAGTAAGTCCGCCAAGGTCGTGTTCAGCGTGGAAAACTGGCGGCCATTCACGCGGATCGCCTTGCCGGGCGCATCGGGCCGGCTCGGTTTGATCGTAGCGACTTCAAACGACGGATCGGCGTCGGCAGCCATGGGCTTGGGCGGAGGCGGAGGCTCGGGAATGGCCCAGGCGGTTTGCGTCGTGGCCCGCGTCAGGTCCAGGGGCAGGGGATTGCCACCCTGGCTCCACTTGCCCGCGATCATGGTTCCGGCCTCATTCAACTTGCCCTCGTAAGTGCCATTGATGCCAGGAATCGAC
The DNA here is from genome assembly GCA_044226365.1 of Bryobacteraceae bacterium. Taxonomy (GTDB): domain Bacteria; phylum Acidobacteriota; class Terriglobia; order Bryobacterales; family Bryobacteraceae; genus JALHNI01. The sequence continues at coordinate 30,265 of JBGAHE010000029.1, forward strand.
ACCTTGAGGTTTGCCCCTTCCGCCGTGACGGATCCCGCGTTCAACGGCGCCCCATTCTGATCAATGCTGTAGAACGTGCCGCGCAACCCGGCTTCCGCTTTGGCGATCTTCAGCACCAGCCGCAGGTCGCGGCCTGCTTGGAGCGTGCCTTGCCAGGTGCCCACAAAGTCCTGGCCCAGGACCGGCGCGAGCGAGAGAGCGACGAGCGTCAACAACTTCATATCCCCGTATTGTCGTATTCGCGCGCGGCGTTTGCCACGGGGTATTTGACGTCCCGCGCGCGAGGGCGTCATCATGGCCCCATGCTGTATCGCCCGCTGCTTGCGCTTCTGTTCATTCTGCCCCTGCCGGCCCAAACCGTCGGCCAGCCGTTTCCGCCATGGACCGAAGGCTATCTCGACATTCACCAGATCAATACGGGTAAGGGCAACTCGACGCTCTTCGTGCTGCCCGACGGAACCAGCCTGATGCTGGATGCCGGTTGGGGAGGGAATGAAGGCGTGCGCGGGACGCCCGCGCGTCCGAATGAATCGCGCAACGCTGGCGAATGGATTGCCCGCTATGCCCGCCACATGTTGGCCTTCCGCCCGGAGCCCGCGCTCGATTATGCCTTGCTCACGCACTTCCACGGCGACCATATGGGCATGCTTTATCCCACAGCCAAGACGGCGAAGGGCGGCTACAAGCTCACCGGCATCACCGAGGTCGGCGAGCATTTGCCGATTCGCAAGATGCTTGACCGCGGCTGGCCGGACTACGCGTTTCCGCGGCCGCAAACCGGCGCCGTAATGGACAACTATCGCGCCTTTCTGAAGTGGCAGTCCGAACACGGCATGAAGGTAGAGCGTTTCGTGCCCGGCCGCAATGATCAATTGGTGCTGCGCTCGCCGGCCAAGTATCCGTCGTTTGAGATTCGCAACGTGCTCGCCAATACCGAAGTGTGGACCGGCGTGGCCAACAACACGCGCCAGCAGTTTCCGCCGCTCGCGTCACTCCAGCCCGATCAATATCCGGAAGAGAACCCCTGCAGCCTGGGCTTCCGCGTGAGCTATGGCAAGTTCGACTACGGGACGTTCGGTGACATTCCGGGCGCGGTGCCCGATGGGGCCGGCCCGGTGTGGGTGGATATGGAGACGCCGGTGGCGCGGGCGGTGGGGCCGCTCGATGCGGTGATCCTGAATCACCACGGCAATCGCGATTCCACCAATGCGTTCTACTGGAGCAGCATTCGTCCGCAGGTGGTGGTGATCCCCGTCTGGTCCGCCAATCATCCGGGCGAGGACGTGCTGACGCGCATTTACTCGCAGCGGCTGTATCCGGGCCCGCGCGACGTGTTTGCCACGAACATGACCGACGTCAATCGCGCCGTGATCGGCCCGAACCTGGATCGGCTGAAGAGCTCACAGGGCCACATCGTGATTCGCGTGGAGCCGGGCGGCGCCAGCTTCCGCGTCATCATTCTGGACGATGCGGCGGAGACATTCAACGTGAAAGCCGTCTTCGGACCCTATCAGAGCCGCTAGCGCCAACCTTGTTCGTGGTAAGCGAGTCAGGCTCCTGGACGGATGGGACCACGCTGCCCAACGCGCATCACTGGATGCTCAGCGTCACCATGTTCGAGCGATGGCCGTCCACGGTCAGGTAGAGATTCACTTCGCCGCGGCCAGCGAGCGCGCGCGGCAGCGGACCCACGTTGATCTGGTCCAAGCCGGCAAACTGCCCTTGCGCGCCGGCGAACGTCACGGGCACCGCCGTGCCTCCCACCTGCGCCGTGACGTTGGCCAGCGCCGTTCCACGCCAGCCCGTACCCACCAGCACCAGGTAGACGGTGTCCGTCGCCGCCCCCAGGCTGATCGGCTTCGCCACCATCTTCTGCTGCGTGGCGTTGTACTCGAACGCGGCGAGCGGTGTCTGGTTCCCCTGGGCGTCGGCGCGCACAGCGTTGATGTAGCCCACGCCCTCGCCGGTCGCATTGGCCGAGAATAGGCCCGCCGAGGTCGGCGCGATCAGCACCGCGCCGCTCACCGACGTTCCGTCCTGCTTGCGGATCGTCACCGTGGCGCGGCCAGCCGCTGTGCCTTCGGGCACCACGAAATTCGCCTGGCCGGTAGAGACGAAGTACAGCGGCGCAGTGCGGCTGACGTTGTTGGCGTCGACCACCGTGACGCTGACGTTACTCAGCGACGTGGGTAGCGCCGTGGATGTGGCGGCGACCGTCGAGGTCGCAATGCCAGCGGCGAACAGGCTCGCAATCGAGTTGGGCGCCAAGGCATCCAGACGGAAGCTCGCACCGTTCGAGATGTTATTCGCGAGTGGATTCGCATTGCCCGCGCCTGGCGTGCCGTTGGTGAACAGGCTGAACGTGGCGGCGCCATCCGCGGTGCGGCCGTAGGAGACGTCCGTGCGCTGCGGCCCGAACGTCACCGAGTCAATCAGCGTGGTGCCGTCGGCCGCATAGATGGCCACTACTTCGCCATCCGCGCTCAGTGACCACGACGTATGCCGCGGCCCTTGCGCTACCGTGCTATCGGCGATGAATACCAGATAGCCTCGCGCCGGAATCGAAACGCCCGCCGGTACCTGCCATTTCTTCGGATTGCTGGCGTTATCGGTGATGTACATGCCACTCATGTCCACGGCCGTGCCGCCCGGGTTGTAGACTTCGAACCAGTCTTCGTAGGCGCCCGGCTCGTCCGGATCCGCGAACGCATGGTCGTTGTCGGCCATGATCTCGTTGATCAGCAGCTGCCCCGTGGCGGCGCCCGGCGGGGTCACCGCCGCGCCCTCCAGCGTCCACGTGCTGCCATAGTTACCCGTCCGCACATAGGACTGCGACGTGCTGAGCGCGGGCACCTTCACCGTGTCGATCTGATTCGTGCCGGAGTAGAGATAAAGCGTCGCGCCCGCCGCCGGCGCCGTCCAGGCGACCGACATCGCTTCGCCATCGGCCAGGCTGCGCGAGGCCAACGGCCATTTGCCCGGCGTGGCCGGATCGTCCGTCAGCGTGAAGCCCGCGGTCGGCAACGTTCCCGGCCCCAGGTTGTAGACTTCGATCGCCGTCGACGTCACCTTGTTCAGCCGCAGGTCCGTCGTCTGCGTCTGGCCGTTCAGATACGTCCGCAGCCAGGCGGCGCGTTCGCGCACAAACTGCGTGGGGCTATAGCTGGTGAAGCCATTCGCGGTCACTTGCGTCGTCAGCGCCGTTTCGAACTGAGCCATCGTATAGGGCTTGTTGGGGTCCGCCTGCAGATGCGAACGGATCAGGTTCGCAATCCGCTGCGTGTTGGCCGCGAACGTCGCTTCGTCAAAGCCGCTACGCAGCATGCGCGCGAGGATCTGCAGGTAGAGGCGCTTGTAAGCAGGCACTGACATCAGCTTGTCGATCAGCGGGCGAGCATTGTTGCCCGTGCCGTTCGCCCCGTAGAACGGATCCATGGTGAACGGATTCGTCAGGCGCGGTGTGCCGTCGCCGGTGGAGCCGAACGTCTCGTTCAAGTCCCAATGCACATGAATGAACTTGCCATCCCGTGAACGGTCATAGAGAAAGTATTCGCCCGCGGTGCCCGTGTAGGATTCGAGGTTGGTGAACGCCGCATTGAGCGCGAGGGCCGTCAGGAAGTTCTCCACATCCATGAGGGGCTCGAGCCCCGCCGGATTGTTGTTCAGCACTTCGAGCAACTGGATGAGGCCCGAGTAGTCGTTGGCCGCCTCGTTCGTTTTCAGCTCATAGCGTGACGTGTACGCGGAAGCCGCCGCGCCCAGATACGCCATCGTCGCCGACGCCGATTCGCCCGCCTCATACAGATTGCCGTCCTCGTCGCTGCCGAAGCGGGCCTGCATCATCGTCTTGTCGGGCTGCTCCACGGCCAGATACAGGCCGTAATAGGCGTCGTTGATGTAGAGCCGTACGTGAACGGCCCGCATGGCCGCCAGGCGCGCACCCGCGAAGTCCAGGAAAAGCTTCTCGTGCAGAAAGTCCGGCTGCAGGTCGCCGGGGTGGAGGTTCAGCTTCTTTAAACCCAGAAAAGTGCCGTTGTCGTCGTACTCGTTGAAGTCCAGCTTCATCGGCTTCTTCACGCCGTTGCGGCGAAACGAGGAATTGCCTTTGAAGCGGATGCCGATCTTGGGCATCACCGTATCGCCGTATTGAAAGCGCACGGGAAAGTTGGGGTCGGCCGGGTTCGAGTTGTGCGCCTGGAAGAGCGTGTTGTACCAGTTGCTGTCGTCGAAGGTCAGCCGAATCTCGCGGACGGCGGAATCGTCAAAGAAGAAGGCGGCCTGATCGGCCCCCAGCAGGGGCAAGGCAAAAAGAAGGGCCAGTGTAGTTCGCATACGTTAAGAGGAGTCAATGTGACGAACGCGAACCGGACCCCGAGGGTTGCGTTTTCGTCCTCAGGCTTTACACGGCTTTACAAAGAAAGTTTTAGTGCGTCATCGCGTAGATGGCGTAACTGAGGCCGGTGCGGATAGCCGCCGTGGCGTATTGCTCGGGATAACTCGGGTCGTCAGCGAACTCCCAGCCGTCGCCCACATCCATGTTGAAGCCGATCACGATGACGATGTGGCCTTTGCCATCGCGTATCGCGCGCCAGTGCGGCACCTCGCCCCCGCGCTCCACCTGCGAGCCGTGCACGACGTTGGCGCCCGGCACGCGAACCAGTTTTTGCGTGTCGAACAGCGTGTGAAAGATCGGGTCGGCGGCGCTGAGTTCGTCCACCTGTGCATCGGGATAGATCTGGCGGACGCCGGCCATGAAGCTGGACCATTCGCGGTCATTGTGGAAGTCGTCCACCATCAGGAAGCCGCCCTGGTCGAAGTACTTCCGCAGTAGCTGGGCCTGGGGCTTCGAAAGTTCCCAGTCCCCTACGGAGATGGCGACGGTGAAGGGGTGCTCAAAAATCTCGTCACCTTCGAGTTCGACAATGGTCTCGATTGGCCCTGCGTCGAGCCGCGTCAGGCGGCTCATGATGTCGATGAAGAGGCGGTCGCCTTTATTTGCGTCGATGCCCCAGCGCGCGTAGCGCCGGCCGCCATCGAGCGGTGAGTAGTAACGCAGCCGGCCCAGCGCGAACTCGCCCTTGCGCCGCGCATCCGGCGGATCGTCCACCGGATCCTGCATCTCATGCTCGTAGCGCTGCCACACCCGGGACTTGTACTGCGCGCCGAGCACGGCCGCAAATAGGCCGGCCAGCAGGACCGCGCACGCTACCGGACCTCGTCGCCGCATGACTTCGACTATACAGCGCTTGGCGCGTTCCGTTCAGCGCACCTCCACCATCGCCTCGGCCCACTCCGGCAGCCGATGCCCGCCAAACGCCACGCTCGCCGTCACTACGTAGAAGCCGGGACGGGGCGCCGTGAATCGTCCGCGCACCACGCCCTCGGCGAACGGCGCAATTGCCACCGTGCCGCTTTGCGGGCGCGCTGTTCCCGCCGGCCAGTGCCAATCCACGCGATACGACGTCCGCACGGGCGCGTGATTCGTGATGCGGAACTCGAGGTCGATCTTCTCGCCCGCCTTCGCCTGCGAGGCGTACGGATAGAGGCGCGCCCAACCCTCATCGACGGCAAAGTTCGGGTCAGGAAACGGCGTCAGCGCGCGCAGAATCCCGGTGCGCTTGCTCAGTTCGCTGCGCAGGCGGTCGATTTGGGCGGGCGTGTAGCGGAACATCGGCGCCACGTGCTGGTTCATCAGCCAGGTGTTGCCCGGCAGCGATTGGATGCGGGTGAGGCAGAGGTCGTAGCCCGCGCCGGGGCGCAGCAGGTCGCGATTCTGCATGCAATAGTCGTCCATGCCGGAGGGCGTGAACGAGTCGCCGACGAAGAGATAGGTTTGGCCGTCGTCACGACGGGCGACGAGTCCGCCGTGATAGAGCGTCTGGCCCGGAAAGTTCCAGAAGGTGAACTGCCACTCCTGCCAGCGCAAGCTGGCGCCGTCGGTTTGGGGCATCGGCCTGGCCACCGGCTTCGTGGTGAGGCAGGGCAGGCGAAAGCCGGCCGGGTTCGCCATCACTTCCGCCATGGCCTGCGTATAGTAGATCGGCGAGCCGAACTCGGCCGTCACGTCGTTCAGATAGTCCGTGTGATCGTCGTGATAGTGCGTCACCCACACCCCATCGACGCTACGCAGCCTTCCGGCCTCCTTCAACCGCCGCAACTCCGGCAGCGTGCCGCGGAAGCCCGCATCCACCAGAAAGCCCGCCCCGGACTTCGACAGGATCAGCCGCGAGTTGCCGAAAGCCAGAATGTCGGCCGGCAACGGCGACTGCTCCGCCATCGGCATGACGTCCAGCGGTCGTTCCACCGCCCGCGAGCGTTTCCGATGGCTGTCCTCGCCGAAATACCAAAGCAGTGCATCCGTCTCGAAGTGGCTTTGCAGAAAGCCTTGCAACTGCCCGATCAACTGCGCGATGGCCTGCGACGGATTCGCGATCAGCGGACCGTGAGCCGGTAACAGCGCGTCCGGCTTCAACGCGGCCACCGCCCGCAGACTCGCGATCAGCGCCTCCGCCCGCGCCGCGTAGCCGTGGTAGCCGCGCAACTTTACCTCCGGCACCGCATCCTGCAAGCTGAAGAGGTCGCGCAGTTGCCCGTCGCCATAGATCAGATCGCCGGTGGCCACCAACCGCTGGCCGCCCGTTTCGACCACATAGGACACCGCCCCCGGGCTATAGCCGGGCGTCGCGATCACGCGAATCGTCGCCTCCTCGGCCGCGATCGCCTCGCCTTCGCGCACGGGCCTGACTTTCCGCAGCGCGCGCGTGGGCACCCGCGAACTCTGTTGGGCGTAGTCGTGAAACTGCGCCGTGCGCATCGCTTGCCAGAAAGCTTCAGGTTGAGTGAAAAGGCTCAGGCTGGCGGCGGGAACCAGGACGTCGGCGCCCGGGGGCAGGGAACCGATGGAATCGCGGCGGGCGTGGGTGAGGAGGACTTGGGTAGCGTGGGCCTGCCCGGAGTAGATGGCGGTGCGGGAACCGACCTCCACCCGGTTCACCGGCCCCTCGACCAACCGCACTCCCCGAGGAAGCGCGGCGGCGCGAAGGGCCAGCGCCGGCGCGGACAATTGCAGAAACTGGCGGCGGATCACAATCCGCCTAGCTTAAACGAAGCGCGAGCTTAGCGGAACTCTTCCTGAATCTTGTCGAGCATCGCCGAGCCGGGGCACAGCGCTTCGAACGGAATTTGGGAGAGCGGCACTTCGGTGGAATTGTTGAGCTCGTGCACGTCCGGCACGGACTCGTCAATGTAGAGCAGCCCGGTCACCTGATGGCCCTTGCCCTGCTGTTCCAGCAGGTAGTTATAGACCTTCTGGCGATCGGTGGGATCGTAATCCGGCGGCAGCGAACTGAAGCGCACCGTGCTGCCGTCGTGCATCCGCACATCGGTCACGCCCTGCGGCGTGATGTCGGCCAGAATCTCGGTGGCCTCCGGCACGAAGTCCGTTTCCACGGCGCGAATCTGATGCTCGCGCACGTGGCTGTAGCTCTTGGTGGAGCCATTGTGGTCGTTGAAGGTGACGCAGGGCGAGATCACGTCCACCAGCGCGAAACCGCGATGGGAGAGCGCTGCTTTCAGAATGGGCACCAACTGTTCTTTGTCGCCGGAGAAGCTGCGCGCGACGAACGTCGCGCCAATGCTCAAACCGAGCAACGCCGCATCGATCGGCGCCACGCGGTTCGGCTCCCCGCGCTTGCTCTTCGAACCGATGTCCGAAGCAGCCGAGAACTGGCCCTTCGTCAGGCCGTAAACGCCGTTGTTCTCGAGGATGTAAGCCATCTTCAGATTGCGCCGGATGGCGTGCGAGAGCTGGCCCAGGCCGATCGAAAGCGAGTCACCGTCGCCGGAGACGCCGATGTAAGTCAGCGCGCGGTTAGCGGCGTTCGCCCCCGTCGCGATGGCCGGCATGCGGCCGTGGCAGGAGTTGAAGCCGTGCGCGCCGCCGATAAAGTAGGTGGGCGTTTTCGACGAACAACCGATGCCGCTGAGCTTGGCGATCATGTGCGGCTCGAGCGAAAGCTCCCACACGGCGCGGATGATCGCGGCCGTGATCGAGTCGTGCCCGCAGCCGGCGCACAGCGTCGACATGCTGCCTTCGTAGTCGCGGATCGTGAGGCCGATCTGGTTGCGCGCGAGGCTCGGATGGCTCGCGATAGGTTTGGTAATCGATGGCACTTACTGCTCCTGCGTCTTCTTGATGGATTCCACTACCTGGCTCGCGGACAGCGGAAAACCGCCGTAGAAACAAGCCGAGCGCATCTTTTCCTTCGGGACCTTGGTCTCGAGTGTCAGCAGCGCCTTCAACTGCGCGTCACGATTCTGTTCGATGACCACGCTATACGTGTGGTTCATCAGGAACTCGGTCACCGGTTCGTCGAACGGGAAGCCGCGCAGACGCATGTAGTCGCACGGGATGCCCATCTCTTCGAGCCGATCCAGACCTTCCCTCACGGCCGCATCGCAACCGCCCAGGCTCACCACGCCGATGGTGGCGTTCGGGCGCGTCTCGATCACCGGAGCCGGCACATACTTCGCCGCCGACTTGTGCTTTTCGAGCAGCAAGTCCATCACGTCTTTGTACTCGTCCGGGATCTCGGTGTAGATGCCGAAGCGGTTGTGGCCGCTGCCGCGCGTAAAGAACGAACCCTTGGCCGAGGTGCCGGGCACCGTACGCGCCGCCACGCCGTCTTCATCACGGGGCGAATAGCGGAAGTACTTGCCCATTTCCTGCAGTTCTTCAGCCGTAAGCACCTTGCCGCGGTCCGGACGCCACTGGTCGTCCCACTTCAAGCGCGGCACCACCCAGTCGTTCATGCCGATGTCGAGGTCCGACAGCATGATCACCGGCGTCTGGAAATGATCCGCCAGGTCGAAACACTTCACCGCGAACTCGAAGCACTCGGCCGGATTCGCCGGGAACAGCAGGATGTGCTTGGTGTCGCCGTGCGAGGCGTAGGCGCAGGAGAGCAGGTCGCCCTGCTGCGTGCGCGTCGGCATGCCCGTCGACGGACCCACACGCTGTACGTCGATCACCACCGCCGGAATTTCGGCGTAGTAGGCGAAGCCCAGCAATTCCGTCATCAGGGAGATGCCGGGGCCGGCCGTCGAGGTAAAGGCGCGCGCGCCATTCCAGGACGCGCCCAGCACCATCCCGATCGCCGCCAGTTCGTCTTCGGCCTGCAGGATCAGGAAGTTGTTCTTACCGGTATCCGGATCCTTGCGATACTTCGCGCACAGCTTGGTGAAGGCGTCCATCACCGATGTCGCCGGTGTGATCGGATACCAGGGCGCCACCGTCGCCCCCGCATACAAGCAACCCAGCGCCGTCGCCGTGTTGCCGTCGATCAGGATCTTGTCGCTGTTCTCGTTCATCGTGCCCAGATGGAACGGCAGCGGACAGTTGAAGTGCTTGGCGGCGTAGTCAAAGCCGATGGCGAGCGCCTTCTGGTTGCTCTCCTTCAGACCTTTCTTCGCCCCGTACTTCTCGGTGAGCAACTGCTCCACCACCTTCATATCGAGGTCCAGCAACGCCGCCATGGCGCCGGCATAAGCAATATTCTTCATCAGGACGCGCTCGCGCGGCTCCTTGAACTGCTCATTGCACATCTTCGCCAAAGGCACGCCGATGAAGCCCACGTCCGCCCGCATCAGGCGCGGATCGAGCGGCCAGCTCGAGTCATACAGCACATAGCCGCCGGAACGCACTTCCTTGATGTCGCGGTCGTAGGTCTGGGCGTTCATCGCCACCATCAGGTCGTAGTCGAGTGAGCGCGCCATGTAGCCATCGCCGCTCACCCGGATCTCGTACCACGTCGGCAGGCCCTGGATGTTCGAAGGAAACAGATTCTTGCCCGAAACGGGGATTCCCATCCGGAACATGGCCTGCATCAACAGGCCGTTCGCGCTGGCGGAACCGGACCCGTTCGGGTTCGCCAGCTTGATCGCAAAGTCGTTTACGCGGGTTGCGGGGTGAGACACGGTTCTCCTGCCTGGGCAATTAGAATTTCGAATTTTTGCATGTCCCAAGCGGCGGTGGGGCAGCGTTCGGCGCAGAGACCGCAGTGGACGCAAACGTCCTCATCCTTGGCCATAATGCGCTTGGTTTGGGGTAGCTCATCACTGACGTAAATGGCTTGCGTCAGATTGATCGCCGGGGCGGACAGCCTGCCGCGCAGATCCTCTTCGTCGCCGTTCTTGGTGATGGTGAGGCACTGGACCGGGCAAATGTCGATGCAGGCGTCGCATTCGATGCAACGCTTGGGGGTAAAGACCGTCTGGATGTCGCAGTTCAGGCAGCGCTGCACTTCGCGTGCCGTCTGCTCCGGCGAAAAGCCCAGCTCCACTTCGATGCTCAACTCGCGGAAGCGGCGCTCGAGATCCACGTGCTCCATCTTCTGCCGATGAGCCGGGTTGTAGTCGTTCGAGTAGCTCCACTCGGAGAGCCCCATCTTCTGCGAAATCAGGTTGACGTGCGGCGCCGGACGCTCGGTGAGCGGCAAGCCCTCGCAGTGCTGGTGGATGGAGATAGCGGCCTGATGGCCGTGCTCCACCGCCCAGATGATGTTCTTCGGGCCCCAGGCTGCGTCGCCGCCAAAGAATACGCCCGGCCGCGAGGAGCAGAAGGTCGTCTGGTCCACCGTCGGCATGCCCCACTTGTCGAACTCGATGCCCAGATCGCGTTCGATCCAGGGGAACGCGTTGTCCTGGCCGATCGCCAGAATCACGTCGTCGCACGGGATGATCACCGTGTCGATCGTCTTGGACTTCTTCGCTTCGGCGTCCCATTCCAGACGCTCGAACTCCATGCCCGTCAGCTTGCCGTTTTCGATGACAAACCGCTTCGGCGCATGGTTGATGACGATCTCCACGCCCTCTTCCTCGGCATCCTCCAGCTCCCAGGGGGAAGCCTTGAAGAACGCGCGCGGACGGCGGGCCATCACCTTGATCTCTTCGCCGCCCATACGGCGCGAAGACCGGCAGCAATCCATCGCCGTGTTGCCCACGCCGATGATCAACACACGCTTGCCGATCTGCGTGGTGTGACCGAACGCCACAGACTCGAGCCAGTCGATGCCGATATGGATGCGGTCGGACTGGTCGCGACCCGGCAGCTCCAGGTCCTTGCCGCGCGGCGCGCCCGTCCCGACGTACACCGCGTCGTAGCCCTCCGCCAGCAACTGCTTCAGGCTCGTCACCGGCGAGTTGTAGCGAATGTCGACGCCCATATTGAGCACGAAGCCCACTTCGTCGTCCAGCACCTGCTCCGGCAGGCGGAACGACGGAATATTGGTGCGCATCAGGCCGCCCGGCTTCGATTGCTTCTCAAACATGGTGACCGAATAGCCCAACGGCATCAGGTCGTTGGCCACGGTGAGGGCGGAAGGGCCGGCGCCAATGCAGGCGACGCGCTTGCCATTCTTCTTTTCCGGCGCTTTCGGCAACCGGTCCGTCACGTCACCCCGCAGGTCGGCGGCGACGCGCTTCAACCGGCAGATGGCCACGGGCTTCGCCTCGGCGTTTTCCCCGGGCTCCGGCAGCCGTCCGCGACGGCACGCCGGCTCGCACGGGCGGTCGCAAGTACGGCCCAGCACGCCCGGAAAGACGTTGGAATAGCGATTCATCAGGTACGAATCCGTGTAGCGCCCTTGGGCGATCAAACGGATGTACTCGGGGACATTCGTATGGGCGGGACACGCCCATTGGCAGTCCACGACCTTATGGAAGTAATCGGGGTGGTGAATGTCGGTGGGTGTCACCGTGACATCCTTTCGGCTGGCAGCTTAGCAGTGAACATCGTGGTCCGGAGGACCATTGTATATCGGCGGAGATGGCTTTGTGGATCACCCTACAATGGAGGTGATGGCCCTGCGGCTTTGGATGATTCTGGCCCTGGCCGCCCCCCTGGCGGCCGAGGATCCCCTGGTGACCCAGGGGTTTGAGCATTTCTACAGCCTGGAGTACGAACAGGCTATCTCCGCCTTTGAAAAGGAGATCGCCGCCCACCCCGCCACTCCCGAGCCCTATAACCATCTCGCGCAGGCGTTACTTTATCGTGAACTTTTCCGCGCCGGCGCCCTCGAAAGCGAACTCGTCACCGGCGCCAACCCCTTCCTCCGCCGGGCCAAGATGGAGCCCAAGCCCGAGGACCTCAAGCGCTTCGATGACACCGTCGCCGCGGCCATGAAGTACGCTCAAGCCCAGATCGACCGTCGCCCCGACGACTCCCGAGCCCAATACGCGCTCGGCGTCGCCTACGGCCTCCGCGGCAACTGCGGCTTCCTGATCCGCAAAACCTACATGGACGCCCTCCGCGACGCCACCAACGCCCGCAAGTACTGCAACCGCGCCGTCGAACTCGACCCCAAGTTCATTGACGCCCGCATGGTGCAAGGCGCCCACGACTATATCGTCGGCAGCCTGCCCGGCTACATTCGCTTCCTGGGCTTCCTCGGCGGTATTCGCGGCGACAAGGAAGGCGGCATCCGCATTCTGCGTCAGGTCGCGGAGCACGGCGAGAATAACCGCATCGACGCCCAAATCCTGCTCGGCGTCATCTACCGCCGCGAGCGCCGTCCCCAGGACGCCCTGCCCTTGCTCGCCACCATGACCGCCCGCTACCCCCGCAACTACCTCTTCCGCCTCGAGCAATCGCAGATGTACGCCGATCTCGGCGACAAAGATAAGGCCGTCGCCGTCCTCAACGAGATCGAGCGCCTCAAACGCGCCGGCGCCCCCGGCTACGACCACATCAGTTGGGAGAAGCTCGCTTACGTGAAAGGCAACCTGCGCTTCTGGTACGACGACTTCGACCTCGCCATCGAGCAACTGAAGGTCGCCACCGCCAAGGCGCACGAACTGGACCTGAACACCAGCGTCATGGCCTGGCTTCGTCTCGGCCAGTCCTACGACATGAAGGGCCAGCATACGCTCGCCAAGCCCGCCTACGAAGCTGCCGTCCGCACCGCCCCCCAAAGCGATGCCGCTAAGGAGGCCCGCCGCTATGCCTCCTCCCGTTACATTCGCGACTACACGAAAGAGCCTTGATTGGGTTTGGCCAGATAATTGCTCATCAGTCTGCATGAGGGATTGCCCACGTGTGAGGATCACTTGGAAAAGAAACGGATAGCCAGCACTCCAGCCCATGATGAACGCCAAGGTACCGGTGTGGAGGGTCTGGATCAGATTCTTCACGGCGGACTGCCTTCCCGCCGGCTTTATGTGGTCGAAGGCGACCCAGGCTGCGGTAAAACCACCCTGGCGCTGCAATTTCTGCGCGAAGGCGCCCGCCTTGGCCAGCGAGTCCTCTACGTCTCGCTCTCGGAAACCAACGATGAACTGGTCGATGTAGCCCATTCGCATGGCTGGAATCTTGACGGAATCGATATCCTTCAACTCGACAAACTGGCCGAACGCATGCACGAAGAGAACGCTTACACCGTCTTCCATCCTGCCGATGTCGAACTGGGCGAGACGCTCAAACGCATCCGCGCCGAAATCGAGCAGTTCAATCCCGAGCGTGTCGCCCTGGACTCGGTTTCCGAACTCAAAATTCTTTCCCAGACCGGTGCGCGCTATCGACGCGAGATTCTCGGCCTGAAGCAATTTTTTGCCGGACGCAACTGTACCGTGCTCATCCTGGACGATCGCACCACGCGCGAGAACGAGCAGCAACTCCAGAGCATCGCCCATGGGGTCCTGCGCATGGAGCGCGAAGCGCGCGAGTATGGCGCCACCCGCCGTCGTCTGCACGTCGTCAAGATGCGTGGCGTGCGCTTTCAGGATGGCGTTCATGACTTTGTCATTCAAACCGGTGGCATCGAACTCTTCCCTCGCCTCTCCGCCAGCGACCTGCCCGTTACGGAGCATGCCGGCGTCGTCTCCAGCGGCAACCCGCGCCTGGATGATCTACTCGGCAGCGGCTTGGATCGGGGCTCGAGCACCCTGCTCATGGGACCCGCCGGCGCCGGCAAGACCTCCGTCTGCACGCACTTTCTCCACGCCGCCCTCGTCCGCGGCGAACGCACCGTCCTTTACCAGTTCGAGGAAAGCCGCGAGACGTTTCTCCAGCGCAGCCTTGGCTACGGCATCGATTTCAGCCCCTACCTCGAAAACGGCCAATTTGAACTCGTTAAAGTCGACATCGCCGACCTGTCGCCCGGCGAGTTTTCCGTCCGCGTCCGGCGGGCCGTGGAGTCGCACGGCGTCAGCTTTGTCGTGCTCGATAGCTTGAATGGCTATCTGAACGGGATGCCGAGCGAAAAGTTCCTGCTCATTCATCTCAATGAACTGCTCACTTACCTCGGCAATCGTGGCGTCGTTACGCTCATTAGCGTCGCTCAGCACGGCATGCTGGGTTCCAACATGCACTCTCCGGTCGACGTGAGCTTTCTGGCCGATACGGTCATCCTGCTTCGTTTTTTTGAAGCGCAGGGCAGCGTGCGGCAGGCGATTTCAGTGGTGAAGAAGCGGCGCGGCCCGCACGAACGCACCCTCCGCGAAATGCAGATCACCGATCGCGGCATGTTCGTCGGCGAAGTTCTCGAACAGTTCGAAGGCGTCCTCACCGGAGTTCCTAAATACCGGGGTCCGGATGAACAACTCATGAAATCGAAGACTGACGCCTAATGTTTCGCAATGCCCTCGAGTTGCGAGTGGTCATCCTCACGCCCACCGGGCGGGATGCGCACCTGCTGGGGCAGGCGCTGAGTTCGCTTGACGTCCGCACGGCCACGGCCACCGATTTGCCCGTCGCCCTCAGTCTTCTGGCCGAAGGCTGTGGGGCCGCCCTGATCGCCGACGAGGCGCTGACCCCGTCGGCCCTCGTCATCCTGCGTCATTGGCTCTCCGAGCAGCCGCCCTGGTCGGACCTGCCCTTCATCATCCTCACCGGCGCCGGTCGAGCCACGCTTCAAAGCGGTCAACGGGCCCAGGAACTGCTCGAACTGGGCAACTTCTCGCTCATTGAACGGCCCATGCGTCTGGAAACGATTCACAGCGCCGTCCGCTCCGCCCTCCGCGCGCGCCTCCGGCAGTACGAAGTGCGCGACCGCCAGGAAGCCCTCCAACGCGCCAACGCCGACCTCGAGCAGTTCGCCAACTCCGCCAGTCACGACCTTCGCGAGCCCTTACGCAACATCGCCATCTACGGCGATCTGCTCGCTCTCGAGCACAGCGGCGGTCTCGATCCGCAAGGCCGCGAGTTTCTCGCGTCCATCCGCTCCTCGGCGGCTCGCATGAACGCGCTACTCACGGACCTGCTCTCTTACGCCCACGCCTCCAGCATTTCCGAAAGAGACGTGCCGCCCATCTCCGCGGCCAAGGCCTTGGGCACCGCCCTCGGCAATCTCGACTTCGCCATCAGCGAGGCCTGCGCCGCCGTCACCGTCGGGGAGATGCCCATTGTCCGTATGCATGAAAGTCACTTGGCGCAACTGCTACAGAACCTGATTGGCAACGCCCTCAAGTACCGCAGCGACCAGCGTGTGGTGCAGATCATCGTCAAGGCCGTCCCGGCCGGCGAGCAATGGCTGTTCACCGTGGAGGACAACGGCATCGGCATTCCCGAGGCCTATCGCGAAACCATCTTCGGCATCTTCAAACGGCTTCACACCACCGGGCGCTACGCCGGCACCGGCATGGGTCTGGCGATTTGCCAGCGCATTGTCGAGCGCTATCACGGCCGCATCTGGGTAGAGCCGCGCCCCACTTACGGCTCACGCTTCTGCTTTACCGTGCCGCGATAACTCTACGGCTGCTTCTTCTTGCCCTTGAAGATGTCGATGATGCCCTTCACGCCCTCCGGACTCTTGATCGCATCCACGACGCTCTTGGGGTCCTTCGTGATGCCCGGCACCACCGACTGCATCTTTAACTGCGCTACCGCGGCAGCATCCGGCGCAAAGCGCGGCTTGGCGAACGTCCCGGTCACCAACGACGGAATCGTCATATCGCCGTTCGGACCGCCCACCGCCGCCGTCAGGAAGCCGCCAATCTTGGTGCCGCCCACTTCCTCGGCCAACTTCGGATTCAGCAGCGTGCGCAGCTTCAGGTTCAACGACTGGTCCACCAGATTCATCAACCCGCTCATCGTCACCGTCGCGTTATTCAGATCCAGCTTCATGTTCTGCGTATTCGCCACACCATGGCTCAGCGTCATATCGCCCGTCAGCGCCAGAAAGCTCGTGTACTTCTCCGGCGACATCTTCAGGAACTTCGCCACCGCGCCCAGTTCGCCCAGCAGGTTCATCGAATAGATCTTGCCCTCGGCAAACTTGAGCCCTAGCGTGCCATCCAGTGACTTCATCAGATCCTCGCCCGGCTTGGGCGAAACCGTGATCTTCGCGCTGGCCGATAGCGGCCCGCCGATCAGTTGCTTGAGCGAGCTCACTGCCTCCAGCAATTGCCCCGAGTCGATACGTTCCAACTTCGAATCGAGCGTGTACACCGGCTGCGCCGACCGTTGATCCACCACAATCGTCCCCGTGTGCGTGCCCCCATACACGTTGGCCGTCAGTGGATCGAATCGCCATTGTCCGCCATCCAACGTCAGACTACTGCGCACGTTGGTCAGCACCAGCCGGTCCATCTTCAGCGTGCCGATCGTGATCGTGCCGCGCCCGGCCAGCGTCGATGGCTTCGTGTTCTTTGCCGGGGCGTCCTTGCTCTCCACCAGCAGCGTCCGCAATTCGTCCACATCGATCTTGTCGGCGGCGAGCGCGAAGTCCAGCCGATCGCCCCGTGTGGCCAGCCGGCCCGTCAAGGTCGTTTGTCCCACCGTCGCGTCCAAGCCCTCCACGCCGGCGGCATCGCCTTCGAACCGCAGCTTCGCCTGCCGCACGGCCACCGGCTTGGTCAGCCGCGGCGACTGCAGGTTCGCCCCGCTCACTGACCCGGTGCCGCGATACTGCAGCGTGCCGCCCTTGCCCAGCGAGCCCGTCACGCGCGCTTCCACGGCCGCCGTGCCCGTCGCCTTCACGCCCCGCGCCGCTTCTACGCCGTACGCCTGCGCGATGTCGATCAGGTCGCTCAGGTTCGAAGGCGGAATCGTGATCGCCGCATCCAACTGCGGCGCCGGGCTCGCATACTTCGCCAGCGACAAACTTCCGCTCAACTTCGTATTGCCCGTCCGCACCTCAAACGGACTCGTGCGTAATTGCTCAGGCGTAAAGTCCACCACCACGCCCGGCGACTCCACCGGCTGCTTCAGGTCGCCGCCCCGCACGTTCAGATTACGCGTCCGCAACTGCCCGTTGAAGGTCGGCGTGGACGTTGTGCCCCCCACCGTCAGATCGGCGCCCAGCGTCCCTTGCACCTCCATTCCGGGGGCGAACGCCACGCCGAATCCCGCCGCCAGCTTGGCCAACTCCGTGATCGGCGCGTCGGCGGCGTTCACCTTGATCGCCAGCCGGTCATGATCGATCGTGCCGTTGGCCTTCAAATTCAATTGCCCCACCTTCGCGTCGAAACGCTGAATGCGCGTCAGGTCCCCTTTGGCATCGGCCTCGAAGTTCGCCGTCGTGTTGCCCAACGTCTTCGAACGCAACTCGAGCTGGCCGCCGGCGGACCAGTCCTTGCCCGCGCTCGCCACCTTCGCCTGCCCGCTCAACTGACCATCCAACTGGCTCTTGGCCCGGCCCGCCGCCTTCTCCAGCGCCGCCACCGAACAATCCTTCAGCCGGATGTCGCCTTCCAGATTGCCGCCCGCCACCGTCCCCTCAAAGTTGATTGACCCGCCATCGGCTCCCGGCAAATTCGCCGTCACGCTCAGCGGTGACTTGCCGCCCCCGCCGTAATCGCGCAACAGAACGTCGATATGGTGATACTCCGCGCGCGGATGGCTTGGCGTCGTCAGCGCCACGCGCCCGTCATCGATCCGCAACTCGGCCAGCTTCATCGGCGAAGCCGTATCGTCTTTCGAACTCAGCGAGTCCACGTTCCACTTACCGCCGGCGTCGCGAATCAGTTCCACCAGCGGATTGGTGATGCGCAGCGAGTCCACGTGCACCTCGCTGCGCAACAGCGAGAACAGGTCGATCTTCACCGCCAGCGACTCGGCCTTGGCGAACGGTCGCTCCTTCCCAAACGCCGGATCCTCGCCGATCACCACGTCGCTCGCCGTAATCGCCAACGGAAACACCGTCAGCGACAGCTTGCCCAACTCCACCGGCCGCCGCAGCGACTTCTCCAGCTCCGCTTTCAGCATCGGCCGAAACTGATCGGCATTCACCAGGTAGGGCAAAGCCAGTACCGCCCCCACCAACAGGACGGCTCCGATTCCGGCAATCAACAGCAGACGGCGCATGCCTCATCATAGTGGCTTCATACTGGCGATATGAAGGGCCAGTGGGCTTACAACCTGATGCTCGCGCTGTGGCTGCTCTCGGACGCTTACCGCACTGCGCGTGCGTCGGTGCTCGAAACCGGCCCGGCGCAGTGGCTCCATTGGCTGCTCGCGTTGATTCTTTGCGCCAATGCCGTGTTCGTGCTGCGCCGGCAGTCGCCTGCTGCGCGCGGCGCCAAGCGTAGTCAGATGCTCTGGGTGCTGGTCGCCATGGTCTGGCCGGTGCTCTTCACCGTCGCGCCCGGGCCTTCCGGACCCACGCCGCTGCCCGCGCTCGCGCTGCAGTTCGCCGCCACGCTGATGTTCGGCGGCAGCGTCGTCGCGCTGGGCGAAAGCTTCGCCGTCTTTCCCGAACGCCGCGCCATCGTCAGCCACGGCCTGTATCGCTGGCTGCGCCATCCGATGTACGCGTCCTATCTGCTGCTCGATCTCGGCTACTGGCTCGCCAATCCCCAGCCCTGGTTTGCCGTCGTCTGGGTGGTGGAGGTGCTTCTCCTGGAAGCCCGCACCCGCTGGGAAGAAGACGTCCTGGCCGCCGATCCCGCCTATGTCGACTACCGCGCCCGCGTCCCCTGGCGCTTGATTCCCGGCTTGATTTGATAGCCTGACCGGATGCGAAAACTCATTCTCACTCTGTTGCTCGGCAGTGTTCTCGCGCCCGGACAACTAGCCACCAAGAAGTCTCTGACCCTCGACGTGGCCAAGAAACTGGCGGAAGCGGCCCGCGCCGAAGCCGCTGCCAACAAGTGGACCATGGTGATCGCCGTGGTCGACGAAGGCGCCAACCTCATGTACCTCGAGCGCGCCGATGGCACGCAGATCGGCTCCATCGATGTCGCCCAGGAAAAGGCCAAATCCGCAGTCAAGTTCAAGCGTCCCACCAAGGCTTTTGAGGACGCGCTCGTCGGCGGCCGCCAGGCGATCCTCAAGCTGCCCGGCGCCCTACCCGTCGAAGGCGGCGTGCCCTTCATGATCGATGGCGTAGTGCTCGGCGCCATTGGCGCCAGCGGCGGCACCTCCGCTCAGGACGGCCAGGTGGTCGCCGCCGCCGTCAAGCTTTTTGAGAAGCTGGCGAAGTAAACAGCACAGGCTTCCGGTGCGTGGCGTCCCCGCAGCACGACGTGTGGACGCCCGGCACCGGATCGCTGCCTTGCGTAAAGTGGCAAGCCAACGCTTGTCCGTCGACCCGGAAATACGGGCAATCCGTGCTGCCCGCCACCGGCGCCGGCTCCGGCACGCGCCTCACCTCCGCCATCAGTCGCGACGCCCGCGCCCGTTCCAGCGCGCGTTTCAAAGACTCCGGCCGTTCGTTCGCCGGCTGATCGCTCAACTCCAGCAGCGTCCGGAAGCACCCATCCGCAATCGACTTCATCACCCGTTCCGGCTTCAGCCCCGTCGACCGGCTGAAGGCGAACGTCCCGTTCAAATGCTCCGGATCCGTCGGTAGAATCGGCAACACGCAGTTCGGCACAATCGAATTCACGAACTTCGCGTCCACCGCTCCCGGGCAATCCTCATAGGCTTCCAGGTAACGCACAATCTGCTTGTTCACCAACTCCGCGCTTTGGCAGAACGAATGCAGCTTCACGTTCGCCCGCAGCCGGCTCGCCGCGTCCCACAGGGTCAACGTATCGGCATTCTCCTCGGCGCCGTTGAAGTCGCTATCGAGCGCCGCCGCGATGATGATCGCCTGATTCTCGTAGCGCGTCCTCAGATCCTGGTAAGCCTGCTGCGGATTGCCGTCGCCCGCCGCATCCTGCACTTCCGAAAGCACCATGATGGCCGGGAAGAAGGGGAGATTGTCGAAGATGCCGCCGTCCGAAAACAGCGTCCTCGTGGAGCCGCCGCCGGGAATCAGGTCGGACTCCGAGCGCGGCGCGAACACCACTGGAAACGCCGACGACGCCAGGCACGCTTCCAGAAAGTCGTAGCGCGGCACTTCGCACGGAAAGTCGCGTCCCAGGATCACCGGCATGCGCCGGTTCACGTTCGTCGCCGTCGCAAAGAACGCCGTCTGCGGCAGGTAAGGCTGGCTCGGATGATCGGACTTCGGCAGCTTCTCCGGAAACAGCAGCCGCTTGGCCGCCTGCTCCAGCAGATCCGCGCCCATCACGCACTCCTCAATGCCTAGCCGCCGCAGCGTCTCGCGCTGCACGCCCTCCCAAAACAGATTCATCGCCTCGGTGATGTGCCCGGCCACGAAGCGCGCCGCCACAATGCGCGTGATCTCGTGCGGCAGCAGGAACAGATTCGCGATCGCATCGATCAGCAACGGCGGCGCCCCGGTGATCGCATAAGCCGGGTCGATTCGGCTGCCTTCGGCAATCAGCCGGCGCACCATCGCCGGTGAAACATCCACATGCCGGCCTCGCACGCCCAGCAGCTTGGTGACATTCTTCAGCGACTTGGTCAGCGCCACTTGCCGGTCCACTTGCAGAAACACGCGCACCAGATCGTGGTTATGATTGCGGGCCAATGCGGCGTCGTTCAGCGCCGTTTGCGCCCCCAGCGCTGCCCCCGCAATCGAGCCCACGCTCGCGCCCACAATCAGATCCGGCCGCACGCGCGCCACGCCCATTGCCGCCAGCACGCCCGCGTGGAACGTCCCGCGGAACACGCCGCCGCTCGCCAGGAAGACAATCCGCGGCTGATCCGCCACCACGCCCGAAAGCGACGAGAACTTGGCCTGCAACTCGCCCGGGCTCAGCCCATAGTTGCAGGTCGCACTCTTCGCCGGAGGCGGCGTCGGTCCCTGCAGCACCTTGGTGCACGCCCCGCAGACCTCGCTCAAGCCCGGATGCTCCGGCGTGATGGCCCCGCGCCGTTCGCGCGCCACTTCGCTCAGCAGCGTATGGCAATCCAACTGACCCAGAAAGCTGTCCGAAAGCTTCTTTGTATAAAGCGCTTCCAGCGTCCGCCGGCATCCCTCGGCGACATACTTGAGCGCCGTGGGCCGGTCCGGCTTCAGATTGTTCTCGAACGTGATGTCGCCCGCCGGCGCAATCGGATTCGGCAGAATCGGAAACATCGGTAACGCCGGCGGCTTCGTCTCGCGCTGCCGGATGTGGATCTCGAACTCGCTCATGAACTCCGTCTGCCGGGACTCGAGTTCCGTATCGCGCCGCCGCTCGAGCGCCAGGCTCGCAAAGCCGTTCTCCACCACATTGATCGTCTCGCGCGGCTTCGCCTCCTCTTCCGATAGCGGATGCAGTGGCACGCCGTACACAATATTCAAGCCGCAGCCCGGATTGCCTGGCTCCGTAAACAGCCGCGCCACCTCGGCGCGCGCCGCACTGTCGCGATCGTTCCACCTGCCGCGCAGCCAGATGAACAGCGCCGGAATCGGGTTCGTCCGAATCACGGACCCGTCCACCATCTCCAGCCGGTCAACGCCCTTTACCTTCGGCGAGAGCCAATGATCGATCGGCGCGCCTTCGCTGCGGCAATAAACGTCCGGCGCATATAAACCCGGGTTCGAAAGGGCCGTGTGCAACGCCTCGGCCACCTGCATACGCGCCGTCGTCCGCGCCCAGAACTGCTGATTCGACCCCGGCGACGACGACAGGTTGTGTCGCTTATTGATCGGCGCCGCCACCACCAGCAAGCTCGGCACATTGTCGTCGGACTTGCGCTCGATCAACTCACCCTCGAACAGCTTCACCAGCGCGCGCCGCAACGGATACTTGTGCAGCAACCCGCGATCGAGCCCCATCGGACGCAGCCCCAGCCGCAGCAGTTGCCGTAAGCTCCCCGTTAGAAAGCTGCCGACCAGCAACGCCGCCGGCGCCAGCAATGCCATCGCGAATGCCGCCGCCGCCAGCCCATAACGCCCCAGCACCAGCAGCGCCAGCGGCAGCACGAACATCGCCGCCGCCCACAACACGGCGCTGCCCCACACCGGCCAGCCGAACAACACCGAAGGGCGAAACCGCTGGCGCGCCCGCCGCTGCTCTTTCACCGGCGGACGCCAAAGCCAGCCCGGATAGGTAAACGTCCGCCAGGCGATCAGCACGCTGACCCGTGTCACCCGGTAAAACAGCGCCGCCATCTGCCAGGGCCACAGCGCGTAGCGCTCTTTGAACCGCACGTAGCGCACCACCAGATCCGCCAGGTCGCCCACTGTCACGCGCAGCCCCGAGAACCAGATCCCCAGCCGAATCAGCCGGTGATACTGAATGCGCGCCGCCGTCTCCCCGGTCTTGAGCCTCTCCGGGCAGCTCGGATCTTCCACCGGCATCGTCTGCGCAAAGAAGTCGATCGGATTGGGAATCGCGTCCCACACGAAGTCGAGCGGCGCATAAGTGATCTGCTCCAGATACCTCCGGAACCAGGTCCACCGCGCGGACTCGACTTCCTCCATGCTCGGCTTCACCGTTCGGCGTCGTTCGCGATCCAGGTCGCGATAAGCCTTGTAGAGCGCCGCCGCCGATACCGCCCCGGACGAAATTCCCGCCGCCACCACCGGCGCTGGCCGGTCCGCCGCGAGATACGCATGCACCGTCCCGGCCCCGAAATAGGCGCCTGGCGGTCCGGCGGTGAAACAGACTGCGTCGTTTCCGCCCGCGCGATCCTGCTCGGATAGGTCGCGTACCATGGGTACTATCCTATCTCCCGCGCCCCGCACGCACCCCCTTTACGCGCGTAAACTGTCAGGGATGCACCGTTTGCTCTGGCTGTTGCCCGTCCTGCTGCTGGCCAAGGATCCGAACCGCGAGGAGTGGCAGCAACTCTTCAACGGCAAGAACCTCAAAGGCTGGACCCCGAAGATCCGCGGCTCAGAGCCCGGCGTCAACTTCGGCAAGACCTTCCGCGTGGAGAAAGGCCTCCTCAAAGTCGCCTACGACCAGTACGACGCCTTCAACGAGCGCTTCGGCCATCTCTTCTACAAGGACAACTTCTCGTATTACGTCATCGCCGTCGAGTACCGCTTCGTCGGCGAGCAGGCCAAAGGCGGCCCCAATTGGGCCCTCCGCAACAGCGGCATCATGGTCCACGGCCAGCCCGCCGCCACCATGACTAAGAATCAGGATTTCCCCGTCTCCATCGAAGTCCAGTTACTCGGCGGCAATGGGAAGGACCCGCGCACCACTGCCAACCTCTGCACTCCCGGCACCAACGTCGAACGCGACGGCAAGCTCTTCACCCCGCATTGCCTCAATTCCACGTCCAAGACCTTCCACGGCGATCAATGGGTGCGCGTCGAAGCCCGCGTCCTCGGCAACGAACGCATCGAACACCGCGTCAACGGCGAACTCGTCCTCAGCTACGACCGTCCTCAACTGGGCGGCGGCAACGTCAAGGACGCCATCGCCGAATGGACCCAGGCCGGCAAAATGCTCACCGAAGGGTCCATCTCGCTCCAAAGCGAAAGCCACCCCGTCGAGTTCCGCAAAGTCGAGTTAGCTACGACCGTCCTCAACTGGGCGGCGGCAACGTCAAGGAGCCATCGCCGAATGGACCCAGGTTGGCAAAATGCTCAACCTCCAGGGTCGAGTTGCATGGATCCGAAGGCTAAGAACTTCAAGTCGTATTACGTCAAGGCCGACAACGCCGCCTGTAAGTTCTAGCGCTTCGCCTTCGTGCGCGTCTCCACCGCATAAAGCGACTTCCGCGCCGTCAGAAACAGCGTGTGTCCGCCCTTGCCGCCGAACGCCAGATTCGCCGCGGACTCAGGCAGCAGGATGCGCGCAATCAGTTGGCCTTCCGGCGTAAACACCTGCGCGCCATCGCCCGAGCTGGACCACAGCCGGCCCGCTTCATCCACGCGAATGCCGTCCGGCCCACCTTTATCGATCACCACAAACACGCGCCCGTTCGCCAGCGTTCCGTCGCTCTTCACCTCGAACACGCGGATATGGTGCGGGCGGCCCGAATCGGCTACATACAGCTTCGACTCGTCGGGCGAGAAGCACAGGCCATTCGGCTTATCGAAATCCTTCACGACGGCTGTGATCTTCCGCGACGCGGGGTCAAAGCGATAAACATAATTGCCCGGCTGCTCCTTCGTCCGGCCGCTCAAACCGTAGTCCGGATCCGTGAACCAGATCGTCCCATCGGACTTCACCACCGCATCGTTCGGCGAACTTAGCCGCTTGCCTTCGAAGGTCTCCACCAGATTGGTCACCTTGCCGTCGCTCTCGGTCCGCGTGATGCGCCCCGCATGCTCCGCGCTGATCAGCCGCCCTTCGCGGTCCAGCGTATTGCCGTTCGTATTGTTCGATGGCTTCCGGAACGTCTGCAATCCGCCCTTGGCATCCCAGCGCTTCAGCTCATTCGCGGGAATATCGCTGAACACCAGAAAGCCCTCGCGCATCCACACGGGCCCTTCGATGAACTGCATGTCCGTCGCCAGGCGCGTCACCTTGGCATTCTTCTTGAAGATCTTTTTGAACGCGGCTTCGTCTTTTACTTCGAAGTCAGCGGCGAAGGCTCCGGCCGCGCCGGCAAGGGCGAACAGGGTGAGGGATCGCAGGAGGACGTGCATGGTGCAGCTATCGTATCAACACGGCCCACTTGCTGGCCCAACTGCGGCAGACCGGAGCCGTTGGTATCGATCAGCGCCTGCACGCAGTCCTCGTCGAGCGCGTGCGGAGCGTCGCGCCGCAGCAAGCCGAACACATGATCGATCGGCAACGCGTCCCGATACGGGCGCTGCGCGGCCAACGCGTCGAAGATATCGGCCACCACCAGAATGCGCGCCGGCAGCGACATGTCCTTCGCCCCCAGGTTGCGGAAGTAGCCCGTGCCGTCCAGCTTCTCGTGATGCGTCGCCGCCAGTTCCGCTTGCTCGGTAAAGCCTGGCACCCGCCGCAGTACTTCCAGCGAGTAAGCCGGATGATGCCGCACCACGCGCCATTCGTCCTCGGTCAGTTGGCCCGGCTTTTCGAGAATCGCGTTCGACACGCTTAACTTGCCGATGTCGTGCAGCAACGCCGCCTGCCGCAGTTGCTGCCGCTCGCCGTCCGGCAGTCCCAGCCGCCTGGCGATCGCCTCGGCGGCCGCGGCCACCCCCAACGAATGCCGGTACGTGAACGGACTCTTCGCATCCACAATGTCTGCGAACGCCAGGCAAATCTGATCCAGCGTCTGTTCGCCGAGGAGTCGCCGGTCCCGCTGGGGATCGATCGCCCCCACCCAAT
The DNA here is from genome assembly GCA_044226365.1 of Bryobacteraceae bacterium. Lineage (GTDB taxonomy): Bacteria > Acidobacteriota > Terriglobia > Bryobacterales > Bryobacteraceae > JALHNI01. Next base: position 55,741 of record JBGAHE010000029.1, read on the forward strand.
CGCCCGAGAGCGCCAGCTCATGAAACAGCTCGCCGCGTTCGTGCAACGACACCGCCGCCCGCACCAACTCCGGATCGAACCAGCGTCCGCTGCGCCCTCGCGCCATGCGGATCGCCTCGGCCGGCGTGCGCTTGGTGTGGAAGATTTCGAGATTCTGCGCCAGACTCAAAATACGGGAAAACAGCGGAATCGCCCGGCCGCGCAGCCCGTGCGGGTACCCCACGCCGTTCCAATGCTCGTCCAGCGAGTAAATTGCCTCAGCCGTCGCCTCCGATAGCCCCAGCCGCCGCGCAATGCCCGCCCCGCGATGACACCGCACCTGGATCATGCCCAACGCATTCTCCCGGCTGTTCTGTGCCAGCTCGAAAATACCCCGCACCCGCTCCAGAAAGGGCGCTCCCCGCCGCACATGTCCCAGCGCGTACTGCAGAGTCTCCCAACCCACACGTGTCCAGTCGGTCGACTTCACCGCCTGCTTGGCCGCGATCTCGTCGCTGCCCATGATCTGGTACATCCGCGATGCATTGCTGCTGCAACCGGCGTCCTTCAGCAGTAAAGCGTAGTAGAGGTCGGCGCGTTCGCCGTCGCTCAGCCCGATCTCCCGCGCGATCCGCATCCCCAAAACGCAACTGCGGGCCGCATGGCCCACCGGATGACCTTCGCTCGTTAAATCTAGGGCGTAAGAAAATGCCGCCAGCACATCGGCCACTCGCGGCTGTTCAACCTGCATCCCTAGTTCTATCGGTCCGCTTCCAACCAATCTGAAGGCTTCCTCTGCACAATCGGCTGGAAAGTGTCGATAGTTCCGCTGTGGATATCCGCGACCTCGCCCGGAACCCCCAATCGACGGGCTCCCTCCGGGCCATTTTCTGGGCCAATTTAAAAGATGAAGCAGAAGTGAACGACGCCGCCCGCTTCGGCTATTACGCCTGCCTCTTCATCTGCCTCACCACCTTTTTCGCCATGCTGATCGGCGGCACCTTGCTCGCCGCACTTGTTGATATCTTCTTCTTCTTTATGGCCGGGCTCGGCATCCGCCAACACTCGCGCCTCGCCGCCGTCTCCGCCGTCGGACTCTTCGCCGTGGAAAAGCTGGTGACGCTCGCCAGTGGCCAGGTCGGCTTCCTGACCTTGGTCACTTTGCCCATGGGTCTCATCCTGCTGAACGCCGCGCGTGCCGCCTACGTCGCGCCCCAATTCCCGGCCATCCAGCAGCCAATGGCGAACCCGCCCGCCGCCGAACCACAGGATTGGTTAGCCCGCGTGGAGCGTCTGGCCTGGAGTCTCTGGCCTCGTCTGCAGCTTGCCTTCAAGTTCTATGTCGCGGGGATGATCGTGCTGTTTCTGGTGGGGATGATCGTGCGCCGCATGGGCTTGGTGGACTAAGCGAAAAAAAGGCCAGCGCTAGGGTGAGTGCGCTGGCCTGGTTCCCTCAGGTTACGGGGTTGGAGGAATGTTCACGCCTCTCTTAGTGCAAACTGCGTACCAAACCTAAGTCCTTGAAAATAGGACTACCGTCCTAGCCGAAAGGGACATTCTGTCCACCTCACCCGACAAACTGTCCACTTTTAGGGACGAAATGGTCGCCAATTCGGGAATCTGCCTGCCATAATGGGGATCTTCCCGAGATGGAGGCATCTTCATGTTGAAGCACCTGCCCTTGATTTTTAAGAACACCTTGCGCAATAAGCGCCGGAGTATTCTCACCATCCTGAGCATCGCCGCGTCTCTTTGCCTGCTGGGTTTCTTACTCGCCGTCTACAACATGTTCTATTTCGAGGGCACCGGCGAACAGCAGGCCTTGCGCCTCATCGTCCGGAACCGCGTCTCGCTCGCCCGCCCCTTGGCCCGTTCGTATCAGGCCCGCATTGCCCAGGTGCCCGGCGTTGTTCAGGCCACCATCTTTCAATGGTTTGGCGGCGTCTATAAAGACGCCCGCGACCCCGCCAACTTCTTCGGCCGCTTCGCCGTCGAGCCCGAAAAGTTCCTGCAGGTCTATCCGGACTACAAAGTTCCGCCGGAGGAGTATAAGGCGTTCCTCTCCGAACGCTCGTCCTGCATCGTCGGCCGCAAACTGGCCAAGCGTCATGACTTCAAAATTGGCCAGCGCGTCACGCTCGTCGGCGACATCTTTCCGGTCACCCTCAACCTCATCATTCGCGGCATCTACGACAGCGAACGCGACAACGAGAACATGGTCTTCCACTACGACTATCTGAACGAAAGTCTCTCTGGCGGCATGAAAGATACGGTCAGCACCTTTATTCTCCGCATGGCCAGCCCCGACGATGCCACGCGCATCTCCCAAGCCGTCGACGCCATGTTCCGCAACGCGCCGCTCCAAACCAAAACCGAAACCGAGCGCGCCTTTGAGCTCAGCTTCCTGAGCTTCCTCGGCAACGTCAAAGCGTTTCTGTTCTCGATCTGCGCCGCCATTACCTTCACCGTTTTGCTGGTCTCCGGCAACACCATGGCCATGACGGTCCGCGAGCGCATCAAAGAGGTCGGCATCTTAAAGACGCTCGGCTTCACCAACGGCAAGATCCTCTCCATCCTGCTAGGCGAGTCCGTCCTCATCTCGCTGCTCGGCGGCATCGTCGGCCTCGCCCTCACGGTCCTGCTCTGCGCCTGGATGCGCGAGATGCCCTCCACTATGGCCGATATGACGCGGTTGCGCACGCCCGCGTGGGTCCTCACCACTTCGCTGGCCGTCGCCGTCGTCATCGGCTTCGTCAGTTCCATCATTCCGGCTTACTCCGCCTCCCGCCGTCCCATCATCGAAGCCATGCGGGTGACCGAATAAAATGGCTCTGCCCCTCACTTACAACTGGCGCAACTTACTCGCCCGCAAAACCACCACCCTGATGACCGCTTTGGGCATCGGCCTCACCGTGGCCGTTCTGCTGGCCACCGCCGCCATGGTCAATGGCCTGCAGACCTCGCTCACCTCCACCGCGGACCCGCTCAACCTCATCATCATGCGCAAGGGCTCCACGGCCGAGCTCAACTCGAACAAGTCGCCTGAGGACTACCAGATCGTCAAAGTGAAGCGCGGCGTTGCCAAAGGGCCCAATGGTGAGCCTCTGGCCTCGCTCGAGTTAGTCACCGTCGTCGTCCTCGAAGGAGAAGCCGGCCAGATCAACATCACCGCCCGGGGCCTCACGCCGCAAGGCTGGCTCCTGCGTCCGCACGTCAGGATCGTCGAGGGCCGCCAGTTTCAGCCCGGCCGTCGCGAGATTGTCGTCGGCAAAGGCGTCGCCAACCGCTATCCCTCCGCTCGCCTCGGCGGCTCCATCGACTTTGGCCGCGGCCCCTGGCAAGTGGTCGGTGTGATGGATGCCGGCCGCTCCGCCGCCAATAGCGAGCTCTTCTGCGATTTGAACCAACTCGCCGCTGACCAGAACCGCGAAACTGCCTTGTCCAGCATCCTCGTCCGCGCGACTGACGAAGTCACGCTTCAGGCCCTGGCCAACGATCTCACCACCGACCCGCGCTTGAACGCCGACGCTCCCACCGAAGCCGCCTATTACGCCAGCCAAACCCAGTCCGCCGCGCCCCTCCAGTTCATCGGTACGTTCGTCGCGGTCATCATGGCCATCGGCTCCTGCTTCGCCGCCATGAACACGATGTATGCGGCAGTCGCCCGCCGCGCCGCCGAGATCGGCACCCTGCGCGTCTTGGGCTTTTCGAAGGGGGGCATCCTCGTCAGTTTCTTTCTCGAAAGCTTATTACTCAGTCTGGTGGGCGGCATTCTCGGTTGCCTGTTAGTGCTTCCGCTCAATAACCTCGAAACCGGCATCGGTAACTTTGTCACCTTCTCTGAAATTACTTTCGGCTTTGAAATTACCCCTCAACTGATGCTCACCGGCATCGCTTTTGCCCTTTTCATGGGCGCCATCGGCGGACTCTTCCCCGCCGCCACCGCCGCTCGCAAGGAGATTCTCACCGCCCTCCGGCAGGTGTAAGGACCAACGATGGCTGCTGATTTAGACGGACTGCGGATTGACCGCTCTCTGAAACAAGGCCGCTCCAACTGGGCCACCAAATGGATCGTCATCGGCGTCGTGCTCTTTCTGCTCCTGGGCGCCGGCGTTACCCTTTCTTCCAAGCTCAACGCCGCTCTCGAAGTGCGCACCGCGCGCGCCGTTGCCGAGTCGAGTGGTGCGGCCGGCCCCACCGGCGAAGTCATCCTGAATGCCACCGGCTACATCGTCGCCCACCACAAGATTCAGCTCGCCTCCAAGGTCGTCGGCAAAGTCGCCTGGATCGGCGTGGAGAAGGGCGACCGGGTCAGCCAGGGGCAAGTGATTGTCCGCCTCGAAGACGACGAATACCGCGCGCAGTTAGCCCAGGCCAAAGGACAGCTGGCCGCTCTCGAAGCCCGGCGTCTCGAGTTATCCAATGGCTCGCGTCCTGAAGAAATCGCCGTAGCCAAAGCCAACCTCGACCAGGCCCAAGCCGACCTCGAGAACGCCCGCCTCACGCTCGAACGCACGCGCAAACTGGTCGCCGAAGGCGTCATCGCGAAACAGCAGTTGGACGACGCTCAAGCCCGTTACGACGGCTTCGTCGCCCGCGTCGCTTCCCTCGAGCGTTCGCACGAACTCGTCCGCCTCGGGCCTCGCCGCGAGATTGCCCAGCAGGTGGACGGACAGATCGCCGAAGCGAAAGGCCGCCTCGCCTTCTACGAAACCCAGTTGAATAACACCGTCATCCGCGCACCCATCCGCGGCACGATTCTCGAACGCGTCGTCGAGCGCGGCGAGTTCGTCACCACCGGCTTCGTCGGCGATCGTGGCGCCAAAGGTTACGTCGTCTCCATGGCCGACCTCGATGACTTACAAGTCGAGTTAGACATCAACCAGAACGACTTCGCCCGCCTCGGCGACAAACAGAAAGCCGTCATCACCACCGACGCTTACCCCGACCGGAAGTATCACGGCGTGATTGAAGAAATTTCGCCCGAAGCCAATCGCCAAAAGGCGACCGTGCAGGTGAAGGTGAAAGTCCAGGATCCGGACTCCTACCTGCGCCCCGAAATGAACGCCAGCGTCGCCTTCATCAGCGATGAAAAGAAAGGCAGCGCTCCCGCCTCTGGCGGCGCTGTTTACGCCCCCGCCGCGGCCATTCGTGAAGGCGCCGTCTTTGTCGCCGTCAACGGCAAAGCCGTCCGCCGCCCCGTGAAAACCGGCACCATGAATTCCCTCGGCATCCGCATCGAAGATGGCCTCATCGGGGGCGAAGACCTGATCCTGAACCCGCCCGCCGACCTCAAAGACGGCGCGAAGATTGTGGTGGTGAAATGAGCAACGCTGAGCGCAATGTCGTCATCGAGACCCGGCAACTCACCAAGGAGTTTGTCCGCGGCGAAAGTAAAGTCGTCGCCCTTAAAGACGCCAACATCACCATCGAACGCGGCGAGTTCGTCGCCCTGATGGGCCCGTCCGGCTCCGGCAAATCCACCTTGCTGCACCTGATCGCCGCCATGGATCGGGCTACCGGCGGCGTGATTCGCGTCCTCGGCGAAGACCTCCCCAGCCTGTCGGACGCCGAGATCGCCCGCTGGCGCAACGCCCACGTCGGCTTCGTCTTTCAAAGCTTCAACCTCATCCCCGTGCTCACCGCGCTCGAAAACGTCGAGCTCCCGCTCAAGCTCACGCGCCTCAATAAGGCCGCGCGTCTCGAGCATGCCAAGCGCGCGCTCGAGTTAGTCGGCCTGGGCGAGCGCCTCGATCACACGCCCCGCCAACTCTCCGGCGGCCAGGAACAGCGCGTTGCCATCGCCCGCGCCATCGTCACCGACCCCGACCTCATCCTCGCCGACGAGCCCACTGGCAACCTCGACGCCAACTCCGCCCGCGATGCCCTCGCCCTCCTCGGCCGACTGAATCGCGAGTTCGGCAAAACCATCGTCATGGTCACCCACGACCCTCACGCCGCTAAAGCCGCCAGCAAAGTCCGCTACCTCGAAAAAGGCGAACTGCTCCCCCTCGGCCAGAAACCCGAAGACTGGTAAACGTAAAAAAGGGGCGAGCCCGAACGGACCCGCCCCTCAGTCAGCGGCGAAAATCGTCTAGGCCATCACCTTCATCAAAGCGGCTTTGAACTTGTTCATCTCCTCTTGCGTGCCCACCGTCACACGCACGTGCGTCGGCCAGGCCGGCCACACCCGCCCCACAAACACCTTCTGCTCCGCCAGCGCCTTCACCACTTCCATGCCCGGACGCTTCACGTCCATCATGAATTTGTTCGACACGCTCGGCACGAACGCGATGTTCTTCTTCTGCAGAAACTCGAGCGTATCGGCGCGAATGTCCGCATTGATCTTGCGCCGGTCGGCAATCAGCGTCTTCTGTTTCAAACTCGCCCCCGCCGCCGCCATGCCGGTCACCGGCAGCATGCCCGCGCCCCAGTTGCGCATCTTGTCGAGTAGATCCGGCCGTCCGATCGCCAGCCCGGCCCGGATGCCCGCCATCCCGTACAGCTTGCTGAACGTCCGCAGGATGATCACGTCCTTGTCCTGCGCCACCAGCGACGAACCGCTCTCCGCGTTCGAAAAGTGGATGTAGGCTTCGTCCAACAGCACAATCGATCCGGCCGGCTTATTCGCCACCAGCCATTCGATGTCCTCCTTCGGCGTCAGCGTGCCCGACGGATTGTTGGGGTTGCAAATGTAATAGACGCCGGCTTGCGGGTTCGCCTTCAACATCGCCTTCACGTCGTGTTCGTACGTGGGCTTCAGGGGAACCCTGCTCACCTTCGCGCCGATGAATTCGGCGGCCCGGGCACCTGCCTCGTAACCCGGGTCGCCCATCACCAGACCACGTGCGGGGGAAACATACGCGCACACAGCCCGGAACAGTGGGTCGCTCGATCCGGCATACGGCACCACGTACGTGGGCTTTAAGCCTTCCTGATCGGCGGCCAATTTCGGAAACTCTGCGGACTCCTGCCCGCCGTAGCGCCCACCCTTCTTCGCCACGGCGTAGATCGCCTCCAGCGCTTCGGCGCACGGCCCCAGCGGGTTCTCGTTCGAACTGATCCGCACCGCATCGGCCGGCATCGCCGCCCGCGACACGCGCCGTTCGGCTTCCTGCGCCAGCGCAAACTCGTTGTAGAAGGGAAGCGTCGCTCCCGCGGTCGCCAGCGTCGTCAGCCGGCCAAGATGACGGCGGCTGAAGCCGCGTGTAAGAAGCTCAGATTGCATACGGGGTCCTCGTTCTGGTTGCACGAACGGTGCGAGTTCGATGGAAGGTGGCGCCACACGACACTCCAAGCTGGGGGCGTTGTCTCGGGCAGACAAACAATGCTGCTGGGGCCGGGTGACGGGGAAGGGCCATCGGGATGCAATGCAGAGCATCCCGCTCGGTGAGTCTCCAGCATATGGAAAATGGAAAAAATCGTCCAGTTAGTTTCTTGATTCGACCTCATTCATGAAGCTGATTAGGGCTCCACCCGTTCGAATCTCATACAATGGCCTAACAATGCGAATTTTGCGCCGCACTCTGCTGCAACTGCCGCTCGCCGCCTGGGCGGCCCCCACTCCCCGCAACCGAATCGTTTTTCAGGAGAAAGGCCGCTTCGGCGGCTGGCCCGCCAATCACGGCATGTGGGCCTGGGGCAACGAACTCCTCGTCGGCTTTGAAGCCGGCTGGTTCCAGCCCAACAAACAGGCTGGCCGCGAACACGCCATCGACTATTCCCGTTTTGCGGAACACGTCCTCGCCCGCTCCACCGACGGCGGCGAAACCTGGAAGATCGAACACCCTGGCACCCTCAAAGCCCCGCCCGATACGAAACAGGCTGGCGTCCTCGTCGAACCCGGCGGCCGCGAAATGCGTCCCTCCCCCGGCGGCTTCGACTTCACCAAGCCCGGCTTCGCCCTCACCGCCCGCATGGCCAGCATCCACACCGGGCCCTCCCGCTTCTACGTTACCTACGACAAAGGCCACGTCTGGGACGGCCCCTTCGCCGTGCCGGACTTCGGTACCCCCGGCATTGCCGCCCGCACCGACTACCTCGTCGACGGTAAGAACTCCATGACGCTCTTCCTCACCGCCGCCAAGAGCAACCTCAAAGAAGGCCGCGTCCTCTGCGCCCGCACCACCAACGGCGGTAAGACCTTCGAAAAAGTCTCCTGGGTCGGTCCCGAACCGCCCGCCGACGACTTCGCCATCATGCCCTCCAGCGTCCGCCTCTCCAGCCGTTCGCTCCTCTGCACCATCCGCCATCGCAAGTTCATCGCCGCCTGGCGCAGCGACGACAACGGCGTCACCTGGAACATGGTCGGCAAGCCCGTCGACGACACGGGTGGCGGCAATCCGCCCGCGCTGCTCCGCTTGCCCGATGGCCGGCTCGTACTTACCTACGGCTTCCGCAACGAGCCCTACAGCATCCGCGCCCGCACCTCCAACGACGAAGGCAAAACCTGGTCCTCGGACATCGTTCTCCGCGACGACGGCGGCTCCTGGGATCTCGGCTACACCCGCACCGTGCGCCGTCAGGACGGCAATCTCGTCACGGTCTACTACTTCAACACCGCCAATAGCGAGCGGTTCATCGGAGCAACGATTTGGCAACCGTAGTCCTTTTCTTCGTCGCGGCGTTGGCCCTCACGGCCCAGCCCCTCTATCAGACCGAAATCCTCTTCCCGCCCGAGACCTGGCACAACCACTCGTCCTCGGTCGTCGAACTCCCCAATGGCGACCTCTTCGTCGCCTGGTTCCACGGCTCTGGCGAACGTCAGTCTGACGACGTGAAGATCGAAGGCGCCCGCTGGCGCAAAGCCACCAGGTCCTGGTCGCCGCGCTTTGACCTCGCCGACAC
>JBGAHE010000030.1:0-64631 GCA_044226365.1 Bryobacteraceae bacterium
TGAGATGATGAGGAACTCTACGTGAAGGTAACGATTATTGGTTCGGGTTATGTGGGGCTCACCACCGGGGTTTGCCTCTCCTTTGTTGGGCATGAAGTAACATGCGTGGACGTCGACCCCCGTAGAGTCGAAATCCTCAAATCTGGCGCGGTTCCGTTCTTTGAGCCCCATTTGGGCGACATGATGCGGATGGTGAAGCTGAATTACACCAGTGACTACGCGCAGGCGATTCCGGGGGCGGAGATTATTTTTATCGCCGTCGGTACGCCGTCTAGGGCGGATGGCAGTCCGAATCTGGAGTATCTGGAGTCGGCGGCGCGTTCGATCGGTTCGCACTTAGGCGATACGTACGCCGTGGTGGTGAATAAGTCCACGGTGCCGATCGGCAGCGGCAACTGGGTGGAGTCGATTGTGCGGGATGCGTATCGCGAAGTGAACGGCACCAAGCCGGAGAACTTTGCGGTGGCCTCGAACCCGGAATTCCTGCGGGAAGGTTCGGCGATCCACGACAGTCTGTTTCCGGATCGCGTGGTGATCGGCGCCGACCAGACGCTGGCGCTCGAAAAGCTGTACACGCTGTATCGTCCTCTGCTGGACCAGAGCTTCCCGGCGCCGCCGTTCCTGCCGCGGCCGGACGGATTCGGCGCGGTGCCGCTGATTTCCTGCGACTTGGCTTCGGCGGAACTGATCAAGTACGCGGCGAACGCCTTCCTGGCGCTTAAGATCTCCTATATCAATGAGATCGGCCAATTGGCGCAGCGCGTGGGCGCGGATGTGCAGTTGGTGGCGCGCGGCATGGGCCTCGACGCCCGGATCGGTACGCGCTTCCTGCAGGCCGGCATCGGCTGGGGTGGCTCCTGCTTCGGCAAGGATACGGCGGCGCTGGTGTCGACCGCGGCCGAGTATCAGTTGGAAATGCCGATCGTGCAGGCGGCCCGCCGGATCAATTCGCGGCAGCGCGAGATCGTGGTGGAACGTCTGCTGGGAGCCGTCAAGTTGTTGAAAGGTAAGAGCGTCGGCCTGTTAGGGCTGGCATTTAAGCCCAACACGGACGATCTGCGCGACGCCCCGGCCCTCGACATCGCCCGCCGGTTGGTGGAGCGCGGCGCTCGCGTTCGCGCTCATGATCCGGTGGCCGTGGAACTCGCCCAGCGGCAGAATCCGGATCTGAACATCGCCTGGTGCAACTCCGCCGAGGAGGCCGCCGACGAGGTGGATGCTCTCGTGCTGGTGACTGACTGGCCGGAGTATCGCGAACTCGACTGGAAAGCGATCGCCGGGCGGATGCGTAATCCGCTGGTGCTCGACGGACGGCACTTCCTGAAGCGCGAGACGTTAGAGGCTTTGGGCTTCCAGTACCTGGCCGTCTGACGCGCGCATTTCGTCAAAGGCCGAGGCGATGATCGTGAAGGACCGGAGACGGTCCGCGAGATCATACGCCTCGGACGTAAACATCACTTCGTCGACGCCGGTGCGACGCAGGAAGGCTTCGATGCCTTCACGGATGCGCGCGGGTCCGCCGACGATCAGTTCGCCGAGCTTCGACTCCACCAGCAGACGCTCTTCCCGACTCAGGCGGCCGTCCAGGCTCGCCACGGGCTGCGACAGGTAGAACGGCTCGCCGCGGACCAGGTTCAGGACGCGCAGAACGATGGAGGTCGCCAAGTGCTGCGCCTCAGCGTCCGTGGGTGCGGCGACGATCGGCACGCAGGCCATCGCATAGGGCTTCTCCAGATGCTCTGACGGCTGGAAGCGGGCGCGGTAAAGGGTGAGCGCCTCTTCCAACTGTTGCGGGGCGAAGTGGCTGGCAAAGGCGAAGGGCAGTCCGAGGGCGGCGGCCAATTGGGCGCTGAAGGTACTCGAGCCCAGCAGCCAGAGGGGAACATTGGTGCCCGCGCCGGGCACCGCGCGGACGCTTTGCCCGGGCTTTACCGGCCCGAGGAAGGTCATCAGTTCGCGGACCTCCTCCGGAAAGTCGCGCCCGCTCGAAAACGGATCGCGCCGCAAGGCTCGCACGGTGACGCCGTCGGTGCCGGGCGCGCGGCCTAAGCCGAGGTCAATGCGCCCAGGGTACAGTGTCTCGAGCGTGCCGAACTGCTCGGCAATCACAAGCGGTGCGTGGTTCGGCAACATCACGCCGCCGGAGCCGACGCGGATGGTCCGCGTGGCGCCGGCCACATGACCGATCAGGACGGAGGTGGCAGCGCTCGCGATGCCAGGCATGTTGTGATGCTCGGCCAGCCAGAAGCGCGTATAGCCCAACCGCTCCGCCAATTGCGCAACGGCCACGCTTGCCTGGAAAGCTTCGGCGACGGTGCCGCCTTCTTTCACGGCGGCCAAATCCAGGATCGAGTAGCGGGTCACACTCGTTTGGATGCGCGGGCTAGCGTTTGAGGTGCGCCAGGATCTCCTCGGGGGTGGTGCGCCCGCCGTGGCTACGGCTGATCTTGGCGAAGGTCACTTTGCCGGCCTGGTTCAGGATGAAGGTCGATGGGTAAGCCGTTTCCTTCGGCGCGTCCCAACGCAGGCCATAAAGCTGGGTGACTTCGTAGCCGGGATCGAGCGCGAGACGGAAGTGGTCCGGCAACGACTTGTCCTTGAGAAACTCGGCGGCTTTGGCGTTGAGGTTGTCCATCGGACCGGGATAGACGAAGAGCACGCGCGCGCCGGCTTCGCGGAAGGCGGGCGCCTGTTTGAGGAAGTCCTGCACCTGGCGGTTGCAGACGGGGCATTGGTAGCCAGGGAAGCCGCGCAGGACGATGAGGACGACGCGGCTTTGGCCCGTCTCCTCGCTCAGGCGGACGGTTTTGCCCTGCCAGTCCTGAAGGGTGAAGTCGGGGGCGGGGTCGCCAACGGTGGGGGTGGCGGCCACGAGAGCCAAGGTCCATAAAAGGGAGTTCAGAATGTGCATACTTTCGCGTCGGTAGATGTCGGTGGGGAGCGGAGTTATTCCCCAACGTACGGAAAAGCATTGACAAGCGGGGTCTGCGAGCCAATACTTAAGTTATAACTTAAGTAATAGGAGCCCGCCGATGCCGCAAGAACCGGTGAACCACAGCACCTTCGTCATTGAACGCCAACTGGCCGCCTCGCCGGAGCGGGCGTTCGCCGCCTTCGCCGACCCCAGCCTGAAACGGCGCTGGTTTCTGGACGGCAAGGCGATGGACGTGGTGAGCTTTGCGATGGACTTTCGGGCCGGGGGGCGGGAGGAGTCGCATTCACGCTTCCGGGAGGGGTCGCCGTTCCCGGGCGTCTCGCTGATCAACCACAGCACCTATCTCGATATCCAGCCGAACGAGCGGATTGTGCTGGCCTACACGATGACGATCGGCGACTATCGCATGTCGGCGTCGCTGCTGACGCTCGAATTCGCCGCCCACGAAGGCGGCACGCGCTTCACGCTCACCGATCAGGGCGCGTACTTCTCGCGTTCCGACGGTGCAGGGCGGCGCGAAGAGGGCTGGGGCAAACTGGTGGACAGCTTCGTCGCGTCGCTCGAGGCATGACCGACGTCGACCGAGTCTTCCACGCCCTGGGGGACCCCACACGCCGGGCGCTGATGCAGCGCGTTAGCGAAGGACCCATCAGCGTCTCGCGCCTGGCTGAGCCGTTTGCGATGAGCCTGGCGGCCATCGTGCAGCACCTGCAAGTGCTCGAAGAAAGCGGCTTGGTGCGGACGGAGAAGGTGGGGCGAGTGCGGACGTGCCGCATCGATCCGCAGGGGCTGTCGCTGGCCGAAAGCTGGATCCGCGATCGTCGCGCGCGTTGGGAAGAGAAGCTCGACCGGCTGGAAGACTTCTTAGCCGAAACGCCGGAAAGCTGAAATTTGTGCGCGACTCCTCAGGAGCATGCGAGGCGGCTTCTAGGGCCCAAACGTTACCAGACCACGACTTACAAGTGGCATAAAATTTGGCATGCAACTTGCTTGCTGGTGAGATGGGAGGCACCATGAACCAACAAGCAAACAAAATCATCCAAGAATTAGTCGATGCGCTCGGGGAAGCGCGTCGAGGTTACATGGCCGCATCGCGAGACGCTTCTCGCTCTCATCTGAAGCGAATCCTGAAAGAGTATGCGGACCAACGAGCCGCTTTCGCCGAGTCACTGATGGGCAGTGCGGAGACCAGCGATGGCAGCCTGAACCAACAAAGTATGCCGACCGGGGTGACGGATTCCCATCACGGCTGGACAAACCTGCGCGCCGTGCGCGCCACTCGCAGTGATTTGGCGATTCTCGAAGAATGTGAACGAGCTGAAGGCGTGGCCGAGTCTCTTTATCGCGATGCTCTGGCAGCCAACGTGTTAAATGGCACGCAAAGCACCGTCTCCGATCAGTATGTGAAGATCCGTGCCGCCCACGAGCATCTGCGGGCGCTGCGCGACTCCGTGCGGCAGCTTTCGTAACGCCTTCACAACAGTCAACACAACTTAACGTTCGGCGCGAGACTTGGCGGAGCGCATGAGGGTTCGTTGAAGTGAAAATGAAAAGAGGCGCAGTCCTCTTCACACTTCGGGAGTTGACTCAACATGAAATCCAAAATCTTTTCCGCCCTGGCGGCGGCCTTGGCCGTGGCCTGCTCACTTTCAGCCCAAACGACGTTAAGTGGTAAGTATGCGCTCGTCGAAAGAGGCCTGCTCGCGAATGGGCAGGCCTTTGTGGCCTTGGGCACGATCACCGTGGATGCGGCAGGCCGCGTGAGCGGTAGCGAGTATCTGCGTGGCACGGCCGGTGCGGCGGACTTAGTGCTCGATGGCACTTACAATGCAGCTGACGGCAGCTTAGCGGCTACTTACTCCACGACGAATAGCGATGGCGACAGTGTCGCGATTCCGTTGAACTATCGGGTGGTCGCAGCGGCGGGCGCGCTGCACGCGATCCGGACGGATCTGGGCGTGGTGTCGAACGTGGAGCTGATTCCGCTCTCGACAGCAGCCACGACTTTGAAGGGGCAGTTCCTGTTGCTCGAAACGAACGTCGAGAGCGCCAACGCGAGCTTCGTCTCCGTCAGCACGTTGAACCTCGACGGCACCCAGGTAACCGGCCGCAGCACGCGCAAAACCTTCGGACCCGAGACGGCTTACGACGTAGCGGGTACCTTTACCGCCGGCGCCGATGGCGCGGGCACGCTGCAGCTGTTGATTCCCGTGGTGACCGACGATGGCACTACCTATACGACGGCCACCTATCGTTGCCAGGCGATCGACGCCAAGCAGTTGGTGGCCGTGCGGGCCGACGCCGGCGTACTGACGTCGGTGGAGGTAACGGCCGCCCAGTAAGCGTTTCGCTAAGATAGGGCATGTCCAAGCGTCGCGACGTATTATTGGCCATGCCCTGGCTTGCCGCTACTTCCGCGTCGGGTCCCGCCGAGGCCGCTGAAGCGGAGGAAACGATCTATATTCCGCCGAAGCAGTTGGAGTCCGACCCAGCCTTCATTCTCGACTTCATCGACGAGTTCAGCTTCGCCATGGTGATCACGGCTAAAGGCGGCATCCGGGTGACGAACGTCCCCACGGTGCTCTACCGCCATGCCGACGGCCCGGGCGGGGGCAATTGGGGCAAACTCTGGTGGCACATCGCGAAGGGCAACCATCAGAACGACGCGCTTGATGGCTCCACCGAATGCACCGTGGTCTTTCATGGACCGCACGGCTACATTTCGCCGAACTGGTATGCGGGCAAGAACTCGGTGCCGACCTGGAACTTCGCCGTCGTGCACGCGACCGGCAAACCGCAGCGGATCACGGACGACGCGGTTTTCGCCCAGGGTTTGGCGAAACTAGTGGCGAAGAACGAAAGCGCCTACGGCGGCGGCACGAGTTGGAACTTAGACCAGTTGCCGGACTCGTACTTGAAGGGCATGCGCGGCGGCATTGTGGGCTACGAGATGAAGATCGAACAAGTGGAGGCCAAGTTCAAACTCGGGCAGGACCGGCAGCCCGGCGATCGTGAAGGCGTCCTGCAAGGCCTCAAGAAAGGGCGTCACGAGCGCTCGCTGCTGGAGCTGACCGAAGCCTACTATCGTCGCAGCAAGTGATAGACTTCCTGGTCGATGACCTACTCTGCCTGGTGGAAAGCAGCTGTCACGACGCTGGTGATGGCCGGGGCGGTATTTGCCGACGAAGCGAACTTCAATCTGCATCTGTGGGAGCCGGGCAAGGTGCCGCAGGCTCAAGGGGACGGCCCGCTGGACCAGCCCTTTCTCACCGTTTTTCAACCGCCCGCCAATAAGCGCAACGGCTCGGCCGTGATCATCGCGCCCGGCGGCTCGAACATCATGCTGATGTATAGCGTGGAGGGCATCGAGATCGCCGAGCGGTTTAACGACTGGGGTACGACAGCGTTTGTGCTGACCTATCGCCTGGCGCCGCGTTATAACGATACGGCGCGCGCACTCGATGGCAATCGCGCTTTGCGGCTGGTGCGTTCGCGGGCCGCCGAGTTCAAACTCGACCCGAATCGCATTACGTTCGCGGGCTTCTCGGCAGGCTCGTCGCTGGCGCGGTTGGTGGCGGCTTCGTCCACGCCGGGCGATCCGCAGGCAGCCGATCCGGTGGACCGCTTGCCCTCCAAGCCGAATCATCTGGTGATGGTTTATGGCCCCGGGCGCCCGCTGCCGAACGAGAATCTGAAGGAGTTTCCGCCGACGTTCCTGTTGTCGGCCGCGGCGGACCGCGGCGCGGCGAACGGCTCGGCGCAGTTGTTCCTCGACATTAACAAGGCGGGCGGTGTAGCCGAGTTGCACATCTATCAGAAGGGGCGCCATGGGTTTGGCGCGGCCACGACGAGTCCGGAATACGGCCCGTGGATGGACGAGTTGAAGCACTTCCTGCAGTTGGGCGGCTTCTTCGGAGGGGCGAAGTAGTCCATGCGCTGGAATCTGATCTGTTTGACCGCGGTGACGTTAATCGCCGCGGACGCGCCGAAGACCGTCAACGATGGCTATGGCGATTTTGTCTATGTGCCGGCCGGCGCCTTCAAAATGGGCGACAACTTCGGCGATGGCGAAAGCCGCGAGCGGCCCGTACATACAGTGACCCTGGACGCCTACTACATCGGCAAGTATGAAGTGACCAATGCCGACTGGCGGAAGTTTCGCGAGGACGCCGAATACAACGACCCCAAGCTTTGGCCAGACGGGCGCGTGATGCCCAAGGATCAGGTGCCCTATTGGACGCAGGCCAACAACCACGGCGGCGGCACCGCCAACAGCGATAACTATCCCGTGCTCGGCGTGAACTGGGATGCGGCCACGGCCTATTGCAAGTGGCTCAGCATGAAGACCGGCAAGAAGTATCGCCTTCCCACGGAAGCCGAATGGGAGAAAGCCGCGCGGGGCACGGATCAGAGACGTTTCCCCTGGGGCAACAAGATCGACCCCACCTACGCCGCATATACGCTGTCGGCGCCGTTTGAAACGGCGAAGATCGTGGGCTTCTATGACGGCACCCGCCGCGGCAATCTGGCGACGCACAACAACGCCTCACCGTATGGCGCCATGGACATGGCCGGCAACGTGATGGAGTGGTGCCAGGACTGGTACAGCCGCACGTATTATTCGGTTTCGCCCAAGAAGAACCCGACCGGCCCGGAGAAGGGCGCCTATCGCGTGCTGCGCGGCGGCGCGTTCTTCTTCGAAGCGCAGGACCTGCGCTCCTACGCGCGCTCCGGCGGCTGGCCGTCCACGCAAGCGTGGCGGATGGTGGGTTTCCGGCCGGTCCGCGAGCCATAGGCTGATAGAGGGCGCGGGCGCCCATTGTATGATTCCTTCAGCATGCGCCTGCTCCCGGCCATCGTCTTTAGTCTGTTTCCCGCGTTCGCCGCCGTTGACTACGAGCGCGACGTGCAGCCCCTGCTCAAGAAGCGCTGCTATGGTTGCCACGGGCCGGCCGTGCAGATGAGCCACCTGCGGTTGGATCGCCGGGCGAATCTGCTCGCGGGCGGGGAGAGCGGCGTGGCGGCGATTGAACCGGGACACAGCGCGCGCAGTCTGCTGATCCGCTACGTTTCCGGAAGCGACGCCAAGCTGGTGATGCCGCCGAAGGGTCCGCGGCTGAGCGCGGAGGACGTGGCGCTGCTCAAGGAATGGATCGACGCGGGCGCCGTGATGCCGGGCGCGGTGGAAGAAACGAAGGCCGAGGATCCGCGCGCCCGGCATTGGGCGTTTCAGAAGCCGGTGGCCGCGGGGCCGCCAACCGTCAAGAATCGAGCATGGGTGCGCAATCCGATTGATGCGTTTGTGCTGGCCAAGCTCGAAGAGAAGGGCTGGTCGCCGAATCCCCCGGCCGCGCCCGGCGACCTGTTGCGACGCCTTTACCTGGATCTGATCGGCCTGCCGCCGACGCCCGCGGAGCAACAAGCCTTCCAAGGCGACTTCGACCGTGAGGTCGCCAAACTGCTGGCCCGGCCCGAGTACGGCGAGCGCTGGGCGCGCCATTGGCTCGACGTGGTGCGTTATGCCGATACGAACGGCTACGAACGCGATGCCCTCAAGCCCAGCGTCTGGAGGTATCGCGACTATGTCATCCGCGCGCTGAACGCGGATAAGCCGTTCGATCGTTTTTTGACGGAGCAGCTGGCTGGGGACGAATTGCCGGAGGCGGATGCGGAGACGATGCTGGCCACGGGCTATCATCGGCTGGGTCCGTGGGACGACGAGCCGGCTGACCCGCCGGAAGACCGCTTTGACCAGCTCGACGACATCGTCAGCACGACGTCGCAAGCGTTTCTCGGCCTGACGCTCGGCTGCGCGCGCTGCCACAACCACAAGTTCGAGCCGCTCACCACGCGCGACTACTACAGCATGGTCGCGATCTTCAATGGACTGGAGCGGCCGCGCGATGGCCGTACCGAACTCGACCGCCCGATCGGCCGGTGGCCGGAGGTCGACCGCTTCAATGCGCGCGAGAAGAAGATCGCCGAATTGCGCGAAGCGGCGCGGGTGGAGTGGCTGAAGAGCGGTTCGAGCCGGTTGCCGATCGAAGCCGTCGCGGCGTTTCTCGCGGCACCCAGGGAGCGGACCGAGGCGCAGAGGAAGCTGGTCAACGATCAGCGCAAAGCACTCGAAGCCGAGTTGAAGACGCTGCCGGTGGAAGCGCAGGTGGCTGAATTCAAGCGGCAGACGCCAGACCTCGAACGCGGCTACTTCATGCAGGAACTGAAGCCGACTCCCGTGGCCACGCACATCCTGATTCGCGGTAAGGCGACGTCGCCCGGTCCGGAGGTGACGCCGATGGCGCCGGCGCTGCTCGCGGCGGGCTTTGAGGCGCCGGTGGCCTCGGCACGCTCCAGCGGCCGTCGCCTGGCGCTGGCCAACTGGATGACGAATCGCCAGAATCCGCTGACGGCGCGCGTGATCGTGAACCGCGTGTGGCAATGGCACTTCGGCGAAGGCCTGGTCCGGACGCCGAGTGATTTCGGCGTGATGGGCGCCAAGCCCACGCATCCGGAATTGCTCGATTGGCTGGCCGTGTGGTTCATGGACCAGGGCTGGTCCTTGAAAAAGCTGCACACGCTGATTCTGTCGAGCAATACCTACCGCATGGCGAAGAGCTCGAACGCAAAGTACGCCGCCGAAGATCCGGAGAATCGGCTGTTGTGGCGCATGCCGTATCGGCGTCTCGAAGCCGAGGCCCTGCTCGATTCGATGCTCGCGGCGAGCGGCAAGCTGAATCGCCAGATGTATGGCCCGCATGTCTTCCCCGAGATTCCGAAGGAGGCGCTCGAAGGGTCAAGCGACCCCACCAAGATCTGGGAGCCGTTCGACGAGGCCAAGGCGTCGCGCCGGGCCATCTACCTGGTGGTGAAGCGTTCGCTGATGGTGCCGCTGATGGAAGTGCTCGACCTCTGCGACACCGCGCGCACCGCGGCGCAGCGCCAAACGACTTCGGTGGCACCCCAGGCGCTGCAGCTGTTCAACGGCGCGTTCGTCAATCGTCAGGCGCGGGCGCTGGCCGCCCGGCTGCGGGCGGAAGCCGGCCCGACGCCAGCCAGGCAGATTGACCTCGCCTATCGTCTGACCCTGGCGCGGGCGCCCAGTGCGGCGGAGCAGCGCACCCTGCAAGTCTTCCTGCAGGAGCAATCGCTTGAGGAGCTCTGTCGCGTGATCTTTAACCTGAATGAGTTTGCCTATGCCAACTAACAAGACCCGGCGCGACTTCCTCTGGCAAACCGGCGGCGGATTCGCCGGCGTGGCGCTGATGCAATTGCTGACGCAGGATCGGTTCTTCCGGGTGGAGGCGGCCGCGCGTCCGCCGCACTTTACCGCCAAGGCGAAGCGGGCGGTGTTCCTGTTCATGAACGGCGCCCCGAGTCAGGTGGACACCTTCGACCCCAAGCCGGAGCTCAGCAAATACAACGGCCAGCCGTACAA
Source organism: Bryobacteraceae bacterium (assembly GCA_044226365.1). GTDB lineage: Bacteria > Acidobacteriota > Terriglobia > Bryobacterales > Bryobacteraceae > JALHNI01. The sequence goes on from JBGAHE010000030.1 coordinate 10,371, forward strand.
GGGGCCGCTGGCGGTGGGATCCAACGGCCGACCCGTCGGCTACCTGATGCAATCGCCGTTTGAGTTCAAGCCGCGGGGACAAAGCGGCCTGCCGATCAGCGATCTGTTCCCGCACACGGCGAAGTTCGCCGACGACCTGTGCGTCATTCGCTCGATGTATACCGATACGGCGGCGCATGCCTCCGGCTGCCTGCAGATGAACACGGGCAGCATCTTTCTGGGCAAGCCCAGCATGGGCGCCTGGGTGACGTACGGCTTGGGTGCGGAGAACGAAAGCCTTCCCGCCTTCGTCGTGATGACGGATCCGCGCGGCGGGCCCATCGGCAGCGCTTCGAACTGGACGGCCGGCTACATGCCTGCGGCCTATCAGGGCACACTGTTCCGCGCTTCGGGCGCGCCGCTGCTGGATCTGCGCCCGCCGGTGGACGACCGTACGCAGCGGCGTTCATTGGGGTTACTGAAGGAGCTGAACGAGCAGCATCGCACCCGCTATCCCGAAGACACGGAGCTTTCGGCGCGCATCCAGTCCTATGAACTCGCCTATCGCATGCAGACGGAAGCGGCCGCGACGGTAGACCTGAATCAGGAATCGCCCGAGACGCGCCGCCGCTATGGTCTCGATGAAGCCGTCACCGCGGACTTTGGCAAGAAGTGCCTCATCACCCGGCGGCTGCTCGAAAAAGGCGTGCGCTTCGTACAGCTCTATTCCGGCGGCGGCCACATCGAGGACACCTGGGACGGCCACAACGACTGCATCACGAATCACCGTCTGCACGCCAAGGAGACCGACCAGCCCATCGCCGCCTTGATGGAAGACCTGAAGGCCACGGGCCTGTGGGACGAAACGCTGCTCATCTGGGGCGGCGAGTTCGGCCGCACGCCCACCAGCGAAGGCGTGGGTAAGCCCGGCCGCGATCATGACTGGCACGGTTTCTCCATGTGGCTGGCCGGTGCGGGCGTGAAAGGTGGGCAAGCCATCGGCGCCACCGACGACCTGGGCTTTGCGGCCGTCGAGGATCGCGTCCATGTTTCTGACCTGCACGCCACCATCCTGCACCTGCTGGGCTTCGACCATACGAAGCTCACCTGGTTCTATTCCGGCATGAATCAGCGGCTCACCGGCGTGCGCGGCGAACTCGTCCACAAGGTGTTCGCCTGAGGGTTCGCTAAAATGGAGCTTGACACTCCTAACCCGTCGTACGATGCTGGCCACGGCCGCCGGCGCTCTTTCCGCCGGTAGCCTCAGCGCCGCCCCCATTGATCTCGCCGCTTTCGAAGCCGACCTGGTGCAGCGCACCGACGCCGGGCTCGATGCCTGGATAGCGAACCAAAATACAGATTCGCAATCGCCCCGCTATGGTGGCTATGCCGACGCCAACGGCTTCTACAATGGCGGCTCCGTCTCGAACGTCTTTGACCCGATGACGGCGTGCTATCTGAATCCTAAATCCAAGCATCATCGCAGCCCGTTGATTCTGGAGCGCCTGCGCATGTGCGAGACGTTTCTGCGCCGGCATCAGAGCCCCGAAGGCAACATCGATCTGTGGATCACCAACTTCAACTCGCCGCCGGATACGGCCTTCGCCGTCCACTCCGCGGCGCGGGCGATGCTGCTGGCCCGGCGGCACAAGGAAACGGCACTGATCGCATTGATGGAGCCGTTTCTGAAGCGGGCCACGCCGGCCCTGCTCACCGGCGGCGTCCACACCCCGAATCATCGCTGGGAGATGTGCGCTGCGCTCGCCTCTTTGAATGAGCTGTATCCGAACCCGGCCCTGGTGCGCCGCATCGATCAGTGGTTGGCCGAAGGCATCGACATCGATAGCGACGACCAATACACCGAACGCAGCAGCATCGTCTACAACTCCGTGGTGAACCAGGCGCTGACGCTGGTGGCCTTGAAACTAAACCGTCCGGCGCTGCTGGATCCGGTGCGCCGCAACATCAATGGCGTGCTGTATCTGCTGCACGGCTCGCCCAGCCAGACCTACGAAGTGGAAACCGGCATCTCCCGCCGGCAGGACCTCAACACGCGCGGGGGGCTGGGCCGTTACTGGCATCCGCTGGCCGTATTGGCGCAACGCGACAACAATCCCGTCTTCCGGACGCTCGCGCAGCATTACTCGCGCACCGGCGTCACCCTGACCCAGTTCATGCTGGAGCCGGAACTCATCCGCCAGGATGGACCACTCAAACCCGTCCCCGACAATTACGAACGTATGTTCCCGCGCATGGGCGTGGCGCGCATTCGGCGGGGGTTGCGCTCGGCCACCATCTTTACGAAAGAGCACTCGACTTTCTTTTCGCTGCGTCACGGGGACACGGTGATCAACTCCGTGCGGTTTGCCAGCGGCTTCTTCGGCAAGGGGCAGTTCGTGCCTACGCAGTTTGTGAAGCGCGGGAACGCCTACGTGATGACGCAGAACCTCGAAGGTCCCTATTACCAGCCATTCACGCCTGGCCGGCGCATTGATATGCGTTATGACGAGACGCGGGACCAGCGGCCGAAGTCGCAGATCTCGAAGCTGACGCAGTCGGCGGAAGTCGTCGAGACGAAGAATGGCTTCTCCCTGCGCTTGCGGGCTTCCGGCACCAAGGACGTGCCGCTCACGGTGGCCATCAATTGCCGCGAGGACGTGAAGATCGAAGGCGCCGAACTGGTGTCACCGAACGTCTACAAGCCGATGAATGCTCCCATCCGCATCACCGAAGGCAGTCATGCGATCCGACTCAGCGGCGCGGTCCATTCGCACAACTGGTACGACGTGCGCGGCGCCGAGCCGCATTTGCCCGGGCCGAACATCTTTCTGACCGGGTTGACGCCCTTCGACGTCACGCTCGATTTCGACCTGAGCTAGCTCGCTGGCATGCGGCCCATCAGCGGATCGCTGGTCGTGGGTTTGCCCGTTTCCACGCGGCCGGCAAAGCGCCGCGCATAGCCGGCCGCTCCGCTCACCGTGGCCGTGAGGTCATACCATTGGGCGCTCTTGGCGAGCTTCAGAATGAGGCTCGCCTGGCCGCCCGCTTTGACTTGCAGCGGCTTCACGGCGGTGCCGTAACCGTGGTCGGCCAGCTCGACCTTGTAGGCCTGGCTGGCGTGGCGATTCTTCACCATCAGGACGAGGTCGCCGGACTTCTTCACCGCGCGGCAGGTAATCTCGAGCTGCGGGTCAGCGGCGCTGCCGTTGAACTCGCGATAGTAACCGTTCGGCCCCAACACGCGCACGGCGTAGGCTCCCTGGGCAAAGCCATCAAGCGCCCAGGAGTCGCTCAACTGTTGACCGCGCTCCACGGCGTACGCCCGCGTCCGCAACTCCACGCCGCCGCGATAACGGCCCGGCGTATAGGCGTGGAACGGCGCGCCGGTGGATCCGGCGGAGGCCAGGGTCAACTCGAGGGACTTACCGTCCGCGCTCAGGCGCCCGTCGACGTTCAGGTCATAAGGCAGCGCGCAGGCCGGCCGCACGCCGGGCTCCTGCTGCGGCATCCAACCGGCGGGGTCGCCTGCCACGTTCTTGAAGCCGGAGGGCATCTGACGGAACTGCGCCTGGTGGATGCCCTGCAGAAAGTCGTTGTACGGCGGATAAGGCAGCGCTGCTTTGGCGCCGCCCTTGAAGGGCTGGAAGGTTGAAGTGAGGTCGCCGCAGACCGCCCGCCGCCACGCGCTGATGTTCGTTTCGCGAATCGCCTTGCTGGTTTTGCGGGAGAGCAGCGTCTCGAGAAAACGAATCACGGAGGTGTGATCGCAGACTTCGGAATTGACGTAGCCGCCGCGGCTCCAGGGGGAGGCGATCACCATCGGGACGCGGAAGCCCAAGCCGATGGGGCCGCCACGCGCTTCGGGCGGGCGCTGCTTCTTGAGATCGGCTTCGAGCGTCACGTACTCGACGCTGGCATCGATCCCTGGCGTGACCTTCCCGGTTTCCGGCCGCGCCGGATCCGGCACCACGAAGGGCGGCACATGATCGAAATAGCCATCGTTCTCGTCGTAGGTGAGGATGAAGATCGTCTTCTTCCAGACTTCGGGCCGCTTGGTGAGGATGTTCATCACCTCGGCCAGATACCAGGCGCCGTACCACGGCGAACCGGGATGATCCGAGAAGTGAGAGGAGGGTACCAGCCAGGAGACAGTGGGCAGTTTGCCTTGGTTCACGTCCTGCCGGAACTGATAGAGCGGATCGCCTTTGGGCACCTGCATGGTGCGCTGCGTGGCGCCGTCACGATAGGTCATCGAGGTGAGCTCGCGATAGCCGGGCTCCGCCTTGTTCGTGGTGAAGGCCTTCTCGTGCAGGTTCCAATCGGCCTTGGTGAGCTTGGCTCGCTCCTCCTTGCTCCACTTCTTCAGTTCGCTCGCCACGCGGGCTTGCATCGCCACCCAATTGCGACGTCGGCGCTGCAGCGACATCATCTCGGCGCGCTTGAGATCGGGCGCAGCCAGTTGCTGATCGAGCTTGGCGATCTCCTGCGGGATGCGTTGGGGTAAGGTGGCCAGATACTTCTGGTAGGTTTCCGCAAAGCCGACGTGATACTGGTCGAACCACTCGAGCGGATTGTCGGTGAAGTTCGAGAGCCAGTCGTCTTCTTCGCCCTCAAAGCCCGTGGGCAGGCTGAGTTCGTTCTGATAAACGCGCCAGGAGACGCCGGCTTCTTCCAGACGTTCGGGAAACGTCTTCCATTTCGCAGTGGCCGTATAAGTGACTTCGGAATTGCGCACGTTGGCGGGCGCGCCGGCCTTCTCGCGGATCGTGCCCGTCCACAGGTGCAGACGGTTGGGGGTGGTGCCGGTGAGCGACGAGCAGAAGTTCTGGTCGCAGACGGTGAAGGCGTCGGCGAGGGCGTAGTAAAAGGGCAGGTCCTCGCGATTGTAGAAGCCCATGGTGAAGGGCTTGCCGGCACACTCGGGGCGGCCGGAGGGCTTCGCTTCCAACCAGCCATCATGATTGCCGTCGGCGCGCGCATCGGTCTGGTCGCGCCAGCTGTGCGGCAGGGAGCCGAGCCAGGTGGCTTTCGTCTCGCGCAGATTCAAGCGGAACGGCGCCCAAGCTTCGCCCGCTTTGTTCGATTGCGCCCACACGGGGTTGCCGTTCGGCAGCGTGACGGCGCGCGGATCGTTGAAGCCGCGCACGCCGCGCAAGGTGCCGAACGAATGGTCGAACGACCGGTTCTCCTGCATCAGAATGACGACGTGCTCGGCATCCTGGAACGTACTGCCCGGCGCCGGATCGATGCCCGCCGCCGTTTGGATCGCGCCCTGCAGCATCTCCGCCAAAGCCGTACCGCCGGAAAGCAGGGCCGCCTGCCGGAAGAAATCGCGCCGCGTGCTCATATGCTGCAATTATCGGGCAAAGCGAATGCAGACGGGGCTGCCGACGGCGATCGGCTGACCCACGGGCGTCAGCAGGCCGGTGGCGGGGTCGAGCCGGAACACGCTGAGCGTATCGGAGTTCTGCCCGCCCACGAGCATCCACTGGCCGTCAGGCGAGATCACAAAGCCCCGCGGCACTTTGACGCCGGCGGGCGTCTGCGCGATCTGCTGGAGCTTCGCGCCCACGCTGAAGACGGCGATCGTGTCCGCGCCGCGGTTCGAAGAATAAAGGAACTTGCCGTTCGGATGCAGCAGAATTTCGGCCGCCGAACTGTTGCCGCTGAAGCCGGGCGGCAAGGCGTCCACCGTCTCGGTCAAGCGGTCGCCATCGAAGACGCTGACGCTCGAGGTGATCTCGTTGAGCACATACACGCGGTCCTGCGGGCCGAAGGCCAGGTGCCGCGGACCGCCGCCGGGGAGCGCCTTCAGGCTCACGCCATCGGTGAGCTTGCCGGTCTTGGCGTCAAATCCATAGCGCTTCACCTCGTCGAGACCCAGGTCGGCCACGTAGAGATACTTGCCGTGGAAATAGACCGAGTGCGCATGCGGACCCGCCTGGCGCTTCGGATGCGCGCCGTGGCCCGCGTGCTGCCGCGAATCCACCGCTTCGCTCAAGCGGCCGTCGGCCTCAATACGGAACGTCGCGCAGCTACCGCTGGTGAAGTTCGCCGCCGCCAGCCAATGTCCGGTAGGGTCCACCTGCACATAGGCCGGGTTCACGCCCTTGGACTTCACCGTGTTCAGCAAGGTCAACTGGCCCCCGGCTCCAATCGAAAATGCGCTCAGATGCCCTTCCTCGGTGGCGTTGGTATTGACGTTCACCGAATAGAGCAACGGCTTGGTGGGGTGCAGCGCCAGGAACGAGGGATTCTCGGTCTCGATGGCGAGCTCCAGATTCTTGATCGCGCCAGTTTGATCGTCGAAGTGCAGGCGCTGAATGCCTTTGCTTTTGCCTTCGCGTGTATAGGTTCCCAGAAAGACCGTGCGGTCCGCCGCCATCGCCGTCATCACCATCATCATCCCAAGGAACAAACGAGTCACGATTCCCTCCCGGCCTGCGACGGACGTCGCATCGCGCATATTGTTTCACGGATGCCGCGCTTGTCGCGCCCCTGACCTTTGTGAGACGCTGCGACGGTGCGCAGCCTGCTTGGACTTCTCATCCCCCTTGCCCTCTCCGCCGCCGACTTTCGCGCCTCCATTGTCAAAGTCGACATCACGCCCAAGACGCCGCAATGGCTGATGGGCTACGGGCCACGCCTTTCCACCGGGGTGCACGACCCGATCTTCCACAAGATCGCCGCGCTCGACGACGGCACCACGCAGTTCTTCCTGATCGCCTCGGACCTCTGCATCTTTTCGCCCAGCGTCTACGACGAGGCCATGGCACGCCTGCAGAAAGAGACCGGGATTCCGGCGCGAAACGTCTGGTGGACCGTGACGCACACCCATTCGGGGCCCGAAGTGGGGCCGCCTGGCATGTACGACGTACTGCTCAAAGGCCGCTCTGACCATGAGTACAACCGCGACTACGCCGAGTTCATCGTCTCCTCGCTCATCCAAGGCATTCGCGACGCCCGGGCCCGGCTGGAACCGGCGCGGCTGGGCATCGGCACCGGCACTTCCTTCGCCAACATGAACCGTCGCGCGCGCGACGTGGACGGCAAGATCTCGCTCGGACTGAATCCCGACGGCCCGGTGGACCGTCAGATCGGCCTCCTGCGGCTGGACCGCGCCGACGGCACGCCGCTCGGCTTGATCGCCAACTACGCCATGCACGGCACCGTGATGGGTGGCCAGTTCACCGAAGTGAGCGGCGATGGTCCCGGCGTGGTAGCCGCTTACGTGGAAGGCAAGCTCGGCGTGCCGATGCTCTACGTCAACGGCGCCGCGGGCAACATCGCCCCCATCTACAGCGTCTATCCGAATCCCAAAGCGGCTCACCTCTCGGAGTTCAGCGTCCTGCTGGGCGACCGGATTCTGGAAGCGAACCGCAGCCTTGCCGCGCCCGCCGGTCCGGTGACGCTTGAGGCGCGCGAACTCACCGTCGAAACGCCGCGCCAAGCCGGACTCGGCTGGCCCACCGGCCTTGAACGCTACGCCTCACAGAGCGCCGGACAAGCCATGATCCGTATCCCCGTCCGCCTGCTGCGCCTGAACGACACCATCCTGTGGGCGGCGCCGGTGGAGATGTTCTGCGAACTGGCGTTCGCCGTCCGGCAGGCCTCGCCCTTTCGCCACACATTCTTCTTTGGCTACACCAACGGCTGGCTCGGCTACCTGCCCACGGCCCGCGCCTTCGACGAAGGCGGCTATGAACCCAAGACTTCGCCCTTCACGCCGCGAGCCGAAGGTGACGTCACTCGCGCTCTGATCGAAGAGGTCCAGCGGCTGGGCCGGCCTCGCTAGCTTCAGCCAACTTCGATAGACTTTGGCCATGCCGAGCCTCCCTCGCCGCGCGTTTGGCCAGTTGCTCGCCGCCGCTTCGCTCCCGGCGCAAAGTCTGCTCGAGAAGACGGTGGTCCTCACCTTTGACGATGCCGTCAAGTCGCATCGCACCTTCGTCGGCCCGTATCTGAAGGACCTGGGCTTTGCGGCCACCTTCTTCGTCACGCACCGTTGGATGGACGATGCCGCTCACTTCATGTCCTGGCAGGACATCGCCGAGTTGCACGGGATGGGCTTTGAGATCGGCAACCATACCTGGACGCACGCCAACGTCTCCACGCCGCGGGGCGCTTCCACGCTGGCCGCCGAACTCGCGCTCATCGACTACGAGCTCGCCAAGGTGAAGGTGCCCAAGCCCGTCAGCTTCGCCTGGCCGGGCAACGGTTTCGGTCCGGAGGCCGTGCAGGTACTCCGCGAGAACGGCATTCAGTTCGCGCGGCGCGGGGCGCAGCCGGAAGTGGAGTACGGCAAGCTGAAGCTGGGGCCGGCGCTGGATCCGCATCGCCATCATCCGCTGCTGATCCCCACGACCGGCGACGCATACCCGGATTGGACCATGGACCACTTCATCAAAGTCGTGAATCTGGCGCCGGTCACCGTGCTGCAGTTCCACGGCGTGCCGGATGAGGCGCATCCTTGGGTGCATACGCCGCCAGACAACTTCCGCCGTTACATGGAGTATCTGAAGAAGAAAGGCTTCCACACGCTGGCCCTGCGCGACCTCGAGCCATTCCTCGGCACGCCCCACGACCCGATGCTGAGCGCGCGCCATCCGCAGCCAAAGGACGGCAAGCTGCCGCGGCCGGTGGAAGTGGAAAGCTCACGGCGGGAGCTCGCTTATTGGCGCGGCGTCACGCGCGAGCATGGCTACACCGCGGCCGAGGCTTCCCTCGTCACCGGCGAGCCCGAGCAGGACGGCCAGCTGGTCGACGGCTTCCGTCTGCGTCCGTATCCGGGTGGGCGGCACATGCGGATCGGGTTTCTGGAAGGTGCCGTTAATCCCATGCGCGGCACTAAGGCCTCGGTGTTTCTGCCCTGGGAGAAAGCCGGCTACCTGGTGATCGACGTTCCCGAAGCCGTGATGGCCAATGGCCAGATTCACTTCCTCGGCCATACGCACATTCCCACGAAATGGGACCAGCAGAACGTCGCGATCACGAATCGCGAATGGGTGCGGCGTCCCGATGGCTCGCTCACCAACGAATGGCCGCTGCCGGACCAGGTCACCATTGGCGCCGCCGTGCGCCTGAAGGATCAGGCCGTGGAAATGGAGTGCTGGATTCGCAACGGCTCACCCGTCGCGCTTAAGAACATGCGTGCGCAGGTCTGCGTGATGTTCAAAGGCGCGCCCGCCTTCGCCGCGCAAACCAATGACAACAAGGTGCTTGAATCGCCCCGGGCCCTCATCAAGGCCGGAGGGCACACAATCCTCACCGAATGGGAAGATTGCCAGCGCGTGTGGGGCAATCCGCGCTGCCCCTGCATGCACTCGGATCCGCACTTCCCCGATTGCGCTCCCGGCGAAACCGTTCGCCGCACCGGCCGTCTTTGGTTCGCATAGCAGGCTTTAGAATCGAGAGGTGTTCCGACGTCGCTTTCTTCAATCGGCTCCCGCGCTTTTGCTGACGCCCAAGCTCTCCGCCCGCGTTCAATCGATCGAGGTGATCCCCCAGCCGGTGGGCTATTACCCGGCTTGGCCCACGATGATTCGTCGTAAGAACGGCGAACTGGTGGTGGCTTACTCCGGAGGGCGCGAAGCGCACGTCTGCCCGTTCGGACGCGTGGAGATCGTGCGCTCGCGCGATGATGGCAAAACCTGGACGTGGCCGCAGGTGATCATGGACACCGCCATTGACGATCGCGATGCCGGGCTGGTGGAGACCGCCAAGGGTACCTTGCTGGTGAACACCTTCACGTCGCTCGCGTTTCAGAAAGTCCGCCAGGATGCCAAAGGCTGGGACGCCGATCGCCTGGCGCGCTGGGATGCCGTCGAGCGCGCCACCACGCCCGCCGAGAAGCAGAACCTCGTCGGCGCCTGGATGTTGCGCTCCACGGACGGCGGCTTGAATTACTCGGCTCCCTACAAAGTTCCCCTCACCTGCCCGCACGGCGCCTTCGTCCTCAAAAACGGCCGCATCCTGCACGCCGGCAAGAAGTACGGCGCCCCGAACGAACGCGGGGCCATCGGCGTGTGCGAGTCACGCGACGACGGCCAGAGCTGGAAATGGCTCGCGGCCATCCCTTCGCGCCCCGGCGACGACGACGCGCAGTATCACGAGTTGCATGGCGTGGAAGCGGCCGACGGCCGGCTGATCGTCCACATCCGGAACCACAATCAACCGAATGAACGCGAGACCTTGCAGACCGAATCGACCGACGGGGGCAAGACGTGGAGCGTCCCGAAGCCGATTGGCGTGTGGGGCCTGCCCTCGCACTTACTCCGTCTGGCCGACGGCCGCCTGCTGATGACTTACAGCTATCGCCGTGCTCCGCGTGGCAATCACGCCCGGGTCAGTTCGGACCACGGCCGCACCTGGTCCGAGCCGATCGTTCTCTCCGACGACGGCACGGGCGACTTAGGCTACCCCTCCACCGTCCAACTGGCAAATGGCGACTTACTCACGGTCTGGTACGAGTCGCGCCGCTCGGGCTCCGCCGTCGCCAAGGTACCTGCGCCCCCGCTCTCCGAGTTGCGCCTTGCTCGCTGGACGCTTATTTAAGTTCGTGGTCAGCCGCCCCCCGATGGAAGGTCTTCGCGCTGGGCGGAGTGAAGCACTGAAGCGGGCGATCGAAGAAATCACCCGCCGGCCGCAAAATTGTCAAACCAACTGAGGCCGGCCGCGTCCATTGGCCATGATTCTTCTCGGTGTGCTGCTGGTTGCCGGCGTTATCGACACCAAGCCTTCGCCGGTCTTCGCCAATGTCACGATCGCGGGCCACGGGCCGTATCGCTTTCTGGTGGATACGGGTTCGGAGACCAGTATGGTCGATCCCAAGCTGGCTGCCGAACTGGGCCTGAAGCCCGAGTACCGCGTCGAGATCATCACGCAGTTGACAACGCGCGTTCTTCCGGCCCTCAAAGCCACCACGCTCAGTGTCGGCACGGAAGCGCTGCCGCCGCTCGAATTAGTCCTGCATCAGCTCGACCAGGCTCGCGGCATCGGCAACGACGTACGCGGCCTGCTCGGCCTCAACGCCTTCGGCCACCGTGCCTTCACTCTGACTCCCGGGGCGGGACGCTTTGAACTGGAGGCGGAACGGCCCGTCGGCGAGGCGATCCGATTTGAGCGCGTCGAAGGCCGCATTGCCGTCAAAGCGCGCATGGGCGAAGAGACGCTGCGGCTGATCCTCGATTCCGGCAGTTCGCATGTCGTGCTGTTCCGCGTGCCGCAAGCGATGGCAAAGGTGCGTCCGGTCTCCACCACGTTCGGCACGCTTGAGGGAGCACGTAGCGTCGTGCCGACTTCGTGGACGGCGGACCTGCACTTCACCGACAAACTCAAGGTCGGCATGCAGCCCGCCGCCATCGTCCAGCGCCCGGGGACTGAGGTGGAAGGCCTGCTGCCGGCCGCGATCTTCAAGCGCGTCTATGTCGACCCCGTCCGCGGCGAAGTCGTGCTCGTGCGCTAGCATGGCTCATGCGATTTTTCTGGCTCGCGGTCCTCGCTGGCTGTTCGTTGCACGCGCAACCTCCGCTTCTGCTCAAAGCGGCCCGCGTCTTTGACGGCGAGGCCCTGCGAACCAACTGGGCGGTGCTCGTCCGCGGCAACCGCATCGAAGCCGCTGGCCCGAATGTCACGGCGCTCGGAGCGCGCCAGATCGATCTCGGCAACGTCACCCTGATGCCCGGCCTGATCGAAGGCCACTCGCACGTCCTGCTGCATCCATATAACGAAGTGGTGTGGAATGATCAGGTCCTGAAGCAGGGCCTTGCGCTCCGTACGGCGCGCGCGACCAATCATTTGCGCTCCACCCTCAAGGCCGGGTTCACCACGGTCCGCGACCTGGGCACTGAAGGCGCCGCCTATGCCGACGTCGACCTGAAGCAAGCGCTACGCGAAGGGATCCTGCAAGGCCCGCGGCTGCTGACCGCCACCAGAGCGATCGTCGCTACCGGCACCTACGCACCCAAGGGTCTGGCGCCGGAATGGCACGTGCCGCAGGGCGCCGAAGAAGCCGATGGGGTCGACGGCTTGATCCGCGCCGTCCGCGATCAGATCGGCCACGGCGCCGACTGGATCAAGCTTTACGGGGACTATCGCTGGGGCCCGCACCCTGGCGCCCATCCCACTTTTTCGCTCGAGGAGATGAAGCTCGCCGTCGACACCGCACGTTCAGCCGGCGTGCCCGTCGCCGTCCATGCGACCACTCCCGAAGGAATGCGGCGCGCCATCCTCGCCGGCGTAGAGACGATCGAGCACGGCGACAATGGCACTCCCGAGATCTTCAAGCTGATGGCCGAACGTCGGGTGGCGCTTTGCCCGACGCTCGCTGCCGGCGACGCAACCTCGCAGTACGCCGGCTGGAAGAAGGGCCGGGAACCGGAGCCGGCTCGGCTCGTGGCGAAGCGCCAAAGCTTCCAGGCCGCGCTCGCCGCCGGGGTCAACATTCTGAGCGGCAGCGACGTGGGCGTCTTTGCCCATGGCGACAATGCGCGCGAACTGGAACTGATGGTCGATTACGGCATGCCCGCCCTCGACGCGCTCAAGGCTGCCACGTCGGTGGCGGGGCGCATACTGCATCTGGACATCGGCGCCGTCCGCGCCGGGCTGCTCGCCGACCTGATCGCCGTCGAAGGCGACCCCACGCAGGACATTCATGCCCTGCGCAAGGTGAAGTGGGTGATGAAGGACGGCCGCGTCATCGATTAGTCTCCGGCTGCACAAACAGGTAATAGCTGCCATCCGGGCCGTCGCCCGCCTCGCCGACGGTCCAACCCAGCGCACGATAGAACGCCACCGCCTCCCGATTCGCCTGCAGGCACTTCAAGGTGCCGCGCCTGGTGAAGAAACCGGCGCAAGCGTCAAGCAGTTCCTTGCCGATGCCCCGGCGCTGATACGCCGGGTCGACAAAGAGGCTATGGACGAAGCTCTCCGGCTCCCAGATGGCGGCGAAGCCAACGGGCTGCCCGCCGCACTCCGCCACCAGAATGCGCTCCCCCTTCGTTACCTGGTCGAAGTCTTCCAACCGGTGCGCGTCGGGCGGTTCCCAGCGGAACGCGGCGCGCCGCGCTTCCAGATAGATCCGTCGCAGCGCCTCTCGGTCCGAAGGGTGAAATTCCCGCACCACGCCTTTTGGGACGTACCGAGAGCTGAGGTTGTTATCATTGTTTTCGTGTCCGCCCGCGATTCTCTTCGTTCGCTCCTCACCCGTCTCTCGATCCGCCACGGTAAGTTCAAGCTGGTTTCCGGCCTCGAAAGTAACATTTACATCGACGGCAAGTTGACCACCTGCAACGCCGAAGGCGTCAAACTGGTTGGCCAGGCCTTCCTCGAAGTCATCGAACGCAATGGCTGGAAGCCAGCTGCTGTCGGCGGACTGGTCATCGGCGCCGACCCGATCGTGGTCGCCGTGGCCCGCGAAAGTCTCGACTACGGCGACAAGCGTCCCATCCACGCCTTCCTCGTCCGCAAGGAGTCGAAGAAGCACGGCCTTCAGAAGTTCATCGAAGGCATCGAAAACTACGAGGGCATGGATGTAGTGATCGTCGACGACGTCTGCACCACCGGCGGCTCTACCAAGGACGCGATCGAGAAAGCACGCCTGGCCGGCATGAATGTCCTCGGCGCCATCTGCCTCGTGGACCGGGAAATGGGCGGCGACGTCACCATGAAGGAACTCAACTGCCCGTTCGACTCGGTCTTCAAAATCAGCGAACTGGTCTAGCGCCTTGTCCCAACCCGATCATTCCGAAGCTCCACACCACGGCGGTAGTTTCGCGGCGCTCGCGCTGGGCGCCTTGGGCGTCGTCTTCGGCGACATTGGCACCAGCCCGCTCTACACGCTGAAGGAATGCCTGCATGCCGCCGCCCACGCGCACGGCGGCGCCACCCGCGCGGATCTCTTCGGCATCCTCTCGCTTATCTTCTGGGCGCTGCTGCTGGTGGTGTTCGTCAAGTACCTGATCTTCATCATGCGCGCCGATAACAACGGCGAAGGCGGTATCTTTGCGCTGCTGGCGCTCTCGCCGAAACACATGCGGGCAGGCAAGCCGGGCCGTATTCCCGCCGTGGCGATGTTTGCCGTCGCCGGTGCCGCGTTGCTTTACGGCGACGGTATGATCACGCCCGCCATCTCGGTCTTGAGCGCCGTGGAAGGTCTCGAAGTCGCTAACCCTGCCCTGCATGCTTATGTCGTCCCGCTGACCGTGGCGATCCTGGTAGTGCTCTTCTCGATTCAACGCCGCGGCACCGCCACCGTCGGCAAGCTCTTCGGGCCGGTGATGATCCTCTGGTTCGGCACGCTTGCCGTGCTGGGCATTTATCACATCGCCCACCACCCGGAAATTCTCGCGGCGATGCTACCGCATCACGCGGTCAACTACTTCGTCCGCCACGGCTTCAACGGCCTGCATATCCTGGCTTCCGTCGTGCTGGCCGTCACCGGCGGCGAGGCGCTCTATGCCGATATGGGGCACTTCGGCGCCAAACCGATCCGTTGGACCTGGACCGCCTTTGTGATGCCTTCGCTGCTCCTCGCGTACTTCGGCCAGGGCGCCCACGCCTTGCGCGCGCCCTCGAGCGTGGCAAACCCGTTCTTCTCGATGGTGCCCGCCGGCGAAGCCACCTACGCGCTCGCCATTCTTTCCAGCCTCGCCACCGTCATCGCTTCGCAAGCCCTGATCTCGGGCGCCTTCTCGCTCACCCGGCAAGCCATGCAGCTCGGCTACTTCCCGCGCGTCTATGTGAAGCACACCGCCTCCGATGCGCAAGGCCAGATCTACATCGGCCAGGTAAATTACTTACTGGCCATCGGCTGCATTCTGTTGGTGCTGGTGTTCCGCGAATCCACACGACTGGCGGCGGCCTACGGCCTTGCGGTCACCGGCACGATGGTGGTCACCTCCTGCATCTACTACGTCGTGATCCGCGAAACGTGGGGCTGGCCGTTGGCTAAGGCCTTGCCCTTGCTGCTGATTTTCCTCGCGCTCGACCTGCCGTTTCTGTGGGCCAACCTGTTCAAGTTCCACGATGGCGGCTACGTGCCCGTGCTGATCGGCGCCGTCGTGATGACCATCATGGTGCTGTGGAATCGCGGCCGCACCCTGGTGGCTCATCGCTACTCACTCCGCTATCCATCGCCGGAGTCAGCCCGCAAACGGATCGCCGCGCGCCTATTGGTGCGTGTCCCTGGCACTGCCGTATTCATGGCGTCGAGCCCGGAGATGATTCCGCCCGTGCTGGTCCATCACGTCGAACGCACGCGCACTCTGCAGGAGACGCTCATCCTGCTCACCGTGCAGACCGCCAATCAGCCTACCGTCTCCAAGGCAGATCGCTTCACCGTGGCCACTTCGCCGGAAGGCTTTCACCGCGTGCTCATCCGCTACGGCTTTATGGAAGAGCCCAACGTTCCTGAGGTGCTGGAGCAGGCCGTCAAAACGGCGAACATTCCGTTCCCGGGCAGCGAAGTGACTTACTACCTGGGCCGCGAGAACTTTATCGCGTCCAGCCGCGGCCGCATGGGTGTAATCGCCGAATCCATCTTCGCCTTCCTGCAACGCAACGCGGTGACGGCCGATCGCTACTTCCGGCTTCCTTACCGTCAGGTGGTGGAAATCGGTACGCAGATGGATTTGTAAGTCACACTGATAAGTTCGCGTTAAGAACGTAAAGGTTGCCGCCCAAATCCCTCGCGCGCGGGAAACGGGGTGTTAGCGTCAAGGGCATGGGTATTCTGATCAAGCCGAGTCGCCGGCAAATCATTCAAGCGTTGGGAGCCGCCGCCGTGGCCGGCCCCGTGCTGCAGCACACTCCCCTCTGGGCTCAATCGGCCTGTACGGTCTTAGGTTCACCGAGCCTCACCGAAGGCCCTTACTTCGTGGACGAAGACTTGAATCGTCAGGACATTCGCCTGGACCCCGTCGACGGCACCCTTCAGGCCGGCTTGCCTCTCTCGCTGGCCATCAACGTTTCTCAGCTCACCAGCGGCAGTTGCACGCCCGTGCCGATGGCCGGCGCCTACGTCGACCTCTGGCACTGCAACGCGGCCGGCGTCTACTCCGACGTCGCCGCGCAAAGCTCCACCGGCCGCAAGTTCCTGCGCGGCTATCAGCCCACCAACCGTCAGGGCAACGTGTACTTCCTCACGATCTATCCGGGCTGGTACCAGGGACGCGCCGTGCACATCCACGCCAAGATCCGCACCTTCAACGGCACCGACCAGACTTACGAATTCACCAGCCAGTTTTTCTTCGACGAAACGCTCACTGACCAGATCTATCAGCTCAGCCCCTACACGGCCAAAGGCTCGCGTGACACGCGCAACACCACCGACAGCATCTACACCGGCGCGTCGGCCACCGGCACCGCCATCGCGTCGAACAGCGGGTCCTACCTGATGCTGAATGCCCGGCGCAAAGCCAGTTGGGTGGAGGCCGAAGCCAAACTGATTTGCGACCTCTCGCTGGGCAGTTCGCCCGATCAGACGCCCGGCGGCGGCGGTGGTGGCGCTCCTGGCGGACCCGGGGGCGGCATGCCTCCCGGCGGTGGCAACCCTCCTCCTGGCTTCATGCCCGGTGTCCCTCCCGGCGTGTAAAACTGTCGACAGTTTCATGTTAGAGTTTTGTTTTCGGTTCTAGTTGGGAGCCTGCCGCTGAAGAGACGGTAGGCTCCTTCTCTTCTCTGAGGACAAAACATGAGTCAAGTCTCCCTGGGGGAGGGACGCACCCCTCTGGTCCCAAGCGTCACCGCCTCCGGTCTCCGTTTCAAGCTGGAATGCTGCAACCCGAGCGGTTCCTACAAGGACCGTTTCATCGCCGCGGAAGTCGGCCGGCTGGTGGCCCGACAGGCCCGCGCCTGCGTCGCCACTTCGTCCGGCAACACCGGCTCCGCCCTGGCCGCCTATTGCGCCCGCTACCGCATCCGGGCCGTGATCCTCGTCAATCAGGATGCGCCCGCCGGCAAGCTCGCCCAGATGCAGGCTCACGGCGCGCAGGTCATCCGCATTCCGGACTTCGCCTCGAGCGCCGAAGTGACGGCCGACGTCTTCAACACGCTGCGCCAGTTCTCCACCGACCATGACGTGCCGCTCGTCGTCTCCGCCTTCCGCTATTGCCCGGACGGCATGCAAGGCGTCCAGTCGATTTCGGGCGAACTGCTCGACGCCCGGCCGGACCATGTCTTTGTCCCCGTCGGCGGCGGCGGCCTCTATTCGGCCGTCGTCCAAGGCTTTCAGGCCGCTGGCTGGGTACCGAAGGTTCACGCCGTACAGCCCGAAGGCTGCCTCACCGTCGTCGCCAGCTATCTGCGCGGCAGCCGCGAAGTCCGCCCGGTCACCAGCACCACCCGCGTCAGCGGCCTTTCCGTCCCCACCGACATCGACGCCACCCAAGCCCTTACCCGCCTGCTCGAATGCGGCGGCGCGGGCTTGAGCGTCAGCGACGAAGAGGTGTTCGCCGCGCAACGCCTGCTGCTCGAACGTGAAGGCGTCTACTCCGAACCCGCTGGGGCCACCGCGTTTGCCGGCTGGCGCAAGGCCCGCGAACAAGGCCTGGTGAAAGACGGCGAAACGTCCATCTGCCTCGTCACCGGACACGGCTTCAAGGACCCCGCTTCCATCCAGGAAGCCGCCAAACGCCATCCGGACCGCACCCACACCGCTGGCGAACTCGCCGGTGCCTTACGTCAAATCGTCGAGGGAACATGCTGAACGGCCAAGTCATCATCGTCACCGGCGGCGCCACCGGCATCGGCCGTGGCATCGCACAAGTGCTCACCGAACAGAACGCCCGCGTGGCCATCGTCCAGCCCGACCTCGCCCAAGCCCAGAACGCCGCCGCCCAACTCACCGGCGCCCGCGGCTTCGCGGCCGACGTCCGCCGCGCCGAGCTCGTCGGAAAGATGGTGGACGATGTCCTCGCCGAGTTCGGCCGCATCGATGGCCTGGTGAACAACGCCGCCATCGTCGGGCTCCCCGCCGTCAGCCCGTTCCTCTCGACGCCGCCCTCGCAGGTGGACCAGATTCTCGACGTCAACCTTAAAGGTGCCGTCTACTGCTCGCAGGCTGTCGCCCGCCGTTGGGTCGCGACCAGACAGACGGGCGCCATCGTCAACATCGCCAGCACCGGCGCGTTTGTCGCCCAGGAACTGGCCTCGATCTACTGCGCGAGCAAGGCCGCCATCGTGGGTCTTTCGCGCTCCATGGCTCTGGAACTCGCCCAGCATCAGATCCGCGTCAACACGGTGGCGCCAGGCGATATCCTGACGGAAGCGTGCGCCGACATCGTCGATCAGCTTCAAACCAGCGGCTCTACCGGCCTCTACTTGCGCCGTACGCCGCTGGGCCGCCGCGGCACTCCCGCCGAGATCGGGCGCGCAGTGGCCTATCTGCTCAGCCCCGGCGCGGGCTTCACCACCGGCTCCGTCCTGACGGTCGACGGGGGCCTACTCACTTACTAAGGACGGTTCATGGACTTCAGCATTGACGGCGCAGTGATCACCTCGGGGCGCCTGCTTGAGACAGTGTTGGTCGGCATCCCTGACGGCGAGGAGAAGCCCGTCGAAGGCGGTGTGCAGGCCGAATTGCGCGAGATCTTCAAGCAGCTCGACGAGATCCTCGCGGCCGCCGGCGTCGATCGCCGCGCGGTCGCTTCGGCCCGCCTCTATCTGCAGCACGTGAACCGCGACATCGCCGCGGCGAACGTCGTCTACAAGGAGTACTTCGGCGACCATCGTCCCATTCGCCGTGCCTATGGCGTTGACCTGCAGGTCGGCATGATGATCGAAGCAGCCTTCGTCGCGGAGCTGCCCTAATGCCGCGCGTTGGAGTCCTCGGCTTCCTGCACGAGTCGAATACCTTCCTGCCGGTCTCGACCACCTACGAGAACTTCGCCTCCACGTCGCTCACCCGCGGACCCGCTTTGCTCGAGCGTTGGCGCGGCGCCCATCACGAACTCGGCGGCCTGCTCGCCGGTTGCGACGAAGCCGGCCTCACCATCGTCCCCGGCATGGCGACTTTCGCTGTCCCCAGCGGCACCATCACCGCGGAAGCCTTTGAACGCCTCGCCACGGAGCTGGTGGACTCGATCGCACTGCCGCTCGACGGCTTGCTGGTCGCTCTCCACGGCGCCACCGCCAGCGAAGTTTACCCGGATGCGGACGGCGAAGTCCTGCGGCGCATCCGCGCCCGAGTCGGGCCGGACCTGCCGATCATCGTCACGCTCGACCTTCACGCCAACATCTCGCCCGAAATGGCCCGGCTTTCGAACGCCATCGTCGCCTATCGCTCCAACCCGCACCTCGACCAGTTCGAGCGCGGCCGCGAAGCCGCCCTGCTGATGGGTCGCACCCTGCGCGGCGAAGTGAAGCCCGTACACCACCTCGCCACGCCGCCCATGCTGATTCATATCTCGAAGCAGCACACCGCCGTCGAGCCCGCCCGCGGTCTCTACGCCGATCTCGAAACCGTCCTCACCTGGCCCGGCATCCTGAGCGCCAGCGTCGCCATGGGCTTCTACTATGCCGACGTCCCCGAGATGGGCATGTCGTTCCTGGCTGTGGCCGACAATGATCCCGCCCTCGCCCAACGCGCCGCCGCATGGATGGCGGACCGGGCCTGGCAGCGCCGCCACGAATTCGCCGGCGACCTGCCCACGCCCGCCGCCGCCATCGAACACGCCCGCACCGCCGGCAAAAAGCCGGTCGTCCTCATGGACATCGGCGACAACGTCGGCGCCGGCAGCCCGGGCGATTCCACCATCCTCTTGGCCGAAGCTATCCGGCAAGGCGCCGCCAACGTCATGGTCATCCTCTATGACCCCGCCTCCGTCGAGCAGTGCGTCGCCGCCGGCATCCGCCAGCCCGTCCGCCTCGAAGTGGGCGCCAAAACTGATCGTCTCCACGGCTCGCCCGTCCCCGTCCAGGGCCTCGTCCGCACTCTCTCCGATGGCATCTTCGTCGAAACCCAGATCCGCCACGGCGGCTGGGGCGGCGGCGACCAGGGCATCACCGCTGTCGTCGAGACGGCGGAACAGCATACGATTGTTCTCACCAGCCGCCGCATGGCGCCGATGAGCCTCGAACAGGTCATCAGTCTTGGCGTCCATCCGGAGCGGAAGGACATTCTGATCGTCAAGGGTGTGGTGGCACCGCGGGCCGCCTACGAGCCGATCGCCGGCGAAGTGCTGCTGGTGGATACGGCGGGCGTCACCAGCGACAACCCGGCGTCGTTCCCTTATCAACGTCGCCGCCGGCCACTCTACCCGCTGGAGCGTTGAGTGAATCGCAGCACCTTCATCCTCACCAGTGGCGCCGCTCTCCTGCGGGCGCAAGTCCCTCCCAGCGACCAAATCAACTTAGGCGTCATCGGCTCCGGCAGCCGCGGCACCTTCGTCATGACCGTCTTCCAAAAGAACCCGGCCGTGCGCGTCGGCGCCATTGCGGACGTCTACGAACCCAATCTCGAAAACGCCCTCTCCGTCGCCGCCAAAGCGGGCAGCAAGCCCAAGCCCTACCGCAACTACCGGCAGCTTCTGGCCGACAAGGACATCCAGGCCGTCCTGATCGCTACGCCTGAGCACTGGCACCATCGCATGGTGCTCGACGCGCTGGCCGCCGGCAAGGACGTCTACGTGGAAAAGCCGCTCTGCCAAACGCCGGAGCAAGGCGTGGAACTGGTGGCCGCCGAAAAGAAGTCGAAGCAGATCGTGCAAGTGGGCATGCAGCGCCGCAGCTATGACCTGTATCTCGAAGCCCGCAAACTGATCGCCGCCGGCACGCTCGGTTCCGTACACATGGCGCGCTCCTGGTGGCTGAACAACAGCCTGGGCTCCCCCCGCGCCACCAAGCTCGATGGCCCCCTCGACTGGGAACAATGGCAAGGCCCCGCCGAACGCCGCCCCTTCGACGCCGATCGCTTTCGCCGCTGGCGCCAATACTCGGACTACGCCGGCGGCATCGTCGCCGATCAGGGCGCTCATGTCTTCGATGGCCTGCACCTGCTGCTCAACGCCAGCTATCCGCTCGCCGTCAACGCTTCCGGCGGCAAGCCTCATCAGGCGGGCGGCGGCGATACGCCCGAGTCGGTGGTCGTCATCGCCGAGTATCCCGAAGACTTCCTCGGCGTGTTCACCATCAACTACGCGGCCATGAAGTATCAGTCGCGCAACGACCAGCTCAATCAGTTGGACGGCACGCAGGCCCGCATGGATGTGAGCCGCGAAGAGTGCCGCGTCTACCGCCAGGGTCAGGACGACGTGCCCGTTACGTCGCTGGAGTCCGCCCGCGGCTTCGGCTACGCCACGGACCTGCACGTCGAGAACTTCCTGGCTTGCGTGAAGTCGCGGCAAACGCCCACCGCTCCCATGCGCCTCGGCTTTCAGGCCGCGCTCGTGGTGCAGTTGGCGAATCGCTCGCTCAAGCTGGGGCGGCGCCTCAAGTGGAACGCGGCCAGCCAGCGCGTCGAGTTCTAAAGCGCCGGCAGCGCGTCGCGCAGATCGCCGGCCATCGCCATCATCAGTTGCCGGTTCTGTTCACCTGGCAGGTCGGAAACGACATAGACCAGGTGCTGGCCGCTTTCGAAGCCCGCCACCTCAAAACGTCCCGATCCCTGCTGATAGAAGCGTATGCCGCTCCGGGCCAGCGCCGGCACCAGATTGTGCGCCGCAAACGTCTCGCCGGCCTGTTGCCGCGCCACCACCACCGACAGATACCGCTCGCCATTCGCCATCACCAGGTGAATGAATTCGCGCCCCTGAAAATGGCACTTGTGCGCATCGAGCACCTGATAGTTCGCCGGCACATGCGCCGCCACCGCCGGAATCAGACGCGCATACGCCGGGCCCACTTCCGCCTTCATCTGTTCGAGCGCCTTTGGCGACGTCCGTTGCTTCCGCAGCATCGTGCAGTGCATGTGATCGCCAAAGCCCACCCGCAAAATCGACGGCAGATTGAAGCCGGCAATGTAGGCGTTCTCCTGCCGCCGCATCACCAAAAACGCTGTCAGCAGCACCGCCGACGTGGCCATCGCCAGCGCCGGCCAATACCAACGCTGTCGCGCGCGCGGAGCCTGCGCCTCCTCCAAGACCGCCCGCACCCGCGTGGCCAGATGCGGCGGCACCGTTTCGCTCTCGGCGGCTCGCTTCAGTCGCGACTTCATTTCGTTCGGTTCACTCATCACGCTCATCAATTCTTGGCCTCCTGGCTGGCCCGGCCCAGGCCGTAAGCTTGCGCGACTTCGTCGAGCAGTTCCCGCAGAATCTTGCGCCCGCGGCTCAAACGCGACATCACCGTGCCAATCGGCACGCTTAAAATCTCCGCCGCGTCTTTGTAGGCAAACTCCTCCACATCCACCAGCAGCACCACACTCCGAAAATCGGCCGGCATCTTGTCCAGGGCCCGCAGAATGTCTTCGTCCGTAAGATGATCCGGAATCGGCGTCGCCGCCACCAGATTCGCTTCCAGAAACTCCTCGGTCTCCTTCAGCAGCGGAAAGCGGAACCACTTCCGCCGGTGATGATTGACGCAGTGAAACAGGATCTTGAAGAGCCAGGCGCGGCAGTTGGTGCCGGGCTCGAACCGGTGAAACGACTTCCAGGCTTGCAAGTAGACTTCCTGCACGACATCTTCCGCCCGCGACCGTTCCCCCAACACCCGCGTCGCCGTCCGATACAAATCATTCAGGTGCGGCATCGCTTCAGCTTCAAAACGCTCGTGCTGGGACAAAGGTTGCGACATGCTTCGCTCGGCGGGGAGATGCGGATCCATCCACTTGTCGATCGTGTCGGACGCTTGCATACGAGCATAGAATGCCGCTCCGCCCGGCGCCTATTCCCGCCCCACCATTAAAAGCAGTCCACCTTGACAGGAATAATCGGGCTCCCACCCGTCATCCATCCCCATGAAGCTCGCGCTCATTTGCCTGCTATTCGCCACGCCGCTCGGCGCCCAACAACACGAAGTCGGGCTCCTGTTGGGCCGCCTCAACGCGAACTCGCGCGATTTGCTGCGTTTAGGCTCCGGCACGGCCTATCAGGCCAACTATGGCTACCGCGTCGCCGGCGGCTCGCGAACTGCGCTCCTGGGCGAAGTCCACTTCCTCGCCAACCCCCAGCGCATCGTCGGTTCCGGCACGCCCACCGCCACGCGCGACGTCGCCACCATCTTCCTGACGCCCGGCCTGAAGTTGAAGTTCTTCTCGCAGTCCCGCGTGTCGCCGTACGTCTTTGGCGGCGCCGGTTGGGCGGTCTTCGAGCAGAGTCTAACGGTACTGAACGGCGCGCCGAACCCGGCGCCGCGCACTATTTCCCGCGCGGCAGCTACTTACGGCGGCGGCGCCGACTTCGCCGTCATCCGCCAGTTCGCTTTCCGCGGCGAGTTCCGCGGCTATACCAGCGGCAGCCCCGCCTACAACCTGCCCGCCCTGCGCGGCGCGCAGCAACACACCGTCCTCAGCATCGGCATGGTGTTCCGCTTCGGCGGCAACTAGACCTTTGCCGGCACCACGTACGGCGCGCGATAGTTGCGCCTCAGCATGGCGTTCGCCTCGGCATCGCCCGTGAACCGCATCGTCGCCGGGTCGAACTTCAGTTCGCGACCCAGGCGGTAGGAGATGTTACCCAGATGGCAATAAGAGGTCGAAATCGCCGTCTCTTCCACCTCGGCGTGCAACAGCTTGCGATCGCGTGCCCGCACGGCGTCGGCGAAGTTCGCGAAGTGGTCGAGGTCCTTGGGATACTCGGGCTCCGGTTCCAGCGTCTTGCTGCGGCCCAGCGTGAGTTGATGCCGGCCGTCGGCCATCAGGTGCAGATGGCCCTTGGTGCCGAAGAAGTCCCAGGACATCGGCTCGGTCGTATAGAGGCCGCGCAACTGGCCCACGATGCTCGCCCCGTCGGGAAACGTCCAGGTCACCACCTGCGAGTTCGGCGTCTGCCCCTGATCCTTCTCGCCAAAGCGACCGCCGGTGGAACGCACACCGGTCGGCATCTTCCGATTCATTGCCCAGCGCACGACGTCGATCATGTGGATGCCATTGTTGCCGAGTTCGCCGTTGCCGAAGTCCCAGAACCAATGCCAGTTATAGGGCACCAGATTGCCGTGATAGGCCTGCATCGGCGCGGGGCCCACCCACAAATCCCAGTTCAGATTCGCCGGCGGCTGCTGCACGGGCTTAAAGCCCAGCGGATCGCGCCGGCCCGGGAACATGAAGTTCGCCTGGTACACGTCGCCGATCACGCCCTTGTGGATCAGATCCACCGCCGAGCGGAAGCGTCCCCACCAGCGGCGCTGCGTCCCGCCGGCGGCGATGCGATTGTACTTGCGGGCCGTCTCCACCAGCTTCACGCTCTCGAAGATGTTGTGCGATACCGGTTTTTCGACGTAGACGTCCTTGCCCGCCTGCATCGCCCAGATCGCCGTCAACGAATGCCAGTGATTGGTCGTCGCAATCGACACCGCATCAATCGACTTGTTGTCGAACACCCGCCGCATGTCGGTCTCTATGATCGGCCGCTTGCCCGTCTTCTGGAAAACGACTTGCGAAGCAGCTTCGGCGCGCGCCCCGTCCACTTCCACCAACGCCGCAATCTCCAGGTTGGCCACCGGCAGCATCTCTTTGATGTGCGCGCTGCCCCGGCTGCCCACCCCGACAATGGCGACCCTCAAACGATCATTGGCCTGAGCCCAAGTCTGATGGGCGGCCGCGGCGGCAACCAGAAACTGACGGCGTGCAAGATGCGACATTCCCGCATTCTAACGCGCGAGGATTGCGGAACCTAACCCCGGCGCTCAGCGCGTGGAAACTTCGAAAGGCTCGACCACGGCTGGCACGGGCACCGCAGCGTCAGGCGCGCCCAGCAAACGCTGCCGGGTATAGAGCCAGCCCACCGTCAGCAAGGCCACCAGCGCAAAAAGCACCTCGAGATTCACCACCTCGCCCGGATTCGGCAGCCAGTAGCCCGGCTGTTCGGCGAAATGCTTCTTCCAATAGGCCAGATCGGCCTGCAATGGCCCCGGCAGGCGCGTAAAGCCCGCCCGGTCCCCCAGATAGATGCCGACGTGCACCAGCGCCATGAGAGCCGCATGGTGACTCAACGCCGCCAGGATGCTCCCCAGCCCGCACGCCATACCGATGGGCCCCGTGCCCGCGTGCATCCGATAGAGGCGGGTGGTGGAGCACAGCGCCGGCAGCACCAATCCCGGAATCGCCAGCAGCGCCATCACCGTCCATTGCCTCGACTGGGGATAGTACAAATAGACAATCGACAGCGGCAGGTTCAACGTCAGGTAGGCGTTGGCCATTCCGAAAACCTCGCGCATCCCCGCCCGCCAGTGCTGCATCCTGTAAGCAGAATAGCCGGTACCCCGTGCAAAGCCCATCGGCGAAACCCCTGCGTCGCCCTCACCCGGCACCTTACCCCGTCGCCGATACGATCCACGGAACCTGGCACATGAAGAATCCGTCATACTGAGTGAACAACTATGAACGCCTTGAAGACCGCTCTCCTGCTTGGTTCGCTGAGTGGCATGTTGATTGTCGTCGGCCGCCTCGTTGGCGGCCAGCAAGGCATGCTGTTCGCCCTTGTCATGGCGATCGGCATGAACTTTGTCAGCTACTTCTTCTCCGAGAAGATGGCCCTCTCCTCGAGCGGCGCCGTGCGCGTCAGCGAGACCGAAAACCCTCACATTTTCAGCCGGATCGCGCCGATGACCGCTCGTCTGTGCGAACGCATGGGCATTCCCATGCCCAAGCTCTGGGTGCTGCCGGAAGCTTCGCCGAACGCCTTCGCCACCGGCCGCAACCCTCAGAATTCGTCGGTTGCCGTTTCCGCCGGCCTGCTCGACCTGATGAACGACCGCGAAGTGGAGGCCGTCATCGCCCACGAGCTCGGCCATATCAAGAACCGGGACATTCTCATTAGCTCCATCGCCGCCACCATCGCCGCAGCGATCTCCTACCTCGGCCACATGCTGATGTTCTTCGGCCCGCGCCACCACGACGACGAGGAGGATTCGGGCGGCGGCATGCTCGGCGGCCTCGCCATGATGATCCTGGCTCCCCTGGCGGCCGGCGTCATCCAGATGGCCATCTCGCGCACGCGCGAGTTCAGTGCGGACTATGCCGCGGCCAAGTACACCGGTACCCCCGACGGCCTGATCTCCGGCCTCGCCAAGCTTGACTCCTGGTCCAAGCGCCTGCCCATGGAATCGGCCACACCCGCCATGTCGCACATGTACATCATTCCGCCGATGACCGGCGCCTGGTTCGCCCAGCTGTTTTCTACGCACCCGGCCACCGCCGACCGCATCGCCCGGCTCGAGTCCTATCGCGGGCGGCAGCTCTAAGCCGCCTGCTCCCTTCACTTTTCACAACTGTCAATCGCTTCCGCCACGTAAACACGAATAGGCAGTTGGTTCTGTATGGGAACAGGTCCCCTTCGCCGATATGCCAAAGAACGGTTACAATAAACGAGTATCTTGATGGGAAGTTCTCTCGGCGTCCTGAGCCTAGCCTTCATCGGTCTCGCCTCTACCCTCCAAGCCCAATCGTTCGCAGTCACGGAAAAAGCGGACCCCGCCAAAGAACTGCTCGAACGCTACTGGGAACTGGAGAAGAAGCGCGTCCCTCTGGTCGACGTGGCCATGGACTGCGAAATCGAAGCCACCGTCCCCAAGTGGAAAAAGTCCAGCAAAATGACCGCCTTGCGCCTGATCTCGAAGATCGGCCGGGTCACTTACCAGAAGCTCGCCTTCACCGGTGACGATCAGGTGAAGCGTGACGTCATCGCCCGCTTCCTGAATGCCGAAACCGAAGCCCGCAGCCAGGCCGGCGACATCTCCATCACCCCGGCGAACTACAAGTTCAACTACAAGGGCCGCCTGGAGCAAGGCGGCAAGGTCGTCTACATCTTCCAGTTGAACCCGCGCTCCAAGCGCATCGGCCTCTTCAAAGGCGACCTCTGGCTCGACTCGGTCACCGGCCTCCCCGTCCGTGAAAGCGGCCGCCTGGTGAAGAATCCCTCCGTCTTCTTCAAGAAGACCGAATTCACCCGCAACTACGAAATTCGCGATGGGCAGGCGTACCTGTCCACCTGGAACAGCTCCATCGACGCCCGCATCGTCGGGCGCGTCGAGATGGCCGTGAAGTATTCCAATTACAAGCAGCCGGCCCCGGCGGAGGCTGCCCCGGCCGAAGCGCCGCAAGCCAAAGTTTTTTGACCCCGAATTGGCGTCCCTTACGCATTCCTTAGTGAACGCCAAGGAGGGCGACGCCCAGCGAGAAATCCCCATAGAACGTCCGACAGAAATTCAGACAGAACGAGCAAGCGTCCGGCTTCAGAACCGGACGCTTTTCGTTTGCATGGGACAATACCGAGGAGATGATGGAAGTACTCAATAGCGGCGTCAACGCGCGCCAGGCCAAGGTGGCGATTTTTGACTTTGACGGGACGGTGTCGCTGGTGCGCTCCGGCTGGGTCCACGTGATGATTCCCATGATGGTGGAAGGCTTGCGCGGCTTGAAGCCCGGCGAAACCGACGAAGAGCTCACGCGCATCGTCGAAGACTACGTCGGCAAGCTTACCGGCAAAGAGACCATCTACCAGATGATCCAGTACGCCAGCGAAATCGAGCAGCGCGGCGGCCAGCCCCTCACCCCGGTCGAGTACAAGCACGAGTACCTGCGCCGCCTGTGGGAAGTGATCAAGGACCGCGTCGCCGAACTCCAGAACGGCGGCTCTCCCGAAAAGTACCTCGTCCCCGGCTCGCGCGCCCTGCTCGAAGCCCTCAAGGCCCGCGGCCTCAAGCTCTACCTCGCCAGCGGCACCGACGAGGTCGACGTCCGCCGTGAAGCTGACCTGCTCGACATCTCCCGCTACTTCGACGGCGGCATCTACGGCGCCTCCGACAACATCGAGTCCTTCTCCAAGGGCATGCTCGTCAAGCGCCTCGTCGAACAGGCCGGCTACCAGGGCCCCGAACTGCTCGCCTTCGGTGACGGCTACGTCGAAATCGACGTCGTCAAGCAAGCCGGCGGCGTCGCCGTGGGCGTCGCCAGCGACGAACCCGCCTGCGAGAAGGTCGACGACTGGAAGCGCAATCGCCTCGCCGGCGTCGGTGCCGACTACATGGTCGCCAACTTCTCCGCCTGCCAGCAGTGGCTGCCTCGCCTCTTCGGAGAGAATTAAGCGCCGCCATGACGCCCCGTGACATCCTGGCGAAGCTCCCTTCGCTTTCCGCCCTCGTGGTCGGCGACATCTGCCTGGACCGCTGGTGTACCTATGACCCGGCTCTCTCCGAGCCCTCGCGCGAAACCGGCATCCCGCGCGTCGCCGTCACCCGCACCGAACTCACCCCCGGCGCCGCCGGCACCGTCGCCAACAACCTCGCCGACCTCGGCGTCGGCATCATCAATATCCTCGGCCTCATCGGTGACGACGGCTTCGGTTACGAACTGAAGCAGGCCCTTGGCCAGCGCCGCGTCTCCTCCGAGCTGCTGCTCACCCGCACCGGCTATCCTACCTTCACCTACACCAAGCTGCTCAACCAGCAGACCGGCGAGGAGGACCTCCCGCGCGTCGACTTCGTCTCCGTCGACCCCACGCCCGCCGACATCGAAGAGCGCGTCATCGAGCAGCTCCGCCAATGGGCCGGCCGCTTTGACGTCATCTTCATTGCCGACCAGGCCGAAATCGAAGTCGGCGGACTCATCACGCCCGCCATCCGGCAGGAAGTCGCCAAGCTCGCCGATCGCCAGTTCTTCTTCGTCGACTCGCGCGCCCATCTCGACGGCTTCCACAACGTTCTCCTCAAGCCGAATCAGGAAGAGGCCGAAACCATCTGCCAACGCCTGTTCGGTGACCCGCGCGCCTTTGGCCGTCTCCGCGAACTCACGCAAGCACCCTTACTCCTGGTCACCCACGGCGGCGACGGCGTCATGATCGTCACGCCCGAAGGCGAACAATGGGTGCCCACCGTCAAAGTGAAAAACCCCGTCGACATCTGCGGGGCAGGGGATAGCTTCTCCGCTGGCGCGGCCATGGCCATGGCGGCCGGTGCTTCGGTGCCCGAGGCCATCGACTTCGGCCATCGCGTCGCCTCGATCACTGTCATGAAGAAGGGCACCGGCACCGCCACGCCCGAGGAGTTGCTCCGATGAACACTCTCGCCATTGACATCGGCGGCACCAAGTTCTCCATGGCCGTCTTCAGCGACGGCCGCATGATCGAACGTGTCTCCGAACCCACGGACCGTGAAGGCGGCCGCGACTGGATGCTCAACCGCATCGTCACCATCGCCAAAGGCTGGCAGAAATCTCCGGGCTTCGCTCGCTGCGGCATTGGCTTCGGCGGCCCGGTCATTTTCCCGGACCAGCGCATCGCCCTCTCCACGCACGTCGGCGGCTGGAGCGACTACGCTCTGCCGTTGTTTCTCAAGCAGGAACTCGGCGTCCCCGTCCTGATGGATAACGACGCTAACGTCGGCGCGCTCGGCGAAGGCCGTTATGGTGCTGGCCGCGGCGCGCTGCCGCTCTTTTACATGACGCTCTCCACCGGCATCGGCGGCGGCATCCTCACCGCCCACGGCGTCCATCGCGGCGCCGATAGTTATGGCGGCGAAATCGGACACCTCACCATCCGTCCCGATGGTCCTTCGTGCCTCTGCGGCGCGCGCGGTTGTTACGAACGGGTGTGCTGTGGCTTGTGGCTCGAACGCGACCATGGGCGGTCGGCGAAGGAGTTGCTCCAGGACCCGGGGTTTGTCGAGCAGTATGTCGTGGACTTAGCGCTCGGCTTGAAGGCCGCGTTGATGTTACTGAATCCGGCACGCATCGTCATTGGCGGTGGAATCAGCAAAGCCGGCGACCAGTTATTCGTTCCCTTGCGGGCCGAACTGGGCCGTCAGATGACCAGTTGGTCGCGCGCCCGCATCGACGTGGTACCAGCCGAACTAGGCGACGACAGCGTGCTGTGGGGCGCGCTGGAGTTAGCTGGCGAACTTACTTCTTAAACAGATTGTCGAAGGCCGCGCGGGCATCGCTCGCGCTCTTCGGCGCCGGGCCATTCGGCAAAATCGGCGCGCGCATCGCTCCGGCCGCCGATTGCGGCGCCGCATCGCGCGCCACGGTCACCTGCGGGGAAAAGAGCTGGCATTCGTTCGCTCGATCCTTATACGCAATCCGCTCCGGAATCGGTTTGCGGCACTGGAAACGCGTCGACGGTTCAAAGTAAGTGCACTGCTTACAACAATGCAGTGCGGCGTTACATTTCGGACAGTTTCCGGTGAAGTCAGTCTCGGAAGACAGCGTCGTCGAGCAATTATAGCAACGCGACGCGGTCACCGTCTGAACCATCCGCGGTAAACGCGGACCGGTAATGTCGATGGACGGGCGGGGGCCTTGCGGCTTCGGGCGATCGCGTTCGAATCCGCGATCTCCGCCGCGGTCAAAGC
The DNA here is from genome assembly GCA_044226365.1 of Bryobacteraceae bacterium. Lineage (GTDB taxonomy): Bacteria > Acidobacteriota > Terriglobia > Bryobacterales > Bryobacteraceae > JALHNI01. The sequence continues at coordinate 40,788 of JBGAHE010000030.1, forward strand.
CGCGGTCCTGATAGCCGTTTTGGCGGTATTTGCGGTCGTCATCCATGAAAAGATGCTCCCTTGCGGATTTCCAATAAGTCCCGGCGAATGCCTACACTACTTCGTTCTTTCGTATCTGTTGCGTGTTAGGAGGGACTGGAAAGATGGTCTAAGCCCGTATTTGTCCATTCAGGTCCGACCGCTGACTCTCTTAGTTCGATCGGAACATCGAAGTCTGCTCGCTTACCGGCTTGCTGCGCGGAACGGCTGAGTTCCGAAAAGCAATGGGGAAGTTGGTTCGCGAGAAGTTCACACCAGGTCGGTCAGAACTGAACTCAGGACTTCACCCTTATATCACGTTCTTTCGGACAAATCTAGCGTGAACTTTATCCTTAAGCCCATTTCATACGCCCCTGACAGGGCCGCCGCAAAGGATCCTCCGTATGATTCGGACTCACCCGGAACGCATATCCTAAACGCCCCATCAGTCCTGGTACGAGCTGCCGTGTAAAAACATGAAGGCCGTCTTTTGTTTCGGACGCCAGCAACGGCACCGGATGCGCTTCCACCAGCTGACCGTCGCCCGCCACGCGCCCCACCACCACTTCCACCTTCACGTCTTCCGGCTTTAAACCCGCCAGATCCACCACCGCCCGCATCAGGATCGACTGGTCGCCCGTGATCTCGCTCACCGGCTCCGCCGGACCCGCCTCGCGAATCTGCACGCGATCCCACACGCTCTCCACCTGCCGCTCCCACGCCGCACGCTCTCGCGCCAGCGCAAACGAACCGGTGCGCATCTGATCGAACGCCGCGTGCGCCGGGCGGTACAGCCGCGTCGTGTACTCCTCCAGCATCCGCTGCGCGTTAAAGCGCGGGCTCATGTTCTTCAGGCAGACCTTCATGCGGTCCACCCACCCTTCCGGCACCCCATCGTCGTTGCGCCGGTAGTACAGCGGCAGAATGTCATGCTCGAGCGTGTTGTAGATGTCGAGCGCGTGCAGGTCGTCCTGATCTTCGCGATACGGCTCCCGCCCGCCGATGGCCCAACCGCCCGAATCCTCGTACGCTTCGTCGTACCAGCCGTCCAGAATACTCAGGTTCAGCGCAATTCAACGCCGCCTTCACCATGCCGGACGTGCCGCAAACCTCTTCGCCGCGCCGCGGAATTGTTCAGCCACAAATCCACGCCCTGCACCATTTCTTTGGCGATGCGTTAGCCGTAGTTTTCGAGGAACACCAGACGATTCTTCAACTCGGGATCGCGCGACAGCAAGGCAATCTCGCGAATGAACGTCTTGCCCGGCACGTCCTTCGGATGTGCCTTGCCGGCAATCACGATCTGCACCGGCCGCTCCGCATGCAGCAGAATGCGCTTCAAGCGCTCCGGATCGCGGAACAACAAAGTCGCCCGCTTATAGGTCGCAAGCGCCGCGCAAAGCCGATCGTGAAGACCTCCGGATCGAAGCCTTCTTCAATACGCGGATCTCGGCGGCCGAAGCATGCCGCTGCGCGCCACCGTGGCCGCGCGTTCGCGCACGAAGATCAGCTGCTTTTTGCGCTTGCGATGCGCTTCCCAGATCTCGCTGCGCGGAATTTCGTCGACCTGCGCCCAGATGGCCGGCTCCTGATGCCGGTCCCGCCAATCCGGCTGCAGATAACTGTCGAACACGGTCGCCAGATCGCCGTTCAACATCGACGGCAGATGCGTCCTGCTGGTCACGACGTGATCGGCACTTCCTCGGTCGGCAGGTTCGGCCACGTCGCTCCCATCTCGCGCGACACCACGCCGTGCAGCATCGCCACCGCATTGCGGAACGCCGAAGGCAGTGCATCGCCGCGATCGCCATCGAGAACTTCTCATTCGTATCGCTGCCCATCTTGCGGCCCAAGCCAAACAATTGCGCAGGCGATGTTGCCTTCGTTGCAGAAGGGCTCAGGTGATCCCACACCAGCGACCCTTCGAACAGGTCGATGCCCGCCGGTACCGACGTATGCGTCGTGAAGATGTTGCTTTCTGCGCGTCGCTTCCAGCGCCCTTCGAACGTCAGCTTGTGCTCGTCCATCAGATCGCGGATCCGCTCGAGTGCCAAAACGCCGCGTGTCCTTCGTTCATGGAACACGGTCGGCGGATGGCCCAGCGCCTTCAGCACCCGCAACCCCGCCGATCCCCAGCACGATCACCTGCTTGATGCGCGTCCCGTGATCGCCGCCGTACAGGTTCTCGGTGATGTTCCGGATCTCTTCGGTCTCGTTCTCCGGAATATTCGTATCGAGCAGATACAGCTTGTTCCGCCCGGACTCCACCTGCCACACCTTGATCCGGATCGTCGCAAACGGCAGATTCACCGCCACCCGCAGTTCCTGGCCATCCGGACCGTTCACCGGGCGGCACGGCATCAGGTGAAAATCATTCACCGGATACATTTCCAACTGCCAGCCATCCGGGTTCAACACCTGCTGGTGATAGCCCTTCTGATACGCCAATCCCACGCCGATCAGCGGCAGGCCCGCGTCGCTCGAGCCCTTCATGTGATCGCCCGAAAGCACGCCCAAACCGCCCGAATACACCGGCAGACAATCCGTCAGGCCGTACTCCATGGAGAAGTAAGCGATCAGCATCTTCTCATCGCCGGGCTGCCGCAAGTCCATCGGCGCCCGTTTCATGTAGAGGTCAAACCGCTCGCACGCCCGTTCATAAACAGCCATGTAGCGCGGATCCGCCGCCGCTCGCGCCAGCGTTTCCTGCGGCAGGCTGCTCAGCATCAGCACCGGGTTATGGCTCGCCCTCCAGGCCGCCGGATCCAGCCGGCGGAAGACCAGACGGAGGTGGTGATCCCAGCTCCATAGAGGTTGTAAGCCAGCTCCGGCAGGCGCTTCAGTGATTCCGGCAGCGCGGGATTGACCTGAAGCTCACGATACGAACGGATTTGGAAGGGCATTCGGCAAACTCTAGGAACGAGATCGGTTTTTTCGACTGAAGGCTAAATTAACTTTTCCAAAGGATTTTCAAATCCTGGGAGCATCGATTACAATTGGCGACATGAAATTGAGTGCTCAGGAGGAGTACTGGCTCCGTTGCCTACTCCACATGGCGCGCCAGGGTGAAGGGGCCAGCCTCTGTATACCCGAGATTAGCCGCGCCGAAGGCCTGTCCATCCCGAACGTAGCCAAGTTGATGCGTTTGTTACGGATGGGCGGATTTGTCGCCAGTGTGCGCGGCCAGTCCGGTGGCTATACGCTGTCCCGCAATTCTGAGCAAATCACCGTCGGCTCCGTCCTTGAGCTCCTCGGCGGACGCCTCTACGGCCCTTCCTTCTGTGACCGTCATTCCGGCCTGCAGGAAGTCTGCGCCCACAACAGCGATTGCAGTCTAAGGCCCGTCTGGCAGACCCTGCAGACGATGATCGAACATGTGCTCAACCGCATGACGCTCAGCGATTTGCAGCGCAACGAGAAGGAAATGATGCGGGTGCTCCATGAGCACCAGCCAACTTGTGCCGGTCACCCAGATCCGCCACAGCGCCCTGATCTTTCTTCTTCGTGTTTCTTCTTCTTCGTCTTTTTCGGCCTCGTAGCGAGCCTCCTCCGCCTTGGCCGGCGGAGCGGCGTGCTTCACCTGCGCCGGCTCCGGCTTCTTGACCTCGGCTTCATCCTTGCCCTTCGCCTCGGGCTTGGCCGTCGTTTCGGGCTTCGCCTGAGCGTCGGCCTTGGCCTCCGCTTCCTTCTTGCCGTGACCTTCGGCGGTGCTTTTTCCTCGACCGGTGACCTCAACCTTGCCCTTGGCGTCCGCCGGTTTCCCGTGCTCGCCCTCTTCCTTCACCTCAGCCTGCGGCTCCGGATTCGTATACTGCACGATGATCGACACCCGGCGATTATTGGCCGCCCCTGATCATCCGACTTCAACAGCGCCTGATCGGCAAAGCCGCGCACCTGCTTCACCTGATCCGCCCGCGGCATGCTGCTGCACAGCGCCGCGCGCCGCATTCGCCCGGTCCCCCGACAGCTCCCAGTTTCAGTACCCGTCGCGCCCTTGATCGGCCGCGAATCCGTGTGCTCCTCGATCATGATCGTGTTCTTCATCTTGCTTAGTTGCTCGGCCAGCTTTGCCAGCACGTCCTGCCCGTTTCGGCTCGGGTCCGGTGATCCGCTGTCGAAGAACATGCCTTTCTCGGTCTCCATCAACTCCACGCAGGAAAGCGCTTCGCGGTGACAGTCATCTTTCACCTGGTCCTTCAGTTCCTCGAACTCGGGCATCTCCTTCATCGCCTGCTCCAGCGTCTCTTTGAGCTTGTTCATATTCTCCTGGTTGAGCATGATCGATTGACCCGCCCCGCCATCCCGGAGCCGCATCCTTGCCAAAGCCGGACGGATCGTTGAAGTGCCCGCCACCGCTTTCTTCACGTTGTCGGACGAGCCTACCAGCCACATCACCGAAGAACGCCATCATCGCCGTCACGAAGTCGGCATAAGCCACCTTCCAGGCGCCGCCATGGTGACCCGCGCCCATCACCTTCTTCTTGATGACGATAATGGCTTGATTCTTGTCGGCCATGGCTTACTTGTCGCCGCCTCCACCGCGGCAAGCGCCTTCCATCTCTTTGAAGGACGGTCGCACGTGGCCCGGAATCTGCCGCCGCGCGAACTCCACCGCCAGGATCGGCGCCGCGCCCTTAATGAACGACATCACCCCCGCCCGCAGAAACTTCAGGAATTCCAGCTCCGCGTCGTTCATCTTCTGCATGTTCGCCGCCAGCGGACCCAGAAAGCCGTAACACATCAGAATGCCCAGGAACGTGCCCACCAGCGCCGCGCCGACCTTGTGCCCGATCTCTTCCGGCGGCCCGCCGATTGAACCCATGGTGATCACCACGCCCAGCACCGCCGCCACAATCCCCAAACCCGGCAGCGCGTCGGACACCTGCTGCAGCGCATGCACCGGTTCGTTCGCCTCGTGATGATGGATCTCCATGTCGCTCTCCATCACCTGATCCAGTTCAAAGTGGCTCACGCCGCCCGAGATCGCCGTCCGTAGCGAGTCGCACACAAAGTGCAGCGCATGGTGATTCTTGATCAGCGCCGGATACTTCGAGAACAATGCGCTCTTGCCCGGATCGTCCACGTCCGCTTCCAGCTTGTTCATGCCGTTCTTGCGCGCATAGCCGAAAATCTCGTTCAGCATCTTTAGCGCATCCAGGTAAAACTTCTTCGTATAAGGGCTCCCCTTGATCACGCCCAGCAACCCGTGGATGATCGCAATCACCGTCGCCAGCGGATTGGCAATCAGCAGCGTCCCGATCGCCGCCCCCCCGATGATCACCAGTTCGGCGGGCTGAAACAGCACCTCCAGATGACCGTGTTCCATCAGGTAGCCGCCCACCACGGCACCCAGCACCACCACAATTCCGATCAGGGCGAACATCTTGCGCCAGTACCCCTCCTTAGGTGAACGCACCCCATGGCACGTCTTGAAGGTGCTTATCGTCTGGGACTACAAGTTCTTGACAGCCGCCTCAATTTCCCCCGCGATCTCGCGATAATCCCCCTCGCCGGTGAGCGCCATCGGCGGCCCAAAGCTCACCTCCACCACCCCCGGCCTCGGCACGCGCGCCTCGCGATGTAAGACACGATGTACACCCCGCAGCCGCACCGGCACCACCACCGCCCCCAAACGCGCCGCCATCATCCCGATGCCCGGTTGAAACTCACCCACCTCATCCCCCGCCGCATGCCGGCCTTCCGGAAAAATCGCCACCGACCAGCCCTCGCCCAACAGCTCGCCCATGTACCGCAGCGCATCCTTGGTTCCCGCCTCGCGCTGCGGCAGCGGAAACGCCGCCAACATCAGGCACGCCAGGTAATACCCCAGCGAGTTCCGCAGCCGCCTCGCCCAGCCATAGCCCTCCGGATGATAGTGCGCGTCGAAGAACTCCTTGCGCATCGCCACCGCCAACCGATACCGCCACCGCGCGGGCAGTGCAATGAGTAACGCCGCCGTATCGAAGTAGCTCTGATGGTTCACCGCAAAGAGCACCGGGCCGTTCGTCTGCTCCAGATGCTCGAGCCCCTTCACCCGCACCCACAGAAACACGCGCGCCAGCGGCAGCACCCACGTCGGTAACGACACCCGCCGGATCGCCCGCGCCCACCACTGCCGGCTCCAGCCCGGAAACGCAAGGGGCGCCTCCGCCGCGGCAGCCTGCGGCAAAGCCGTCAGCTCGGCCGCCGTCCGCGCCTGCGTGAATAACATCTCGTCCACCGGCGTCCCCGTCTGCTCCTCGATCTCCATCAACAACTGAACCCGCTCGAGCGACGTCAGCGCCAGCTCATTCAGCTTCGCGTCTTCGCGCACGCCGTAGCGCGCCAGAATCGCCGCCAACTCGTTCGCCGCCGGCGCCGTCTGCACGCCGACCCCATTCAGCCAATCGCGCACTTCGCGCCGTTTCAACTTGCGCGTCCCATGCGTCCGCGGCAGTTCCCCCAACGGCCATACGCTCGCATCGCGCATCTGCTGATGCGCCTCGAGCTGCGCGTTTGCCCGCGTCAACACCGCCGGCAAGTCCAGCCCTTCGCCCACCAGCACCGCATGCGCCCGTCCCTGATGCTCCACCACCGCCGCTTCCCGCACACCCGGCACGCTCTCGAGCGCCCGCTCCAGATCCTCCGGAAAGATGTTCATGCCATCGGAGGCGACGATCATCTCTTTCTTGCGCCCCCGGATCTTCAACGCCCCCGACGCATCCAGCTCCCCCACATCGCCCGTATGAAACCAGCCGTCCTCCAGCACACTCGCCTCGGACCCGTAATACCCCGCCGTGAGATTCTCTCCCCGCACCAGAATCTCGCCATCCTCGGCCAGCTTCAGCTCCACGCCCGGAATCGGCTTCCCCACCGTCCCGTGGCTCGGATGAAACGGATGATTCAAGCTCACAATCGGCGCCGTCTCGGTCAGCCCATAACCTTGGATCACCACATAGCCCAACCGCCGCCAGAACGCCTCCAGCTCCGGATCGAGCGGTGCCGCCCCCACCACAAACGCCCAGCACTTCCACCCCAACAAACGATGCACGCGCCGGTAATGCCAGAACGCATGCAGCACGCCGCGCGGCTGATACCCGCTCGCCGCTTCCGGACACCGCGCCGTCACAAAGTCGCGCAGCATCTCGAGCATCTTCGGCACCGCGACGATCACCGAGATCCGCCGCCGCTTCACCTGCCGCACGATCTCGGGCGGATGATGCCCCTTCAGAAAGATCACCTGTCCATCCACCATCGGTGGAATGAACGCCGCCATCGTCTGCCCGAACAGATGCGACAACGGCAGCAGATTCAGAAAGCGCACCGGAAAGAACAATGGCTCCGCCAGCCACTTCACCGCCGCCATCGCGCGATAGCGCCGGATCTCGCCTTCCACCGGGTTCAGATTCGCCAGCAGATTCCGGTGCGTGATGCGCACGCCCTTGGGCTCGGCCGTCGCGCCCGACGTAAAGAGAATCTCCGCGAGCGTATCCCGATCCCCGGCCGCCCGCTCCGGACCATCCGGCGTACCCCACTTCTCCACTTCAGCCATGCGCCACGCCGGCAACGACACCGCGGGGACCTCCTCGCCCACCACGATCGCCTTCGCGCCCGTAATCGCCGTCACGCGCTCGACAAAGCTCACGCTGCTCCGCGCGTCGATCGGCACCGCCACCGCCCCACGCCACCAGCAAGCCCACAGCGCGATCACCCACCCGGGACGATTCTCGCCCCACAGAATCACCTTATCGCCCGGCCCGACGGGCAGCTTCCCTGCCAGCGCCCGCACCGCCGCCGCCGTCTCCCGCGTCGCCAGCGCGACGGTCCGATACCCATCGTCATAGGCGAACAACGGACGCTCCGCCGCCGCCCAGCTGTCGAAAAGTTCCAGCAGCTGCTCACGAGGCGTAGAATGACCGGGAGAGTTCAATTCGCATGACTAGACGATTCCTTACGCTTGCCGGTTGCCTGTTCCTGCTCACCCCCTCCTGGGGCGCCGGCTGGGTCTCCATGTTCGATGGCAAATCCCTCGATGGCTGGAAAGCCTCCGAACTTCCCGAACAGTGGACCGTCGAGAACGGCGAGATCGTTGGCCGCGGCAAGCGCAGCCATCTCTTCTGGATGAAGGAAGAGTGCGTCGATTGCGAGTTCAAAGCCAAAGTTCTCATCAACAAGGGCGGCAACTCGGGCATGTTCTTCCGCACCGAATGGAGCAGCCCCGGCTTCCCCAAAGGCTACGAAGCGCAGGTCAACCGCAGCCACCGCGACCCCGTCAAAACCGGCAGCCTCTACAACCTCGTCAAGGTCTATCAGCAGCTCACCCCCGAAGAGACCTGGTTCGAGCAGCACATCATCGTCAAAGGCAACCACATCGTCATCAAGGTCAACGGCAAAACCGTCGTCGACTTCATTGACGACAAGAACACCTATAGCAAAGGCTACCTGGCCCTCCAGCAGCACGACCCCACCGGCGTCGTCCGCTACAAGGACCTCATGTACCGCAAGCTGTAGTTAGCGGAAATCGATAAAGCAGAACTCGCGGTCGCATCGCACGAACCATCGCGACGGCGGCCCCGCCAGTTCCGTCAGTTGCTTCAGCACGTCGCGCGCCCGCAGTTGCTCGGCGCCATAAGTCACTGTCTGCAGGCCCCACGGGATGCCCGCCACCACCGATTGACAGCAGCTCACGATCAGGCCGGTCTGCTTCGCCAGCGCCTGCGCCATGCGGTCGGCCGCCTCCGCAATCGTCTGCCTCCCGTGCGGCACGCTCACCAACCGGTCAAGCAACGGTGCCAGATCGCTGAGTTCGCCATGCGCATCACGACCTCGCACCGGAACCAGGCGATACTGTTCCCCATCTTTGTCCAATCGGTATTGAAACGCCAATTGCTCATTGGCTGCCTCCAGCAGCACCATCATCGCGGCAGCGGCATCGCGGCTCTCGGTGAACTTGAACTCCACCTGCAGCCTTCCGCCCCGCGGCACCATCACCCCCGCCCTGAGCCTCGGATTCTCCACCGAAGCATCCCGCAGATCCCCCGCAAACACCCACACCGGATCTTCCACGCTCACCGACAGTTGCAGATGCTCATGCAAAGTCTCCGCTAAAGCATGGAGCGGACGGGGACCGTCCGCTACCATGCGCACCATTTCGCCTGTCCGTTCCACCCGCACCTGCTCCGCGGAGTCAATCGCCCAGCCGCTGGCCGCCACCATCCACGGCATCAGCCACCGGCAGACTTTCCGCACAACTGTGCCGCACCAGAACACTCGAGCCACAGGGATTTTCTTGTTTTTCATCAGGCCGCCGGTTCAAGTGCACGCCGGCGGCCACCTCGCTCTAATTCTCGCCGTTCAGACGAATGCGTAGCGATTCGGTCGCCGGCGAGGCCGAGCCCCACACGACATTCGAACCCCACACCACGTTCGCCCCGGCCGCCGTCGTCGAGCCCCACACCACGTTCGAGCCCCACACGACATTGGACCCCCACACGACATTCGAGCCCCACACCACGTTCGAACCCCAAACCACATTGGAGCCCCACACCACGTTCGTTCCCTCGACGCCCTCGAGCGTCACCTTACCGGTCTTCGGATCGTATTCCGCAATCGGCGAAGCCGCCGAAGCACCCGCCGGCGCAATCTCTTTGCTGTCCAGCGCCGCCTCGATATCGAGATAGCCCGCGCCGCGCGTGAACAGGTCGTTATAGACCGTGAACGTCTCTTTGGTCACCGGATCCACCGTCACCGACTTCTCGGGAAAATTCTTCGTCGCCGTCTTCATCAGCCGCGCCTTCACTTGGTCCGGCGTCAGGTTCGGGTTCTGATCCAGCAGCAGAATTGCTGCGCCCGACACCATCGGCGCCGCCATGCTCGTTCCGCTCAACTGGAAGTAGGTGATCACCAATTCACCCAGCGAAGCGATGCCCAGCAACGGCATGTACGCGTTAATCGGCACCCGGTTCGTCGAATATTCCGTATCGAGCTTCGATCCACCGGCGCGCAGCGAGCACAGCTGATTGCCCGGCGCCACAATATCCGGCTTCACCACGTGATCCAGCATCGTCGGACCCTTCGAGCTGTAGCTCGTGATCTTATCGTCGCTGCGCTTGGCCGTGCCCACCGTATTCATGGCGCCCACCGTGATCACTTCCGGCGCGTTGCCCGGCGACATGATCGTGCCGTAGCCCTGCGTCTTCGCTGAGTTGTTGCGGCCTTCATTACCCGCCGCCACCACCACCACGATGCCCGCCTTCCACGCTTTCCGCACTGCTTTGCACAGCACGTCCTTCTCATAGCTCACCGCGATCGGACGGCCCAGCGACAGGTTCATCACGCGGATGTTGTACTTATCCTTCAACTGAATCGCCCGGTCGATCGCCGCCACCACGGCGCTATCGGTGCCCTGGCCGTTCTCATTCAGCACCCGCAGACTCACCACGTTCACTTCCGGCGCGATCCCGCGTACCCGATACGCGCTGCCAATCAGCTTCGACGTCCCGCCATCGCCGCCGATGATGCCCATGACGTGCGTTCCGTGCCCATACGGATCGCCCGTCTCGGTCTGCTTCGGCACGAAGTTCTCTTTATAGACCAGCCGGAACAGACCCATGTCGATCTTCGGATTCACGCCGCTGTCGATGATGGCCACCGCCATCTTGTCACCCGTATATTGCGACTTGATCCAGGCGTTGTCGGTCTGCATGGCGGCCATCCAGCCGTAATCCAGCTTGCCGCTCCACGCCGTCGCCGACACCGTCCGGTCGGGATGAATCGCCACCACGTCCGGATCCGCCGCCAGTTCCTCCAGCGCGCTCACCGGCAGCGAATATTGCGCCGCGTTCAGGATGCCCAGCGTCTTGCCCAGGGTCCCGCCCTTGGCGAACACCTGCTGGTGATTCCGGGCCCCAGGCTGCTTGCGGTATTCCACAATCACCTCAGCCTCGGCATCTGCGGGCAAGGCTTCAAATTCGACGGGGATCTTCACTTGACCGAACGCGACCACCCCGAGCAACAGCGGCATCGAAATGGCGAGGAACTGCGATTTCATGCCGGCTTTTAGTGCAGGTGAAAAGCCAAAGCCAAGTTGTTGATTTTACAATTTAGGCCAGCTAAACACGCGGACAGAATGTCCCATTGCCCGTCATTCTGTCCAAATCTCAGAAATTCTCTGTCCCAACTGACTCAAAAGTAAAGAGTTAGAATTCTAATTCGGATTTCTAACTTTTATAAATTCGATCTTATACAACGCACTAGACCCATAAGACACCTTAAATGGGTGCTATCAAGAACCGTTCCAGCCACTCCATCGCTAACAAAACGCTTGCAGACGTCGGCGAATGGCCCGCCCGATGATTCAGTGCTCCTAAATTTCGCCGCTCCCCCAACCGCCCATAGACCTCCTGCCCGGCCAACAAATACGGCCAGCTCTTGTCACCGTCGCTCGATTCGCCCGCGATCAGCAGAAACGGCCGCGGCGCAATCAATCCCAACAAATCCTGCTGATCCCGATCCGTGGGACGCTGCCGCCCCAGATACCAGAACGCCTCATAATTCGTGAACTCCAGCGCGATCCCCGGCTCCGACGACACAATCACCCGGATCCGCGAGTCGAACGCCGCCGCATACAGCGCCATCTTCCCGCCCAGCGAATGCCCGATGATCCCGATCCGCCTCGCATCGACGTCGGGCCGCGCCGCCACATAGTCCAGCAGCCGCCGCGCATCCTGAATCCATTTCGCCATCCCCGTCCGCCCCGGATGCCGCGCCGCCAATCGCTCGACTGATTCGTCATAACCCTCGCCGTCGCCCTCCCCATACCAACGCACCGCCACCGCTAAAAAGCCCCGCTGCACAGCCAGCTTGGCAAATGCCCGCACGCCGCCCCCGGACCGTCGCCCGCCCAGATTCTCCCCCGCCGGCGAATCCACGTCATAAAACGGCACCACCACCACCGGCAGCTTCCCCGCCGGTTTCCGTACCGGCTCCATTACCAACACCCGCGCCGTCCAGCCCGGCTCCACCTCCACATCCAGCAACTCGCCGTTCCACACCGCCTCGCGATACCGCTTCAAACTCCGCGCCGCCACCGGACCCTTCGCCGGCTCCGGCAGCCCCAACAACTTCGTCCACGCCGCCCGCACCTCGCTCAGTTCCCCCACCGCCGCCGCGGCCTTCATCCCCGCTGGCTTCTCCTGAAACTGCTCGAGCCACGTCGCGTCCGCCACCGGCAACACCGCCGCCGGCGCCACGCTCCTCACCAACCGGAACCCGGTGTACGGGCTCCGCCGCTCCGGCGCAAACGACGACGTATAGCCCTTATTCCACTGCCCCCGCGTTGACAGATAAGAGCCGCCGCGAATCAGCCGCTCCACGCCATCGGCCGGCCCCCTCGGATCGCGCACTGAGTCCAGCAACGGCTCCGGCGTATACCAGTCCTCGCACCATTCCCAGACATTGCCATAAAGGTCGTGGATCCCCCGCGCATTCGGCTGCCCGCTTCCCACCGGCCTCACCGCCCCCGTCAGGTAGCGTAGATCATTCACCCCGCCTCCGCGCAGATTCGCCGACGCCAGATCCGTCGGCTGCGCCGCCGCAATGCTCCACTCCGCCCCAGTCGGCAGCCGATAGCCATTGCAGCCCGCCACCCGCGCCCCGCCCGCGTCGTAACAAGGCCGCAGCCGCTCCCGCACACTCCGTTGATTCGCATAACGCACGGCCTCGAACCAGGACACGTTGGTCACCGGATTTTGTCCGCCGCCCGGCCGGCCAAAATCCGCCTCAGTTACCTCGGTCCGCCCCATCAGAAACGCGCCCACCCGGGCCGTCTGCTTCAAGCCCGTCGACGAATCCTCGATGGCGATCTCGCTCGCCTCCACTCGCACCATCTCCGCGGGAGCTTGCACCGCCAGTAGAACCAGGGTCGCCAACATCCTATGAGGATAGCGATAGAATCAGCGCATGATCTCCCGCCGTCATCTGTTGTGCGCTCCGTTTGCGGCGCCCCTGCTCGCGCTCGATCCCGCGAAGATCAAGCTCGGCATCTCCATCGACGAAATCGACGACGACCCCCAAACCGTCGTCCGCTTCATGAAGGAGTTCGGCCTGCGCTACGCCGAGATCCGCAACGTCTGGGGCAAGTACAACACCGCGCTCCCCGTCGAAAAGCTGCGTGAGCTCCGCGGCATCTTCGACGAACACGGCATCACCACTTCCGTCCTCGCCACCGGCTTCTTCAAGATTTCGCTCCCGCCCGACACCGCCGCCGGCCGCGAAACCCTCGACAAGCAATGGCAGTTACTCGACGGCGCCATGGAACGCGCCGCCGTCATGGGCACCAGGACCATCCGCACCTTCGCTTTCACTTACAAAGATCACGAGAAGCCGGACCCCGCCGCCTACCCGCGCATCTATGAGTTAGTCCGCGAATCGGCCCGCCGCGCCAAAGTCCGCGGCTTCAAACTCGCACTCGAGAACGTCAACCACAGCTACGTCTGGTCCTCCACCGAAGCCGCCGCCCTCCTGAAGGCCGTCCCCGAAAGCAACCTCGGCCTCACCTGGGACCCTAACAACGCCCGCCAGTCTGGCGACCAGCCCTTCCCCGAAGGCTTCAAGCGCCTCGACCCCGCCCGCATCTTCAACGTCCACCTCCGCGACTTCCGCCAAGGAGCCAACGGCGAAATCGAATGGTGCGCCGTCGGCGAAGGCGAGATGGACAACCTCGGCCAGATCCGTGCCCTCCGGAAAGCCGGCTATCAGGACGCCTTCACCCTCGAAACTCACTACAAGAGTCCGCAGGGCAAGCAGCACGCCAGCCGCACATCCATCACCGGTTTACTCAAAGTCATCGAGCGCGTCTAAACGAAAAGCCAGCCGGCGAGCCGGCTGGCCTCAAGCACTCTCTGTCGAGCGATGGAAGACTAATTCCGCTGTTTCCGGCGCAAAGCCCAAGCCGCGGCCAAGGCTCCGCCCGCTAACAAGCCCGTCGACGGCTCCGGCACCTCTCCCGAATTCGCCGCAAACGAATCCACCAAGCCGTCCGTCGAGTTACCCATCCCCCGCTGCACCGCGACAATTGAGTTGCCACCGTACGTTAGCGGACCCAGCGAGTTGGGATCGAGCGCATTCAACCGCGTTACATTCAGCAAACCCTCCACGCTGATAAACAACTCGCCATTCGTCAGCGCATGGAACACCACCACGCCGGCCGGCAACGCGGGGCCGTCGCCCGCCAACGCGGTCTTCTGCGCGCTCAAGCTCGGCCCGTAGATGCCATCGGCGCCCGGCGCATTCAACCGCGCCAGCACCGATCCGGTGCCGCCGCCGCTACCGCTATGGCTGCCGCTGCCGTTCCCCGAAGGCGAAGCAATCGAACTCAGCGAGTAAGTCGACGCCGACGTGCCCCACTTCATGATCACGCCGGGCAGCGTCCCGGGCGAACTCTGTTGATTGCCGTTTCCCGAAAACTGCGCCGCCATCCCCAGAACCACATCGCCCACTTGCCACGTACTGCAGGCCGTGCCGCACTCCGTCAGTAAGCCACTCGTCACCGTCAACAGGGTGGAGTAAATATCGAAGTTGATCGCGCCCGCTCCGCGCACGTAACTATCGCCTAATGTGACTGAGTTACCTTGATAGGTCCACCCATCCGCCACCGGCGCGCCGGAAAACAACGCGGCTTGCGCACTCACCGTCCCAAGTAAGTAAGCCAACGCCATCACGGGCGCGTGCTTGGAGAGCCAATTCAATTTCACTTAGTAACTCCTCCTACGGAATGTAAGCGGAGTCTATACGCCGTATTACGGTTTGGTCAATAGCGGTATTCCGGCGACGAACGAGGTGCTATTGCTCCCGGCAATGCCTACCGGCGGACCCTGTCGGGAAACCGCTCACCCTCGTTTGTGGGCCGCTTCACCAGTACCCCTGGACCAAAATGAACAAGTTTTCATTGAGAATTCTCAACATCCGGACCCTTGCAGACCCCGACCCGCCCCGAGTCGCCCGCCCCTCACGATGGAGCCATTGCCCGGCGCCCACGCGGGGATCGATCCCCGCACTGCATTCCCCCCTCAGACCGCCTCGATCCCGGAATAAACCTTCACCAGCGGCTCGCCCAACCCGCCTCAGCGGCTTGCTTCCCGCCTAGTATTTGGGGCTCTTTCCGGTCACCCGCGGATCCGGAAAGAAGCCGTCCCGGTTCGGCATCTTCACCGCCGGCAATGTCTTGGCGTCCAAACGCTCGTCCTGCTTCACGATACCGTTGACGAAGAGGACATACGCCGTGATCGCGTAGTACTCGTCCACCTTCAGCGAATGCGGATTGTCGTAGGGCATCGCCCGCCGCACATAGTCGAATACGCCTGCCGCATAGGGCCAATAGCTCCCCACCGTCCGCACCGGCTTTGACGATGCCAGCGTCCCCACGCCGCCCGCCAATGCGGGATATCCCTGCTCGCCATCGCCCTTCAGTTCCGGACCATGACAGGTCGCGCAATGCTTCTCATACAGCGGCTGACCTTCCTTCGCCGTCCCGCCACCCGCCGGCAACCCCGCTCCCCGCGCCGAGACCGAATAGTCGCGCGCCGCAATCTCCGCCGGCGTCGCCGCCCGCCCCGTCCCGTACTTCTGCGCCCACGCCATCCCCGTAAACGCCAACAGCAAGAGTGACTTACGCATTTTTCACCTTCCCGTCCGTCCCGATCCGCCACACCTTGATGCCGTTATGGTGATAGCCGGACCGCGTCCCCCGTACCGCCACCAACTCTTCCGTCGTCGGCTGCACATAGCCCGTCTCATCCGTCGCCCGCGAACTGATGTCCACCGGTTGGCCATCCCACTTCCACGGCAGGCGGAATCGCGTAAACGCCTTGCTCAGCCGCGGCTCATCGAGCGTCGCCGCCTGCCAGGTCTTCCCGCCATCCGCCGACACTTCCACTTTGTCGATCTTGCCGCGCCCACTCCACGCGATCCCCGTGATCTCGACAAAACCCGGCGTCGTCGTCTGTCCGCCCGAAGGGCGCAGGATCACGCTCTTCGCGTCCATGTCAAAAGTGAACTGACGCGCCTTGCCGTCCGCCATCAGATCCGTGTAGTGCGCCGTCTCTTCGCGCGAGTTCATCGGCTCGGTGGACACCATCAGCCGCCGTAGCCACTTGATCGACGCGTTGCCTTCCCACCCGGGCAGCAACAACCGCAGCGGATAACCCTGTTCCGGCCGCAGCGCTTCGCCGTTCTGGCCGTAAACGAGCATGGCGTCGTCCAGACACTTCGCCAGCGGCACACTGCGCGCCATCAGGCACGCATCGCCGCCCTCGGCGATCACCCACGCCGCCTCCGGCTTCACCCCGGCTTCCTCCAGCACCGTCTTGAGCAACACGCCGGTCCATTCGCTGCAACTCGCCAGCCCATGGCTCCGTTGTGCCGTGTCGGCCGGGTTTACCCACTCGGACCCCGAATTCCCCGAACACTCCAGAAAATGAATTCGCGAGACCGAAGGCAGGCGCTTCAGCGCCTCCATCGTAAAGATCTGGTCCCGCTCCACCAGCCCATGCACCAGCAGTTCATGCTTGGCCGGATCGATCTTCGGCACGCCCGCATGATGCCGCTCAAAATGCAGGGGCGCCGGTGTAATGATGCCGTAGGTCTCTTCCAGCGGAGTGCGGCTCCCGCCCGTTGCCGGAGTCGGCGTTTTGAACGCCCGCGCCGCCTTCTCAAATGGCGACCGCTGGCCATACTCGCTCATCGGTGCGCCAATGTCGCTGGGCGCCGCTGTCTTTTGCTTCGAACACGAAGTCAGAACCGCCGCGCCCAGCGCCAGGAATCCCCGTCGATCACGCTTTGCCATGGGAACAAACGTAACACGGCTCCCCGCGTTACGTTTCCCGTTTTTCTAGCGTTTTACAGCGATCGTCGCGTTCGCCTGCGTCGCTTGCCCGCCGATCCGCAGCACCACCGGCACATTGCCATCCGCCGTACTCGCCGGAATGCGCACGTTGATCTGATACAGCCCGGAGATCGATCCCGGCGATACGCCCGCGTAGAGCACATCGGAGGCCGCCAGCGTCGTCCCGCCCACCGTCACCGTCACCGTGTCGCGCGTGGGCGCCACCGCCGTCGGCACCTCGCCCGCTTGCCACACCGGATTCGTCGCGCCCAAGCCGGTCGCATACAGCAGCACCACGTCGCCCGGCTTCACCGGCGTCGCTCCCGGCACCACCGTCGGATCGGCCGCAATCGCGAAGTTCGCCTGCCGCGCCGCGATCGCCGTGCCGTTGAACGTGAAGAACGCCGGCGCATTGGCCAGCACCGTAATGGGCAGCGGGTCGCTCTTGCTCTCACTCGCCGTCCCCGGATTGCGGATCACCGTCACCGTCGTACTGCCCGGCCCGGTCGTCGTTGGCAACTGCGCGTTGATCTGCGTGCCATTCACGTAGAGTACCGGCGCCCGCTGGCCGCCCACCTCCACGGCGATGCAGCCCAAAGTCGTCGCATAGCGCCCGTTCACGAAGTCCAGGGAACTGGCCTCCCGAACACCTGTCGCCGTGTTGAACGCCGACCCCGCAATCGTGAAGATGCCATTCATGGCGAACGTATTGGCTCTGCCGCTGGCCGCGTCTGCCACCGCTCGCACCGTTGGTTTTGCGCTCGTTGTACAAGTGCCGTCCGCGCTCACCTTGAGCGTTGACGCATAGATGTAATCGCCTGTGTTGGTGCCATTGTTATTCGCTGCATTGCCCACCACGTAGAAGATTACGTCTCCCACGTCGGTGCTCGGCGGCGTCCACTCTACCGTCCACTCCGCGCCGTCGGATTGCCCAGGAAATGTCGAGGCCGCCACATGCGTCGCGAATTCCGCCTCCGTGCCGCACGGCGCCGGAGTACTCGCCGGCGCACACGTCACCCGAATCGAGTTCGCCACCGGCGTGAACGTCCCCGCCTGCTTCGTCTCATCGCTCACCAAACGCGATGCCAGCTCGAACCCCCACCGTTGCGCCGTCGGATGCGTCAGACGTACGCGAATCAGCTGCTTTACTCCAGGGCGATACGGCGACGTTTGGATCGTCACCCGCCCCAACCCGTCCGGGTTCACCGTCACACCGGTGCGGTGACAGGCCGTACAGGACAGCCCCCCATCCACCGCAATGTTGGCTCTCTGCGCCAACGGACCCGTCGAAAATGCATGTAAGGCGCCGGGCAGACACACGGCGGCCAGCATCAATGGAACCAGTCGTTCCAGAAAACGCATAGTAGTTAACTCCCCAATTCAGAGGCCCTGATGAAGCACGGGCGATGCAGGAGAATGTATACCAATAGGTCGAGGCCCGCAAGGAACATGAAGAGTAAATAATTGAATAGTGAAGGAATTAACAAGCCATTGACACGCTCAGCCCCCCTGCCTGATACTCGCAGCGTAATGACGCTTGCTGCCCTTCGCATCGGCGAGTCCGCCACCCTCGACCGCCTCGACCTTCCCGAAGCCTTCAGCCAGCGTCTCATGCAGCTCGGTTTCGTCCCCGGCGTCGTCGTCGAAGCCGCCAATGCCGCCCCCGGCGGCGACCCTCGCGTCTACCGGGTCGACGGTTCCGAAATCGCCCTCCGCCGCGAAACCGCTTCCCATCTCATCTGTTCGCCCCTCTCCTGATCCCCAACGCATTTCTGTCAAGTCTTCTTTTGCGGAAAGTCAGTTGCAGGAATGGCCTAGTACCCGACCCCTCCCGCAGTTTCGTGTGCAACTCATTCGCCCCGCCCCACTTCCACCTTCCCGGCTTTCATTTGGCTGTTAAGCTATGAGGAATGAAGGGCAGCGCGAAAGTCATCGATTGTCTCCAGGAATCGCTCAAGGCGGAGCTCACCGCCATCAGCCAGTACATCCTGCACGCCGAGATGTGCGAGAACTGGGGCTACGGCAAGCTCGCTAAGATCACCAAAATGGAAGCCATCGGCGAAATGAAGCACGCCGAAAAGCTTTTAGAACGAATGCTTTTCCTGGATGGTTCGCCGAACATGCAGGAACTGTACCCGCTGAAGATCGGGCAGACCGTCAAAGAGCAGCTCGAGAACGACCTCGCTCTCGAAGTCGAAGCCATCAAGCGCCTCAACGCGGCCATCGCCACCTCCGTCGCCGAACATGACAATGGTTCGCGGGAACTCCTCGAGCTCATCCTCAAGGACGAAGAAGAACACGCCGACCGCCTCGAAGCTCAGCTGCATTTGATCGCGGAAATGGGCTATCCACACTATTTAGCCCAACAAGTAGAACCAGAAGCTTAGAAATCTGTTACGGCGGGCGCGCCGACGGCGGTAGACTGTAGTTGCAGTTGAATGTCGTTATGAGCGCCCTTCCGCAGTTGGCCCCCGCGGCCCCGAACCCCTCGGCCGGCCCTTACACGGTCGCGATCGTGGGTTCGCCCAACGCCGGCAAGTCGACTCTTTTCAACTCCCTCACCGGTCTTCGGCAGAAGGTCGGCAACTATCCCGGCGTCACCGTCGAAAGCCACGTCGGCCGCGTCCGTTTCGATGACGGCCGCGAAGTCTCCCTCATCGATCTTCCCGGCATCTACGCCCTGAACCCTGTCTCCGAAGACGAGCGCGTCACCCACGACGTCCTGACGGGGCACATGCCCGGCGTCGCCACGCCGAATGCCATCCTCCTGATCATCGACGTCACGAACCTGGCGCGAAACCTCGCCCTCGCCGCTCCCATCCTGAGTCTCGGCCTGCCCACCCTCATCGTCCTCAACATGGCCGACGACCTTCGCCGCCGCGGCGGCACCGTCGATCTCGACAAATTGAAGGCCGAACTTGGCGTCCCCGTCGTCCTGAGCACCGCCACCACCGGCGAAGGCGTCAAGGAGATTCGCGCCTTCCTCGAACAGCGCGCCGTCGCCCCGCCCAAGCCCGTCCAGTTGCCCGTCCTCCAGGACGTTCCGCAATGCCGCCGCTGGGCCGCCCGCATGGGCGAACGCGCCGGCTACCGTGCCCCGGCCCCTCCGCTCTGGACCCGGCGTCTCGACAAAATCTTCCTCCACCCCGTCTGGGGCGTCCTCATCTTCCTCGCCGTCGTGCTCTTCGTCTTTCAGAGCATCTTCACCTGGGCTGAGCCCGGCATGGAAGCCATCCAGAGCCTCATCAACTCCGCCGGCCGCTTGATCGAAGCGTCGCTTCCCGACTCGCCCCTGCGCGCCCTCCTGATTGAAGGCGTCCTCGGCGGCGTCGGCGCCGTTGTTGTCTTCCTCCCGCAAATCCTGCTCCTGTTTCTCTTCATCGGCCTTCTCGAGGACTCCGGCTACCTCGCCCGCGCCGCGCTGATTGCGGACCGCACCATGGCTCGCGTCGGCCTCCAAGGCAAGAGTTTCATCCCCCTGCTTTCCGCCCACGCCTGCGCCGTCCCCGCCATCCTCGCCACCCGCACCATCGAGAACAAACGCGATCGCCTCACCACAATTCTGATCGCCCCACTGATGACCTGCGCCGCTCGGCTCCCCATCTACGCCCTCGTCATCGCCGCCTTCATCCCTCAACAGCCCATCTTCGGCCCCATCGACTCCCGCGCGTTCGCCCTCATCGGCCTCTATGCGCTCAGCTTCGTCGCCGCCATCCTCACCGCTAAGCTCCTCAAGTCTTCTGTCCTCAAGAGCGAAGCGTCGCCTTTCGTCCTCGAGATGCCGCCCTACCGCTTGCCCACCTGGCGCACCGTCGGCTACCGCCTCTACGACCGGGCCATCGCCTTCCTCAAGCGCGCCGGCACCGTCATCCTCGTCATGACGGTCGTCTTCTGGTTCCTCGCTCACATTCCCGTCCGGGAAGGGAAGTCGGTACCCATCGAAGAAAGTGTCGCCGGCCAGATCGGCCACGCCGTTGAGCCGGTCCTCAAGCCCCTTGGCTTCAACTGGCGCATCGGCGTCGGCATCGTCGCCTGCGTCTTCGGCGCCCGCGAAATGATGGTCAGCACCCTCGCCACCATCTACAACACCGAAGGCGACGAAAACTCTATCGCCCTCCGTGACCGCGTCCATCAAGACCTCACCCTCGGCGGCGCCTGGGCCCTCCTCGTCTTCTTCGCCTTCGCCATGCAATGCGCCTCCACCATCGCCGTCGTTCGTCGTGAAACCGCCGGTTGGCGTTGGCCTATCATCCAATTCGCCTACATGACCTTCCTCGCCTACTTTGGCGCCCTCGCCACCAATCTCCTCGTCACCAACCTCATACCCTAATTCCGGATAATCTTCGATCCAATCGAAAGTTATCCAAGTCTTGTCTTCTCAAGCCCATACCCACCACCCAGCATCTCTGGCTCCATCAATCGCTCACCCGACATCCTCCCTACTCGCACCAACACCTCCAACAGAACCACTTCCACCTTCCACTTCCATCACCTCTGACTTTCTCAATCGCGGCTATCATGCGACAGAATCGAATGATGTCCAAGTTATTGTTTTTCAACTATATGACCACCCTATCTCTCCCATCAATAGCAGTTCCCGACTCCTAACCCTTCAGTCTCTAGCCGGACAATCTTCGGTTTCGTCCAACGATAGCCAGCGCCATCTTTTTCAACCATCTTCGACCAAACGCCGCTCCGGCCGACCCCAACTCCACCACACGTAATCACTCAGTCATTCATTTCTATAATCGGACATGCTACGCTAGCCTCGAAAGTTCTCCAACATGCTCATTCATAGGCACATGGCAGACACTCTCCGTCGTCTTGCCACCCAGTTCCCCGCACTCGTCCTCACCGGGGCCCGCCAAGCCGGCAAAACCTCTCTTCTCCAAGCCGCTTTCCCTCACGCCTCCTTTATCTCGCTCGACCTCCCCTCAACCGCCGAACAGGCCGCCCAAAACCCCGAATCCCTCCTCGATCAGCTCCCCGAACCCCTCATCATCGACGAAGTCCAATACGCGCCCTCGCTCTTCCGCCATTTCAAAGCCCGGATCGATGCCCGCCGGCATTCCATGGGCCGCTTCCTCCTCACCGGCTCCCAGAAGTTCAATCTCATGGAGCAGGTCAGCGAAAGCCTCGCCGGCCGCGTCGCCGTCCTCGAGCTCGACTCGCTCTCTGTTCATGAACTCCAGGACCACCCCTCCACCGCCGACATCAAAATGGGCAACTACCTCTGGCGTGGCGGCTACCCCGAGCTCCACCGCGCCCCTCACCTCGACGCCCAGGCGTTCTTCTCCAGCTACGTCGCCACCTACCTCGAACGCGACCTCCGCCAGATGATCAACGTCGGTAAGCTGCGCAACTACGAGCGCTTCGTCCGCTCCTGCGCCGCCCGCAACGGCCAGCTTCTGAACCTTTCCGAACTCGCCCGCGACGTCGGCATCGCGGTCTCCACCGCCAGCGAATGGATGTCCGTCCTTGAGGCTTCGCACCTGGTCACCCTGCTCGAACCCTGGTTCGCCAACATCGGCAAGCGCATGATTCGCACCCCGAAGCTCTACTTCCGCGACACCGGACTCCTCTGCTTCCTCCTCGGCTACGACTCGCCGGCCGCGGTCCTCCGCTCCCACCAAATCGGCAGCATCTGGGAGACCTTCGTCCTCGGCGAGATGACGCGCGCCCGCAATGTCCGCGCCACCGCCGCCAAGGTCTATTTCCTCCGCGACGCCCACGGCACCGAGGTCGATTTTGTGATTGCCCACAATGGGAAGATCCGGCTGGCTGAGGCTAAGTGGGCCGAATACCCCGACGCCTCCGCCAGCCGCCAAATCCGCAAAGTCCACCCCTGGCTTGGCCCCACCGCGGCCGACGAGCATTGGATCATCTGCGGCACGCAGCAAAACGTCCGCACCGTCGACGACGTGCCGATCCGGCTCATCAACGGCTTTCGGTTTCGGGATTGGTTTAGGAGCGAGGACCGCGTCTCAACTGCCGACAGGCAGCCGCAGGCTTAGAAGCCAGGCGGAGGCGGCGGAGGGGCGGGAGGAGGAGGCGTCGGACCGCCACCGCCCGTATCGCCAGGCAGAGGCGTGGTCGACGGGCCACCACCGCCGGGCAACGGCGTCGACGACGGGCCACCGCCCGTCGGACCCGGCATACCCTTGGGCCGATACAGGAACATGTCCATCAAAGCATTGAAGATGCGCTGGCCGACCGCGCCTTTGTCGAAGCGATTCTTCACCAGCGGATCATTCTTGTAAACCCGCAGATAGTCACCGGCGTTCAGCAGGCGAGGTTCGCCATACGGCAGCAGAGCATGTTGCACCGCCACCTGACCTTCTTCCACCAGCACCAGCGTCACGTCTTCTTCTTCCACCGTCACATCGAAGATCGTGCCGCGCACCGAGATCACCGCCGTCGGCGTCGTCACCCGGTTCGGGTTCGGCCGGCCGCCCAGCTTCTGAATGTGCACCTTCACCCGCCCGATCCACAGATCGAGCAAGTCGGTCACACTACCGGTGCTGGCGCGAAACGTCGCGCGAGAATTCGGGAAAAGTTCGAAAGTGCTGCCATCGGGCAGAGAGAAGACGGCGTGCCCGTCCGGCCCACTTGAGACTTCCTGGCGCGGTGCCACCGAGTCGCCCACGCGCAGCGCCCACGGATTCCCGTCCTTGAAAGTACCGACTTGTCCCGTGATCGAAACCACTTGGGCCGCCGATGCCCCCGTCGCCGGACCGAAATTCGGCAACAATTGGGCGAAACCCACCTGTGTCAAGCCCAAAAGCAGCAAACAAGCCGCCACGACCGTACCCCTACCGGTACCCATCGTCGTCCGAATTGTGCTGTGGTGACACATCTGACCAGTAGATCGTCAGTTTACCATCAAATTGCAGAGCAGATTAGGTGCCATGGCGTACATTTCGGGTTCTAGGAATAAACTCTTGAGTTTGCGCCGCCTCCGGCCG
>JBGAHE010000031.1:0-63421 GCA_044226365.1 Bryobacteraceae bacterium
GCGAAAGAGAACGCCGCCTTCCTGGCCGACATCGGCGCGCTCGAAGTCACCCGCGACAAGAAGGAGCGCGTGGTCCATGCCTACGGCAAGAGCTACCGCGACCTGTGGCGCCTGCGCCGCGGCCGGGTGGACTATGCGCCCGACTGCGTCGTTTACCCGAAGTCGCACGATGAAGTCGTCGCCCTGGTGCGCGCCGCCGTGCGGCACGACGTATGCCTGATCCCCTTTGGCGGCGGCTCGAACATCGCGGGATGCCTTGAACCCGCCACGCCCGAGCGGCGCATGGTGGCGTCGGTGGACATGCGCGCCATGAAGCGTCTGCTCTCGCTCGACCGAGAGTCCGGCGTGGCGCGGGCGGAGACCGGCTTGTTGGGCCCCGATCTCGAAGACGCCTTGCAGCAACAGGGCTTCACGCTGGGTCATTTTCCGGACTCGTTCCTCTTCTCGACGTTAGGCGGCTGGGTAGCCACCCGGTCGGCCGGCATGCAGAGCGACCGTTACGGCAAGATCGAGGACATGGTGCTCGCGGTGCGGATGGTGACGCCGACCGGCACCGTCGAGACGCGGCCGGTCCCGAAGGCCTCGAACGGCATCGACGTGACGCAGCTCTGCGTCGGGAGCGAAGGGACGCTCGGCATCCTCACCGAGGTGTATCTGAAGGTGCGCCCCACGCCGCCCGAGAAGGCGACTTACGGCTACCTGTTCCCCACCTATGAGCAAGGCATCGCGGCGATTCAGCAATGCTCGCGCGAAGGCTGCGTTCCGGTGCTGACGCGGCTGAACGATCCGCATAAGACGGCGCTTTCGTTCGCCTATCGCAGCAAGCAGCCGTCGTATAAGCAATGGCTCTCCGCGGCGGTGAAGGGCTATCTGAAGCACGTGCGCCGGTTCGATTTCGAGAGCTGCTGCTTACTGCTGGTGGGTTTTGAAGGCACCAGCGAAGTAGTGGAACGGGACCGGGCCCACGCCGATGCCGTGTATCAGCAACACGGGGCGTTCGCGCTGGGCGCGGAGCCAGGCAAGGCGTTCCAGGCCGGCAAGTACGACTTCCCCTATCTGCGCGACTTCCTCTGCGACCGGGGCGTGGTGGCCGATGTGAGCGAGACCGCGACGTCCTGGAGCCAGTTGCAGCCCCTGTACCGCGCGGCGACCGACGCCATTCAGGCCGCCATGGACCGCGTCAGTTCCGCCGGCTGGGTGGGCTGCCACATCAGCCATACCTATCCCACCGGCGCATCGCTCTATTTCACCTTCGGCTTCGTCGGCCGGCCGGGCGAAGAGCTCACCCAGTATCTGCAGGTGAAGAAGGCGGCCGAGGATGCCTTTCTCGCCCATGGCGCGACGCTGTCCCATCATCACGCCGTGGGCGTGGAGCATCTGCCGTGGCTCGAAGCCGATATCTCGACCACAGGCCTACGCGCGGTGGAAGCGTTGAAGCAGGGCCTGGACCCGACCGGGGTGATGAACCCGGGCAAGCTCTCCTCGGGCTATGGCTTTGACGACTGGGGTCTGGACCGCTGATCCCCAGCACTGTTGATAAAATTGGCACGGACCGAAGTGGCCCGGGGCATGATGGAGGTAACGCGTGTTTAAGCCGATCTCTCGACGGACGCTGCTGCGCGGCACAGGCGTAGCGCTGTCGCTGCCCTGGCTCGAAGTGATGGCGGCCGACAAGCTCGCCGAGCCCCCGTTGCGCGCCGCCTTCCTGTTCATGCCCAACGGCGTGCGACCCGACTACTGGACGCCGGCGGGCGACGGCGAGCAATACGAGATCACGCCGCACCTGAAGCCGCTCGAGCGATTCAAAGACGACTTCATCCTGCTGGAAAACCTGTGGAACAAGAACTCGGTGGGTCGCAACGGGCATTGGCCGAAAGATCCGATCTGGCTCTCCGGGGGCTATGTGCAGCGCACGACGGGCAGCGACCTGGACGTGGGCGCCATCTCGCTGGACCAGAAGATTGCGCAGCACCTGGGCACGCTGACGCCGCTGCCGACGCTCGAGTTGGGCATCGACAGTCCGCGCTCGGGAATCGATACGGCAGGCGGCGGGTTTGCGCGCATTTATGGCTCGTTCATCTCCTGGCGCGACGCTCATACGCCGGTGCCCAAGGAGATCGTGCCGCAGTTGGCGTTTGACCGACTGTTCCGGAATCCCGGGCCTTCGCTGACGGCCGGTCTCGACCCTTCAAGCCCCGCCGTGATGAAGAGCCTGCAGCGCGACGATACGAGCGTGCTGGACCTGGTGCTGGAAGACGCGAAGAGCCTGCGGCGCCAAGGCAGCGCGGCCGATCGCACCAAGCTCGATGAGTATTTCGAATCGGTGCGTTCCGTGGAGCAGCGCATGGAAGCGGCGCTGCGGCCGCAGAAGCGTTGGATCAACCAGGGCAAGCCGCCGATGGAGCGGCCAGGCCCGGGCATTCCGGCGACGCACCAGGAGCACGTGCGGCTGATGCTGGACATCATGGTGCTCTCCTTCTGGACGGATTCGACGCGCGTGGCGACGTTCATGTTCGGCGACGCACAGACGCAGCAGGACTACTCGTTCCTGCCCGGCGTGAAGGGCGGCTTCCACAGCTTGTCGCACCATTTGAATGAGGAAGAGAAGCGGACGCAGTACGAGAAGGTTGTGACGTGGCACTCGGAACAGATGGCGTACTTCCTGGGCAAGGTGAAGTCGATTGACGAGGGCGGCCGCTCGATGCTCGACAGCTCGATGATCCTGTACGGGTCGACGCTGAAGGACGGCAACCGGCACGATCCGGAGAACCTGCCGTTGCTGCTGGCGGGCCGCGGGAAAGGCACGCTGCGTCCGGGCCGCCGTCTGCGGGCGCCGGCGCTGACGCCGATCTGCAACCTGCACTTGTCGCTGCTGCATCGCTTCGGCATCAACGACGAAGCCTTCGGCGACAGCACGGGTCTGCTGGACGGCTTGAGCTAAACGAAACATGTTCCTCTTTCTCGCACTGCTGCTGCCACTGGCGGCGGCTGAAGAACGGCAAGTCACGTTCACGCCCTATAACCACGCGCTCGATAACAACGACAACTACTCAGCCGACGACCGGTATCTGTGTTTCGATACGCGCGCCACGCTCGGCAAAGGCAGCGGCGCCTCAGCCTCCATCATGAAGGTGGAGTGCCGCACCGGCGTGGAGAGCGTGGTGTACGAACCCAAGCCGTACCTCTTCGATGGCGACAAGATGGCGCCCGGCGTAATTGCCGCCTCCTTCCATCCGCAACGCGACGAGATCGCCTTCATCCACGGACCATTTCTGAGTGAGGCGCCCAGGCTTGGTTATTACGCGCGAACCAACCGGCGCGGAGCCGTGGTGGATGGCCACGGCAAGCTCTCGTTCCTCGACCTGCGCGACGTCAGCTCCACGGTGACTCCGCCCGGCGTTCATCGCGGCGGAACGCACCGGCACGAGTACAGCGGCGACGGGAAGCGGGTGGGCTTCACCTACGACGATCACCTCCTGACGCAGTATGGCCGCACGATCGGCATGCTGGTGCCGAGGGCGAAGGCTCCGGCGGGAGCCACGCATTGGTTCGTGATTCTGGCCAGCGTGGTGCCCGAGGCGATGGCCAAGCCCGGCGACCTGATCTCAGCCAACTACGACTCCTGGGTGGGAACGCGCGGTTTGCGGCGGGCATTTGTAGGGCGCGTGAAGGACGCCGACGGCAAGATTCGCAGTTCTCTGTTTGTGGCTGATATTCCGGAGAAGGTCGACGTGAGGACGGCGACCTCGGGAAGCCGGGATCGCTTTCCGACGCCGCCCAAGGGCGTGCAGGTGCGGCGGCTGACGCAGACCGACATTACGGGGATTGTGCGTGGCTCGCCGGACGGGAAGCGGATCGCCTACTTCCAGGACGACGAGCAGGGCGTGTCGCAGTTGTTCCTGATCGCGGCCGACGGGTCCGAAGCGCAGGGCACGCAGGTGACTCGTTTCGCGTCAGGGACCAAGGCGGCGGTGCGTTGGCATCCCAGCGGCAAGTCCGTCGCCGTCGCTACCGATCATGGCGTGGCGGTGGTGTGCGTGCAGCCGGGGGCACTGTTCGGCAAGAGCGTGTTCGCCACCCGGCACGGGAAGGACGTGCCGTTGGCGGAAGCGCTGGTGTGGTCGCGCAGCGGGAAGCAGTTGGCGTTCAACCGGCGGGTGGCGCACGAGTCCGGCAAGAAGGACGCGATGGGCCTGAACTTTCTGCAGATCTTCACCGTGGAGTTCGACGATGCGAACGCCGACGGCATCGCGGACTCGATCGAACGATAATACGAAACAGTATGCTTTGGATGCTGCTCGCGGTGGCTGCCGATCCGTCTGCTTTGCTCGCGCCTTATGACCGTCCGGATGCACCGGGCTTGAGCGTGTTGGTGCGTCATAACGGCCAGCCGGTGTTTCGGCACAGCTATGGTTTGGCGGACGTCGAGGGTAAGGTAAAGGCGACGCCGGAGACGAACTACCGGCTCGCTTCGGTGAGCAAGCACTTTACGGCGACGACGATCCTGACGCTGGTGCAGGAGAAGAAGCTGGCGCTCGAAGATCCGGTGGCGAAGTACCTGCCGGGGCTGCCCACGGGGATCACGGTGCGGCATCTGCTGACGCATCAATCGGGGTTGGCGGACTACGAAGACCACCTGCCGCCAGGCGACTTTCAGGTGAAGGACGCTGACGTCCTGACGATTCTCCAGAAGGTGCCGGAGTTGCTCACTCCGCCGGGCAGTAAGTACGCCTACAGCAACTCCGGGTAC
The DNA here is from genome assembly GCA_044226365.1 of Bryobacteraceae bacterium. Taxonomy (GTDB): domain Bacteria; phylum Acidobacteriota; class Terriglobia; order Bryobacterales; family Bryobacteraceae; genus JALHNI01. Next base: position 4,751 of record JBGAHE010000031.1, read on the forward strand.
GCGTTGCTGGCGCTGATCGTGGAGAAGGTGACCGGACAACGGTATGCGGAGGCCCTCGGCTCCCGCGTGCTGAAGCGGGCCGGGATGAAGCATACGGTGGCGCATGAAGAGGGCCGGGACACGGTGGCGAACCGGGCCTACGGCCACGCCGTGAAAGAAGGCGTGATCCGGCGCACGGACCAAAGCCGCACCAGCGCGGTGCTGGGCGATGGCGGGATCTACTCGTCGATCGACGACTTGAACCGCTGGCTCGACTGCATGAAGAGGCACTGCGTGCTGTCGCCGCAGTTGCAGCAATTGGCCTTTACGCCAGCGCCGTTGCGGGATGGCACGCCCACCGAGTACGGCTTCGGCTGGTTCATCCGTCCGCCGCTGCGTTGGCATACGGGAGAGACGGTGGGCTTTCGGAACGCCGTGCTGGTGCAGGGCGGCTATGAAGTGGTGATCCTCTCCAACCGGAGCGACCTGAAGGCGCGCGAGCTGGCCAGCGAAATCCTGAAGCTCTATCTGCAGCCTTAAGCGCGCGGCTCTTCGCGAGCGATGGTTTCGGGCGACTCAGGCGTACGGCCTTGGTCGCGGGTGTCAACGATCCATTGATCGAGCAGGCGGCTGAGGCGGTCCCTGGTTGGGCGGTGCTGCGGCAAGCCGGCGAGATTGTGGACTTCGTGGGGATCGGCCTGATGGTCGTAGAGTTCGAAGTCCGGCTTGCGCGGAGCCATCCATTGCGCCTGGATGGCGTTCAGCTTTCCGGCAGCGTGCAGATCCTTGATCACCTGCTGGGTGGGATAGCTGTCGGAGATGTACTGGTTGAACTGCGTGTAGGGCTTTTCCGGCATGAAGTTGCGGATGAGCTTGTAGCGGCTGTCGCGGACAGCGCGGATGCGGTCCACTGTCATGTCGCAGCGGTCGCGGGCAGTGAAGATGTGCTGGCGCGGTTTGGTGCCGGAGAAGAGGCCCTGGCCATGGAAGAGGCTGGGCCGGGGCAGGCCGGCGATTTCGAGGGTGGTGGCGGTGATGTCGAGGGAGAGCACGGGGTCACGGCGGACGGTGCCGGGCTTCACCTGGCCGGGCCAGCGGACCAATAACGGGACATGCGTACCGGCATCGTAGAGCCACTGCTTGCCGCGGAGCAGGCAGCGGCCGTTGTCGCCGAAGACGAAGATGACGGTGTTTTCGAGGAGGCCATCGGCTTCCAGGGCCTGGAGCGTGGCACCGACTTGGGTATCCCAGTAATTCACCGCGTCGAGATAATTCGCCACCTCATCGCGAACGACGGGATGGTCCGGGTAGTAGGGCGGTAGCTCGACTTTTTGGGGATCGATGAGACGCGCCTGCTGGCGGGCGAGCTTCCAGAAGGGACCTTTATGGGGGGCCGTGAAGTTGAGCTGCGCGTAGAACGGTTGACCTTTCGCGCGCTGCCGCCAGTGCGTGCCGTCGAAGGGCTTTTCCACCTGGAAGTTGAAGTCCGTTTTGCCGGCCACCCGATGGCCGGGGACGACTTCGGTGATGTTGGCGGTAAAGTAGCCAGCGTCGCGCAGACGGTGGGAGACGAGGCGGACGCCGTCGGGGAGCCGGTAGTTGTCTTTCCGATGACTGCGGTGGTTGTGCGCGCCCAGCGTCGTTTGATAGACGCCGGTGTTCCAGGCGGAGCGGGCCGGCGAGCAGACCGGGGCAGTGGTGAAGCAATGGGTAAAGCGAGCGCCCTCGGCGGCGAGGCGATCCGCATGCGGCGTGTGGACCAGGGGATGGCCGTAGCAGCCGAGTTGGGGGCCAAGATCGTCGCCCAGGATCCAGAGGATGTTGGGCTTGGTCTGCGCGTGGAGGTGCAAGGCGGGGGCCGCGAGGGCGAGCGCGGCGGCGCGGCGGGTGACCGGGGAAGAGGAGGGCGGGCGGGTCATTTGAACAGCAGTATAACGGCATGGGATGGGAAAACATCGAAGATACCCTCTCGAAAGTAGACACGCGGCAGGCTCCGGAAGCATCTAATTCGATGAGGCCAGTGATTGGCCTTTGAGGAGGCACAGATATGTCGCTCGCACCTTCGAAGATGGCATTCGGAGTTCTGCTGGGGCTGCTGGCAAGCCTGCCAGGTCCCGCCCGCGCAGAGGCGGTGATTCCCGCCAGCCAAGTGGTTTCGCGCCTACCGCCTTTGATGCCGTTGACCGGGACGCTGCCGGAGTCCACGTTCCAGACGGTTGTTTTGCGGATTTCGGGCGCGCCGGAGCTCAAGGTCCTTCCCGAGTGGAATGCCGCCGCCGACGTGGCGCGGTGGGAACGCCTGCGGCCAGGCAAAGACCGTCCGGCGTTTCTGCGGTTTGTTGACCTCTCCTTCCCGCCCCAGCCTCCTTATGGCGACCCGGTACGCGCCGGCGCCAAGCAGGGAGCACTGCGGGCCGCCGTTTGGGAGTAGGCTCTCTCACCGGGCGGGCTAGCGTCCAAAGGGTCACAGCGTTATGATGTGACTGAAAAAGGAGCTGGTTTTGGAAGTGCCATTTCCAAAAGCCTTCCCCGCGAGCGGCGCGAGACGCTGGCGGGTGATGCTCGGTGACGATCACACCCTGATTCTGAACGGCACGAAAGCGCTGCTGGAGCCACATTGTGACGTGATGGGCACCGCGACCGACGGCCGCTCCCTGGTCCATTTGGCGGTGGAAGCGAAGCCGGATCTGGTGGTTTTGGACGTCTCGATGCCACACCTCAATGGGCTCGACGCGGCGCTGCAAATCAAGGCGGCGTCGCCGGCGACCAAAATTATTTTTCTCAGCATGCACATGAATCCCATGTACTTGCGGAGGGCGCTGGAAAACGGCGCCGGCGGCTACGTGCTGAAGACCGGGGTGGTGGAAGAGCTGCTGCAGGCAATCGAGCAAGTGATGAAGGGCGAGACGTATATCTCGCCAGGCTTTGGGAGCGACGTCACCACCAACCTGCTGAACTGTTCGGGCAAGCCGTCGCGCGAGGAAAACGAATTGACGGCGCGGCAGCGGGAGATTTTGCAGCTCATCGCCGAAGGCCACCCCGCCAAGGAGATTGCCCACTTAGTCGGGATCTCGATTAAGACCGTGGAGTTCCATCGCACGCGGATGATGGCGCGGGTGGGGGCGCACTCCATCGGCGAGTTAGTCCGCATCGCGATGGAGCAAGGCCTCATCCCGGTGACGACTCCCGGGATCGGCTAAAGGGAAAGACGCCGGGGCGCGCGCGACCACGCACCCCCAGTTCGGGGACAATTCGGTTGTCAGAGAGCTGGGCGGCCGTGGCCGCGGGGGGTGAAAAAGCTTGGGTTCCTGGGGGACCCAAGCGAAGCGAGTTCGTTTGTTTTGAACGAAATCGCCGGGTTCGTTTTCCAACTTTTATTTTTCCGGAGGGTGATTGACGAGGACCGCGCGGTGGTCCGGATGGTGGGCTTCCAGCTCTTCCTCGTACGCGCGGCGGCGTGCTTCGCGGCGTTCTTCCAGTTCGGCGTCCGGTAAGAGGATCCAATGGCGTCCGGAGCTGAAGTCCGGGACGGGGAGCGAGTCGTAGTCGAAGTCAGTGTAGGCAGTCATGACGGAGTTCTCCGAGCATGAGAGTAACAGGGGCGGCCCTATTTCCTAAGTGGCTTCGGCGGAGTTGGCTTTTGTTTGGTTTGGGTTACGGAGAAGAGAATGGCAGTGAACGGCTTCCGCGGCTGACCCGTTTTCGGCGACCTGTTTTAGGCGAAGGTGGCGGGCAGGACTACTCGAGGCCGGCGGAGCGGAGCAGTTGCTCCAGGCCACGAGCGCCGCTGGCGCCGCGCTGTTCCTTCGTGACCTTGCCTTCGCGATTGATCGCCACGTAGAACGGATAGGCGGTGGGCCGGAAGACGGCGGCCAGATTGGTGTCTTCCATCAGGATGATGTGGCCGAGGCGGGGGCTTTGCTCCAGATACTGCTTCACCTTGCGCTTGCTCTCGCCGACATTGACCGCAAGCACGACCAAGCCTTTTCCACCGTATTCCTCGACGGCTTCGTCGACGGCGGGCTGGTCACTCTTGCAGTAACCGCACCAGGTGGCCCAGAGCTGAACCAGAACGACTTTGCCGAGCAGGTTCGCGTTGTCGAAACTCTCCCCGGCGAGGGATTTGGCCCGGAAGCGCGGCGCGTCGGCCGAGGTGTTGGGGAAGGCATCGGCCGCGCCAGCGGCGCTCAGGAAGAGGGCGGTGCGTCGAGAGAGCGACATATGCTTATCTTCGGCATTTTGGCTGCTGGAGGCGAGGGGCTACCGCTTGTTTTTGGAAGGTGGCGTCAGGGTCGCAGGGCCTCGAGCTTTTGTTGGACGGTGTCGCCCAAGGCGCGTTCCCAGGAGCCGTACATCGGGTTGGGGAGCACCAGCCATTTGACACCCCACTTGTCCTGATGCGCGCGCACCGCGGAGGAGCGGATCGCGAGACGGTCCTTTGCGTCGCCGGCGGCGGTGGGGACGGCGACAAAGTCGTTGAGGTCGTCGCCGAGGAGGAGGACGACGCGATGGGTGCCCGTCACCTGGAGGCGGCGCGGCGACTTATTCGTCGGCGCCTGGTCGTTGGCCCGGCAGAGCAGGTGCGCCGCGACGAACGGAAATTGGAGCTTCTGGAGGAGGGTCACGGTGGGGTCCGCCGGCGAGTTCGCCGTGCAGACGCGGTTGGTGACATAGAAGAGGGCGACGCCCTCCGAGTGCGCGTCATTGAGGAACTCCGCCGCGCCGGGAAGAGACAGGGCGCGCGACTGATTGACCCACTCCTGCCACCGCGCCTCCGAGTAAGTGAGGTTCTCGCGCAGGAGTTTGACCCGGAACGCCGTGTTGTCGAGCACGGTTTCGTCGAGATCCAGGATGATGGCGGGCGGAAGGTCCCGGTAAGGCGGCTCCTGTTCGATCGCGGCGGTCCAGTTGGGTTGCGCCAGGGCTGCTTTCAGGGACGCTCGGGCGGTCTGAAAGGTTTGCAGACTGATGGCCTCGTACTCGGCGGAACGCTGGGTCCAGACGAGGGCGTTCAGGTTTTCGTAGCTGGGAGCCGGCTGGGCGGGAGCAGCGGGCGGGGAGAGGACGAACCACAAGGTCAGCGCGAGGGCGGGTCTCATGGGTGGGTATGGTAGCAGATCAGGGTAATGGCGTTGGTCGAGAGCCCCCTTCGGCTTGCCCGCGGGTGAGGTCGGGGGCGGTGTGGGTCGGCCGGCGTGGGTTGTGCGGGTTCCGGAGGAGGTCGCGGGGCGGGCGGTGGGCTGAGTTTTGGGCTCGGGCTCTGGAGGCGTCGCCGGGTGTGGTGATGGGGGCCAGGGTTGCCGTCGGTGGACAATTGGCGGCAGGTGGGCCGTGAGGACGGTCGGTGCTCCTCGCTTGGGCCGGCGGTCCCCGGGCGAGCGTCTGTTTCCTGGTGCCGGACATGGCCTATGCCGGACATCGCCTATGGCCACTGGTCGCATCCAGGCTCGGCGCTGGGAGTCATCTTGAAGACCAGGCTGGATTGGTGCACGTGGTCGTACGAATGGGGTAACTACTGAATGGCGAAAGTGACTCCCTGACGACTGATCGCGGTGTTGCTTTGGCGAAGGCGAAGTTCAACGATACCCAAGGGGGCATCGGCCGGCAAGGTGACGTTGATCTGGTACAGGCCGGCGAATTGGGGAGCCAATCCCACATAGAGTACATTCGCCGCGGGAACGGGTAAGCCATTCAGCAGAATGGTGGGCGGCGTGATCACGTGTCGGAGGACTAAGTTTGAGCCATCGGCGGCGCAGATCCCACCGCATGAATTCGCTCCGTTGGCGATCGAGGGCGCAACGGCGCCGAGTCCATTGACATAAATCGTGATCGTCTCACCACGACGGGCTGGCCGTGAATTCGCATAAGCACCGACTGGAGCGGCGATCGTCGCGGTGTTGGCCAGCACTGCGACGGCCTGCCGAGTGCCACTTTGGTCCATCGTATAGACGGCCGGATCCAGCCCAGTGAGCGGCAGTGACCGAACCTCGCTGTCCCCATTACGATTTCGCACGCGGATCTCGACGTTGGCCCCCGTTAGCTCGAAAGGAACCTGTGCGTTGATCTGGCCGGGTGAAACGAAAAACAAGGGCGCTGCTATGCCGTTGAAAAGCACACTGACTCCATCGAGCGAAGTTGGTAAAGTAGGTGTGTCCGCGACGGTCAACTTCGAGGCGAAGTTACTTCCGAACAGCGAAACTACGGATCCCGGGGCGGAAGGAGATTGGGGAGAGAGGGACGCGGCGTTTACCACCGCGCCGGCTGGAAGGACGGGCCGCCCGGCACTCGCGACCGGTGGCACCGGAGTCGCAACCGCAATTCCCAACACGCCGCTTTGGAGCCGATAGATGAACACGATTTGACCTCTGTTGTTCAGGAACCGTCCAGCGATGGGATTCGCGGTTCCCAGGCCAACGACCTTGGAGCCGAAGAGATCGTCGCCGACCCGAATTACGTTATCTTTGGGCGAGTCAGGCCCCGTCACAATGGCGGGCACTTGCCCCCCAACCAGCGGCAGGCTGTAAGCCACCACACCGTCGTTGTTGATGCCGATCGATTCCCCGGCAATGATGTTGCCGGCGAGCGGATTCGCCTGCACTGGGACGACCCTGCCGCCGCCGTTGGCGGTGAACACACCTTGGTTCACCGGTTGGGTTTTGGTCCAGGCGCGAAAAGCAATGGTGCCTTCGTCATTGATCGAAATCAGGTAGGGAAATGCAAATGACACGGTGCCTGAATCGTCGGCGACCGTGGTCATCACGCCATTGCGGTCATAGAAGACACCGCCGCGCGTTAAATCCAAGTGAGTGAGCAAGAAAGAGAGATCACCCCGGCTGTTCCACTGAACGGCTGATGGAGCGGCGCCGGCTCGCGGACCGGTCCGGTTATCGAAGACGATTCGGCGATCGGCGCCACGCTGGACAAGGACCCGGTCGTTTGCGATAAAGGCGACAGCGCCGTCGGGGCCGATATCGGGGGGCCGACTTAGCGGTCCAAGGCGAGTGGTGTCGCTGTTTAAGGCAATCGTACTTAAGGGGCCCCCATCGCCAGCATAGATTCCGTGCGAATAACTTGAGTCGCTCGCAAGCAACGCGACGACGCCCATGCGGTTGACACCGCCGATGGCGAAATCCTTCAGGCTACCCGAGGAATCGACAATTTTTTTGAGTTCGCCACTGGACTTTGTGTAGACGGTCTGGTCGGTAGGACTATCGCCAACAAACCTGGTTACGGCCACGAAGGCGACCGTCCCCTCGTCATTGATCGCGACTCCCAGCTTGAAACCCCGGAATGGCGACCCGGCGGCGGTATCCGCAATGTTCGTGAACGTGTAGTCGGCCGAGAGCAGACCGACGGTCAGGGCGAGCGTGCTGGTTAATGAGGTAAATGGCAAAGTTCGATCCTCTTGCTTGTCATCTTGTCCGGTGTACAGGGATCACAGGCAGTCATCTTTGAATAATCCCTTTTCATTCGATTCTGCGCCTCACTCCCGATCCCGAGCCGAGTACTTGCCATTCTGGTAGCCCTGGACAATATGGCTCGGGACTGTCTTGCAATCGTTCGGAAAATCCCAGAAGAAGAGGCAACTGGGGACGCCATTGGCGAACTCCAAAGCGACGGTGCCGTTTTGCCGACCCGCGAATCCTTCATAGGTATACGAGCCGGTAATGCGGCGCGGGCGGCCTTGCGCATCGCGCGACGCCAGTCGGACATTGGTCACGCTTCCCCGCAGATAGCGATTGAATGTCCAGGTTGCCGAGTCCGCGAGGACAGAATCCTGGAGCATCTCGCTATAGTTCGTCCGATCATCCGGAGTGGGCCGCGGGACCGAGACATCGCCGGCGCCCGCGATGACAATTGGGGGGTCACCGCGCGCGAAGCGGCGCAGATTCTCCTGAAAGCGGGCGAGCGCGCCGCTCGGGCAGCCGTTTGCCATGATGAGTTCCTGCACATCGCTGCTCATCGACCGGAGGCTCTGCGACAGCGCGGCGATCCCGCTTAAATCACCCCGCAACATCGAGAGCGACTCCCGCAGGCCCATGCCCGGAGATTCCCGGGTCAGTCCACGGAAGGCTGCGTAGAGCTCCGGATCGGCAAATATGCCGATTCCCACCGGACGCGTCGCCGTGCAGGTAGAATCGATCAGCACGTTGTACCCGTTTCGGGTCTCCACCCACCTGAAGCACTGATCCTCGGTCATTTCCACGCGGTTCTGCGGGAGTTGGTCCGGGCAGCGCTTACCAAAGATCCTCAGATAGGATCCCATCATCACCGCGAACTCGAGTTGGTCCTTCCGAATGGGCATCTCGGAGAATCTGCCGGCGTAGAGGTTGCGAAAAGCTTGTTCGAATTCGAATCCCGTCGCTTTCAGACTCTGCGTAGTCAGGACTGAACCTGCGCGGACAACCCTCGAAGCACTTCGGGAGTCGGCCGGAGGCTGCGGTTGGGCAGCTGCGGCGGTGGCTACTACCAGGGCGATGTGTAACTTAAGCAACTTTATCTCCTACTGGCTGATCAACACACCAGTTGGCGCCTTTGCGTGTATTGGTGCGCGACGGCGTCGCCAAGCTTGGCGGCGCCATGACCGGTTACCGCTCGGGCGAAATTCGGACAGGCAAAAGGGATGAAGGTGATCGAAACTGGATGTTGCGCAAACACGGTTCTCAATGGCAAATGCGACATAGCAGCAGGAATCTGCGCAATTACCTGAACTGAGCGTCAGATTGTGCTATGTGCTATGTTGCACTCCGGCATCGCGCTACTTCGCGCTCTACGTGTGCAGCGAATGCCTCCGCTTCACCATACACGTGGAAGTCGTCGCCTTCCGATCCTGTCATAACTTTGCACATTCCACTTCCCGGAGGGAGTCGAAACCACAAGTCGACCGTCGTGTCTTTTGATATCGGCACGGAAGCACCGCTGGGCTCATAGCGCACCTTTTTGAATGGTCCCCAACCGGTCTGACTGACCTTGTGGAAGATGATCCTTCCCGCCGTCACCTCAAAGGCCCATCGATGGTCTACAAAAGATCCACCATCAGTTGATGCCACGAAGCGCTGGTATATTTTTGTCATTCTGTCTCCTTTGAAGCCTTCTCGAACCTCCGACGCTACGCCACTATACTGACTTCTAGGTAAGAACGTCATATATGCCTGGATGTAGGTCAGGGGAATGTCAACCTTCTGCACTTCCGTCGACAAATACGCTATCATTCACCTTTTCTCACGCCGAATATGGCTGGATGTTCTCCGGACATAGCCTGCGCCCCGCAATTGAGCTAAGCACTGAGAGAATGATTCGATGAGATACGCACCTGGTATTCGCGAGAATGCCGTATGGTGGCAAACTAGGCGATTATTAGGACTGTTGGACATATCGAATGATTCCCGGCATCTGATGCTGAAACCGTCGATAATCACGGCCAGGACCGCCAAGCGCTATCACGGCGCTGACCAGCATTCCGATAAGCCCTCCAACCATAGCCCTAATATGAAACGGCATGACGTGGCCCGACGCATTGTGGAGGTCCGGAAGAAGTATGATTGCAATAATTGCAACAACTAAGCCCTTACGAAGGGATTTCCTCGACCATTGCGGATTCTTCCGATACCAAAGGTCGCCGAAAGCAACTTCTGAATATTCGATGGCGGCTTGTCGAGTATGATTGTATAGATAGAAGTATGAAGCATGTCCTCCATCTGGATGGATAAATAGTGCCATCGAGATTCGATCGCCCATAGCCACTTCTAGCTCACGGACATCAATGCGCTCAGATCGACCTCGGTCATCGACAATCTCTTTGCTGCCACTTGCAGTATCACCTTTGCACTTTCCGGTAAAGACGGCTATGCGCCAACTTATACCGTAAGCGTCGACCACCTCATTCGGGATAAGCAAGCTCATCCAACTCATCTCTTCTCGTACCTCTCACTTATCTTTTATGAAGCCTCGTAGGATATACAAGTCACCCAAGTTCGGCATGGGCGCACTAGTCTGAAGTCGGGCGTGGTGCGCAGCGCGAAGAGTACTGAATGTTGGCTGCGTTGATTGTCGGTTGGTGAAAGAAATATTCCAGATTCATCGATTCTCCCGCATCAAACACCAGACTCTGTTTCTTGGACCACTGGCCCTCGGACGTCGAGAGCCGAGTCTCAACTTTGATTGTGCCGCGTTCTCCTATATTCGTAACCGTAAAACGAACCATTACACCTGCATCCATTTCTCCATCGATCACTTGTGCGTCTGGCTCTCCATTGATGTTCGTGATTTGGCAAATCGCCTTTGACGTCTCAGCACTCGATTTCGTATCGACGCTTCCGCCCGCCAGAAGTCCGTAAATGACAATTACGCCTCCGAGTGCCAGAGCTTTTGGCGTCGATACGGTCAGGGTTCTACAATTTGCACGGCGAGCAGGAAAGGCGAGCAGCAGTGATGCGAGCGCCAGACAGAGCAAATCGGACCAGTCGAAAGTTCCCGGGACAACGCCTAACCCTTGACCAAGTTCCATGGCGAGAGCTGTGCCCGAGACCAACGTCCCGACGAACAGCGCCAGTCGAGGGGTTGACGCGAGAACACAATTATTTAGCCACAGAAGCGAGAACAACCATAAGCCGCCGGGCACGCTGTAAATAACTATGTCCGGAACCATCAATCTGCCTGCAATAGCGGCTCCACGCAGTGCCTGGAGCGCATCGGTCAGGCCGATTGCCGCGATCCAATGAAACATCACTATTGATTGGGGCCGCCAGCACAAGTAGATTAGACCGCCGCAAGTCAGGATGAAGAACGGGAGAGTGAACCCAGATAGTTTTTTCACACAATCTCCTGTGCTTGAGCGTCCCCCTGCCATCCTTACAGAGACGCTGGGACCAGGACCGCATCAGGCGATAGCCGCCGTAGGCAGGCCAATAACATTCTGGCCAGTACGCATCCGTCTTTCGATCTTTCGATCCAGGCTTGACGAGGTGGCGGGGTTTTATTGACTGCCAGCGTTCGCTCGCTAATGGTGACTCGCTGGCCGCCAGTTCAAACCCGGGGAAGTCCCGCAAGCGCTTACTCGATAGCGATGGTCACTCCGCTACGGCTTGAGGTATTCCCTTGGCGGACAACGATTGGCACAGCCCCTCCTTTACTGGTGCTAGCCGGAAGAACGAAATTGATCTGATAGAGCCCAACGAAAGTGGGTGCGAGTCCGGCAAAAGTCACGTTTCCGGCAGGTATGGCAGCTCCGCCGATTTCAATCGTCGGCGTGCTGATGGCACGACGTATGGTTACGTTCGAGAAGTCAGGGTTACAGATGCCGGCAGGATCGCACGAGTTCACACCTGGGCCGATCGACGGGCTGACGACTCCCAGTCCGGTGGCATAGATCGTCAGCGTTTCTCCTGCCCGGGCGGGGCGCGCGCCAGCGGCCGTTCCGACGGGGGCAGCAAGATTAGCGGTATTGGCGAGCACAACCACTGCCTGCCCGGTGCCTTGCTGGTTAACGGTATAGATCGCCGGCGACGTAGGCGTCAACTGGATCGTTATCGGAGCGCTCTCACCGGCCTGCGTTTTGACCCGCACTACAGCCTCGGAGCCTGTCAGATTGTAGGGTACGAGCGCATACAGCGCGCTCGGGGTGGCCGCGATCAGGCGCGCCGCAATCCCTCCGATGGTGACGCTGGTGTCTCCCAACGACTCCGGCGCAACCGCGGAGGTCGGGTAATAAGTACCCGACGACAAACTTGTCCCGTAGATCACTACGAGCGCCCCTGGTGAAACTGCGTGCCCCGGTTGACCGGCGAGGGCATAGGAAGCAGCGTTGAGAAGGCCGTTCGGTGCGATTGCTGGGGATGAGGGAGGACCGGACGTCACAGCGATGCCCTCTTCGCCATTTTCGAGACTGTAGTGAATGGAGATACGCCCAGCCTCGTCGAGATAGCGATGCTGTGGGGCGCTGAAACCCTTGATTGTCGAACCGAAGGCGGCGTCACCAGCGGCGATGCGGCGCGCGGTTGTTCCGTTGGCAATTGTGTAGAACCCCGCCGCCGGCCCGGAGTGAGCAGACCCGAAGAAGGCGGCCAGCCCCTGGTTATTCAGTTGTAGGTAATCCGCGTACTTGTAAGACCCAAGCATCGGTGTAGATGTCTGCAAGGCGAGTTCGCCTGGCACGACCACCCCAACCCGAGCAATGCGTAGGCGAAAACCAGTCGTCAGATCGAAGAACCGGTAGCCAATGTCCCCCGCATTATTGATCGACGGGCCTTCGGTCGCGCCGAGGAAGCCTTGTTGTGCTCCCACGACGTTCTGAAACTGGGCACCGTCCCACCGAAAAAGCGCGCCTCCCGCGAATAGACTCGTGGCGATAAACGCGACCTGATTTCGCGCGTTCAGGTCACAATGCGAACTCGAGAAACCCTGGAGATTAATGGCTTGGTCGGCAATCAGGAGAGGTGAATCCGCGGCTGAAAGGTAGATCTTCGTTCCGCCGTCGAGCGCCCCATACGGCGACGGTCGCACGGTGTAGCAGACGGCGCCCGCCTCATTGATGGCTGGCCGAATAAATATGCCGAAGCTATCCGTCCTTGAGCTATACAGTGGAATCAGCTTCCCGTCGCGTATTCGGTAGACACCTTGAGTTCCGTCGTCCAACTGCGCGCTGATTACGACGCCACCGGTCGAGTTCAGTGCCGCGAAACCGACGGTCAACAGTTCGCCGGTGTCGTCCAGAATCTTCGTTAGGGATGTTCCCTTGGCAATGTAAAGTTCTGAGATGCCTGTCTTTGTCCTCGCCCCGAAGAGAACGTCGCCATTCAAGGCATGGCCGAGCAAACGGAAGGCAGCGAACGGCGAGTCAGGCCTGTTGTCAGCAATCTTAGTCAATGTGTAGGCCGACACGGTAGGCTGGGCCCAACTGGAGAGCGCGAAGTTCCACAAGAGTGCACCATAGATCAGCTTTAGCACGACACCTGATGCGAAATAGTATGGAGAATCCGCGAAAATGTATGCGCCAAAGGGACTGCCAACGCAACTTGGCGCGGGATGGTTCGCCGCGCCGGTCCCAGGGCCGGAGGTTCCGCATCGGTGCCCCAGCATTTACGTTATCGCGCCGTAATTTATGCAGTGCTTTTGTCCGAACTTTCTGTTAGCATGCAGACTATCGGTTTCTGGACTTATGGGTACGCTGTTTCCGAACTCGCCTTCCATTGCCGCACTTTTCTCCCGCTCACAGCTGGGTTGCCGACAATCCTCCAGCGACTTATATAGCCTGTCTTTTCGTCGGCTTCACCAAATCGCCGCCTCGATGATGCGAAAGGAAGCCGCAGGTCATACCCTGCCGCCTACCGCGCTGATCAGTGAGGCGTTTCTCAAGTTACGCTCGTTTAGAAAGCCCGTGAGTTCAGATGAGCATTTTTTCCGCATTGCCGCGCGGGCGATGCGACAAGTGTTAGTCGATCACTCCCGTGTCCGGAACCCCAAGAAACGACTGACTGATTATCAGCTCATTGACACACTTCCGATGGTCTTTTCAACGACTGCAAGCGAATCCCAGCTGTCGATTCGAGAGCTGATGACGTCGTTAGAAGCCTTGGACAGGACCGCCGCAGCGACTATGAAGTTGCGCTATGTCGAGGGGTATACCCTTGAGGAAGTGGCACGTATCCAACAGCGGGAGGTATGGCGGGTGCGCGGCGACCTGCGCTTCGCTACTAAGTGGCTGGTTGACCGCTATGGCACGTGATCGCCGGTAACGATCGCAGACCAGCTTTCTACCCACTCGCTCAGCTTGGTTGGACGCCGCCGCGGTTCCACGTCGAAGGACCGAGCCAGGCAGTCGGCCAGGATCATCGCTTGCCCTCCCGCCACGGCCTTCAAGGCAGCAGCGAACTCAGGTAAGAACGCGGAGTGAAACGACGGCACGCTGTAGTCACTCAGCCTTTTGCCAGTCAACATCTCCTGTACGACCGAACCAAACGCATAGACGTCGCTCGCCGTGGAGTAGTGACCCGTCAGGCGCTCTGGGGCCATGTAGAAAGCTGAGCCGCTCACCAAGCGCGTGATGGCGAGTTCGTCTGCTGAACTTCGCAAGCCCGAGGTGCCGAAGTCGATCAAGACGGCGCCGGCCGGGGCTAGAATGACATTTTCGGGCTTGAAGTCGAGATGCACGATTCCTTTCCGATGCGCAGCTTCGAGGGCGCCGGCGAGTTGACGGGCCATGGTTACAACGAGGTGCGGATTCAGTGCTCCAGCCTGCAACCTTTCGCGAAGAGACGGTCCGTCGAGAAAAGGCATCGCCAGGTAGAGCAATCCGTTGGATCCCACACCCGCGTCGACCAGGCTCACCACATGAGGGTGGGAGATCGCGCGCAGCGCATTCTGCTCATGGCTGAAACGATTTCGAACCCAGCTCTCGTCCTGGCTCCTGGGGCCCATGGTCTTCAGCGCAAGGCGCGCGTTCGTCTTCAGATCCGTCGCTTCGTAGACGATCGAGAAGCCGCCTCTCGCTATTGGCCGCAGGATCTGGAAACGCTCGTCCACGACCGCTTCTCGATCTAACTCCTCCGGGGGCTCCGGACGCATTAGGAATAGTCGTTTCTCAAGCTGATAAGCCGCCTTTCTGTATAGAGCAGTCTTACGGACGGTTACCCAAGCAACTCCCAGGCCAAGTGCTGCGCCGCCCAGTCGGCCCCAGGGAAAATGAGAGGCACCCTGCCCCACTTGAATGACCCGCCGCGCAACTGGGGAGAGGCCCATCCCCGCGTAGCGAACCTCAAGCTGATAATCGTTATCTCTGAGGTCAGGAAACTCGAGGGCGCCGTCGGTAGTGCCCCGCCAGTCCTCAAAATGCGGCAATAGCCGGTACTCGAGAGGCTTTTCGCGGAACTCGGGCATTTGCAGACCTCCGATGCGGGCTCGAAGGTGCCGCCCGTGCACGGCGGCGGAACTGATCAGTGGCGGGGGCGCGCCGTCCGGAACGTTAAACCAACTTGCCTGGGGCATGAAGTGAGCCACGCCTTTGTCACCAGCAATCCAAATTGAGCCGTCCTGGCCCTCCGCAAACCCCTTGGGGCTCGGCTCGCCGATATCCAATCCGTTCGACTCCCGGAGATAGAGCCAATCCTTCAGATTCTTCCCGTCGGAGACCCGCACCCCGCCAGGCACGCCTCGCCAGATCCAGCCGCGCGAATCAACGCGAAGCCAAATGGTACGGCTCGGCCCAAAGCCATCTTGGGGTTTGAAATCTTCCACGAGCCATCTTGACCCTTGACGACGAAGCCGCGCGAACGGCCCGGGGGCCTTCCTGGCCACCCAAATGTCGTTGTTGGCAAGCTCGAACTGGCGAACATCGCGAAGGACAGGATCGGTTTCCAGCGCCACCCAGCGATCGTTTTCCTGATAGGAGAGACCGCGGGCGTGTCCGACCCACAACCGCCCTATAGCATCGACTTCAATATCTGAGGCTCCGAGACCGTCTTCTTCCAGCAAGATCGGAATGTGTTGCGCCTGAAAAGCCTTGCCCTCGACGGGAAACCGCAAAAGGACGGTGTCGGCGGGCAGCCAGACTTGCCCTGACCGATCTTGAACGGGCTGTCGATACAGCTTCGGCCAGTCGCCACGAGGAAAGGGCATTTCCACCGAGCCCTGTACCTTTCCGTTCGAGGAGAACACCTGGAGGCCGGCGTTGGGCAGGATCCCCACCCACCTTCCGTCCGTCAACTCAAGGATTGGGCGCGCCGCACCAAAACGCTCCCGGACTACTTTCAGCTGTTTTCCGTCATAAAGCCACACACCGTTGCTGCTAGAGATCAGGATCTCGCCGCTGGCGCGCTGATGAAGCTGAAATACGCTTGCCCCCAGTTGATGGGAAGTCCATTGCTCCCAGCGATATCCTCGATGAAACTCGACTAACCCCAACTGCCGCTCGGCGAGCCACAGGTTGTTTCGCAGGCCATCGGCAAGGTGAGTCGGTCGACGGTGTTCCCTTCCGCGGTCGAGAATGTCCCCGTCTGTCAGGTTCACAGTGGGATTGCCGAGGAACCAAGCAGCGCCTCGAGTATCCGAGAGCAAACGCCCCTGGTAGAGGTCCCGATAGGGCGGTGTCGCCTGCTTCACGCCGGGCGTATCAAGGGAAGTTCGGCGGTAGAGATTGTGGAAGCGGTCCTCCAGCCAGAGGGACCCTCGGTAATCCAGGACACCGCTGTCCCAGTCGCCAGGGAGGGCCACCAAGGTCGGCGAGCCGTCGAGCGGTATGCGACAGAGCTGATCGCGCCGATCCGTTATCAGATAAAGGTCCTGCCCTTTCCCTTTGAGGATGGGCCGGAGGCGTGCGCCGTCGCCGCAAATGTCTATGCGGCGGCGCTGTCCAGATCCATCGACTCGATAGACGCCGTCATGCGAGCGAAACAAGACAGATTGACCGAGGGCCGTTACCTGTCGAGCAATTCCCCGTACAATCGTTTTCCATTTTCCTGCCTCTAAGGTGAAAAGGCCGTCCTCGCTCCCGACCCAAAGGCGACCATCTGCGGTTGCGGCCAGTTCCTGGGGCACGACGAGGTTGGGGAGTGGATGCGACTCGAAGTGAAAGCCATCGTAGCGAAAGAGCCCCTGCTTCGATGCCACCCAAAGCGCCCCTTCCGGAGTCTCGACGATACCGGTGACGAATAGCGATGGCTCGCGGTGCAGGCGATAGGGATACGACGCAGTAATGCCCTGGGCAGCCAGCTGTAGGCCAGCGAGACAGAGGAGACAGAGGAGAGAGAGTCGCGGCATCACACCTAGGCCAGTATATTCGGCGCAACCTGGCCTAAGCCTCTCGTAGATGAATCAAAGAAACGTGCGTCGAATGTTTGCGGGCTGTTCAACAATCTATGCCCATATGCGATTCTCAGTGACCGGTGAGAGAAAGTTTTTGACTTCTTACTGAATCGTACCGACTAGGCGCCGGCGCCACACCCAGAGACTCGAGTGCTGGCAGCCAACTTACTCCAATTCTCGTCAGCAATGCGTTCCGATGCGACCGTGGGACGTTAGCCGTCGGGATTGCTGACGAGTGGCTTTGTTGGGTCTTACGAGGTTGTCCGACCGAGAGAGCAAAAGGCGGACGTAATGCTCACGGCGCTCGGATGGTCATTATTCATCGGCTCGACTCAGTTGCGCCATCCAAGCTGCTCCTCGAGAAGCATTTTCGGTGATCCGCAAACAGGACCCCAGGTGCCAATTGGGTTTTACGAAACGTTAGGGAAGATGAGTCTACCGGATTCAAGCGCACAGCTTCAAAGGATACGGTAGCGTGATTTGGATGTTCTCTGATCTTGTTGACCGCTGTACGCGATTCACCTTGATTGCTCTCAGGAAAGCGAGTGACAAGGCAATGTATGGCCTGCAAACAAGCGGGGAAACCACATTGGTCGATGTGATTCGGATGACTCAGTTGCAGAAGGCCATTTCAGCGGTCGGCATGTTTTCCATGTTCGAAGCACTACTTCAGGACGGCCTTTCATGCAGGGACGGATTCAAGGGAGCAGAGGCTCTTCTAGACCAAGCTGGCGAAACAGCATTGAAAGAACGCTTTGTTGATCTACAACTAGCGATCAACGTGCTCAAGCATGGGAGGGGCCGCAGCTACGACGTACTGATCGCGAGAGCCGACCGTTTGCCATTTAGAATTAAGCGCATCGGGGACACGTTCTTTTGTGAGGGCGATGTCGCAGAGATTGCAACGTTGATCGAGGTGGACGATGCGTTCGTCGTGCATTGCGCATTCGTCATTCGACAGGTGTCCGAAGCGGTGAGAAGAGCCAGGCCAGACTTTTATCATTAGGGGTGGCAGACCGTGGAGCGGCCTGAACGGGCCATAAGTCGGTACTCTACACAAACGCCGGCGCTTCGCGCTCGAGGGCGGTGACGAGGCGGTCGAGGTCGGTGGGGCGGGTGTAGAGGGCGGGGGTGACGCGGATGGCGGCGCCGGCGGTGATGCCGCGGCGGGCGACGGTGAGGAGGCGGTACTTGCTGAGGAGAAGGGCGGCGAGGCGCTGGGCCTGAGCGTAGTCCTTGAGTTGGGGGAGGCGGAAGCTGGTGACGGCGCCATAACGGGCGGGGTCTTCGGGGGTGAGGATCTCAAGGCCTTTGAGATGCCGGACGCGTTCGACCCAGTAGCTGCGCAATCCCTGAAGGTGCTGGAGCTTGCGAGCGGCGCCGAGGCGGTGGTGGAAGTCGAGGGCGGTGGGGACGGTGAGCGTGGCGGCGAAGTTGACCGTGCCGACGTTGGTGCGCGAGCGGGTGTCGTCGGCAGGGAACATCCTGCTGCCCATGCAGGGCTCGATGTCGGCGAGGCGGGAGGAGCGGATCCAGATGCCGCCGGTGCCGAGGGGCGCGTTGAGCCACTTGTGCAGAGAGAAGCCGACGAAGTCAGCGCCGAGGTCGGGGAGGGTGAAGTCGAGGTGGAAGACGGTTTGGGCGCAATCGACGATGGTGTCGACGCCGCGGGCGCGGGCCATGGCGACGATCTCTTTCACCGGCATGACAACACCGGTGCGGTTCGATAGATGGGTGACAAGGAGGAGCTTCAGGTTGGCCGGGGCCGCCTTTAATTGCTTTTCGTAGGCGGCGAGGAGGTTGGCGGTGGTGGCGGGCTCCGGGATGGCGAAGGTGAGGACGTTGACGCCGCGGGTGCCGCGCAAGGCTTCCATCGCCTGCTGCATTTCGTCGTAGTCGAGGTCGGCGTAGAGGACGCTATCGCCGGGGGAGAGGCGGCGGTATTGCAGGATGAGGTTCTGCAGGGCTTCGGTGCCGTTGCGGGTGAGGGCGAACTCATGGGCCGGGGCGCCCAGGGACTGGGCAACGCGCGTGCGGACGTTCTCCATGGCCTGGGTGCGTTCGCGGCCGGGGAGGCCGTCGCGGACAAAGACGACATTGCGGCGATTGAGGAAGTCGGTTTGGCGGAGGTATTCGGCGTTGATCTCGCGCGGCATGACGCCCCAGTAGGCGTTTTCGAGGTTGGTGATTTCGCGATCGACGTCCCAGAGGCTGGGGAGGGTTTTGAGGTCGAGCGGAGGCTGGGCGGCGGCAGCAGCGGCGCCAGCGAGGAAGTGACGGCGGACCATGGTTCATCGTATACCGGCGGGTACGGTTTGGGTAATCCTCATGCTATGATCTGCTGACGGCGCCTGAGCGTTTCCGGCACCGCACTCTGACGTGGTGCTTGTTCCTGGCATCGGAGCGTCTTCCGTCGCCTTCCCACAGCTACATCTTTGACGGGAGATCCCTATGCATTTGCGTGGGCTTGGCGCTGCTTTTTTGATGCTGATGCCGTTGTACGGACAGTCTTCAGCCGGGGCGTTGGTGGGGTTGGTGAGGGATGCGGGGGGAGCCGCGGTGCCGGGGGCGGCGATCGTGGTGACGAATACGCAGACGGCGGTGGCGTTCCCGATCAATACGGATGATTCGGGCAACTACTTTGTGCCGAGCCTGATTCCGGGGACGTACTCGGTGGTGGGCGAGCATGCCGGCTTCAAGAAGGTGAGCATCGGGCCGGTGACGGTGAACGTGAGCCAGACGGTGCGCGTGGATCTGACGCTGCAGGTGGGCGACACAACCGAGTCCGTGTCGGTGCAGGAGTACGCGACGTTGATCCAGACGGACAACGCGACGATTGGGCAGGTGGTGACGACGCGGCAATTGTCGGAGCTGCCGCTGAACGGGCGGGACTTTCGGAGCCTGCTGCGGCTGAACCCCGGCGTGACGGAGCCGCAGGGCGGGATCAGCGTGACGGCGTCGATCCGGCGGCAGGGGTTCAACGACGGCATCAAGAATGTGAGCATCAACGGGGCGCGGCCTTCGTCGGTGACGTACCTGCTGGATGGCGTGTCACTGAACGAGCCGCTGTTCCAGTTCCCGAGCCAGATTCCGCCCATTGAGGCGGTGGAGGAGTTCAAGCTGCAGAATGCGCTGTATCCGGCGGAGTTCGGGATGGGCGTGGGGCAGGTGAGCATTGCGATGAAGTCCGGGACGAACAGCGTGCACGGGTCGATGTTCGACTTTTTGCGGAACGACGCGCTGCAGAAGTATCACCCGCGGTTCCACAACAAGACGCCGCTGAAGCAGAATCAGTTTGGCGTGGTGGTGGGCGGGCCGGTGTTCATTCCGAAGCTCTATGACGGCCGCAACAAGACATTCTTCTTCGCGAGTTATCAGGGCGGGAGGCGCGTGGTGGGCAGCAACGGGCTGGCGCAGGTGCCGACGGCGGGGGAGAAGGGCGGCAACTTCAGCGCGTGGCCGACGACGCTGTTCGATCCGCTGAGCGGCGTGCTGACGCCGGGCCAGGCGTTGCCGATTTCGCGGGTGCCGTTCCCGAACAATCAGGTGCCGGTGGGACGGATGGCGCCGCAGAGCACGGCGTTGCTGCAGTATTGGCCGGCGCCGAATGTGGCGTGCGTGTCGCCGTGCAACAACTACACGGCGAGCACGAATACGCCGGTGGTGATGGATCAATACACGATGCGCGTGGACCAGAACTTTTCGGTGAAGGACCGCGTGTTCTGGGAGTTTTTGAAGTCGAAGGAGACGGCGCCGATTCCGTCGGTGATTCCACTGTCGGGCGTGGTGACGGCGCAGAGCAGTTGGCTGACGACGGCGCAGTGGACGCATGTGTTTTCGCCGCGGCTGATTACGGAGTTGCGGGCGGCGTATAACCACTTCAAGTTCGATCAGAACTTTGAGACGCAGGGGTTGGGCACGCTGTATTGGAAGGACGTGGGGCTGAAGAACCTGAATGAGCGGTACCAGGCGCTGCCGGCGATGCTGCCGGGGACGCAGTATACGGGCATCGGATATGCGGGTTCGGTGCCGTTCTACTCGCGGACGGATACGCAGCATTATGTGTGGCACTGGACGCTGACGGCGGGCAAGCACACGGTGAAGACGGGCGTGGATTACCGGCGGTCGCGCACGGCGCGGCTGGGAGGGTTCCAGGGGAACGGCATCATCAACTTCAGCGGGATCTACACGGCGCGGAACCCGACGGTGGCGCAGACGGCGGGGGCGGCGAATACGGGCAACGGGTTCGCGGATTATCTGATGGGGTATGCGAGTTTGGCGGCGGGGACGCCGTTTGAATCCGACTCGGGGCGGCTGTGGAACTCGGACGTGAATGCGTTTGTGCAGGACGATATCCGGTTGACTCCGCAGCTGACGGTGAATGTGGGGCTGCGGTGGGAGTATCGCGGGCCTTGGAATGAGAAGTCGGGGGGCGGCAAGATCTTCGACTATAACTACCCGGGCGGCCGGGCGCTGTACAAGGACGCGGACTTCGTGAAGCTGGTGAATAACCCGATTTTTGCGAGCTGCTGTTCGTCGTCGTCGGTGTACAACGCGCAGAAGAAGAACTTTGCGCCGCGAATCGGGCTGGCGTGGCGGCCGCTTTCGAGCAGCAATCGGCTGGTGATCCGCACGGGGTATGGGATTTATTACGACATCCTGCACCGGTTCTACGACACGCAGCCGTATTCGATCAACATTCCGGCGATTCTGCCGTCGCTGCCGACGGTGAATGGCCTGGAGACCACGCCGCCGCTCGACGTGCGGAATCTGTTTCCGGCGCCGCTGCCGCTGGCGTCGCGACAGTTTGCGGCGCCGTATTGCCAGGGGCCGGCGAGCGAGTCGACCGACCCGGCGACCGGCGTGATCACGGTGCGCAATCAGTGCTTCGGGACAGGCGTGCAGTATGCGAACCCGACGAATCCGACGCCGTATACGCAGAATTGGGGGCTAAACGTACAGTTCGAGCCGCGGCAGCGAATGTTGTTCGAGATCGGCTACCAGGGCAGCCACGGGCTGCACGCGCAGAGCTTTTATCATGCGAACCAGGCGACCTTACCGGCGACTGCGGGCAATCCGAACAACAGCCTGCGGTGGGCGTCGCAGTGCCCGCCGGGAACGTATCCGGCGACGTGTTCGCCGATTCAGGACCGCGTGCCGTACGGCAACTTCATTCCGCAACTGGCGACCTATGTGAACGACAACAACGCCATTTATCACGCGATGACGATGAAGCTGGAGCAGCGCTTTAAGGGCGGGCTGCAGATTCTGAGCGCCTTCACGTGGAGCCGGACGATCGACGCGGTGTCCGAGATTCAGACGCAGGGCGGCACGCCGCGGACGTATCCGCAGTACAACGGGCGGCGGGACCTGGAACGCGGCGTGGCGAACTACGACCAGACGCGGCGGTTCGTGCTGAGCGGCCTTTATGAGCTGCCGTTCGGGAAGGGCAAGCGCTTCCTGAGTTCAGGCGGCTGGGTGAATCAGATCGTGGGCGGCTGGCAGATGAACTCGATTCTGACGCTGGCCGACGGGTTGCCGTTTACGGTGGGCTGCTTCTGCGGCGATCGCGGGCAGGTGGGCAACGATCGCGATGTGCACCGGATGAATGTGACGAAGGATCCGAATCCGGATTCGCTCGAGAAGACGATCTTCCGGCAGTTCGACACGACGGCGTTCCAGACGCCCGCGCTCGGGACGCTGGGGAATTCGGCGCGGAACAGTCTGCGGAGCCCGGGCCAGAAGGCGATTGACCTTTCGGCGTTCAAGAACTTCCGCTATCGGGAAGCGTTCACGGTGCAGTTCCGGGCGGAGGCGTACAACCTGGCGGCGAGCCCGTATTACACGGTGATCTTCCCGCAGTTCAATGCGACGCAGACGAACTTCGGGTCGCTGGTGCCGGTGGGTGGGGACAAGGGAAACCTGTTCAATCCGCGGATTTACCAGGCGGCGTTGCGGTTCATCTTCTAGGGAACGGCGTCGCTAAACGGCAGAAGCGGCTGGAGGGGCGGGCTTGATAGAGTGGCAGAGAGTCTATGCCCTTTCTGGCCGCGGTTGCCGTGTTTGTGGGGAGCCAGGCGTGCCGTCCGTGCCACGCGGAGATTGCCGCGGCGTATGCGAAGACGCCGATGGCGCGTTCGGCGGGGCGGGCAGAGCCCCTTCCGGCTGCGGCCTTCACGGCGTCGGGCCATCGTTATGCGGTGGAGGGGAAGCGGCTGCGGTTTGACGGCGGCGAATCGACGATCGATTACTACATTGGGTCCAATGCGGCGGGCCGGACGTGGCTGCGGGCGTTTGAAGGTTATCTGTTTGAGTTGCCGATTACCTGGTACGCGAACAAGCAGAAGTGGGATGCGTCGCCGGGGTACGAGGGCGAGCCGTATCCGCGGCTGAACCGGGCGATTGAGCCGAGTTGTCTGCAATGTCATACGAGCCGGGTGCGGCCGGTGCTGGGGACGCAGAACCGATACGGGGAGCCGCCGTTTCTGGAGGATGGGGTGGGGTGCGAGCGGTGTCATGGCCCCGGCAGCGAGCACGTGCGGGAGCCGGAGACGGCGCGGATGGTGAATCCGGCGAAGCTGGACGCCGAGCGGCGCGAGGCGGTGTGCCAGCAGTGTCACTTGACGGGGGAGGCGCGGATCGAGCGGGCGGGGAAGCGATTCGTGGAGTTTCAAGCCGGGGAACGCCTGGCGGACTACGCGACGTACCTGGTGTGGAAGGGGCCGCGCAAGGCGCTGAAGGTGACCAGCCATGTGGAGAAGCTCTCGACCAGCGCCTGCCGGACGGCCGCGGGCGGGATGCTTTCGTGCCTCACCTGTCATGAGCCGCATACGAATACGGACAAGTCGCAGACGGCATGCTTGAGCTGCCATCAGCAGCCGCATCATCGCGAAGAGCGATGCGTAAGCTGCCACATGCCGAAGCAGCAATCGACGGATGCGAGCCACGGGGTGTTGACGGATCACAGCATTCCGCGGGTGCCGGAGCGGGGACAGCCGCCAGAGCGGACGGAGCTGGTGAGCTTTTTGGGCGCTTTGGACGAGCGGGCGCTGGGTTTGGGCTATGCCGAGATCGGAGACGCGCGGGCGAAGGAGTATCTGGGGCGGGCGCGTCCGGCGGATGCGGCCGTGCGGCTGCGGCTGGCGGTGCTGGAGACGGATCCGTTGCGGGCGGCGGCGCATTATGAAGCGGTGCTGAAGGAGCGCCCGGGGGAGACCTCGGCGTTGGTGAATCTGGGGATTCTGTATGCCACCGGTGGGCAGATCGAGGCGGCGGCGAAGCTGTGGCAGCGGGCCTTGGAGGCGAATCCGGCGATTGAAGAGGCGGTGCTGAACCTGTCGCAGGTGCAACCGGCAGCGGAGGCGGAACGGAATCTGCGGCGTTACCTGCAGTTGAATCCAGCCTCGCCGGCGGCGCGGGCGCGACTGGCGGCACTCACGGCGCGCAAGCAGTGAGGCAAGCTAGAGGGGTGCGGCGACTGTGGCTGGCAATCCTGGTGTGCAGCGTGAAGGCGGCCGCGCCGACCATCGCGTTTGAGGAGATCGCGGGCCGGGCGGGCTTGTCGTTCGTGCTGCGCAACGCGGCGGCGGGGCAGTTCCACCAGATTGAGTTGACCGGCGCAGGCGTAGCGGTGTTCGACTACAACAACGACGGGTGCGCGGACATCTTCTTCGCGAATGGGGCGGCGATTCCGTCCCTAAAGAAGACGGGCGCGCAGTACGCGAACCGACTTTTCAAGAACAACTGCAACCTGACCTTTACGGATGTGACGGCGCCGGCGGGCCTGGAGGGCGAAGGCTACTCGCAAGCGGTAGCGGCGGCGGACTACGACAACGATGGTTGGACAGACCTGTATGTGACGGGGGTACGCGGCAACACGCTGTATCGCAACGGGGGCAACGGTCGGTTTGCCGATGTGACGGCCAAGGCGACGGTGGGTGGGGGGCAATGGGCGGTGTCGGCCGCGTGGTTCGATGCGGACAACGACGGGTGGCTGGATTTGTTTGTGTCGAATTATGTCGTATGGGAGGCCGGGAAAGAGCCGCGGTGCGGGTCGCCGGAGCAACAGTTTTACTGTCATCCGCGCGAG
This sequence comes from Bryobacteraceae bacterium, assembly GCA_044226365.1. Lineage (GTDB taxonomy): Bacteria > Acidobacteriota > Terriglobia > Bryobacterales > Bryobacteraceae > JALHNI01. The sequence goes on from JBGAHE010000031.1 coordinate 29,616, forward strand.
TATCCGGGCCTGGCGAATCAGCTGTTTCGCAATCAGGGCGACGGCACCTTTCGGGACATTTCGCAGGAGGCGGGGATGGCGAGCCACATCGGCAAGGGCATGGGCGTGGCGGTGGCGGACTTCGACGGCGATGGGTGGATGGACGTCTTCGTGGCGAACGATTCGGTGCGGAGCTTTTTGTTTCACAATCGGGGCGGCGGGAAGTTCGAAGAAGTGGGACTCGAGGCCGGGGTGGCTTTACGTGAAGACGGCTATGCGATCGCGGGCATGGGGGCGGATTTCCGCGACTTCGACAATGATGGGCGGCCGGATCTGGTGGTGTCCGGCATCCTGAATGACTCGTTTCAGGTCTTCCGCGGGCAGGGGCAGACGTTTGAAGATGTGGGATCGCCGACGGGCTTGCTGATGGCCACGCGGCAGGATACGGGTTGGAGCCTGGGCCTCTATGACTTCGACAACGACGGCTGGAAGGACGTGTTCTTTGCGCTGTCGCACCTTGCGTCGCTGGATCGCTACCTGGGGCGGCCGTCGGCGCTGGCCAACCGGGTATTTCGCAACGAAGGCGGCAAGCGCATGGTGGACGTGAAGGCGTTCCACGATGCGGCGATGAACCGCGGCGTGGCGTTCGGCGACTTCGACAACGACGGGCGGGTGGACGCCGTCGTGTCGGTGCTGAATGGGCCGGCGAAACTGCTCCGGAACACGAGCGGCGCGGCGGGGCATTGGCTGGCGCTTGAGTTGCGAGGAACGCGTTCCAATCGGCAAGGGCTGGGGGCGAAGGTGCGGGTGCAGTTGGCCGATGGTCGCGAGTTGTTCAACCATGCGACGACGGCGGTGGGTTATGCGAGTTCGAGCGAGGCGCTGGTGCGGTTCGGCTTGGGGACGCAGGTGAGGGCGCAGCGGGTGGAGATCTTGTGGCCGAGCGGGGCGAAGCAGGAGTTGCGGGACGTGACGGCGGATCGGGTCTTGAAGGTGACCGAGCCGGCCGGGGAGAAGACGCCGTGATCGCGTGGCTGTTGCTGTTGATGGCGCAATCCGCCGGTGAGGCGCCGTACCAGAAGGCGCATGGCTTGTTTGTGCGGCAGCAGTTTCCGGCGGCGCTGCAGCAACTGGATGAGGCGTTGCGGCTGGATCCAAAGCTGGTGGCGGCGTGGACGCTGCGCGCGAAGATCGGGATGGCGACGAATGACTTTGGCTTGGCGCGCAAAAGCCTGGAAGCGGCTTTAGCCGTGGACCCCACAGCGCAGTACGCGCAGTTCCTGTATGGCATGGAAGCGTATCTGACGAATGACATGCAGGCCGCGCTGCCACGCTTTCGGCGAGCCTACGAGCTGAGTCCGCTGGATGCGCGCGTGGCGCTCTATCTGGGGTTGACGTGCGAGAGCCTGGGGCAGACAGCCGAAGCGATGTCGCTGTATGAGAAGGCGGTGCGGCTGGAGGGGAAACGTCCGCAAGCGGAAACGCTGTTGCCGGGCGGGCGTCTGTTGTTGCTGCTGGGGCGCGTCGACGAAGCGGAGCGATGGATACGGCAGGCGTTGCAGTTGGCGCCGGGGTTGCGGGAGCCGCATTTCGAGTTAGCGCGCATTTTGCTGAAGAAGGGGCAGGCGGCGCAAGCGGCGGCGGAGGGCGAGTTGGCCTTGGCCCGCGCGGGCGGGCTGACGACGGATGCGCAGGTGCACTATCTGCTGATTCAGGCGTGGCGCCTGGCGGGAGAGCCGGCGAAGTCGGCGGCGCATGCGGCGATTTTGCGGGCGGGTGAGGGTCGCTAGGCGGGGTCCGCGCCGAAGGCGAGCAGACGGCCGTCGCAGTCCTTAACGACGAACTCGCGCGTGTTCCAGGGGGTGTTGCCGAGCGGACGGGTGAACTCGACGCCACGGCTTTGGTACTCGGCGTAGAGGGCGTCGGCATCGGCGATGAAGAGGTAAGCGTCGAGCAGTTCGTCCGCGTATTTGTCGGGGTTGGGCGTGGGTGGCGGGGCGCAGCGGAAGTGGATGGCGTGCTGATCGCGGGCGACGATGGCATAGACCGGCGGATCGTGCCAAGTGCTGAGACAGCGAAAGCCGAGTTGGCTTTCGTAGTAGGCGAGGGTGGCGGCGAGGTCCGTGGAGAAGAACTGGGGCGCAATCTGCCGGATCATGCGGGGCTGGCTCCCATGGCCGGATCACTGATGCTGTGCCGGCCGGTTTCGACGCGGCCGGCGAGCCGGCGGGCGTAGCCGGGGTGCGCCGCGGAGTGGACTTGGAGGTCGTACCAGTTGCCGCTTTTGGCGTAGGACCAGGGCCACGTGACGGTCTGGCCGGGGTCGACCTGGACGGTGCGGGGTTCGCGGCGGTCATAGGGATGGGCGGCGATGGTGAGCGCCTGAGGCGCAGCACCGCGATTGGTGACATTGAGCTGGATCTGCTGACGCTTGAGGTCGTAGGTGACTTCGACTTCGGGTTCGGCCGTCGTCGCGTGGCCGGTGTATTCGCGGAAGAAGCCGTTGGGGGCGTAGACGAGCAGATGGTAGCGGCCCTCGTCGGGCGTCAAGTCCCAGGTGTCCGCCAGAGACTTGCCGGGCTCCACGGTGTAACGGCGGGGAATGCGATCGAGGTGGAGGCGGTCGTAGACGTGGAAGACGACGCCCTGGCGGCCGGTGTTGCGGAGGTCGAGCGTGAGGGCAGCGGGGGTGACACGGGAGCGTACGTCGAGTTGGTACGGCAGCGCGCGTGATGGGCGCGCGCCCGGTTCCTGCACGGGCGACGCAGGGACGGAGGGTGGAGCGGGCTTGGGGCGCTGGCGGTGTTCGGCCACGATGGCCATCGAGCCAGTGGCATCGGGAAGGCGCGGGAAGGCCTGCTGGTTCGGCGTGGTGAAGTCGAAAGCGGAGGTGAGGTCGCCGCAGACGGCGCGATGCCAGGGGCTGATGCCCGGGATCGTGACGCCAAAGCGTTTCTCAATAAAGCGGCCCACGGAAGTGTGATCGAAGACTTCGGAGTTGACCCAGCCGCCTTTGCTCCAGGGCGAGACGACGTAGAGCGGGACGCGCGGGCCGAGTCCCCAGGGACGGACGCTGCCGCTGATGGTGTCTTCGGGCTTGACGTACTTGCCCTCGGGGTCGGAGAAGTATTCGCCGCGGAGGTCGACCGTGGACTTACCGGCAAGCGAGCCGTCGCGGTTGTAGGACGGCACGGCCGGTGGCGGCAGATGGTCGAACTGGCCGTCGTTCTCATCGAAGGTGAGGAAGAAGACGGTTTTGCTCCACACGGCGGGATTGGCGGTAAGCGCGTTCAGGACGCGGGCGGTGAACTCGGCGCCATGCAGCGGCGTGGAGCGGGAGGGATGCTCGGACCATTCGGCCGGCGGCAGCACCCAGGAGACTTGCGGCAGCTTATCGTTCTTGACGTCTTCGGCAAGTTGTTCGAGTGACCAGTGCGACATACCCTCGCGATAGAGCGGCGAGTGCTGGGGCGCGTTGCGGAAGGTCTCAAAAGCCAGGCAGCCGTGCATGGCGCCGGTCCAGTTGTTGTTGGGGTCCTGGTAGAAGCGCCAGGTGATGCCGGCGCGCTGGAGGACGTCAGGGATGGTGGGCCATTTGAAGGCCGAGCCCTGATAGACGTAGCCGGGTTCGGGGAGAGAGCCTTTCACCCAGCAGCGCAGGTTGTTGGGTTCGGACTCGGTGTCGGTGCAGTTTTCGCCGCGGGCGCGGAGTTCGGGGTTGAAGTTGGAGCCGGACCAGAAGACGATGCGGTTGGGGTCCGTACCGGTGGTGATCGAGCAGTGATGGGCGTCGCAGAGGGTAAAGGCCTCGGCGAGGGCGAACTGGTAGGGGATGTCCTCGCGGTGGTAGTGGCCCATGGCGTACTGCGTCTTGAATTTCGGCCACAGGCCGAATTTGCCCTGATTCCAGGCGGCCTGCGAGTCCGAGAAGGAGTGCGGCGTGCCGGGGACCTGGATGGCGCTGGTGTGCTTGGTGTCGAGATGGAATGGCGGAATCTCGCGAGCGCCGTCGGACTGGAACCAGACCGGCTTACCGGATTCCAGCGGGACGGGGTGACGGTCGCCAAAACCGCGCACGCCCTTCATGGTGCCGAAGTAGTGATCGAAGGAGCGATTCTCCTGCATCAGGATGACGACGTGCTTGACGTCTTCGATGGTGCGGGAGTCATTGGCGGCGGGGACGGCCAGGGCACGCTGGATGCTCAACGGCAGGGCGGCCAGCGTTGCGGCGGTGGCGCTGAGAAACTGACGGCGTTTTTTGTCCATGGGCTTTCAGGACCGCGGGGGCGGCTTCACCGATGGTACATCGGGCTCGTTTCGGCGAAATGACGCCGGCGAGGCGCGCCTCCGTGGCGAGGAGGTGCCTCGCGAGAGGTTGAGCCGGGCAATGATGCGATACTCAGGGGAAATCGGTGCTGTTGGCGCTGACGAAGTATGAATACAGCGAGCGAGATGATTGAGGCGGCGGTACCTCAAGCGGTGACCGGCCCGCTGACGCGGGCGGCAATTTTTTTGGTGGTGTGCCTTCGCCGGGATGAAGTAGCCACGGCGCGAGTGCGCGACTTTTGCGCGGGCCTTTCCGGGCTGGTGCGGGCGGTGGAGTTTCGCGATGTCGAGGCGGGGCTGACCTGCGTGGCGGGCTTCGGCAGCGAGGCCTGGGACCAATTGTTCGGCGACCCGCGCCCGGCCGAATTGCACCCGTTTCGCGAGTTTCGGGCCGGCCCGCGGCAGGCGCTGGCGACGCCGGGCGATATCCTGTTCCACCTGCGGGCGAACCGCATGGATCTATGCTTCGAGTTGGCGAGCCAGATCATGGAGAGCCTGGGCGACGCCGTGACCGTCGCCGACGAAGTACACGGCTTCCGCTATTTTGACGATCGCGACGTGCTGGGCTTCGTCGACGGTACGGAGAATCCGCGCGGCGCGGCGATGGCGGCCGCCACCCTGATCGGCGAAGAAGACCCGGCGTTCGCCGGCGGAAGTTATGTCATCGTGCAGAAGTATCTGCATGACATGAAGGCGTGGAATGCGCTGCCGGTGGAAGTGCAGGAGCGGATCATCGGCCGGCGCAAGCTCTCCGATATCGAGTTGAGCGACGCCGAGAAGCCGTCCTCGGCGCACAGCGCTCTGACGGTGATTGAAGAGAATGGCGAGCAGTTGCAGATTCTGCGCGACAATATGCCGTTCGGGCGCCCCGGGCACGGGGAGTTCGGCACCTACTTTATCGGCTACAGCAAGACGCCGCGGGTGACTGAGCTGATGCTGGAGAACATGTTCATCGGGCGCCCGCCGGGCAATTATGACCGGCTGCTGGACTTCAGCCAGGCCGTGACCGGCAACCTGTTCTTCGTGCCGACCGTGAATTTTTTAGATGACGTGACAGCCGATCCGACACCGGCCGAACAGACAACGGCGGCCAGCCCCACGGCAGCCGCGGCCGCGTTCCCCGCCCCGGCGCAGGGGCCGGATACCTCACTGCGGATCGGATCGCTGAAGGGAAAGAAAAATGAATAACCTCCACCGTGAACTGGCGCCCATTTCTGATGCGGCATGGGCGCAGATTGAGGAAGAAACGACGAGAACGCTGAAGCGCTATCTGGCGGGTCGGCGAGTGGTGGACGTGCCCTCGGCGGGCGGCGTGGCGTTGCCCGGCATTGGAACCGGCCATTTGAAGACGATCGCGGCGCCCGGAGACGGCATTGTGGCCCGTCAGCGCGAAGTAAAGCCGTTGGTGGAGTTGCGCGTGCCGTTTGAGCTCTCGCGGCAGGACATCGACGACGTGGAACGAGGCTCGAACGACTCGGACTGGCAGCCCGCCAAGGACGCGGCCAAAAAGTTAGCCTTCGCCGAAGACCGGGCCATCTTCACGGGCTATGCCGGCGGCGGCATCGCGGGCATTCGCGAGTGCACCAGCAATCCGATCGAGTCGCTGCCGGCCGACGTACGCGACTATCCGGACGCCGTGGCGCACGCGCTGAGCCAGTTACGCCTGGTGGGCGTGAACGGCCCTTATTCGGTGCTGTTGGGCGCGAAGGAATACACGGCGCTCGCGGAGACGCGCGACCATGGCTATCCGGTGCTCGAGCATGTCCAACGGATTGTCGACGGTGACCTGATCTGGGCCCCGGCGATCGAGGGCGCCTTTGTGCTGACGACGCGCGGCGGCGACTTTGAACTGAACCTCGGCCAGGACATTTCCATCGGCTATCAGAGCCACAACGACACCTCCGTGCAGCTGTATCTGCAGGAGACGTTCGTCTTCCGCGTGCTGACCACCGAAGCGGCCGTGGCCTTGCTGCCTTCGGCGTCGTAAGCGGCGAGTGCGGCCCTAGAATAGAGAGAGATGCCGCAGATTCTGATTCCCACGGCTTTGCGCCGCTTTACTGCAGAGACCGATACGGTGACGGCGCCGGCCGGCACCGTCGGCGAGGCGCTCAAAGCGTTAGCCACCCAGTTTCCGGACTTGGGCAAAAACCTGTTCAACGACGAAGGCAAGCTGCGCAGCTTCATCAACATTTATGTGAACGATGAGGACATTCGCTTTCTGCAACGCGAAGCCACGCCGCTCGAAGAGAAGGACGTCATTTCGATTGTGCCGAGCATCGCCGGCGGGGCGCTTTCGGCGGAAGAGCGGCTGCGTTATAGCCGGCAGATGATCATGCCGGAAGTGGGCGAAGCCGGCCAGGAGAAACTGAAGGCAGCCAAGGTGCTGATGGTGGGCACCGGCGGCTTGGGCGCGCCGATCGGGATGTATCTGGCCGCGGCCGGCGTGGGGACGATCGGGCTGGTGGATTTTGACGTGGTGGATGCGACGAATCTGCATCGTCAGGTGATCCATGGCACGGCGGACGTGGGCCGCAAGAAGCTCGATTCGGCCGCCGACCGGATGCTCGACATCAATCCGAACACGAACATCATCCGGCACGAAACAGCCATCACCAGTGCGAACGCCCTGGAACTGCTGGCTGGCTACGACATGGTGGTGGACGGGACGGACAATTTTCCCACGCGCTACCTGGTAAACGACGCCTGCATGATCGCCGGCAAGCCCAACGTGTATGGCAGCATCTTCCGGTTCGAAGGCCAATCGACGGTGTTCTGCCTGGACGACGGCCCCTGCTATCGCTGCCTGTACCCGGAACCGCCGCCGCCGGGCCTGGTGCCCTCCTGCGCCGAAGGCGGCGTGTTGGGCATTCTGCCGGGCATTGTGGGCTTGATTCAAGCCACCGAAGCGGTGAAGCTCATCCTGGGCATCGGGCAGTCCCTGAAGGGCCGGCTGATGCTTTACGACGCGCTGGACATGAAGTTCCGCGAGCTGAAGCTGCGCCGCGATCCGGCGTGCACGTGGCATGACCGGAGCCAGCCGAAGTCGCTGATCGACTATCAGCAGTTCTGCGGCGTGCCGTCGGAGTACGAGCCGCGCGAGGTGAAAGAGAAGCTCGACCGGGGCGACCGGTTCGTGCTGGTGGACGTGCGCGAGCCGCACGAATGGCAGATCGGCCACATCGACGCCGCGCGGCTGATTCCGCTGGGCGAGTTGCCGAACCGCATGGGCGAGCTGGACCCGTCGGCCGATATCGTCGTGCATTGCAAAGCCGGCGGCCGCAGCGCCAAAGCGGTGGCGTTGCTGAAAGAAAAGGGCTATCGCAACGTGTGGAACATGAAGGGCGGCATTCTGCTGTGGAGCGACCAGGTAGACGCTTCGGTGCCTAAGTATTAGATTCGGGCGGACCGGTTGGCGACCGTATACTAAGAAGTAGGGTCACACGCTCCCGCATGTTACTTCCCCCGCAGGATTCGCCGCCCGCCCCCGTTCCTCTGCCAGACCCGTTGGAGGCTCTTTACCAGCGCCTGGAGGCCAAGGTCCGTCAGACCCGGCCCACCGAGGACCTGGACCCCTTGCGCAAGGCGTTCGAGTTCGCCGTCCAACTGCACGCCGATCAGCGGCGCGATTCGGGTGAGCCTTACATGGCGCATCCGCTGGAAGTGACACTCATCCTGGCCGGCATGATGATGGACCAGGAGACGCTGATTTCCGGCATCCTGCACGACGTGGTGGAAGACACGCCGGTGAAGCTGGAAGAGATCAAGCGTCGCTTTGGCGAAGACGTGGCGCGCATTGTCGACGGCGTCACCAAGCTCTCGAAGATCCAGTTCTATTCGCGTGAGGACCGTCAGGCCGAAAGCGTCCGCAAGATGCTATTGGCGATGGTGTCCGACGTGCGCGTGATCATCGTGAAACTGGCGGATCGGTTGCACAACTGCCGCACGCTGGACGGCATCAAGGATCCGGAACGGCGCAAGCGCATCGCGCAGGAGACGATCGAGATCTACGCGCCGATCGCCAATCGGCTGGGCATGGGCAAAGTCCGTGGGGAGTTGGAGGATCTGGCCTTCCGCCACATCGACCCGGAAGCCCACGGACAGGTGATCCACGAGATCGAAACCACCCGCCAGGCGAGCGAAGAGTTCCTGGACCGCATCAAGAAGATCGTGGAAAAGAAGATGCGGGAGAACGCCATTCCTGCCCGCGTGGAGGCGCGCATGAAGCGCCCCTACTCGGTGTATCTGAAGCTGCAGAAACAGCGCATCGGCATCGACCAGGTCTACGACCTGTTGGCGCTGCGCATCATCACCGACTCGGTGAAGAACTGCTACGCCGCGCTCGGCGTGATCCACAACGAGTGGCATCCGATTCCGGGACGCATCAAGGACTTCATCGCCATTCCCCGGCCCAACCTGTACCAGAGTCTGCATACGTCGGTGATGGGTCCGGACGGCCAACCGTTTGAAGTGCAGTTCCGCACCGAAGAGATGCACCGGGTGGCCGAGGAAGGCATCGCGGCGCACTGGAAATACAAAGAGGGCAAGCGGGGCCAGGCCGCGGGCGACGAGCGGATCGCCTGGATGCGGCAACTGGTGGAGTGGCAGAAGGAAATGCGCGATCCGGGCGACTTTATGTCGACCCTCAAGCGCGACCTGCACACCGAAGAGGTTTACTGCTTCACGCCGGCCGGCAAAGTGATCATGCTGGCGCAGGGCGGCTGCCCGATCGACTTTGCCTATGCCGTGCATTCGGACGTCGGCCATCGCTGCATTGGCGCCAAGGTGAACGGGCGCATCGTCCCGCTGAAGTACGAACTGAAGAACGGGGACGTGGTAGAGATTCTCACCCACGCCGGCCATTCGCCCAGCAAGGACTGGCTGTCGTTCGTCAAAACGTCGAAGGCGCGCAACCGCATCAAGCACGTCATCAACGCCACCGAGCGGGTGAAGGCGATCGAGATCGGCGAGAAGTATCTGGAGAAAGAGGCGCGCCGCCTGGGCGTGTCGCTTTCGAAGATCTCGCGCTCGCAACTGGAAGCCGTGTCACTCGAGTACGGCTATCCGAAGATCGAGGACCTGCACGCGGCGCTTGGCTACGGTAAGTACTCGCCCCGGCAGGTGCTGCACAAACTGGTGCCCGAACTGGTGGAAGAGAGCGAGCCTCCCAAGACCGAGCCCGCCGCGCCCAGCCGGCCCGACGCCGACGACCAGGATCTGGTGTTGACGGTGGACGGCATGAACGACCTGCTGATCAACCTGGCGAAGTGCTGCAATCCGATCAAAGGCGAGCCGATTGTCGGCTATGTGACGCGCGGCAAAGGCGTGATGGTTCATGCCAAGGACTGCAAGAACGTCGACAACCTGCTCTATGAGGCAGAACGGCGCGTGAACGTGGAATGGACGCGGGCCTCCGGGCGCTCCTACCGCGTGCGCCTCACCGTCTACTCCGACGACCGGCTGGGAATTTTGAACCAGCTGACGTCCGTGCTGTTCGCCGAAAATTCAAATATTCAGAGCCTGGAAACCCGCGAGGATACCGAGCGGGGCGAAGGCAAGATCATCGACGTCACCACGGACGTGCGTGATAAGAAACAGTTGGAAAAGATTACCGCTACCCTCCGCCGCATTTCCGGCGTACGCCATGTCGACCGAATCCAGTAAACACGACCCCGAACATATCGCCATCTCCAAGTCGAAGGGCATCGACATCGACTGGAAGGACGGCCGCCATTCGTCGTATCCGGTGGAGCTCCTCCGCGACCAGTGCCCTTGCGCGGTCTGCACGGGCGCCCATGGGACCGAGCCGCAGAAGACGAACTACTCGAATCCGGGGGCGAATCCGTTCCAGATGTACAAGCCGCGCCTGCGGATGGACGCGGTGGAGCCGATTGGCAACTACGCCATCAAAATCGCCTGGAATGACGGGCATAGCACGGGCATCTATTCCTGGACTTATCTGCGCAAGTTGGCCGACGACCATTCTTAAACAATCCTAGGACGCCGATAGAGCGAAGTAGAGTATACTTGCGCCAATTCGGGTTGGTTGGGTTAAGGATGGCGTGTTTTGAAATTCGGCCTGCTATTTCTTTTTGCATTGACGCTCCCCGCCGCGGTGTTGCCCGCGGGAACCGTCCTGGAAATCCGCCTTCTTACGTCCATTTCGTCACATGACGCGAAGCCCGGCGACCTGGTGCGCGGCCTCACCGTGGTTCCCGTGCGTTCGGCTTCCGGCGAGTTGCTGTTGCCCGTCGGCACGGTCGTGCAGGGCCGCGTGGAGCGCGCCCGGCGCGTCGGCCTGGGCCTGCTCCATGAGACGGCCTCCCTGCGTCTGCGCCTGAACGAGATCCTGCCCGAGCACCACGATCCCCTGCCCTTGTCGCTGCGCATCACGTCCGTCGACAACGCGCGGGAGAAGGTGGACCGCAATGGCAATATCAAAGGCATCCGCGCGACCGCCAGCATGGCGCACCGGCTGCACCGGCGGGCGTTCGGACTGGTGACCTGGCATCCGGCGGTCGGCATTACCGCGACAGTCGCGGCCAATATCCTCTTCAAGTTCCCCGAGCCCGAGATCAACTATCCACCCGGCACCGAACTGCACGCGAAGGTGGAGCAGGCCGTGTACCTGGCGCCCGTCGTCGAAACGCCGACCGAAGCGCGAGACCTGACGACCGAAGAGGGTACGCGCTACGCCGCGGCGATCGCGCGGATGCCGGAATGGACCACCCGGCCCCTGTCGAAAAAGCCCGTCGACCCGACGAATCTGCTGTTTGTCGGCGACCGTCAGCGGCTGGAGCGCGCCTTTTCCGCCGCCGGCTGGGCGCCGGCCGATCCGCTCACCGGGCGCAGCCGCCTGCAATCGATTCGGGCCGTAGCGGAGTCTGGCGGCTATCGCGACGCGCCAATGAGCCCGATGCGCCTGGATGGGCGGGCGCCGGAGTTGCTGCGGCAACGCGGCCTCAATACCTTCTCCAAGCGGCATCATGTCCGTATTTGGCGGCAGGAGACCAGCGAAGATGGCAACGATCTGTGGCTGGCCGCGGCCACGCATGACACGAACGTCTGCCCGACGTTCAAGCCGCTGGGATTCTCGCACCACATTGAGGCGCAGGTGGATCTCGAACGGCAAAAGGTACTCCACGACCTCATCCTCACTGGCTGCGTAGCCTCCCACGGGATTGTGGACCGGGCCACGCCGAGCGAAGCGCAGGCTCGCTCCACCAAACACATCACGACGGACGAGGCGGTGGTGGTGGTTCGCCTGAACGAGTGCCGGGCGCCGCTGCCCGTGCCGGAGGACGACAGTATCCCCATCGCCCAGCCGAATCTGGCCACCCGGATCACGCGGCGGGTGACGCTTTCGGCCCGCAACTACGCGCTGCGCGAGAACCTGGCGTTCCGCGCCTATGACCTCGGCCGGCTCGCCTGGTTCCTGCTCGGCAAGGCCGGGCGCACCGAACAAGAGCCGCTGCCGCAGCGCACCTTTTCCACCGCCGAACGCTTCGCCGTGCCGGCCGCCTCCGTGAAGGAGGCTGGAAGGCCGTGATGCCCGGCTTGCGCCGTTATGAATGGCTGTTAGTGGCGTTCTTCAGCTACATTGCCGCGTTCTCGCTGGTTTTGCGACGCCCCGCGGGATTGGCGGCAGCTTTTGCCGGCCTTTCGATCGTGGTGGGGATCGCGCGCATCGATGTGGTGACCGGGCGGCCTTGGAGCCGCGTGCTGCGCGACTGGATGTCGCCAGGCTATATTCTGGCCGCCTATTGGAGTTTGGCGCCGCTGGCTCGAGGCCCCGAAGCGCGCCACTACGACGTGATCTGGGTGCAGTGGGACCGCCTGTTGCTGCACCATTGCGGGCTGCAGGCGCTGCTCGAGAGGGCCGGCGGCATAGTTCCGGCGTCGCTCGAGTTCGTCTATCTGCTGCTGTACGGCTTGCCGAGCGCGCTGGTGGGTTGGTTCTATTGGCGCCGGCGCCGGGATCGGCTGGAGTGCTTCCTGGAGGTGATGTTTGCCGCGACCCTGGTGACTTACGCCATGATCCCGCTGTTCCCCTCTGGCCCCCCGCGCCTCGAGTTTCCGGGCGCCGACTTCCCCAGCTATTTGTCCGCCTTACGCCGCTTGAATCTGTGGCTGCAAAACGGCGCCGACATCACGACTGGCGTTTTCCCGAGCGGCCACGTGACCGTGGCGCTGGGTTGTTGGTTCGGCCTGCGGCGCGCACTGCCGCAGGAGCGGCGATTGTTGCTTGGGCTCGCCATTTATACCGGTATGCTGATGCTGGCCACCATCTACGGACGCTATCACTACTCCGCGGACATCGTCGGGGCGTTCACGGTCGCGTTGGGCGCCGCGCGGCTAACCCAGCGGCTGGAGGACTGGCGTCCCGACCTGCTGCCGGATCTGGGCCAATCGGCGAGCTAGATGCGCATCGATAAATGGCTATGGGCCGCCCGTTTCTTTAAGACCCGCGCGCTGGCCGCCCGCAGTTGTGAGTTAGGCCGGGTGTCGTCGCAAGGGACGACGGCCAAACCTTCGCGCGAGGTCCGGGTGGGCGACCGGCTGGGCGTGAGGACCGAGGCTGGCGAATTCGAGGTCGACGTGTTGGGACTGTCGGAAGTCCGCGGACCCGCCGCCGCGGCCCAAGCCCTCTACCAGGAAACCGACGCGAGCCGTGACCGCCGGGCCAAACTAGCCGAACAGCAAAAAGCCCTCGCCGCGTTTGAGGCGCCAAGCGAGGGCAAGTTGTCGAAGCGGGATCGGCGGGAGCGCGACCGCTTTCGCGGCCGCGGCTGAAGCCGTTACTGCAGAATGATGCCGCGATCGGTGATCAGGCGGCCCGTGCGCTGCGACAGATTGAGCTGGTTGCGGCGATAGGTGACCGACTGGGTGACCAGATCGGATTGCGCTTGCGACAAGTCCTGCTGCGCGGCGAGCACGAAGAAGAGCGTGGACGTACCGAGGTCGTACTTCTTCTGTTCGGCTTCCACGCGCTTCTGCGCCAGGTCAGCGGCGATCTTCGCGAGTTCCACCGAAGCCCGGCTGTTCTCCACGAGGTTAATGGCGTTCAGTACATCGAGGCGAACCTGCTGGGCGGCTTGCCGTTCGGCGAGCATGTCGGCGCGCTTGGCGACGACGGCGTCAGCGTAGTTGGCCGCCGCCGCGCGATCGCGCAAAGGCAGGCGCAATTGGACGCCGAAGCCATAGACCGGATAGTTGAAGCCCCACATCTGACTGAAGGCGTCGGTGATGCCACCGGGAATAATCTGGTTCACCGGCGAGGTGCTGCCATCGGGGTTGAAGACCGTGGTGCGTTGCAGGAAGTTACCGCCGCGGCCCTGGGTGGTGTAGTTGCCGAACAGGGACAGGTCGGGGCGCAGGTTATTGGCAGCTTGACGAACGACGAGGTCGTCGTTCATCGTGTCCTGCCGGGTCGCCTTCAGGTCGGGGCGCAGGGAAAGAGCTTCGGAGACGATGGCCTCCTTGTCGAAAGGCTTGGTGTCGGTGGGCGGCAGCACCGGCTCGGTGAGTACGATGGGCAGCTTGCGGACATCGGGATCGAGGTCCACCGCCATCTGCAGGCGCAGGGCGTCTTCGAACTGAGCCAGGCGATAACGGGCTTGCGTGACGAGAATTTCCGACCGGGCGTAGGTGGCTTGCGGCTGGTAGATGTCGAGTGCGGAGATCGCGCCGAGTTCAAGTTCGCGCTGGGCACGCTTCAAGCTGGTGTCGGCCAGGCCGAGCGCCTGTTCCTGCACCTTCAGATTCTCGCGCGCGCCGATCACGTCCCAATAGGCGTTTTCCGCCGCCGCCAGCAAACGATTGATGTTGTCTTCGAAGCGGTACTCCGAAGAACGGAGCCGGGCTTTGGCGAGGTAGACGGGGATCTTGTTGAAGTAGCCGCCGCGGTTGCGGAGGAGCGGCTGAGTGAGGGTGACGTTGAGATTCGAGGTGTAGAACGGGTTGAAGCTCGCAAACGAGTTGTTGGTGGAAACCTTCTGCGCGTTGTAGTTCACCTGATACTGCAGGCCGCTCTCCATTAACTGGGTAACGCCCAGCGAGAGCGGCTGGCTCAACTGGCTGAGGACGGCGGCGCCGGCGAGAGCGTCAGTGGTGGGCGTCTGCTGCCGGGTAGCCGTGAAGCGGGCATTGGCGATGGGGTCGAAGACGCCAAAGGCACGCTGAATGGCATTGCGCGACGGCTGCAGAAGGACCTTCTGCAGCTGAATCGTGGTGTTATTGGCGAGCACCAACTCCAGGTACGAGCGCAGCGACAGTTCAAGCTTGCCGTTGACGACATAGTCCTTCAGCTTGATCGGATCGGCGATCGAGAGGGTGGGATCCGGCTTGAAGAATAACTGCTGCTTCGCGTAGTCCTTCGAGAAGAAACTCGGGTAGCGGAAGTCGTCATAGGTCTTCAGTTGCCCCGTGAGCGGGTTGGCAACGTCAGCCGGCGCCTTCAATTCCCGGATGGACGGCGCCCCGGAGGGGGCCGGAACCGCAGGACTGGTGGAAATGGACTCCTGACCGAATACCAGCGAGCAAGCGAGGGCGGTAGCGAGAGTTGGACGCAAGATAATCATTGAATCTCGTAGGTTTTTATTCGTAACGGATGGCTTCGATCGGGTCGAGCTTAGCGGCCTGCACAGCGGGATAAATGCCGAACAGCAAGCCGATGCCGCAGGAGACACCGAAGGCGACGATGACACTCGCCGCGGTAACGACGGTGGACCAGCCGGCGGCAGTCGCGATGATCTTCGACAGCGTCAGCCCGAAGAGAATGCCGATGACGCCGCCCATGATGGAAATCAGCACCGCCTCCATCAGAAACTGACGAATAATGTCGGCCTGCCGCGCACCGATGGCGCGGCGAATCCCGATTTCGCGGGTACGTTCCAGCACGGTGGCGAGCATGATGTTCATGATGCCGATGCCGCCCACCAGGAGCGAGATGCCGGCGATGCAGAGCATGACGACGCTGAAGATGAACGACGTGCGGCGGCGCTGCTCGAGCAGGCCGGCGGGTACGGTGACGGTGAAGTCGCCCGAATCCTTGTGGGTGGACGCGAGAATCGCGGTGACGATATTGGCCGTCTCGATGGAGTCAGTGTTGTTGCCGACCTTCATATAGATGCCGTCGATTTCGTCTTTGAGATATGACGTGTTGTCTTCGAAGCGGCGCATGACGGTGTTGAGGGGGGCAATGATCAGGTTGTTGCGATTGGTGACTTCAAGCCCTTCGACGTCTGAATCGGCCGTCGCCTGCTGGGCGAGCACGCCGATCACCTGTAGCCAGTTGTCGTTCACTTTGACGAATTTGCCGACCGCCGGTTCGTAGCCGAGCAAATTTACCTTGGCGCTTTCACCCAGCACGCAAACCGGAGCCGAGGTGAGGTTGTCTTCGTTGGTGAAGAAACGGCCTTCGACAACTTTCAGGCTGTTGATCTCCAGGTAGTCCGATTCCACGCCGATCAGGATCGGCGGATCGCTGGCGACCTTGGGAAGGATCTTCTGCGGCTTAAAGCGCTTCCGGGGGGTGGAAGCCGCCAGGCCGGGAACGTTCTCGCTGATGGCGCGGAAATCGCGGAAGGTGAGGCCGGGCGAGATCGCGCGGCGGGCCTGCAGTTCATTCCGGTCGACCGCTTCTTTGGCTTCGACAATGATATTGTTGACGCCCAGCAGGTCGATGTAGCTCATCATCTCCTTCTGCGCGCCGGCCGTGATCGAGAGCATGGCCACCACGGCGCCCACGCCGAAGATCATGCCCAACATGGTGAGCAAGCTGCGCAGCTTGTGAACAAAGAGGCTCTGCAGCCCCATGTAGAGTTCAGGAATGTAGCTGGAAAGAATCTTGTTCATGAACTAGCGGCTTCCCTTCTGGCCCATAGGCATGCCGGCACCTGAGCCGCCACCGCCGCCTTCGGATTTCTTCTTCTTGTCGCTGGGCTTGGCAAACGGATCCGCCAGGGCCACCACGTCGTTCGGCTTCACGCCGCCGGTGAGGACCATGACCGATTCGCTGCGCTTGAAAATCTGGATGTTGCGCGGCTCAAAGCCCCGGTCGGTCTGGATGTAGACCACCGGCTTGCCGTCACGCTCGAACACGGCCTGCGTCGGAACGTTGATGGCGCGTTCGGAATCTCCTCGACGATGATCTCGACGTCCGAGAGCAGGCCCGGACGCAACAGGACATCGATCTGAGAATCTTCCTCCGGAGGCGGAGGAGCTTGGCGGTCTCGAGGTCCTTGGCCGAGAAGCCGTTGGCTCCGCCGCCAAAACCCATCCTGCCACCGGCACCGCGAGACGGCCACCGCCGGCTGGCTGCCGCGACTTCCGGCCCCGGCCGCATTGCCGCCGCCACCGCCGTTGCCGCGCGCGGGGAGAGCCTTACCCGTAATCTTTTGATATTCCTCACGCAGGGTCGCCATCAGCTTGGTGCGCTCTTCCTGCTCCATGTCCATCAGGGTCTTGCCGTTCAACGCCTTGGTGACGGCGTCACGCATCTTGTTAGCCTGTTCCGGGGGAAGGTCGCGGGTAAACATACCCATCACCCCACCGCCACCACCCGCGCGGCGCTGACCGCCACCACCGCCGGCTGCACCGGCCGCCTGGCCACCGGCCGCGTTGAAGCCACCTGCCGCCGGACCGCCCATCGAGAACATCTGCGGCGCGCCACCCGCGGCGTCGCCACCGCCCATCCCGCCGCCGGCCGCCATTCGGGCCATCATGGCCGCGGCCGCTCCGGGCGGCGGACCGATCGGAGCCTTCTTGCGGTTGGCCTCGGCGGTCGCCAGCACCTGGCTGATGTACTCGGGCTTGGCGCCGAGCGTCCCTAACAGCTGCCGCATGTCGACGCTAAAGAGCACGTCGAACTTCTTGGCAGGGTCCGACGAGAACATATTGGCGCTGGCCGTGGCACTGAGCGCTTTGATCTTGCCCGTGAAGCTCTTGTCCGCGATGGCATCCAGACGCATGATCACGTCCTGGCCTTCGTGCAAATTGGCGCGATCGAGTTCGCCAACCTTGGCCACCACTTCGAGTTCAGAGAGGTCGAGAACTTCGGCCACGGGAATGCCGGGCTGAATCTGGTCGCCCTCGCGGATATCGGGCAACTGCATGCCGAACATCATCGCGCTGCCACGATTCTGCTTGATCGCCACCAGGCCGCTCATGGGGCTCAGCAGCTTCACCTGGTTGAGGCGGGCGCGTTCACGATTCAACTCGAGCACGGACTTATTGCGGCGCTCCATGAGCACGGCGAGTTCGGCCTGCGCCTGTTCCTGCCGCGACTTGATGTCGCTTTCGAGCTGCTTCAAACGGCGCTTGGATTCGTCGAGCGTCAGCGTGTTCTTCTTAGCATCGATCGCCGAGAGCAGTTCGTTGCGCTTCACTTCGAGGTCGGCCCGGCGCACCGAATAGCGAGCACGCAGCAATTCGACCTGATCCTGATTGTTGCGGATGGAGAGGTCCGCGCGGCTCTTCTTCACCTGCTCGTCGATCTGGTCGAGTTCGAGCTGCTTTTCTTCGAGACGGGAGATCACTTCGGCGTCATCGAATTCAACGACGAGGTCCTTCTCGCGGGCAAATGCACCGAGCGAAGCCATCTTGGTGACCTGCACCGTGCCAAAGAGATTCGGCGCGGAGAGCGTTGCCGACCGCACCGCGCGCAACTCGCCGCGCGTATAGCTGCGCACCACCACATCGCCCTGCCGCACTTTCGTGGTGGGGATCGAGGCCTGCCGCTGCGGCATCGCGTTAAACAACTGGTAGCCGCCGTAACCGGCTGCGCCCAGCACCGCCAGAACAATCGCTACGCGAATGATGATCTTTTTCAACGCTCAGTTCCTCACGCGGTCAGAGTTTCTTGGCCTTCTTGGCCGCTTCGATCGGATTTTCCAGCGCGACCACGTCGCCTTCCTTCAAACCCTTGACGATGATGATTTCCTTGTCATTGCGGGCGCCCACTTCCACCGGCACCAGGACGAACTCCTGGCCACGTTGAATGTAGACCGACGGCTTGCCTTTGCTCATAACGCTCGCCCGCGCGTCCATCATCAGCAGGTTGGCGCGGCTTTCAATGACGATTTCCACCGACGCAGACATACCCGGCCGCAAACGCGGCTCCACGCTGGTGAGCGTGGCGCGCGCGGGGAAGGTCTTCTCCGAGGCGCCGGGGCCGCGGAAGTTCACCTGCGCGATGGGGCTGATCCAATCGAGCGTCGCCTGGAATTCCTTCTCCGGAATCGCGTCGACGCGGACCCGCACCTTCTGGCCGATGTTGAGCTTGCCGCGATCCACTTCGTCGAGCTTCAGTTCGACGCGCATTTCGCTCAAGTCCGGAATCTCGGCAATGGCGTTACCGGTGGAGACACGGTCGCCTTCCTTAAACGGCGGCGGCGACTGGCCCCACGAGCCGGGCGTGCGGAAGTTCGGCATCACATTGACAATGCCGTCGATCGGCGCGCGGAGCGCCATTTTGCTCAAATAGCCCTTGGCGCGGTCCATGTCGCGCACCGTCTTGTCTTTGGTCTGCCGCAGGCGTTCGAGATCGGCGTTCTGCGAGATTTCGTGGGCCTTGATGGTGGTCTTCTGCTGGTTCAGTTCGCCTTCGTAGATGCCGACATCGATGCGGCTCTTGGCGCCTTCGATGGCCGAGACGACTTCCGCCTTGCTGGCGTCGAGCTTGGCGCGTTCCAGGTTGAACTCCGACGTCATCAGGTTCATCGAGTCCATTTCGTCGACGATCCGGTGGGAGGCTTTCGTCTGGACGATCTGGCTATCGGCCGTGCGCACGCTGGTGGACTTCTCGAGCAGTTGCTGCTCCTGCGCGGCGGCGTCGAACTCAACGACGATCTCGCCCTTGCGGATCGGACGGCCCGCTTCCGCGAGCTTCGTGATGCGCAGGTCAGGAGCCTGCGGCGCCATGATCACTTCCGACCGGGTGCTCTTAATCTCGCCGCGAGTGCGAACGGAGATCACGAACTCGCCCCGGCGAACCTTGCCTACCTGGACCTCGACGGGCGTCGAGGTCGCGCCGTAGTGATAGGCAGCGTAGCCGCCCACCGCACTGAGCCCGAGCACCAGGGTCCAGATAATCATGCGCTTGCGGCGCGCTCCGGCGTTGTCGCCCAGCCGATGTTTCGGTCTGACGTCTTTGGACATATTGATCGCTCTCTCCTAACAGAACTGACGGGAAACGGCCACCACCGTCTCCTAGGTCTTCGCCTCGCTACCTGACTCGGGAGCTTTGAAAGGCACTTCCAGCGCAACCACATCGCCCGCCTGGAGACCAGACCGGACTGTCGCGGAGATATAGTTGCTATCGCCGATTTCCACTTCCCGGCGAACCCAACCATTGGCCGCCCGGACGTAGACAAAACTCTTGCCAGGCGCCGACTTGGCATCCTGATGGAGCGCTTCACGCGGCACGATGGCCGGCGCCTCGGCGCTTTCGAGGATCACGTCCGCACTCACCGAGAGGTCGGGAATCACGCGCGGATCCAGCGCATCCAGCTTCAGCCGGACCGGGATCTCTTTCATATAATTGGCGCGGAAACCGCCAGCCTTGGTCACCGCCGCCACCGACACCACATGCGCCGGCAACTCCAAGCCGGGGTAGGCATCGAAACGAACCTTCGCCTTCGCATTGATGCGCAGGCGCTCGGCGTCCACCTGATTGATGGTGGCGTTGATCACCATCGAACTGGTGTCCACCACCTGCATAAAGAGAAAGCCCGGCATCAGCGGGTCGCCTTCCTGCACCGGACGGAATTCGCTGCCGGCAAAAGTCTGCTGCATCACGGTGATGCCCGCGATGGGCGACTTCACCAGCATGCGGTCGGCATTCGCTTGCGCGCGCGCCATCTCCAGCTTGGCCGCCTTCATCTCGAGCTCGGCATTCTTGATCTGGGCTTCCGCGGAAACCTCGACGAACTTTACTTCCGAGAGCAACTGCTGATAACGAGCCTTGGCTTCGTCCAGCGCCAGACGCAACCGCTCGGCTTCGATGTTCGAGCGAACGGGAATCGTTTTAATGTCCAGTTCCGCCTTATTGAGGTCGGACTTGGCGACCTCGATCGTCTGCGCATGCTGGACGCGATAAAGGTCGACGTCGCTCCGGAGCTTCGTCATGTTGGCTTCATACT
Organism: Bryobacteraceae bacterium; assembly: GCA_044226365.1. GTDB lineage: Bacteria > Acidobacteriota > Terriglobia > Bryobacterales > Bryobacteraceae > JALHNI01. The sequence continues at coordinate 50,060 of JBGAHE010000031.1, forward strand.
GAGCAATCGACGACTTGTAGTCGTCGAGGCGAAGCATCATGAACTGACGATCAAACTCAGCCACCACCTGCCCAGGAGCCACGCGGGAACCGGGCTTCACCATGGTCTGCAGCGTAAGACCGAAGTCGCCGCCACCGCCACCACCGCGGGCGCCACCGCCCCCACCACCACCGCCACCGCCGGCATTGCCACCACCGCCACCGCCGCCACCCATGCCATTTTCGAGCTGAGAGCCCGTGGATCCGAGGCTGGCTTCGCCGGTTTGAATTCGAGAAGAGGAAGCCGCGGAGCGGGTATTGGTGGAGCCACCCGTGCGCGACGTGGTCGCGCGCATCGCGTTGCCCGAACGACCCGAGTTGGGATTGGCCGCGGCGCCACTCGCATCACCAGTCGAAGTCGGAGTCACCGAAGCATCGGTGCTGCCACCCGAGGAGGAAGATGCCGACGTCGAACCGCCCGATGAACCCGAACCGCCACCGGAACTGCCGCCCGCTCGCGAGCCAGTGCTCAACGCGGGCATGGACATGGTCGCCATCTGGGGAGAATTGCGGCCTCGGTCGCCGCGGCCGCCACGCAGCTGGGGCGCGATCAGGGAGACGAATTTCTCGGCAGTCGTCACACCGGTGAGGCGAATTGTCCGATCCAGCCGGCCGCCGGAAACCGTGTGCGTGCGGACGGCACTGGCGACCCGGGCCGCCTCCGATTGCTCCGAAAGCTGCTTCTGCCAGAGCCACCAGCCCAGCCCGGCGATCACCGCCAAGCCGAGAAAAATCAATAATTTACGAAAGCCACCGCCGGAGGGAGGGGCTACATGCTCAGGCGCCGCCGGTTGAGGCGGCGAGGCGACAGGCTGCGCGGGAATCGAGGGAAGCGGCTGCATATCGGATCACCTTATGATTGGGAAAGCCCGTAGGGCGGGTGGACACGGCCACACCTAGAGCTACGCCATTGTACTAAACCATGACGACGCCAGTTCGCCAAAGGTTAGCGGTGCCGTCTGTGGAAAAGTTTACAGGGAACCCAGGGGCTGCGATGCCTCGCGAACTGCGCGGAGACATTGGGTTTGCGCTCTCTTATGGTCGGCGTCGCAGGTGGATCATTACAAAACTTCACGGTTCGGTGCTAGGCTGTGGGCCATGAGGCGTTCCTCCTTATTTCTCTTGGCGTTGCCGCTTCTGTGGCTGTCGGGCTGCGCAAGTCAGAGGAAAACCGCGACTTCGCCGCCGACACCAGCCGCGCGCCAAACCACGCATCTCGACCTCCAGGAAGGCTGGCGCGTGAGGGTGGTCACGCCGCTGCTCGCCGGGGGAGGTTATCAGGTGAAGGCGATGACCGTGCAGGAAAAAGGCAACAACCTCACCCTCCGAGCCAGCCAGGACTTTCTGGGCTACGAGACCTCTTATTATGCGGTGCAGAGCAACGGTCGGGTCCGCTTCACGCAGGCCGAAACGATGCGCGATGGCCAGAGCGCCTCGCAGCCAAAGCCCGTTCATCCGCTGTTCCAAAAGCAACCCGGCGGACGCCTGGTGCGGCTCCTGTTCCTGGAGCGCGCCTCCACCAGCGAACACAACATGGCCATCCTCACGGCGCGCAATCTGAAGAGCCTCGAGCAGTTAACCGCCCGCGTGCGGCAGGATCCAGCGGGCGCCTGCCAGCGAGGGTGCGAATGGGTGCCCGCCGGTATCGCGGTGCGGGCAGAGCGGCAAAAAGACGGGAGTTGGGTTCCGGCACGCTAAACTCCGTTTTCGGCTTGCCCCGTCCTCTGACGATTGGCGATAGTGGAAGTGATGGACGCGGGCGGCCGATGGCAGAAATTCTCTACCTCACCGAACTTCTCGGGCTCAAGGTCTACGACCTCAAGCGCCGCGTGCTCGGCCGTGTCCGCGACGCCGCCATTGTCCCGCTAATCGACCCCGGCCGCGTCGACCGTTTCCTGATCGGGGGCAGCGGCTACGCCTGGCTTACCGTCCGGCACGATCAAATCTCTCGCATCTCACTGGAAGGAATCGAGTTAGGCGACGAACGCCTGACGCCCTTCCACAATGACGAGTACATGCTGCGCCTGGTGCGGGACCTGCTCGATCAGCAGATCATCGACGCGCAGGGCCGCAAAGTCGTCCGGGTGACGGACGTCACCTTCCAGATCGAGGAGCACGAACTGCGCGTGCGCGAGGTGGACGTGGGCTTACGCAGCGTCCTGCGGCGGCTGGCCCAGGGAGCCTTGCCGCGACGCTGGATTCGCCGCCTGCAGGAGCCGATCGCCCCGCAGAGCATCAGTTGGCAATTCTGCAACATCGTGGAGCCCGATCCGCAGCGCCGGTTGCGGCTCAACATCACCAACGCCTATCTCGAGAAGATGCATCCGGCCGACATTGCCGACATCGTCGAGGAATTGGGGCCGGAGGACCGGGAAGCGATCATTGCGTCACTGGACGAAGAAGTAGCGGCCGAAGCCTTGAGCGAGGTCGATCCGGACATGCAGGCCAGCATCCTGGAGGCGCTCGAGACCGAGAAAGCCGCCGACATTATGGATGAAATGGATCCCGGCGAAGCGGCCGACGTCCTGGCCGAGCTCGAAGAAGATCGCGCCGACGAAATCATGCACGAGATGGAAGCCGAGCAAGAGGTAAACGAACTCCTCGAGTTCCCTGAAGACAGCGCCGGGCGCCTGATGTCGACCGAATTTGTGACGCTGGCCGACGACGCCACCGTCGCCACCGCCGTGCGGCATCTGAAGCAGAGCGAGGGAAACGTCGAAGCTCTGCAATCGATCTATCTGACGGCCGGCGATAAGCTCGTCGCCACCGTGCCGCTGGCCCGCCTGGTGCTGGCCGCCAGCGACACGCCACTGATGAAGCTGGCCGCCGAGAACGCCAAGCGCGTCAAGGTCGACGCGAAGCGCAGCCGTGTGGTGGAGCTCTTTGATAAATACAACCTACTGGAATTGCCCGTGGTGGATCAGAATGACCAGGTGGTGGGCGTGATCACCGCCGATGACGTGATCTCGCATTTGAGGGCGCACTAACTTGCTGCGGCGCCTGAAGTATCACATTGCCGTCTTCTTCTCGGTGTTGGGCCCGGGGTTCATCACCGCCGTCGTCGACAACGACGCCGGCGGCATCTATACCTATTCCCAAGCCGGAGCCCGCTATGGCTATCTGCCCCTGTGGACGCTGCTGCCGATCACGCTGCTGCTGATCGTGACCCAGGAGATGTGCTCGCGCATGGGCGCGGTAACCGGCAAGGGCCTCTCCGACCTGATCCGCGAAGAGTTTGGCCTGCGCACCACCTTCTTCCTGATGGCGATACTGGTGGTCGCCAACCTGATGAACGTGATGGCCAACTTCGCCGGCATTGCGAGTTCGCTCGAGCTCTTCCATATCAGCCGCCACATCTCCGTCCCCATTGGCGCGCTGATGGTGTGGCTGCTGGTGGTGAAGGGGAGTTACGCGCGCGTAGAGAAGGTCTTTCTGTTCGCCACCGTGCTCTACGTTTCCTACATCGTCGCCGGCATCATGGTGAAGCCGGATTGGAAGCAGGCGGCCATCTACAGCGTGAAGCCCGAGTTCATGCTGGAGGCCGGCTATCTCACGATGCTGATCGGCATGGTGGGCACGTCGGTAGCGCCGTGGATGCAGTTCTATCTGCAGGCGGCGATTGTGGAGAAGGGCGTTTCGGCGAAGGAGTATAACGAATCCCGGCTGGAAGTGATCGTCGGTTGCGTGGTAATGAGCGTGATCGCCTTCTTCATCATCGTGGCCTGCGCCGGAGCGATCGGTAGCGTAGCGCCGCGCGACATCAAGGACGCGGTGGATGCCGCCGAAGGCTTGAAGCCCTTTGGCCCCTATGCCTACCTGATGTTCGCCGCCGGCCTCTTCAATGCGTCGCTCTTCGCGGCCTGCATCCTGCCGCTCTCGACGGCTTACACCGTCTGCGAAGGCCTGGGCTTCGAAAGCGGCGTAAACTTCGAGTTTCGCGAAGCCCCCATCTTCTACTGGCTGTTCACGGGGCTGATTGTGGTGGGTGGCGGCGTGGTGCTCTTGCCGTCGTTCCCGCTGGTGAAGGCGATCCTGGTGTCGCAGGTGCTGAACGGCATCCTGCTGCCGCTCGTGCTGGTCTTCATGATCCTGCTGGTGAACAAACGCCGCCTGATGCGCGAGTGGACCAACTCACCCGTCTACAACTTCGTCGCCTGGACGGCCGTAGTGGTGATGATCGCCCTTACCGTGGCGCTGCTCGGCATCAGCGTGCAGCAACTCGGCGGTTAGCGCCGATAGAGAATCCGAAAGCGCCGGCGCGGCGGATCCTTCTGATCGTGGAAGTCTTCGAACGAGGCCAACTGGAGTCCGGCCGCCGTGAAGCCCGCCAGTTCCTCGGGAGTCAACGGCCAGGGAATCTCTTCGCCGGGCTCCGGCTGGTCGCAACCCCGGCAGATCACCACTAACTCGCCCCCGGTCGCCGCCGCGATCGCCCCCACTGCCCGGGCCCGCAGCGAACGGGGGAGCGCCTGGAGCGTGTAGGCCTCGAGCACGAAGTCGAAGGGCGGCCAGGACACCTCGAACAAGTCGCCCACTTCATAGCGAACCTTCGATTCGGGGAAGTGTCGGCGGCACCACTCGACGGCCGTGGGCGAGATATCGAAGGCCGTCACCACGAAGCCCAAGTCCGCCAGATACTCGGCGTCGTCCCCCAGGCCACAACCGATGACCAAGGCCGAACGGCCGTGTCCCGCAAGCCCCACTCGCTCGCCCCATTCGATCAGATGAGGGTTGATGCCCTTTTCCGCCCAAGGGATTGCCGTGCGCTCGCCGTTCGCCTGAGCATAGGCCGCTTCAAACCATCCCGTCGCATCGCCCCGGCGCCAGTAAGCTTCCTGAATCGGCTTGAAATCGACCTTCGCCATGGCCTCAGGTTAACAAGTTGCGAGATTTCTAACTACTCCGCTAGACTTGTGGTATTGCCATCGCGACGCACCTGCCTCTTCTTTTCCTTGCCTGGCTGCGCATGATCGGCAAATCCCCCGTGAGAGGAAATCGAGAACTCAGTGGCTGTTGATGGATTAAGACATATCTTCACGTCCGAATCTGTGACCGAAGGGCATCCGGACAAAATGTCCGACCAGATTTCGGACGCGATTCTTGACGCTTGTTTGAAAGAAGATCCGCTCTCGCGCGTGGCGTGCGAAACCTTCGTATCGACCGGCCTGTGCATCGTCGGTGGTGAGATCACCACCAAGGCCAACTTCAATGCTCCGAACATTGCACGCGAAGTGATTGCCGACATCGGCTTCACCAGCTCGGACATGGGCTACGACGCGAAAACCGTCGGCGTGCTGAACGCGATTCAAACCCAGTCGCCCGACATTGCGATGGGCGTGGACACGGGCGGCGCCGGTGACCAGGGCCTGATGTTTGGCTATGCCTGCGACGAAACTCCCGAATTGATGCCGCTGCCGATTCAGCTCTCGCACCAGTTGGCTCGCCGTTTGAGCGAAGCCCGCCGGCAAGGCGAACTGAAGTATCTGCGGCCGGACGGCAAGACGCAGGTGTCGGTGGAATATGTGGACGGCGTGCCCGTGCGCATCGATGCCATCGTGCTCTCCACCCAGCATGCCGACTCGGTGACCACCGAGAAGCTGCGCAAGGAAGTGCGCGCCAAGGTGATCGACGCCGTGGTGCCCAAGGGCATGGTCGACAAAAAGACCGCCTATCACATCAATCCCACCGGCCGTTTCGTCATCGGTGGACCCCATGGCGACACCGGCCTGACGGGCCGCAAGATCATCGTCGACACCTACGGCGGTATGGGCCGTCACGGCGGTGGCGCGTTCTCCGGGAAGGACCCGACGAAGGTCGACCGCTCCGCTTGCTACGCCGCTCGCTACATCGCCAAGAACATCGTCGCCGCCAAGCTCGCCAAGAAGGTGGAAGTCCAGTTGGCCTACGCCATTGGCGTGGCCGAGCCGGTTTCCGTCCTCGTGGATACCTTCGGCACCAGCACCGTGTCGGCGGCGAAGCTCACCCAGATCGTGCGCGACAACTTCACGCTGACGCCCAAGGGCATCATTGAGATGTTGAAGCTGCGCCGTCCGGTCTACCGCAAGACCGCCGCCTTCGGCCATTTCGGCCGCACGGGCGACGGCTTCACCTGGGAAAAGACGGACAAGGCCGCGATCCTCAAGAAGGCTGCCGCTCAGTAAGTTCGTTCGCCCTCTAAGTCAAAAGGACCAGCCGCCAGGCTGGTCCTTTTGCTGTTGGGGATGATGTTTCGCTTAGCTGATCGTGGCAAGGTAATGATGCACGAACTGCACCACCACGCTGCCTTCGCCCACACTGCTGGCCACTCGCTTCACACTGCCGGAGCGCGTATCGCCGGCGGCAAACACCCCGGGGATGGACGTCTCGAGCAGATACGGATCGCGCTTGATCGGCCACTGGCGCGTCAGCTTGCCATCGGCTTTCAGATTCGGCCCGGTGCGCACATAGCCGTGCTCGTCCATGCAGACTTTGCCCTGCAGCCAATCCGTGCAAGGCTGAGCCCCGATGAAGATGAACAGCAGGCAAGCCGGCACCCGGGTCTCGGTCTTCGTCTCGTTGTTTCGCAGCGTGATCTCTTCCAACCGCTCCTCACCGTGCGCCTCGATCACCTCCGTGTGCGAGAGCACTTCGATGTTAGGCCGGCTGGCGATCTGGTCGATCAGGTATTGGCTCATGGTCGCAGCGAGGCCCGCGCCGCGGACCAGCATGTGCACCCGCTTCGCGTATTGGGAGAAGTGCATGGCGGCCTGCCCGGCGCTGTTGGCGCCGCCGATCACATAAACGTCTTCGTCCTGGCAGCTCATCGCCTCAGTGATGGCCGCGCCATAGTAAACGCCGCTGCCCTGCAAGCGTTCGACGCCGGGAATGTCCAGCCTCCGCCAGGCAAGCCCGGTGGAGATCAGTACCGAATGCGCGGACACCTGCGCGCCGTTGCTCAGCGTGACAATCTTGAACGCGCCCTCGCTGCGAATGCCGGTCGCTTCAAGCGGCGCGAGAATCTCGCAGCCAAACTTGCGGGCCTGCGCCACAGCGCGGCGCGCCAGGTCGCCGCCGGTGAGTCCGGCGGGAAAGCCCAGGTAATTCTCAATCCGCGAACTGAGCGCGGCTTGGCCGCCGGGCGCTTCGCGATCCACCAGCAAGGTCCGCAAGCCTTCGGACGCCGCATAAACCGCGGCCGCCAGGCCCGCCGGACCCGCGCCGACTATCAGGAAGTCGTAGAACGAGGTATCGGCCTGAGTCTTGAAGCCGAGCTTCGCGGCCAGGTCTTCATTCGACGGGCAACTCTGCTGCGTCCCGTCGCCGAACATGATCAGCGGCAGAGCCGGACGCGCCGCCAACGCTTCCACCAGGGCCGGATCATTTGGCATGGCCTCGACGTCGATCCAGCGGAACGGCACCTGGTGCCGGCCCAGAAAGTCTTTGATGCGATGTCCATCCTGGGACCAGCGATGGCCAATCACCCGTAACCCGCGGAACGGCGGCTCAAAGGTGTAATGCCAATCGTCAAGCAGATCATCGAGGACGGGGAACAGATTCTGCTCAGGCGGATCCCAAGGCTTCAGCAGATAGTGATGCAGCCGGACGTCGTTGATGGCCGTGATCGCGGCGTTGGTGTCGGCGTAAGCCGTCAGCAGCACGCGCCGTGCTTCGGGATGCAACTCGCGAGCGGCCGTCAGGAAGGTGACGCCGTCCATCTCGGGCATGCGCTGGTCGGCCAGCAGCAGCGCGACATCCTCTTGCCGGTCCTTGATCTGGCGCAGGGCGTCGAGCGCGGCTTGGCCGCTTTCGGCTCGCAGAATTCGGTATTGATTCGAGTAGCGGCGGCGTAAGTCGCGCTCGATGCCGCGCAGCACTTCAGGGTCGTCGTCAACGGTGAGCAGGTACGGTTTGGCCACTATTTCTTCCAGTTTCGCAGGAATTCATGGGCCACGACGGCGGGCTCCTGTTTACTTTCGGTGACCGCCGCATTCATGCGCCGCATGGCGGCGGCGGAGATTGCGCCGGTGAGCCGGTCCAGCGCCGGACGCAGGCCAGCGTGTTCGCGCAAGGCGGCGCGGCGCACGGCCAGGCAGGTCTGATACGGCGGAAAGAAGTGCTGATCGTCCTCGAGCACGGTGAAGGCGCCGGTGGCCAGCGCGGCATCCGTCGTGTTGCCCGCGGCCATATCGACCTCACCCGCCTTCAGCGCGCGATAGAGCAGGCCCAGGTCCATCGTCTTGAGCGGCGCGCCCAGCTTCAGCGGATAGGTGCGCTGAAACATCGGCCAGCCGTCGGGCCGCGCTTCGAACTCGTAGCCGATGGCCAGCCGCCAGTCCCGCTTCCCTTGCACCGCTTCGGACAGCGTCCGGAAGCCAAGCGACTTCGGCACCACCATCGCGAAGGTATTCTCAAAGCCCAACGGCCAACCCCATTCCACATCGTGCCGTTCGGCATACGCGGTGCGAACGGCTTCCATCACGCGCTGCGGATCCCGCTCGAGGGGCAGCTTAAGACACGCCGTGAGCGCCGTGCCGCTGTACTCCGGGTAAAGGTCGATGTCGCCGTTGAGCAGCGCGGTATGCGCCAGATAGCTGCCGCCCAAATGCAGGCGACCGGTCACCGGCGCCACGGGCGCCAGCTGCGCGGCGAGGATCTCGCCCAGGATGTCCTGCTCGGTAAAATTCTTCGCGCCCACGGTGAGTCCGCGGGAACGCGTGCAGCCCATCAGGCCGGCACTTAGTACTGCGAGAGCCTGTTTTCGATCCATGTCAAAATCCAATCGGCGCCCATGGCCATCAAGGCGGCCGGGATGGCCCCCGCCAACAGCAGGTCTGGTTCCAGCGTGGCCAAACCGCGGTAGAGAAACGTCCCCAAGCCACCGGCGCCCACCGCCGCGGCCACCGTCGCCGTCCCGATGCTGGTCACCGTAGCGATGCGCAAGCCCGCCACGATCGAGGGCGCAGCCAGCGGCAGCTCCACCTCACGCCACACCTCACGGGGAGTGAGCCCCATCGCCACGGCGGACTCCTTCACGGCTTCCGGCACCGTCCGCAAACCAGTTACCGTATTCCGCAGAATCGGCAGCAGGGCGTAGGCGAACAACGCCAAGACTGCCAGCCTCGGACCAATGCCGCCGATGAGCGGCAGCGGCAACAGCAAGCCGAACAGCGCCAACGACGGAATCGTCTGGATCAGGTCAGCCGCGCGCAACAGATAGTGCCCCGGGCCCGGGTGACGCGCGGCCCAAACAGCCGCCGGCACGCCCACGGCCGCGGCCAAAGCCACGCTCAGCAACACCAGCAACAGATGCTCGCCGGCCGCCGTGGCGACGTTCACTGCAGAGTCTCCAGAAACTGGCGCAGTTCGGGATGCGTGGTCGCTTCGATCTCCGCGCGTGGGCCGAACGCAGCCAGCGTTCCCCCCGAAAGAAAGGCGATGCGATCGCCGACCGCAAACGCCTCGCGCAAATCGTGCGTCACGAAGACGGCCGTCGTTTCGAGTTGCTTCACCAGCCGTTGTAGTTCCCGCCGCGTGATCGGGTCGAGCGCGGAGAACGGCTCATCCAGCAGCAACAGCTTCGGCTCACGCGCCAAAGCGCGCGCCAAGGCCACGCGTTGCTGCTCGCCGCCGCTCAATTGCTGCGGGTACCGGTTCAGATAGGCTGCCGGCAAGCCCACCCGTTCCAGCAACACTCCCGCGCGCGCCGCATCGGCCCCGGCCAGATGCATTTGCTCCCCGACGCGCCGATGTGGAAACAGACCCAGATTCTGCGGCACAAAACCCATCGACCGGCGCAGCGCATAGACGTCCCACTCGCGCACCGGACGGCCCAGCACCGTTACTTCGCCGGCGCTCGCCTCGAGCAGCCGATTGATCAGTCGCAGTAACGTGCTCTTGCCGCTGCCACTGCGCCCCAGCAGCACCGTGATCTCGCGTTCGCGAAACTCAGCATCAACCCCCTGCAGCACGGTGCGCCCGTCACGTACGCAACCGGCGCCGGAGAAGCGGATCATGCCAGCGGCGATCCCTGCAGCGGCAGACGAATCGAGAACACCGTGCGGCCGGGCCGCGTCTCGAACTCGATGGTGCCGTGATGCTGATGCACGATGCGATACACCGTATCGAGCCCCAGCCCGGTGCCCTCGCCTTGCGGCTTCGTGGTGAAGAACGGGTCAAACACTTTGGACCACACGCTCTTCGGAATGCCGCCGCCATTGTCGGCGATCTCCACCAGCGCATGCTCCGCATCGCGGCGGGTACGCACCGAGAGTACCGCCGGGCCTTCGCGTTCTGGATAAGAGAGCATGGCGTCGATGGCGTTATCGATCAGGTTCGTCCACACCTGGTTCAACTGGCCGCCATGCGCGCAAATCTTGGGCAGCGTCGGGTCGTAGTTCGTCTCCACGCGCACGCCGTTCTTGAAGCGGAAGCCGAACATGCGCAACGTGGTGTCGAGACTATGGTGCAGGTCGACTTCGGTGACCGAAGCGCGATCCATGTACGAGTAGTCCTTGATGTCCTTCACCAGATCCGAAATGCGCGTGGTGGCGGTCAGCATCTGTGCCAGCACCTGCTCCATCTGGATGGCGGCGGAGACACGCTGCAGCCCGAAAGCCCGGCATTCCGGCACCCAATCGGCCGTGCGGGCGGTGAGCTCTTCGCGCGTGAAGCCCGCGTCGACGAAGGCCGCGGCCATATCCCAGGGCTCGCTGACATCGAGCTCCTGCAGGAACTCGGCCATCGCCTCTTCGCGATCGCTCCGCGTCAGGCTGTCCATCGGGGGAGAGTCGCGAATGCCAACCGCGGCCGCCTCCTCCATCGCGCAGACTTCCTTCAGAAAAGCCTCCGTCGGCCGCAGCACCAGGAAGCCATCCGAAGCATTGACAAACTGTTCGAAGGCCCGGCGCGCCGTGAGGCTGGCCTGTCGCGCCGCCGAAGCCGGGTTGTTCAACTCGTGAGCCAACCCCGCCGAGAGCTTACCCAAGCTCGCCAGCTTCTCGTGCTGCGAGATCACCTTGGCCGTCTCCCGCACCCGGTCAGCCAGAATCGCCACCAGCTTCGGAATCAGATCCGGCAGGTTGACGTAGAGCTGCGGAAACTGATCGCGGTGGAACAACAGCGCGCGGGTCTTCACCGTCGCGCGGACGTTCGCCGGCACTTTGCGCATTCGCGAGAAGGGCAACATCCCGCCGACCGTCTTGGCATGCATGGTGAAGACGTAATTCTCGCCGCCTTCCGTGGTGGAGCCCTGCAGTTCGCCTTCGAGAACCACCACCAGATACTCGGCGTCGGCGCCTTGCTGCAAGGCTAACTCGCCGGCTTCCAGAGTCCGCTCCTTGCAGCGCTCAAGGAACCAGCGCAGCTGGTCATCGTTGAGGGCGCTGAAGACTTCTACCTGGCGCAATTCGTCAACGCGTTCCTGATTGATCACCATCCTCGATCCTTGTCTCCCTAGATTCTGGCACTAACTCGACAATCTCCACGTACTGCTGCCGATAGGACGCCGGCGAACCGCCCTGAACCAGCGAACGGATGGCGCCGTTGATCACCGCATGCGCCACAATCGCCGCCCGGGCATAACCGCTCCCGGTGATGTGATGAAGCGCCTGCCGCGCGCGGCTCAGCAAATCCTCCAGCGACTCGCCGTCCGGGGCCGGCTCCGAAAACCAGTCCGCCACCTTACGCGCCGCCAGTTCCGGATCCCGCGTCTGGATCTCGTCCCACGTCAGCCCCTCCCAATCCCCGAAATGCAGTTCCGCCAGATCCGGCAACGTCGTGCACGGCGCCGCCAGATAGGCCGCGGTTTGTTGCGCGCGTTCCAAGGGACTGACAAAGACGTGATCCACCTCAAGCGACGCCAGCACCGCCCGCGCCTGTTGATGGCCGCGCTCAGACAACGGCGGATTCGTCCGGCCGATGAAACGTCCGGCGAGCGTCGGCTCGGCGTGCCTTACCAGATAGAGGCGCATAGAATCAGCACCAGACACTCCACCATTTGGCTCAACGCGCCGCAGCAGTCGCCGCTCACGCCTCCCAGGCGGCTCTCGAAGTAATCGCGCGCGATCACCGTCAGGCCCGCGCTGCCCACGATCGCCGGCAGCGCCAAAACGCCCAGTGGGGCGGCGAACAAAGCCGCCAGGGCCAGCGCGCCGAGCGCCCGCGGCGTACTCAGTGACAAAGCGAAGAGCTTGCCGGAACCTTCGCCCGCCGGCCGCGCAATCCACACCAGGCCCACCTGCGCGCCGCGGCTCAGCGCACCCGCGGCGACCAAGGCCTCGAGCGCATGGCTGCGTGTCTCGGCGATGGCCTGCCAGCGCAGCAGGACGGAGAACAGCAAGGCCAGCGCGCCGAAGGTGCCGATGCGCGAGTCCTTGAGAATCCGCTGAATGTGATCCGGATCGCGGCCGCCGCCGAAGGCATCGGCACAATCGGCCAGGCCATCCTCGTGCAACGCCCCGGTCAGCAGCACCATCAACAGCACCGCGCCCAGTGCGTTCCAGGGCCCGGGCAGGAAATGTTGCACGCCCGCCGCGGCCAGCCCCACCAGCGCGCCGATCAGCGGGAACCAGGCTGCCGCTTCGCCCGGGGCGCACGTGGAACGGCGAAGCGGCAGGATCGTCAGAAACTGCAGCGCACCCAGGCAGCGAATCAAGATGACTTCACCTTCATCGGATAGCCGAACACCATCCAATACACCTCGGTGGCCACTTGCGCCGCGTCCTGATTCAGCCGTCCTTGCAGATCACGGAACCGGCGCGCAAGCGCGTTCTCCGGCACAATCCCGCAGCCCACTTCATTCGTCACGGCAATGATCGTGGACGGACTGGCGGTCGCCGCGGCTAGAAAGGCGGCGATGCGCAGTTCGAGCGAGCGCTCATCCTGCAGCAACAGATTGGTGAGCCACAACGTCAGACAATCCACGACGATCGCGCTATGGACGGTCTCGAGGTTTTGCACCGCGCCCGCTAAGTCAAAGGGCTCTTCGCAAGTGGCGAACTCATCGGCGCGCTCGGCCTGATGGCGGATAATCCGCTCGCGCATCTCTTCGTCATAGGGCTGGGCCGTCGCCACGAACGCGCGCGGCTCCGGCGTCTGGCGCGCCAGTTGCAGCGCGTGGGTACTCTTGCCGCTGCGGCTGCCACCGCCCACCAACACTAAAGCCATGTGCTTCTCCGTTTCGAGCGTAGCAGCAGAATGAAGAACGGACCGCCAAGCAGCGCCGTCAGTACGCCCACCGGGATCTCGGCCGGGGCCAGCACCATGCGCGCGGCCGTATCCGAAAGGGCCAGGAACGCAGCGCCATAGAGGAACGACGCGGGCAGGATCACCCGATGATCCGCGCCCA
>JBGAHE010000032.1:0-63210 GCA_044226365.1 Bryobacteraceae bacterium
CGTACCTGCTACGCTGAAATCTAACCTTTAAGTTTCCAGGAGTTTCCAAGCACAAAAATGGCGATTAAAGTTGGCATCAACGGCTTTGGCCGCATTGGCCGCAATGTATTCCGCGCTTCACTGAACAACCCGGCGATCGAGATCGTCGCGGTCAACGACCTCACCGACAATTCGATGCTGGCCCATCTGTTGAAGTACGACTCCGTACTCGGCCCGCTCGGTCTGCCCGTGTCGCACGACGCCGAATCCATTACCGTCAACGGCAAAAAGATCAAGGTCTTCGAAACCAAGGATCCCGCCGCCATCGACTGGGCCAGCCTCGGCGTGGAAGTCGTCATCGAGTCCACGGGACGCTTCACCGATGCCGAACAGGCCAAGAAGCATCTGCGCGGCACCGTCAAGAAAGTGATCATCTCCGCGCCGGCCAAGGGCGAAGACATCACCATCGTTCTGGGCGTGAACGATAAGGCCTACGACGCGTCCAAGCACAACGTCATCTCGAACGCTTCGTGCACCACGAACTGCCTCGGCCCCGTGGCGAAGGTTCTGCACGAGAAGTTCGGCATTGTGAAGGGGTCCATGACCACCATTCACAGCTACACGAATGACCAGCAGGTGCTCGATCTGCCCCACGCCGATCCGCGCCGCGCTCGCGCCGCCGCCCTCAACATGATCCCCACCTCCACCGGCGCCGCCAAGGCGATCGGCCTGGTGCTGCCGGAACTCAAGGGCCGCCTCGACGGCTATGCGATGCGCGTGCCCACGCCGAACGTGTCCGTCGTCGACCTGGTCGCCGAACTCAAGACGCCCGCCACGGACGCGGAAATCAACGCGGCCCTCAAGGCTGCCGCCGAAGGCGAACTCAAGGGCATCCTCGCGTACACCGAAGATCCGGTGGTTTCGAGCGACATGCTGCAGAACCCGAACAGCTCCATCGTCGACGCGCAGTTGACCAAAGTGCTGGGCGGCAACCTGGCCAAAGTCGTGGCGTGGTACGACAACGAATGGGGCTACTCCAACCGCGTCGTTGACCTCGTCAAGTTCCTCGGCGAAAAAGGCCTCTAACTCCGGTTTCAGTTACACCTGTTAAACAGCCGCGCCTTTCGGGGCGCGGCTGTTTTGCGTTTGAAGTACCGGAACGAACTAAGTCGACTCTTCCCTTCCCATCGCCCGCCACCAGCCTTTCCGTAGAACCAAAACCTCACTCTTCTAACAATTCTTCTCCCGCATTCATAGTACTTACCCTCATCCGTTCCGCCTAACCCACGCCTAGGGAGTATAGTACTCTAAGTCATTTAAAATTAGTTACTTCGTTGCGTCCGCCGCGACAGTTTACTTCCACCTTAGGGCTGGCTTGCGTCGAAGCTTACCGAGGCTTTTGCGGATCGGGAATCAACGTGTTGGCGTTGAACCGCAGTTCCCTACTGCGCACCCTGACAGCCTGCACTTACTGGGTAATCATTCCGGTTGCCCACTCTTCACTTAAGTACCGCCGTGCCACGAGAATGCTCGGCTTCCCTAATTGAGGAAAGTCCCATGTCCGCTTACGCTGGCTAAACCTGAGAGGGAAACTATGTCCATAAAAAAACTAACGATCTACGGACTTTGGGTGCTACCCGCACTGTTATTCGGTCAGGCGGGTACTGGCTTGAAAGGTGACTACTTTCCGAACACGACACTCACCGGGCCGGTTGCGCTTTCCCGCGTAGACACAACTGTAAACTTCGAGTGGGGTGAGAATGCACCGGCTAATGGGGTTCCGGCCGACGCGTTCTCCGTGCGATGGAGCGGGCAGATTGAAGCGCCGGTGAGCGGTCCCATCACCTTTGCCACGCGCTCGGACGACGGCGTTCGCCTGTGGGTGGATGGCAAACAGATCATCGGCCGCTGGATGAATCACAGCGACACGCGCGACCAGAGCCCGCCGATCACGCTGGTGGCCGGCCAAAAGTACAACATCCAGCTCGAGTATTACGACAACAGCGGTAAGTCCGTCATCAAGTTATTGTGGTCCTACCCAGGACAAGGTGAGCAGGTAGTCCCACAAAGCCGCCTCTCTCCCACCGCGATCGTTCCGCTCACCGCCCCCCTCATCAGCACTCGCGCCTGGCTGAGTGACCAGACGTTCACGGCTTCCGCCAATGGCTATGGCCCGCTCGAACGCGACCGGTCCAACGGCGAGCAAGGCGCCAGCGACGGCCGCACGCTCAAGATCGGTGACCACAGCTACGCTCGCGGCATCGGCGTGCATGCGCGTTCCGAAGTGAAACTGGCGGTCGACCCCAAGTGGGAGGTCTTCAAGACAGTCGTGGGCGTGGACGAGGAAGTCTCCGCCTCCGGGAGCGTTATCTTCGAGGTCTGGCTGGACGGCGTCATGAAGTTCCAGAGCCCGACGATGCGCGGCACCGATCCGGGTCTCGCGCTCATTGTTCCCCTGGCCGGCGCCAAGGAACTGAAACTCATCGTGACCGACGCGGGCGACGGCATGAGTTACGACCATGCCGATTGGGCCGATGCCCGCTTCGAAGGCGGCGAAGGCAGCGTCTATCTCAGTGACCTCACCTGGATGTCCGCGGTCAACGGCCGCGGCGAGCCGCAGAAGGATCGCCCCGTGGCCGCCTCCACCGGCGCCCGCGTTCCCGCTTACTTCAGCCTCCGCAGCCAGAATTACAACAAAGGCCTCGGCACTTTTCCCGTGGCCGAAGTGAAATACAACCTCGACAAGAAGTACGAGCGCTTCCTCGCGGTCGTCGGCATCGACGATACCGCCCTGGGCCGCGGTTCGGCGATCTTCGAAGTCTGGAGCGGCGGCGCCATGCTCTATAAATCGGACATCCTGCGCGGCGGCATGCCGGGCCAACCGGTTTCACTCGATGTTAAAGGCAAAAGCGACCTCATCCTCAAAGTGAGCGATTCGGGAGACGGCACCACGATGGACGTCGCCGACTGGGCCGATGCACGCCTGACGCCGGTCACCTCCACCACCCCGCCGCCCACCGATCCCACCACCACACCCGGCACTCCCGCCAACCTCACGGCGACTCCCGGCAACGCCCAGGTAACGTTGAGCTGGCAGGCGGTCTCCGGCGCTACCAGTTACAACGTCTATCGCGGCACCACCGCCAATGGCCAAAGCTCCACGCCCGTCGCCACCAACGTCACTGTCACCAGCTACGTCAATACGGGCCTCACCAACGGCACGGCTTACTTCTATAAGGTGAAGGCCGTGAACAGCGCGGGCGCCGGCAATGCGTCGAATGAAGCCTCCGCCACGCCCTCCGCGGGTACGCCCACGCCCACGCCGCCCGGTGCTCCCAGCAACTTGAGCGCGACGGCCGGCAACGCCACGGTGAATCTCACCTGGCAGGCCGTGTCCGGCGCTACCAGCTACAACGTCTATCGCGGCACCACGGCCAATGGCCAAAGCTCGACACCAGTGGCGACAAATCTCACCGGCACCACTTATTCAAACACCGGACTCACCAACGGCACCACTTACTTCTACAAGGTCCGCGCCGTGAACACGGGCGGCGCCGGCAATCCGTCGAATGAAGCTTCGGCCACGCCGATGGCGGCGCCGCCGCCGGTGACGATTCCGGTGGCTCCCACGGACCTGACAGCCACCGCCGGCAATCAGCAGGTGGTGCTCACCTGGACGCCTGTGGCGGGTGCGGCCACCTACAACATCTACCGTGGCACGGCCACCAATAGTCAGTCGGGCACGCCGGTCGCGACCAACGTCACCGCGGCCACCTACACGAACACCGGACTCACCAACGGCACCACTTACTTCTACAAAGTGCGCGCCGTCAACACGGCCGGCACCGGACCGGTTTCGAATGAGGCTTCGGCTCGCCCGGTCGCCGAAGCGCCCACCACGGCACCCGCCGGCCTGACGGCGACCGCCGGCAACCTGCGCATCGTGCTCAGTTGGCAGGCCGTCACTGGCGCCACCAGCTACAGCATCTATCGCGGCACCACCAGCAACGGCCAGGGCACCACGCCCATCGCCACCAACGTCACGGCGCTCACTTACACCAACACGGGCCTGACGAACGGCACCACTTACTTCTACAAAGTGGCCGCCGTCAACACGGGCGGGACGGGCCCGATGTCGACGGAAGCAAGCACCGCTCCGCAAACGGCGCCCGGCCGGCCGCTGATCTCGGCCACGGGCGGCGACGGACGCGTGACCTTCACCTGGACCGCGGTGCCCACCGCCACCAGCTATCGCCTCTATCGCGGCACGGCAGCCAACACGTATGGCACCGGCCCGGCAGTATCGGACATCGTCGGCACCTCCTATGTCGACACCGGCGTCACCAACGGCACGGGCTACTTCTATCGCCTCGCCGCGGTGAACTCGAGCGGCGAAGGTCAGCGCTCGGAAGAAGTGTTTGCCACCCCGTCCGGCCCGGCGCCTGCCCCGGACCCGGCTACGCTCTCCGCCTTCCGCTTAGTGCGGCAGACCTCCTGGGGTCCGCGGCCGGGCGACGTCGATCGCGTCAAGAGCATCGGGCGGGCCGCCTACCTGCAGGAGCAGTTCAACCAGGCGCCGTCCGTCTATCCCGATTCGCTCTACAGCAACTCCGTGGAAGACGTTCAGGAATACTTCATGCGCCTGGCGCTCTCCGGCAACGACCAGTTGCGGCAGCGCGTCGCCTTCGCTCTCTCGAAGATCTGGGCCGTGAACGCGGCCGACGTGAATCGTCCGGACGCCACCATCACCTACTACCGCATCTTCCTGAATCGGGCGTTCGGCAACTATCGCGATCTGATGACCGACATGACGCTGAACCCCGCCATGGGCCGCTTCCTCAACATGCTCAACAGCAAAAGCGAAGCCGTCACCAATGCGCCGGCCAACGAGAACTATCCTCGCGAACTGATGCAGTTGTTCACCATGACGCCGCATCGTCTCAACAACGACGGCAGCGAACAGACAGCCGAAAGCTACACCGAGGATGACGTGAAGGCGCTGGCCCGCCTCTTCACGGGCTGGACCTTCGGCGACGGCAACGCCACGAGCGTTCCCACCAACACGGCCAGCGAGAACTGGCGGGTGCCCATGGAAGCCGTCGAGCGCTTCCATGACGTCACGGCGAAGCAGTTCCTGGGCGTCAACTTCGGACCGGGCCGCACCGCCAAGCAGGACCTGGACCTCGCCTTGGACACCATCTTCCAGCATCCGAACGTGCCGCCCTTTGTCGCTCGCTCGCTCATTACGCAGTTGGTGACCTCCAACCCGAGCCCCGGCTACATCAACGCTGTGGCCAACGCCTTCATCAACAATGGCAGCGGTGTGCGCGGCGACCTGCGCGCCGTGCTGCTGGCCATCTTCAATCACGCGGAAGCGAATCTGGGCGCCAACCCGCGCGGCAAGCTGATGGAGCCCGTGCTGTTCGTCATCTCGCCGCTCCGCACGCTGAACGCCACCGTCTCGGACTATCCGTTCATGTCGGACCTGGCCGCCGAGATGGGGCAGAAAGTTCTCTATCCTCCTTCGGTGTTCAGCTACTTCTCGCCGAACTTCAAGATCTTGAACGGCGCGCTGTTGGGGCCGGAGTATCAGACGCTGACGTCGGTCACCGCGTTGGGCCGCGCCAATTACATTGCGCGCATCCTGAACGCCGATCTGAACGGCAGCACCAACGTCGACTACGGCGCCTTCACCAGCCGGGCGGACAATGCCGCCGCGCTGGTGGACTACGTCGCGCTCGTCTTCCAGGGTGGCCTCATCTCCACCGAACAACGCACCGCCATCATCAGCGCCGTGAACAACTCGCTGGTCAGCAATCAACTCGAGCGAGCGCGCACGGCCATCTACTTGGTGCTCACCGCCGCCCAGTATCAGGTGGAGCGCTAACGCTCCCCCACCCCACTTCGGAAAGGAATGAACAGGAAATGAATCCCAAGAATCGTCGTGAGTTTTTGAAGAAGGTGAGCTGCCTGGGCGCCGCGGGCGTCAGTTCGCACCTGACGCGTTTGGGCCTGATGTCGGCCAACGCGCAACCCACCTCCAACTACCGCGCTCTGGTCTGCGTGTTTCTCTTTGGCGGCAACGATGCGAACAACATGATCGTGCCCATCGATAGCCGCTACGCCGCTTACCAGACGATGCGCACCTCGCTCGCGCTGCCGCAGGGATCGTTGCTCGCGGCCGGCTCCACCGGCTACGGCTTCCACCCGCGCATGGCGAACACGCAGCGGCTCTACAATCAGGGCCGCGTGGCGATGATGTTCAACGTGGGCACGCTCGCGCGGCCCACCACCAAGGCCACGCTGCGCTCCGGCCCCCTGCCCCGCAATCTGTATTCGCACGAGGACCAGACGCAGCAATGGCAAACGTCGGACTATCTGGGCGGCGCCAGCGGTTGGGGCGGGCGCTTGAACGAGCGCATTCTCTCGCTCAACACCGGCACCATTCCGCCCGGCATCTCGCTGGCCGGCGGCAACAACATCTTCCTGCAGGCCCCCACCACCTCGCCGGCTAACTACTCGAACTCGAGTTCGCTCGGGCTGTACCGGTTCGGCGGCGGGCAAGGCGAGAACGCACGCGTCAATATGCTGGAACGGGTCATCACGCTCGATAGCGGCGTGCAGATGGTGAGCGCGGCGAACGGCGTGCTGACGGCGTCCATGCAGTCCGCCCGCGAGTTCAACGCGGCGCTGGCCTCGGCGCCCACTCCGCCGGTCGCGTTTCCCGCTAGCCAACTCGGCAATCAGCTGCTGCAGGTGATCCGCCTGATGTCGGTGCGCGCCAATCTCGGCATGAGTCGACAGATCTTCTTTGCCGGCAGTGGCGGCTACGACAATCACGAAGGCCAGATCCCGCTGCATGAGAACCTGCTGGGCGGCGTGGACGCGGCGATCAGCGCCTTCTTCGCCAACCTCGAGCAGTTGGGGCTGATGAACGACGTGACGCTGTTCACCGAGAGCGAGTTCAATCGCACGGCCAACGTCAATACGGTGGCCGGGTCGGACCATGCGTGGGGCACGCATCAGTTGGTATTCGGCGGCGCGGTGCGCGGTGGTACCTACGGCACCTTCCCGCAGCATCTGCTGCGCGGTCCGGACGATGCCGGCGATCGTGGCTACTGGATTCCCACCACCTCGGTGGATCAGTACGCCGCCACCCTCGGCGGCTGGTTTGGCGTGCCGGATTCCGAATTGCGCCAAATCTTTCCGAACTTGGCCAACTTCAGTCCGCAGAAGCTGGCCTTCCTGTAACCGGCGGGGGAGGAGCGGGGCCGTCCTGCGGGGCGGCCCCGTCCGCCGGCTCGCTAGAATAAGGGCTGATGACTCTCGCTGCTACCCCCGATCAGTTGGCCAAATACGAGGTCGTGATCGGCCTTGAAGTGCACGTCCAGTTGGCCACGCGCACCAAGATCTTCTGTGCCTGCCCCACCAGCTTCGGCGCGCCGCCCAATACGAATGTTTGCCCCGTTTGCCTGGGCCTGCCGGGTGCGCTGCCGGTGATGAGTAAACAAGCCGTGGAAATGGCCGTGCTGGGCGCGCTCGCGCTCAATTGCCGGATCAACCCCACCTCGCGCATGGCGCGCAAGAACTACTTCTATCCGGACCTGCCCAAGGGCTACCAGATCTCGCAGTTCGAGCTGCCACTGGCCGAGCACGGCTACGTCGACGTCACCTCGCCCGCGCGCGGTCCCCAGCGCATCGGCGTCACGCGCGTCCACATGGAAGACGACGCCGGCAAGAGCACGCACGACGGCTTCAAGGATTCTGACCGTTTCACCTACGTCGACCTCAACCGGTCCGGCACGCCGCTCATCGAGATCGTCTCCGAGCCGGACATGCGCAACGCCGACGAGGCCTACGAGTACATGACCTACGTGAAGCAGGCCATGGAGTTTCTGGGCGTCAGTTCCTGCGACATGGAAAAGGGCCATCTGCGTTGCGACGCCAATGTTAGCGTGCGTCCGGTGGGCCAGAAAGAGTTTGGCACCAAGGCCGAGATCAAGAACCTGAATTCTTTCCGCTTTCTGAAGCACGCCATCGAGTTCGAGATTTCGCGGCAGGTGGCGCTGGTGGAATCGGGCGGCAAGGTGGTGCAGGAAACGCGCCTCTACAATCCGGATCTGGGTGAGACCTTCAGCATGCGCTCCAAGGAAGCGGCGCATGACTACCGCTATTTCCCCGAACCCGACCTCGTGCCACTGCAGGTTTCCGAAACCTGGCAGCAGCAACTGCGGGCCACCATGCCGGAGCTGCCCGCCCAGAAAAAGGCGCGCTATCTCACCGAGTACGGTTTGCGCGAATACGATGCCGACGTGTTGACGGCGACGCGCGAACTCGGCACTTACTACGAAGCCGCCGTGGCCGCCAGCGGCGACCCGAAGACAACGGCCAACTGGGTGATGGGCGACTTACTCGGCGCCTTGAAAACCGACGGCAAAGAAATCGCCGAGAGCCCCGTCAGCGCCGAGCATCTCGGCGATCTGGTGAAGCGAATCGGCTCCGGCGAGCTATCCGGCAAATTGGCCAAAGAAATCTTCCCGAAAATGTACGCCGAAGGCTTGGCGCCCGGCGTGATCATCGAGCGCGACGGACTGAAGCAAATCTCGGACACCGGCGCGATCGAGAAGATCGTCGACGAAGTTTTAGCCGCCAATCCGAAGCAAGTGGAGCAGTACAAAGGCGGCAAGACGACCGTGATCGGTTTCCTGGTCGGTCAGGTGATGAAAGTCAGTAAAGGTCAGGCCAGCCCCGGCGTGGTAAATGACCTGTTGAAACAAAAATTAAGTTAGTCTGGCCGGTGTGTTTCGCCTGAGTTTATCCGAAGATTGGTACACTGAGGTCCTTAGTGACCGAAGATGCTGTACGGATCCAGGAGAGCTTTCGGCGTTGTGCCGCCGGGTCGCCGCCTGACTGCGATACCTTCTTTCACTTGCTTTATCCGCTCTTGAGGCGGGTGGTCGGTCGTATCGCGTTGCAGTACGCCGGTACGGTCGACGTCGAGGACATCGTGCAGGAAGTTACTCTGCGAGTTTCGGCGAACTCCGCAGCCTTCGCCCGCCTGCTGCCGGACCAGGCGGCGGCGGTGCCCGCTTACTTCGCCGTCGTGGCCAGCAACAGCGCCCGCGACTGGTTCCGTGCCCGCGGCGCCGAGAAGCGCGGCGGTCATCTCACCAACTCACTCGATGACCCGGTGCGGCAGTTAGCCAGCCGCATTGGCCTGGACGACCACTTAGACCGCGGCATCCTCATCCGGCAGATTGAGGAAGCGCTCGTCGCCGGCCCACGCGAAGCCACTGTTTTCCGCCTGTACTATCGGCAGGGCTATAGCGCTCGGGAAATTGCCGAAATTCCCGCCGTCGGCTTGAACATTAAAGGCGTGGAAAGCCTGATTCGGCGGCTGACGCTGCAAATTCAGGAAAAGCTTCAACTAGCGAAAGGGAAAAGACGCGGTGCCGCGTCCTCCAGTTAACGAGATGTCGGTCATACCCAGTGACGGCCTCGGATGTCCGGACGAACGGACATGGGACGAGTTGGCCAGCGGGCTAGTCCGTGGCGAAGCCGCGGATCGACTGCTGACGCACGCCTCCACGTGCGACGCCTGCGCACACACCCTGCGCCTCGCGATCGAAGTCTTCGGACCCGAGCATCGCGTCGCCGAGCTTGCCGCTCCCGCTCCCTCGCAGCGCCGTTGGCTGGGCTGGGCGGCCGCCGCTGCCGCCGTCCTCGTCAGCCTCGGGGCTTACTGGTTCCTGCGTCATCCTGCGACCACGCCGCTCACCGAATTGGCCCGCAGCTACACCGACCGCCGGACGATCCCGCTGCGCATCCCCGGGGCCGGCCACGCCCCCTTGCGGCTCGACCGCTCAGGACCCGGCGGCAGCCTGACGTCGCAATCGCCCGAGTTGCTCGAGCAGGCGGCCCGCATCGCGCGGCTGGTCCGCGAAGGGCGGCAGAACGCGACGGCGCTGCACGCCAAAGGGCGCCTCGCGCTGCTCGAGTGGAAACCGGCCGAAGCCATTGAAGCTTTGCGATCCGCGCGCGACTTAGGCGCGGCGCAGCCCGACGTCCTGATTGACCTTGCCACCGCTTACTTCGAGCGCGCCGAACAACGCGGCGCGAACGGCGCCGCCGACCTCACCCTCGCCCAGGACCTGCTGGGCCAGGCGATCCAACAGCATCCGCGCCATGCCGAAGCCTTGTTCAACCGCGCTCTGATTGCCGAGCGCCTGCAGCAGATCGACCCCGCGATTCGCGACCTCGAGCTCGCCCTGCAAGCCGAAACGCAGCCGGCCTGGATAAGCGAGATCCGCTTGCGGCTCGCGCAGCTTCGCCGGCAGCGCGCGGACTTCTTCGATCGCGCTCCGGAAGCCGATCGCGAACGCTTTGCCGAAGCCGCGCTGGACGCCGCCTTGGCCGAAGGTCTCGCTTCACTGCCCGCCGCCGACGCCGCCGCGCGCCGGCTGACGCAACAACATCACGACCCCTGGCTCACCGAACTCACGGCCCTTCGCCGCGAGCCGCGCTACGAGACGGACTTCCGCCGCCTGGCTCGCTTCGCTTCGATTCGTCTGAGTTCCGCGCGCGCCCGTTATACGGAAGAACGCGCCGAGATGCAGCCGGTGGAGTCCGCCACGCTGCCTGCCGCCCTGGCCGCGTGGCGCGATTTTGAAGTGGCCTATCGCGCCACCCACAGCAACGGCGCATTCGCCTGTCGTCCGGAGGCGCCGGCACCCGGGCGCTATGCTTGGCTCGCCGCGCAGATGGCCCGGGAAGCGGCGATCTGCGAATCCTTGGCGGGCTCGCTGGAGAAGGCGGTGGCTCGCAGCGCCACGTCAGTGGACCTGGCCCGCGCGGCGCGCCTGCCGATCACCGAAGTACGCAACGAAGCGATTGCCGCCGCGCTCGACTATCGTCAAGGCCGTTATCGCGAAGTCCTGATGCGGCAGACGGCGCTGGTGGAACGCATCTTTCGGGAGCGGCTGCCGATCACGCGCGCGCATGAGCCGCTGCACAACGTCGTGGTCGCCACCGCCGCGCTCGGCCGCCACCATGCTTCGCATCAGGCCGCGCTGATGGCGGCCGCGGTGGCCGATCGCACCGGACTGCAAAGCGCGCGCTTCGCCGATCGGATCAATGCCGCCAACGCCGCTTGGCGCGCGGGCGATCGGCCTGCCGCCACCGGCCTTTTTCGCGAAGCGCTCAGCCTGCGCAAGCAACTGCCGGTTCAGCCCAGCATGGCCGCCTGGGCCGAGATGACGCTCGGCGAGTTGGAGGGTCGCGAGACGCTGCCCCCGGCTACCGAGCAGCTCTTGGCGCAAGTCTCCGAGCCTTCCATTCGTCTGCCCTATGCCCGTCTGGTCGCGCGGCGGCAGGCGTCGGCGGGACAGCTTGAGCCCGCGCTCCGAACGCTCGAAGCGGCGCTCGCTTGGCTGGTGCAGGCCAAGGTAAATGGCACGCGCCATCTTTGGCGCGACGAGTATCAAGCCACCACGGCGCAATTGCTCCACTTACTGGTGCGGCATCGGCCGCCCGCGGAATCTTTCGCCTGGCTGCAGAAGATTCTGGAGGCCGACGAGCAAGCGATCGCCGTGGGGCCGCTGCGGCACGCGGGCTATGCGCCTCAAGTGACTTACTCGCTGCGCGCAGTGGGTGAGGCCGTGTACGTATGGCGCCAGAGTCCCGGCGGCATAGAACTGCGGCGCGTAAGCGAGGCGCGGTCGACGCTTGAACCGCGCATTCGCCGGTTGCGAGGCTTGGCCGGTGAACGCGATAGTTCTCCCGCGGAGATCGCTGCCTTGGGCCGCGAGCTCTCCGCCAAGCTGTTCGGACCCTGGCTGAGTGCGCTCGCGCCGCAGCAAAAAATTCTTTTCCAGGCCGAAGGGATGTTGGCCGAGATTCCGTTCTCCCTGCTGGTGGTCAACGATCAGCCGCTCGGCCTTCAACAGATACTCGCGGTGACGCGCAGTCCGCTCGGCGCTCTGTCTCAGTCGACAGGCCCGGCGGTCGGCGCGCGCCTCCTCGTCGACGCGACTCATGTCGCGACGCTCGCGCAGTGGCAATTGCCCTCCCTGCCCTCACCCGGCGCGGAGTTGCAGGCGCTGCAGGGCTTGCCGGGCACGCTCACGATTCTCGAGGGTGTGCACGCCAGTCAACGAGGACTCCGAGCCAGCTTGCCAACCTTCACTTCGCTGCACTTTGCCGGGCACGCCGTTCGCGAGAACGGCACCATCGGTCTGCTTCTGGCCGATGGCGTCTGGCGAATGCGGGAAGGCCAGCTACCGGCTCAGGTGATTCTTTCGGCCTGCGCCACAGGCCGAAGTGATCAGGACGAAGCCGATTCGCTCAGCGCGGGCACCCTCGCCCACGCGTTCATTCTGGGCGGCGCGGCGGAAGTTCTGGGCACAGCCTGGAATCTGGATACGGAAGCCGGCGCCAGCTTCATGCAGGACATCTACGCCGGCCTCACGCGCGGTGACGACTTCGGCATCGCGATGCTTCACGCCCTGCGGCAACTTCATCAGAGACCTCCATTCGCCCACCCCTACTACTGGGCGGGGCACCTTCGGCTGCTCCGCACCTAGAGCGAAAGGAAGCTCATGCCTGATATCAACACGAAGGACCTTTACCTGGTCTTTAACGGGATGTTTTTGTTTAATTGGGTCAAGCGGGACGGCACCAGCCGTCTGGAAGTGTATGTGCCCCTGGAAAAAGACGGTACGCGGGACACGCATTCCTACCATCTCGCGGCGGACGTGAATCTAACCAGCTTCACGGCGCTTCCCCAAGGCGAGTTGACGATCCCCGAGTTGCGCAACTTCGTGGGTCACGCCACCTTTGACCCCGCCTGCAATCTCGCCATCAATGGAGGCGAAGTGGACCTGGACGATAGCCCCGGCCAACGCTATGCCCGGCTGAAGCTTCCCTATCCGGATGCCTGCTGGTCCGCGTCTACTTACTGGGTGCGTCATGACACTTACGTCGATGGCACGCCGCCCAAGGCGACGTTGAGCCCCGTGGTGCCGGACATGGTGCTGGATGACGCCGACAATCTCGTGAGCGCGATCGCGGTAAGCGAAGTGTTCGTGGCGCGCTATGAGTCGGTGGCGCTGGGCACCACCCTGCAGAGCGAGAAGACGGATATTCGCGCGCTCGAAACTGATCAACTTCAAGCCTTCGTGATCCTGTCCATCCATCGCGACGGCGACGATCTGGAGCACAACAGTCTGTTTAATGACCTGCTCAAAATGAAGCCCAGCGGCAATCCCACCAAGTACCGTCCGAGCGCCACCAGTAGTCAATTGGGCATGAAGGCCCCATATCCCAGGCCGTGCTGTCTGCCACCCTTGCCGCCGGACTGGCTGACACCCCGGGCGAAGGCGTCCGACAGCCGCCTGATTCGCAGCGCCAGCGGACAGGGCTCCTGCGACGACGGCCATCGCTGCGAAACCTGCTGCTAATCCTTTAGTCACCACCGCGAAGGGAAAACCCGGCGGAATCCGTTCCTCCTTCTGCGGCTCGCTCGAGCTGCCGAAGGAGGACCCGATTGACCGCCTCTGTTGACCCCGCGCTCTCGCGATCTCACGCCCTCACCCTCGCTACGTACTCCGAGCTGAAGCGGCTCGCCGCCGGCTACCTGCGCCGTGAACGACTGGACCATACCCTCGAAGCCACCGCGCTCGTCCATGAAGCCTACCTCCGCCTGCAGGCGACGCCCCGGTCGCCGTGGCAGGACGAAACCCACTTCCTCGCCACCGCCGCCATCACCATGCGCCGCATCCTCACGGACCATGCCCGCCGCACCCTCTCCCAGAAGCGCGGCGGCGGCTTGGTGCCCGTCCCGCTCGAGGAGTTTCATGCCACCACGGCCGACGAATCCGACCTGATCCGCCACCTCGACGAAGCCCTCACCCGCTTGGCCCGGTTCGCGCCCCGGCAAGCCCGTGTCGTGGAACTTCGCTTCTTCGGCGGGATGACCGACGAAGAAATCGCGCGCCACCTGCGCCTGTGCGCCCGCACCGTGAAACGCGATTGGCTCATCGCCAAAGCCTGGCTTTACGGAGAACTCGCCCGGTGACCCCGCGAACCTGGGAAAAGGTGGCGGCCCTGTTCGCCCGCTGCTTGGAGGGTTCCCCGGAAGAGCGCGAGCATTGGGCCGCGGCGAGCGGCACCACCGGCGAGTATGTCCGCCGCTTGCTCCACAATCAGCAACTCGCGGCCGGCTTTCTGGAGCAAGCGCCCCAAGCCGTGCGCGACCTGCGCCGCGCCGCCACTCCGCGCTTGAGCCTCGGCCAACGTCTCTCCGCCCGCTACCGGATCCGTCGCCTGCTGGCGCGCGGTGCCGTCGGCGAGGTTTATGCCGCCTTCGACGAACGCGAGCAGCAGGATGTCGCGCTCAAGGTCGCCGACTCACGGCAGGGCGAAGCCGAACTCGCCCGCGAATGGCGGCTGGGGCGCTTGGTCTCACACCCGCACGTGTGTCCGTTCTACGACCTGGGACACGACGGCCACACCTACCTCACCATGGCCTTGTTGCGCGGCGAGACGCTCGCCACCCGATTGAGGCGCCCTGTCGGCTCCAGCGACGCGCGAGACTGGTGCCGTCAACTTCTTCTGGCCGTCGCGGCGATTCACGATGCAGGCTTGGTCCACCGTGGCCTCACCCCTGACAACGTGATCCTCGAAGGCGACCACGCCTACATCCTGGGCTTCGGCCTCGCCGATCAGGAACCTTGTGGTCCCAACCGCAACTGGAGTTCCCACCGCTACCTGGCACCGGAGCAACAACGCGGAGCCCGCGCCACCCGCGCCTCGGATATCTACTCTCTTGGCCTGATCTTCCGCCAATTGGGCGTCGACAATCTCGCCGCCCGGATGTTGGCCGAAGATCCCGCCCACCGGCCCACGGCCCACCAGCTTGTGACTTGACAGCCCCGCCAGAACATCATATAGTCGATCTATAAAGTCTTCTATATGACGATTCGGCACCGATGGCGGCTTCCCAACCTCCGCGTTACACGACGCGAAGCCGCCACGGCGCTGGCGCTCCCTCTCCTCGCCGCCGCGGCGGAAGCCGAGCGCCACTCCCCCAAAGTGCTGATCGTGGTGGCCCATCCCGACGACGAATATTACTTTGCCGCCACCACTTACCGCCTGGCCCAAGAGCTGGGAGCCACCGTCGACCAGGTGGTGATCACCAACGGCGAAGGCGGCTACCGCTACTCCACTCTCGCCGAAAAGATCTACGGCGTAAAGCTGACCGACGAGCGCACGGGCCGCAGCCATCTGCCCGAGATCCGGCGCCGCGAGACGCTCGCCGCGGGCAGGATCCTCGGCATCCGCCATCATCACTTCCTCAGCGAGCGCGACGAGCGCTTTACCCTGAACGCCGGCGAGGCCGACCAGATTTGGAATTGCCAGAAGGTGCGCCACACCTTGCGCGACCTTCTGCAGCGCGAGAAATACGACTTTGTCTTCACTATGCTGCCCCGCGCTTCCACGCACGGCCATCATCAGGCGGCCACGCTGCTCGCGCTCGAAGTGGTCCAGACCCTGGACCCGGCACACAGACCCGTTGTGCTGGGCGCTGAACCCCGGCAATCCCAGGAGACCGAGGCCTTTCACGGTCTTGACGGACAACCGCTCACCGCACCGGCCCACCCCGACCCTGCCTTTGCCTTCGACCGGCGGCAGCACTTCGGCTTTCACGATGCCCTCACCTACGACGTCGTCGTGCATTGGGTCATTGCCGAGCATAAGTCCCAAGGCATGTTCCAGAACGACGTCGGCAAGCATGACGTCGAGCGCTTTTGGCGGTTTGCCCTCGGCCCGGCGGACGGCGAAGCCCGGGTGTCCTCGCTCGCGGAGCGCCTGCGCCGGTCCCATTGATTTGACACAACCTTAACGTTCGCCGAGCCGCGCCGTGCGTCAGTAAGGGCATGCACGATTCCCACATCAGCCGCCGCGGCACGCTCGCTGCCCTCGCCGGCGCTGGCTTCTTTATTCCGGCCTGGAACCGGACCGTGGAAGCCGCGGAGACGATTACCTGCGTCGCCACGACGCCCACGGTTACCGAGGGCCCTTATTGGGTCGACGAAAAGCTGTTCCGCTCTGACATTCGCACCGATCCGGGCACCGGCGTCGCTCGCGCCGGTGTCCCGCTGAAGCTCGTGATCAACGTGCAGAACCTGGCCAGTGGTTCCTGCACGCCCCTTACCGGCGCTTATGTCGACATCTGGCATTGCGATGCGAAGGGCATTTACTCCGACGAGCCGACGTATAACCCCGGCGGTGGCACCGGCAGTGTCAATACGCAAGGGCAGAAGTTCTTGCGCGGCTATCAGATCACTGATGACAACGGCCAGGTGACATTCACCACCATCTATCCCGGCTGGTACACCGGCCGCACCATCCACATCCACATCCGCGTGCGCACTTATAACGGCGCCACCGTGCTCTCGAACTTTGTCTCCCAGATTTTCTTTGACGAAGAGGCGAACAATACGGTGCTGGCCAGTAGCGATTACTCCCGCAGTTCCGGCCGCGACACCACCAACGCTCGTGACAATATCTACAATGTCGCGAATAGCACGCGCATGCTCTCGAGTACCACCGGAAGCCTGGCCGCCGGTTACACGTCCACGATCACCATGGGCGCGTCCTTCCAGGTTCCGGCCGCCGCGGCGCCGGCCATTACGAGCGGCGGCGTGGGCAACGCCGTGAGCGGTGCCGCGGGCGCGGCGCCCGGCGCGTGGATCAGCCTCTACGGCACCAACCTCGCCACCACCACGCGCGGCGTCTCGAGCAGCGACTTAGTGAGTAACATCCTGCCCACCACGCTGGGAAACGTCAGCGTAAAAATCAACAACAAGGCCGCGTTCGTGCAGTACGTGAGTCCGTCCCAGGTGAATGTTCTGGCTCCGTCGGATACAGCCCGCGGCTCGGTACCCGTCGCACTCACCAATGCCGCCGGCACCACCAATACCACGGTGAATCTACAGGAGACGCTTCCTGGGCTTTCCGTCCTCAGTGGTTACGTCCGCGCGATTCGCTATCCGGATTCGGCCATCATCAACGGCACCGGCAACGCCGAAACCGGCTACAAAACGTCAGCCGCGGTCGGCCCCGGAGAGGTAATCGCCTTGTTCGGCACGGGCTTCGGTCCAGTGACGGGCTCCGTCACCGACGGCATGGTCTTCAGTGGCGCTTATCCCACCACGAATCCCGTCACGGTCACCGTGGGCGGCGTCGCCGCCACCGTCCAGTTTGCCGGTCTCTCTGGCCCCGGCTTGTATCAGTTGAACATCGTCGTTCCGACGGCGTTGGCCGATGGCGACCATGCCGTCATCGCGACAGTCGGTGGCGTCAGCACCCAGGCGGGGGCCAAGCTCAAGGTCGCCGCGAGCGCCAAACTGGCCCGCACCGTGCGCCAGCGCCGCGGTACCTGGATTGCGAAGAACGGCTTGCAACAACTATTCCACGAGGGAGCGCTCACGCCGCCCGTCCGTGGTTGCGCGGTGTAACCTCGCATCAACGGGATGGCCGCCGGTCCCGCTCAACCGGCGGCCCCTCCGGGGATCACCGCGTCGACGCCGCCGACGCCGTCTTGGCATGCTTCTGCATCAGCGCCTGACAAATCGTCGTCAGCTTCTCGTCGGCTGCTTTCTCTTCCTCTTCGGACTGCTCCAACAGATCGGCCACATCGTCATGGCCCAACTCCTCGGCCCAGGCGCGCAACGTGCCGTAGCCGGCAATCTCGTAGTGCTCCACCTTCTGCGCCGCGGCGATCAACGCGCAGTCCCGCAGCTCATCGGGCATGTCCGTCTCGATCGCCTCGGCCCCCTCCTTCACCAGCCCTTCCATCGCTTCGCAGGTCTGGCCCCGCGCCGTCTTGCCGAGTTTCTCGAACACGGCCTCCAGGCGTTTCACCTGCTCCTTCGTTTCTTTGAGATGGCCGTCGAACGCCGCCTTCAGGTCCGGACTCATCGCCGCTTTCGACATCTTGGGCAACGCCTTCGTCAACTGGTTTTCCGCGTGATAAAGATCGCGCAGTTCCTCGACCATCAGGTCGTCCATGGTTTGAATCGCCATACTGTCTCCTTGATTCCGTGCGCACTTTTCGCACACGCGGAGAGAAGAAGCAGTTCAGCCACCAAAGGCCCGGCTGGTAACACGAAGTTTACGGCTAGCCGCTAACTCCTAGAAATCTTCAGTGAACGCCACGTCGCCAGTTACTCCCACTTGATAAGCGGACACTCGGCGCTCGAAGAAATTGGTCAGTTCCTGCACATCCTGCAGTTCCATGAAGTCGAAGGGATTGCGCGAGCCGAACACCGGGGCAATCTGCAACGCTTCCAAACGACGGTCCGCCACGAACTGCAGATATTCGCGCATGTTCGCGACCGACAGCCCGGAAACCCCCAGGCTCAGCGTGTCCTCGGCGAAGGAGAGTTCACAATCCACCGCCTCCCGGATCATCGTGATCACGTCTTGTTCGAACTTCTTGTCGAAGAGCGACGGTCGCTCCCGGCGCGCTGTCTCGATTACCTCGAGCGCAAATTCGATGTGCGCGCTCTCGTCGCGGAATACCCAACTGGTTCCCGTCGCCAGGCCCTGCAGCAAGCCGCGCGACCGCAAGTAATAAACGTAGGCAAACGCGGCGAAGAAAAAGAGGCCCTCAATGCATGCCGCAAAGCAAACCAGGTTCAGCAGGAACGCCCGGCGTTGGTCGTCGGTCCGCACCTCGTCGAGCTGCTGAATCGAGTCGATCCACTTGAAGCAGAACTGGGCCTTCTTCTGAATCGACGGAATGTTCTCCACCGCCGCAAAGGCTTCAGCGCGCTCGGCCGGATCCGTCACGTAGGTATCGAGCAGCGTGAGGTAGAACTGCACATGCAACGCTTCCTCATACAGCTGGCGCGAAAGATACATCCGCGCCTCAGGCGAGTTCACATGCTTATACAAGTTCAGCACCAGGTTGTTACCCACGATGCTGTCGCCAGTGGCGAAGAAAGCCACCAGTCGTTTGATCAGATGCTGCTCGGCGGGCTTCATCTTCGAACGAAGGTCCGTCACGTCGGTGGAGAAGTCCACCTCTTCCACGGTCCAGGTGTTCTTGATCGCGGTCTTGAACATCTCGAAGAAGACCGGATACTTCATCGGCCGCAGCGTCAGGTTAAAACCAGGGTCCAGGATCATGTTACTGGCAGGCCTCACACGATTCCGGATTCTCCAGCGAACAGGCCAGCGCCTTGGCGGCCGACGCCACCGGCACCGTGGCCTTGGCGATCTTCGACGCCGGGCGCGAACGCAGGTAGTAAGTCGTCTTCAAGCCCTTCTTCCAGGCGTACATATACATCGAGGACAACTTACCGATGTTCGGACTTTCCAGAAACAGATTCAGCGACTGGCTCTGGTCAATAAACGCCCCGCGGTCCGCCGCCATGTCGATCAGCGAACGCATCGGAATCTCCCACACCGTCCGATACACTTCGCGTAAGTCAGCCGGCAGTTCCTGCAGCCCCTGCACGGAACCTTCCGACATCTTCAGACGGTTGCGCATCTCCTCCGTCCACAGACCGAGTTCCTTCAGGTCGTTCACCAGGTAGCGATTCACCTGCAGGAAGTCGCCGGAAAGCGTCTCCCGCTTGAACAAATTCGAGATCTGCGGCTCGATGCACTCATAGCAGCCCGCGATCGACGCGATCGTCGCCGTCGGCGCAATCGCGATAATCAGCGAGTTTCGCAAGCCGATCGTCCGCACCCGCTCCCGCAGCGTCTCCCAGCGCTCCTTCGACGAAGGCTTTACGCCCCAGGCATCGAACTGCAATTCGCCTTTGGCGGCCCGCGTCTCGGCGAACGCCGCGTGCGGCCCAAACGCTTCAGCCAGTTCGCAGGATGCCGTCAGCGCGTGGTAGTAAATCTCTTCCTGAATCCGGGCCGAAAGGTCGCGGGCCTCCGGCGAATCGAAGCCGATCCGCATCTGGAAGAAGACATCCTGCAGCCCCATCACGCCCAAGCCGATCGGGCGCCAACGCCGGTTGGACGCTTCGGCCGTCGCAATCGGGTAATAGTTGATGTCGATCACCCGATCGAGGAACGGCACGGCGCGGCGCACCGTCGCCGCTAACTTCTCAAAGTCAAACTGACGGCCACTCATGTGGCGGGCCAGATTGATCGAACCCAAGTTACACACGGCCGTCTCGCCCGCTGACGTCACTTCCGTGATCTCCGTGCACAGATTCGACAGATGCACCACGTTCTGCGGCAGCCCGGTCTGATTGTTCTTCCGGTTGCAGGCATCCTTAAAGGTCATCCAGCCATTACCGGTCTCCGCGAGCGTCCGCATCATGCGCAGATAGAGGTCACGCGCCTTTACCTGGCGCACGGCTAGCCCCGCTTCTTCCGCGGCCACATAGGCCTGCCGGAAATCGTCGCCATACAGATCGGGCAAGGTGGGCACGGTGGAAGGATCGAACAACGACCACGTGCCATCGGCTTCCACGCGCTCCATGAATAAATCCGGCACCCAATGCGCCAGGTTCAGATTGTAAGTGCGCCGGGCTTCGTCGCCCGTGTTGTCGCGCAACTCCATAAACTCTTCGATGTCGGCATGCCACGGCTCCAGATACACGCAGCAAGCGCCCTTGCGCTTCCCCCCCTGGTTCACCGCCGACACTGACGAATCCAGCGTCTTGAGCCACGGCACAATGCCGTTCGACTTACCATTGGTCGCTCGAATCAGCGACCCGCGCGAACGCACGCGATGATACGCCAACCCAATGCCGCCCGAAAACTTCGACAGCATCGCGACGTCCTTGTAACGGTCGTAAATCGCCTCCAGATGATCGTCCGGCGAATCGAGCAGAAAGCAAGACGACATCTGCGAATGCGTCGTGCCGGAGTTAAACAGCGTCGGCGAGCTCGGCAGATACTCGAGCGCCGAAAGTAACTCATAAAAAGCGATCGCCTCGGCAACGTTCTGCGACAGACCGCACGCCACCCGCAGGAAGAAGTACTGCGGCGACTCCACCACCGAGCGCGTCTCCGGATGCTTCAACAAATAACGGTCATACACCGTGCGCATGCCGAAGAACTCAAACCGGTCCGACCGCGTATCGTCGATCGCCGCGTTCAGCTTCCGCGCATTCGACCGCACAAACGCCGCCGTCGTCTCCGCAATCAGCCCCTCCTGAAAACCAAGTTCAATCGCCTGCGAGAAGGAGAAGATGTTCTGGTTCTGCACTTCCTTCTCGATGAACCGCGTCAGCAGCCGCGCCGCCAGCCGCGAGTACTCCGGCTCTTCGGCGATCAGCGACGCCGCCGTCTGAATCGAGAGCGAATCGAGTTCCTTGGTCGTCGAGCCGTCATACAGCCCGCCAATCGTCTTGATCGCCACGCGCATCGGATCCACATGCTCCAGCCCCACCGAGGAGCGCTCCACCGCGCGAATGATCTTGTCCACCGAAACTGCTTCCAGCGCCCCGCTGCGTTTCCGCACGCGCATCGCCGTCGACGGCGTTTCCGCGTGAACTCCAGGGAATAACTCAGCAGGACGGGCTAGTGCAGGGGCGGCCATTTCGCTCTCTTTCTTCCCTCTCCGGGAAAAAGGCGCGACAACTCAAAAGGCAGCAACGTGCCCAGGAGAGGCCGGCACCAGCCTCCCCTCGAGGCTTGTGTCATTTCGGCGCACAGGCGCCGGCTATCGGCAGGTCTTCGGACTTGCAGGCGTGGGCGTCTGCCCGCCTACTGGCCAACGCTTCCCAGTTCAAAAACCAGTGCTTCTGTTGGCGTTCGTTCCTGTTTACCGCTGCGAGGGCAGTTCCGGATTCGCACCGGGGATTCCCATTTCACTTCGGAGAAGACCGATAGCAGGTTCAATATACGGGGCCCGAGAGCCTCAAGTCAACTACTAATTGGGGTGTCCCGGAAACGTTTGACAAATGGACTACTTCGCCTTATATTTAACCACAGAGGAAATTAACCATGCGGTTAACCACGCGGCCGGTCGACTCGCTCTCCCCTACCTTCGCGGCGCTCGCCGACCCCACCCGCCGCGCCATCCTGGCCCGCCTCAGCCTTGGCGAGACCTCCGTCTCCGAGCTGGCCAAGCCCTTCGCCATGAGCCTCCCAGCCGTCTCCAAGCACCTCAAAGTCCTCGAACGGGCCGGACTCATCACCCGCAGCCGCGAAGCGCAGTGGCGGCCCTGCCAGCTCCAACCAGGCCCCCTCCAGTCCGTCGCAGCCTGGATCGAACCCTACCGCCAGTTCTGGGAGGGCGGCGGCGACCAGCCTCAAGTCCCCCCACGATGAGCCCCGGCCGCTCCGGCCCCGCAGTCATAGCGCGAATTCCACCTGAGTCGTAGGATTTTCTCCTCAGCCACCCTAGTAGCGGACCTTAGAACCCCTAAGGTTTGGCGGCAGGACTGCCGAACTACTCACTGGTTGATGTCTCTTCGTGCGATCAGTCGCTGGCTCGCCACCACCCCGCTCATGCGCTGGTGGGTGGGCCGTCGTGCGGCGGAAATCCAGAGCCCCGTCGAGCGTCTGCGCTTTCTGCAGCGGAATCAGCTCACGCTCAACGACTTAAGCGCCCGCCCCACCGTGCCGGTCCCTTATTGGGTGGTCCTGCTGAGCGGCGCCGCGCTCGGCGTCACCGCGCTCGGTATCGTCTCCTGGCGCTCGGTGAAGAGCGGCCCCGTCACGGCCCAGGCGCAGGCCGCCGAGGCGGTGCCCCTCGGCCGCCCGGCCGCCAAGCCTCCCGTTAAGATCGTCAGTCCGGCCAAGGTCTGGATGGTCGAAGCCACCAGCGGAATTGAGACCTACTCGAATGGCCTGCGCATCGAAACCAAGTTCTCCACCGCCAATCGCCCACGCGCCTACTACGCTTACAACCGGAATAAGAACCTCGAGATCTCGCTCAACATTCGCAATCAGCCGGTGGGCATCGTCTTCCACACCACCGAAAGCCATCTGGCGGATTTCGGCCCCGAAAACAATCGCACCCTGCGCTTCTACGGCCAGTCGCTCATCGAGTTCATCCGCGAGAAAAAAGCCTACAACTACGTCATTGACCGGTTCGGACGCGCCTTCCGCGTCGTCCAGGAAACCGAAACCGCCTTCCACGCCGGCAACTCCACCTGGGCCGATGACGAATGGGTCTACCTCAATCTGAACGACAGCTTTCTCGGCATCGCCTTCGAAACGCAAAGCGTCAAAGGCGACGATAATCCCAAAGTCACCTCGGGCCAAATGGTGACCGCGCGCTTGCTCACCGAGATGCTCCGCGCCAAGTACCACATCGCGGCGACCAACTGCCCCACCCACGCGCAGGTCTCCGTGAACCCGCACAACATGATCGTCGGCTACCACACGGACTGGGCCGGCAATTTCCCCTACGAAGAGCTCGGCTTGCCGGACAACTACGCGTTGCCCCTGCCCAGTCTGTTGATTTTTGGCTTCGCGTACGACCCGACGTTCATGACGTCCACCGGAGCCCGCATGTGGAAAGGCTTGCTCGCCGCGGAAGATCTGCTGCGCGATCAAGCCAAACAGAATGGCCTCAGCGTGGCCGAACAGAAAGCCGCGCTGCGGGAACGTTACAAGAAACTCAGCGCACCGCTGGGCGGAACCAGCGGCAAATCCGCGGAAGGAGAATAACCATGGGCAAGGCAATTCAGGGAGGAGCTCTCGGGCTCGACGTCGGCACCAGCCGGGTGGTGCTGGCCCTGCAAAACGAAACGGGGCGCTACGACTATCGTTCGCAACTCAATGCGTTCGTCACCGTTCCTTATTCGAAGATGACCGAGAACGTGCTGCGCAAGGAAAACGTGCCGCACCGCGTCGATGGCGATCAACTCATCGTCCACGGCAACGAAAGCGAACGCTTCGCGGACCTGCTCCAGCGCGAAACGCGCCGCCCCATGACCAAGGGCGTGCTGAATGCCACCGAACCGGCCAGCAGCGAAATGATGAAGCAGCTGATTGACTCGCTCACCGGCGGCGAACCCGGCGAGGGCCGCAGCATCTACTACAGCGTGCCCGCCGCTCCGCTCGGTGAAGAGACCAACGTCACCTATCACGAAGCCACGCTCGGCCAGATCCTCTCCAGCATGGGTTACACGCCCAAGGCGATCAACGAAGGCCTCGCCGTCGTCTACGGTGAAATGGAAGACACCAACTACTCCGGCATCGGCATCAGTTGCGGTGGCGGCCTGTGCAACGTCTGCCTCGCTTATCTCTCGGTGCCCGTCCTGAGCTTCGCCGTGCCCAAGGCCGGCGACTTCATCGACCAGTCCGCCGCGCAGATCACCGGCGAAATCTCCACGCGCATCCGCATCACCAAGGAATCGAACTTCTACATCAACGGCCACTACGCCGACAAGGTGCAGCAGGTGCTGGGCGTCTATTACGACGACATGATCAAGTCTCTGGTGGATGGCCTGCATCAGACGCTCGCCAACACGCGCAACATGCCGCGCATCAACCGGCCCGTGCCCATCGTCCTGAGCGGTGGCACCGTGATGCCCAAGGGCTTCCGCGAACGCTTCGAAAAGATCCTCAAGGAATCGAACTTCCCGCTCCAGATCTCCGAAGTGAAGATGGCGGCCGATCCGCTCACCGCCACCGCCAAGGGCGCCCTGGTGGCGGCTCTCGCCGAAGCCTAGATCGAACCTGATCCCCGCAACGAAAAGGCCGTGCTCGCCAGCACGGCCTCTTTCTTTATCCCCACCAGGTCTCGCCCGGCGCCAGATGCTTCTTGGCGACCTCGGGATTCAGGCTCACGCCCAAGCCCGGTTTGTCCCGGATCCGGTAGTAGCCGTTCTCGAAGATCGGCCCGTCGTGGATCACCAGATCCTGCCACCAGTCGATGTACTTCGCCAGTTCGTGAATGCGGAAGTCGCGCATCGAAGCCGCCGCATGCGCCGAGGCAATCGTCCCCACCGGGCTCGCCGGATTGTGCGCCGCCGACGCGATGTAGTAGTTGTCCGCCAGATCGTGAATCCGCTTGGCTTCAAGCAAGCCGCCCAGCTTCGGAATGTCCAGATGCACGATATCCACGCCCTGAATCTCGATCAGGCGCCGGAATTCGTTGCGCGTATAGAGGTTCTCGCCGGTCGCGATCGGCACGTCGGCCGCATGCGTCACCCGCGCCATCACCTCGGGATTGCCCGGGGGCACCGGATCCTCCAGCCACATCGGCCGCGCGGGCGCAATCGCCTTCGCCATCTCGATCGCGTCGCGCACATCGTACTTCCAATGCGCTTCAATGGCGAAATCGATGTCCGGCCCCAGCTCTTCGCGCACGGTCATCATCGCCTTCTCAATGCGCCGCAGGTCCTTCAGCGTCAACCCGCGCGTGTAGCGGTCATGGCCCGGCTCGCGATAGTCAGGGTCAGCCTTGGGCGGAATGCCATCGCCCTGGAACTTGTACGCCGTCCAGCCGGCCTTCTCGGCCTTCGACTGTTTCACCAGGTCGCGCCACTGCGACATGTCTTCCACGTTCTCCACGGCCTGCGTGGTGCGGTAGAAGCGCACCCGATCGCGGAAGCGGCCGCCCAGCAGGTTGCAGGAAGGCGTCTCGAGAATCTTGCCCGCCAAGTCCCACAGCGCGATCTCGATGCCGCTCGCCGCGGTCACCGTCACGCCGCTCTGCGCGCCGGCGCCGGCGCTGCGCATCAGCATCTTCGTATAGAGCTTGTCCACGTTCAGCGGATCTTCGCCGATTACGTGCTGCGCCAGTTGGTTCAGCACCAGATCCTTCACCCCGGGTCCCCAGTAGGCTTCGCCCAGGCCGTAGAGCCCCGAATCGGTTTCCACCTTGATCAGGTTCCAATCCCAGGTGCCGCGCACAATCATGCACTTCACGCCGGTGATCTTCACCTTGCCGCGTTGCGCGGCCGCCAGCCGGTGCAACGGCAATTCGGCCAGGGCCAAACCGCCCACCGCCGTTTGTAAAAAGCGTCTTCGAAGCATCTTTTCCTCCCCGGGAGCAGGGCCAATATATCAATAAAAAAGGCCAGCCCGAAGGCTGGCCCTTTCCCTTGTGGCGAGTTGCTTTAGAAGCCCAGGCGCAGGGCAAACTGAATCTGCCGCGCCGGAGCGTTCGGGTAAGCATAGCTCGTGATCGTCCCGAAGTTCGAGTTCGAGATGTTCGAGTTCGGAGCGCCCCAGTTCGTCGTATTGAACAGGTTGAAGAACTCCGAACGGAACTCCAGCTTGAAGCGTTCGGTCATGCTGAACGCCTTGTGCAAGCCGGCATCGAACTGATAGATCGCCTCGCTGCGGCCGATGTTGCGGCCCAGCGTGCCGAACGGCGTCGTGGTGCTGGGCACCGCGAAGGCGGCCGGGTTCAGGTAGCGCGTCGCGCTCCGCTCCGGAGCGTAGATGTCGCCGCCCACGTAGTTCGGGCGATACGTCGGATAGGTGGAAACCTGCGCCGCCGCCGCCAGCGAATAGCTCATGTTGATCGGCTGGCCGCTCTGCGCGATGTGGATGCCGTTCAGGCGCCACCCGCCCAGAATCGCGTCGATGAACCCGTTCGCGCTCGAACCGAACTTGCGGCCCTTGCCGAACGGCACTTCATACACGAACGTGGTCGTGTTGTTCAGCGGCTGGTTGTAGCTGCCCTGGCCCTTCTCGGAAGCCAGATTGCGATAGTTGATGCGGGAGTTGTCGCCGTTGGCCATTTCCAGGTGGCCGCCGGCGTTGTCAATCGCCTTGGACCACGTGAAGCTGTTCAACAGGTAGAACCCGTTCGCATAGCGCTTTTCGATCTTCGCCTGCAGCGCGTTGTAAGTCGCAAAGCCGCCGCCGTAGGAGATCTGAATCGCGTCGAAGCCCGGGATCGGGCGGCGCGAAAGCAGCGAAGCCGTTTCGCCCGCGTTCAGCGGACGCGCCTGGTTGTAGTCGCCCAGAATCATCAAGCCCGTGGACTTGTTGCCCACATAGGCCACGTCGAGCACCAGGTTGTGCGCCAGCTCGCGCTGAATCGTGAAGTGATAGCTCTGCACGTAAGTCGTGCGGTAGTCCGCCGGCGTATAGTTCGTCCGCGTATTCGCCGTGGAGAAGCGCGAAGGATCCACCAGACCGGCCGGGTAGCCCTGCTGCGTCGTGCGGAAGCAGTTCAGGAAGTTCTCACCGGTGCACAGCGGCGTGGGGTTGCCGTTCGCCAGAAAGGCCACCTGGTTCTGCGCCAGGTTCACGATGCTGGGGCCGTTGTAGCCCAGCAGGTTCTCGCCGCCCAAACGGTTGAAGTGCACATAGCCGATGCCGTAGCCGGCGCGCACCACCGTCTTGCTGGTGAGCTGATAGGCCATGCCCAGGCGCGGCGCCCAGTTGTTGTAATCCGGATGCACGCGGGAACGGTCAAAGAGGCTGCCGTCCTTGGCTTGGATCAGCGTGTTCGTCGCCGGGTCGAAGCTCGCCAGGCGGTTCTTAGCTTCGTACTGCGGGGTGGCGAATTCGTAACGCACGCCCAGGTTCAAGGTCAGCTTGTTGTTCACCTTCCAGTCGTCCTGCAGATACGCAAAGTGCATCCGCTGGCGATAGTTCAGGATCACCTGGTTGTTCAGCTGGTACGAAGAGCGCGCGCCGAACAGGAAGTCAGCCATGTTGTAGAGGTTGTTGTTCGTCGTGATGCCCGCCGGGCGCGAGAACTGGCCGCTGTAGCTATCGTTGCCGTACTGCGGGTTGAAGTCCAGAATGTCGGTGTCGATACGCTGGTATTCGTAGCCGCTCTTGAGCGTGTGCCGGCTCAGCACCTTCGAGTAGTTCACCTTCGGGTTCCACGTGGTGGGGTTCTGGAACTGCGGATTCGAATCCTGACGGCCGATGGCGTTGTAGCCGCTGATGCCCTGCCGCGTCAAACCGCCGCCGATCTCCGGCGTATCCGGCAGACCGGGGATGCCGTATTCCTTCAGCATGTTCGGGCGATCGCCGCCGAGGGCGCTCTTGCCGCCTTCGAACACCGAGTACGCAATGCGGAAGTCGATCAGGGCCGTGGGGGAAACGTTGTAGCTGAAGCCGGCCGCGGTCTGCTTGTTCAGCACCCGCACGTTGCCGTTGGCGTCGCCGCCCGACGGTCCGGGGATCACGCTATTCTCCACGCGATTCAACAGCCGGTGGCTGTAGCGGCCGAACAGATTCAGCTTCGACGTGGCGTAGTAGTCGAAACGCACATCGCCCTTGTCGTCCTGCCAGGAGGTCGGCACCAGGTTG
Source organism: Bryobacteraceae bacterium (assembly GCA_044226365.1). Classification (GTDB taxonomy): domain Bacteria; phylum Acidobacteriota; class Terriglobia; order Bryobacterales; family Bryobacteraceae; genus JALHNI01. The sequence goes on from JBGAHE010000032.1 coordinate 28,195, forward strand.
TCGTAGTTGTTCGAAGGCAACGTGCCCGGCGCCGTGCTGCGGATCGGCGCCGGCAGATCGCCCAGCACGCGGCGCGCAAACGGCGTGATCTGGCTCGCCGGCACAATGCCGTTCGAATACAGCTCGCCCGTCAGCGGATTGCGGATCGGAATGCCGATGTTGCCCTGGCGCTGTTCCAGCGTCGGCAACGTCGCAAACTGCAGCGTGCGGTCCACCCGGCGGAAGCCTTCGTAGTCGCCGAAGAGGAACATCTTGTCCTTCTTGATGGGCCCGCCCAGCGTGCCGCCGAACTGGTTTTGCACCAGCGTTGGCTTGCCGTTGCTCGGCTTGAAGAAGCCCACCGCGTTCAGCTTCGTATTGCGCAGATACTCCCAGGCCGAACCATGCAGTTCGTTGGTGCCGCTGCGGACTGAGGCATTGATCACCGCGCCACCGGCGCGGCCATACTCAGCCGAGAAGTTGTTGGTCTGCACCTTGAACTCCTGCACCGCGTCGGGCGTCAACTGCACCACCTGGTTCGAGAAGCCCTGGTTCGAGGTGCCGTAGGCGTTGTTGTCCACGCCGTCCACCATGAAGTTGTTCAGCGAGCTGCGCAGGCCGTTCACGTTGAACGACGCGTCGCGGTTGGAGATGTTGCTCTTGCGCACGCCGGGCGACAGCAGCGCCAGGTCCGCGTAAGCGCGGCCATTCAGCGGCAGGTTCACGATCGCCTCGCGCGTGATCACCTGGCCGCGGTCGCTCGAATCGGTCTCGAGCTGGTTGGCGGCGCCGGTCACCGTGACGTTCTCCGTCACCGCGCCCACTTCGAGCGTGAGGTCCACGCGCTGGCGGGCATTCACCACCAGCGTGAACGACTCGGAGGTCGCCGTCTTAAAACCCTGCAAGCCGGCACTCACCTTGAAGGTGCCGATGCGCAGGTTAAGAAATTGATAGTTGCCGGATTGATCCGTCGTCGTGGTTTGCTTAACACCGGTCTGGATATTCTCGAGCGTCACATTGGCACTCGCGATCTGCGATCCGGAAGAATCCTTCACCGTGCCAAGAATCGTCGATGTATCGTATTGGGCTAGACACAACAGGGGTATGGCCAATAAGACCAGAAGCGCTTTCTTCATATGCTCCCATTCTAACGGGGGTTGATTTCAGACGAATGAACGCAAATGGATCATTCCGTCAAGATAGGACCCCCTTGCAATCGTTTGCATTCTATCGGGTTGGCTCTCTAGAAGCGCAACTTCAGCGCCACCTGTAACGACCGCGGACCGCCCACCTGATAGAGAGAACTTAATCCGCTCAAGCCCGTACCGGCCATCTGCGTCGCGCGCCCGAACACCCCGGAAGTCATCACCCCGGTAGGATTCGCGAAGTTCGCATGATTCAGCACATTGAAGGCATCGACACGAAACTGTAACCTTGCGCGCTCCGTGAGAGCGAAGTCCCGCCGCACCGACAAATCCACCTGCGTCAGCGGAAAGCCACGCAACACGTTGCGCCCCAGGTTGCCCTGACGCCGCCCGTTCAGCGGACCCGTCGCATCGAAAGCCGCCGGGTTGAAGCGCCGTCCGCCGGCCAACCCCGCGTCCTCCAGGTACAGCGGCTGCCCGGGCACCACGTCCGGCCGCGCCACCGTCGTCAGCCCGATGCCAAACGGGTCACGATTGGTCAGCACGTTCACCGGCGTCGCCGACATGCTCCGCAACATGCCATCGAGCCCGAACTTCCACGGCAGCGCGTAGCTCACCGCCGACGTCAGCGTATGCCGCACATCGAACGTCGAGGGCCCGCGATCGGCGCTCGCCCCGGTCGACGGCGCCTGGAAATTGTTGATCGACTCTTCGGACACCGTGTCCAGGCTTTTCGCCCAAGTATAAGAGGCGAGCGCCTGCACCCCTGCCGCCAGCCGTCGTTTATATTGCACCTGCAGCGCGTTGTAGCTCGAGCTCGCATCGTTGGTCACCGCATCGATGCGCGTGAAGTTCGCATTCGGATTCCGGTAGCTCGTCACCCGTCCCAGCCGCCGCCCCACGGACCCCACATACGCCGCCGACACCGCATTCGCCCGGCCCAGCGGCTGCTCAATCAGCAGGTTGTACTGCAGCGTATAGGGCAGCCGGTAATCGTCCTGATAACCGAACAACCGCGGATACGGCGGATTGCGGTTCACCGCCGGCGGCTGCGACTGAAACACCGCATCCGTATAGTTGATTCGCGCAAAGTCCACTCGGCGCGCATTCGGATACAAGCTCGTGCTGAAGGCGTTGCCCAACAGGCTGGTGCCCAGGTCATAGAACACGCCGAAGCCACCTCGCACCATCGTCCCGTGGTTCGCCCACGGCTGATACGCCACGCCCACGCGCGGGGCGAAGCCTTTGTAGTCGGTGCTGTAGAAGCGTTCCGTGGCCGGCGCCAGCGTCACCGTCGCCGGATTCGCCAAGCCGCGCACCGCCGGCGGATAGTGTCCGCCCGCTTCGGTGGGCGCGGGGTTGACGTCCCAACGCCAGCCCGTCGTCAGAGTCAGGCGCGGCGTCACCCGCCACGTATCCTGCACGAACGAGCTCACATTCAGGTAACGCGGTGCGAGTGCAAACTCCGGCGACAGAATAAACGCATTCGCCGACACGCCCTGCGTCAGCAGCGCCATCGAGTTCGGATTGAATTGCCGCCGGTAACTGCCCGAGTCCGACACCGGCGACAATCGCCGATAGTCAAACCCCAACTTCAGCGCGTGCGCCCCCACGTTCCACGACAGCGTATCCACCACGTTGATCTGCGTCTGGCGATTGTCCGCGAACAACCCATCGCTCAGCGTGTTGTCGCCGGCCGCATCCACCTGGATGTACATGTAGCCTTTCGTGCCATCGGTAAAGTTCGGATACAGCGTGCTCGCCGAAGGCACCTTCGCGCCGCCGAACGTATCCATGAAGTACGAAAGCACCGTCTTGTTGCGACTATAGTTGAAGCGCACATCGTTGGTCAGCCGTGACGTCAGCAGCATCGTCGACCCCGTCGTCAGTGTCTCGGAGCGCGAAGCCGTCACCGATACGCAACTGGCCGCACAGAACTTTGCCCGCTCCTGATTCTCGGACGGCGCATAGTTATAGCGGCCAAACACCGTCCACCGCGAGCTAAACGCATGGTCCACTCGGAAGCTGGTCGCATTCATGGTCGAAGGATTCGAGAAGCTCGCCTGATACATTGCCGCCGTCGGATCGCCGGCCACCGCGCCCCCCGTCGGCAGCGGAAACGCCTCCAGCAACTCCTTCACCGGCCCGGTCGCCGCCGCACGCGCGGCCACCGTGGGCACCTGCAGCGGAATCGTCACGAAGGGCTGCCGCAGCCGCAACCCTTCATACGACACGAAGAAGAACGTCCGGTTGTGCCCGTCGTACCCCGGCACGCGCACCGGCCCGCCGAACACGCCGCCAAAGTCGTTCTGCTTCACGGCCGGCCGCGGCAATCCCGCCGCGTTCGCAAAGAAGTTGTTGGCGTCCATCTTCACATTCCGCAGATAGTCGAAAGCCGTGCCGTGATACTCGTTCGTGCCCCCGCGGGTCACAATCGCGATCTGCCCGCCCGGCTGCCGCCCATACTCGGCCGCATACGTCGACGTCTGCACCGTGAACTCCTGCACCGCATCCACTGACGCCAGCGTGTTCGTACTCCCCAACGCCGATAGCGCCGGCACCCCGCCGCCATTCTCATACGGCGTCACCGAAGCCGACGTCGCAAAGTTCGCACTCACCCCGTCCACCGTGAAGTAGTTTGCATTGCCGCGCTGCCCATTGATGCTGAATTGCCCCGGCGTCACCAGGTTCGCCGCCGTCGGCACCGTCCCCGGCGCCAGACTGATCAAGGACTGAAAGCTCCGTCCGCTCATCGGCTGATTCTCGAAAAACTGCCGGTCAATCGTCGTCGCCACCGCCGGCGACTCGCTCACCAGCGGCGCCACGCCGCTCACATCCACGGACTCATTCTTCTGTCCCACCTCCAGCCGCACCCGCACCGAACGCTGATCGTTCGCCGCCAGCACCACCGCTTCCACCACCGCCTGCTTGAAGTTGTCCCGCACCAGCGTCAGCCGGTACTTCCCCGGCGCCACCTGCGCAAACAAAAACTGACCCGCCTCATTGCTCGCCGTCTCGCGCGACAGCCCTGTCGCCACCTCCGTCAACCTCACGCGCACCGCCCCCACCGCGGCTTCGCGCGCGTCCTGCACGCTGCCCCCCAACGTCGCCGTATCGGCTTGCGCCCACGCGGCCACCGCCGCGCATACCAGCAAAATCGCAGTCTTCATACAACTCCTGTCGGCGGACACACGAATCCCGTCCGCCCATCGCGCGGGCGCCCGGCGGTCCTTTACTTATGCTTTGGAACGAAAGATTTGGGCTTCGGGCATGCGACCCACCTTCTCGGCGGTCGCGAGCAGGTTCTTCGTCGGCGTCTCCAGCATCGTCTTCAGAAACTCCGGCAGTAACTCCACCTTCAGTTCCTGGCCGCTCTGCTGATTGCGCACCACGCTATACATGGTGGCCGAGGTCACCAGCTTCAAATTCATATTGCCCAGGCTCGCCCCGGTGGCCGCTTGCAAACCGTCGACGATGGCGCAGTGCGCCGCGCTGGCCGGCGCATACTGCACCACTTGGAGCGATGCGTGCGCCCGCGTGAGCTTCAGCTTCTTCAACGCCGCGTCGCCAATCCGGTAGCCGGCCACCGCCAGCGGACTGGTGCGTCCATGAATGAAGTAGGTCCGGTCGATCGCCGGATCGCCGTCGTCATCATGCGCCAGCGCCGGCATCGTCGTCGTGGCCAGCGCGGCGGCAAAGTGTCTGCGGGTAGGTTTCATTGCGGAGAAATCTCGAAAGTCAGGCTGGCCCAAAAACTCTCCCAGTCAAAGGCCGGGTCGGCGCAGCGCTCCATCATCAGCGTGTGCAGCTTCCAGGTGCCCGCTTCGCCGATGGGCACGGTGAACTGGCCGCGCGCATCGGTCCGGCCCGCCACTTGGCGCCCCGCCTTGCCGGCCTTCGGCAGCCACGCCATCTCGATCTGCAAGTCCGCCGCCGGCTTGCCGCGGAACAGCACCTGAATGGGCAGTTTCCCGCCGGGCCGCACCTGCCGCGGATCCGCCAGCGGCAGAATCTCAATCGGCAAACCCACCACCTGCTGATAGAAGTCGCTCGGCGCCCCCACCACGACCAGCGACTTCACGTACTTGCTGTAGCGTTCCTTACCCGGAGCATCGCTGGCGCCGCTCTTCTCGCGGGCCGCGATCACGTGACGCAAGCCTTCGTGCTTCAGATAGCTAAGAAACTTTGGCGCCTCGAGCTCGATCGCGTTCGGCTTCGTCTGTACCGTAACGATCATCGTGCCGGTGCCGGTGGGCTGCACTTCGGCGCGCGTCACCTTGCCATCGGTCCGCAGCATCCCCAGCGGCTGCGTGCCCCCGGCGGCAATCAGTCGCGGTTCCACCAAACGCTCCAGCCGTGGCGCGGCCGCGCTCTCGGGAAAGTCGTCGCCGTTGTGCAGCGCGATCTCGATCTTCCCGCCGGCCGGCACATGGAATTGTCGCGGCATCACGTAGAGGTCGTGAGCCGTCAAAGTCAGCGCGAAACAAAAAACAACGAAGCGCATGGGCGTGAACAACGACTCCTACGAGAGGAACCGCCGGTTGGATTTCACGGTAGCACGAAAATCACTTCCATGCTACGGACGCGCGTTATTCGTCGACGATCCGGCCGTCGCGCATGTGCACAATGCGATCCGCGAACGCCGCCGCTTCCGGATTGTGCGTGATCATCACGATCGTCTGCTTCATCCGGTGATTCAGGTCCCGCAACAGGTCCAGCACCAGATTCGAGTTCTCCGTATCCAGATTGCCGGTCGGCTCGTCCGCCAGCAAGAGCGCCGGATGATTCACAATCGCCCGCGCAATCGCCACGCGCTGCTGCTCGCCGCCGGACATCGCCCGCGGCTTGTGATTCAGCCGGCTCGAAAGGCCCAGGATCTTCAGCACTTCATCGAACGACGCGTCCGTCGCCCCGTTCGCCCCGGCAATGTACCGCGCGATTTCGATGTTCTCGCGCGCCGAAAGCGTCGGCAGCAGGTTGTACTTCTGGAACACGAAGCCCACGGTCCGCTTGCGCAGATTCGTCCGCTCGACGTCGCTCAATGCCAGCAGATCCTGCCCCGCCAGACGCACCGTGCCGGCCGTCGGCGGCGTCAGCCCGCCCAGAATGTTGAACAGCGTCGACTTGCCGGAACCCGAAGGCCCGACAATCGCCACAAACTCGCCGTGCGCAATCTCCAAATCCACGCCCCGAAGCGCGGCCACTTCCACCTCGCCTTGACGGTACTTCTTCGTCAGGCCTTTGATCTGCACCATCGGATCAGTCATACGACAACGCCTCGATGGCATCCTGCTTGGCAGCCTTCATGCCGGGGTACAACGTGCCGAGCAATGCGCCTAACAGCGCGATCAGCAAAGCTCGCGGCCACCATTCCGGCGTGATCTTCTGCTGCATCGAGGCCGGAATCAACGCCAGAAAAATCATGCGCGTTCCGAACGAGAAGACGATGCCCGTGATCGCCCCCAACAGCGCCAGCAGCATCGACTCCCGCAGCAAAATCCCGACAATGAAGCCGGGCGAGGCGCCCAGCGCCTTCAAAATGCCGATCTCGCGCGTGCGCTCCAGCACCGCCGTATACATCGAAAGGAAAACGAACACAAAGCCGATCGCCACCGAAATACCCACGATCACCTTGATGAAAATCGCCAGCTGCGGAATTTTGTCGGCACTGAAAAACGAGAGCACTTCTTCCATCGTGTTGATGCCGTAATCGGGCTGCTTCGCCTTCAAATCCGCCACCACGCCCGCAATGTTGCTCGGCTGATCCACCTTCAGATAGATCTGCGTCACGCGCCCCGGATTGCTGGTCAGATCCTGCAGCACCGGCAGCTGCACAAACATGCGCCCCAGCTTGCCGCTCTCCACAATCCCGCGCACCGTCCACTCATGGTTCAGCAACGACACTTTCGAGCCAATCTTCAGCTTCTTTTCGCGCGCGTAAAACTCGTCCACGATGATGTCGCGCGGGTCCTGAAACGGCCCGCCCTCCACAAAGCGGATGCCGCCCGCCATGCGCGCGGAGCGTTCCAGATCAATGCCGTGCAGTGAATTCGGAAACTGCAGACTGTGGATCAGCACTCCCGCCGCCATCGTGATGTGCGGCTGCGTTTCGAGAAACGGCACCAGCTTTTCGTTCAGCGGCGCCGAGCCGCCGCCGGTACCAAACGATGCCGTGGGAGAGCGAAAGATAATGTCGGCGCCCGCGCCGCGCGCCCGGTCCCGCTGATCCTCCAACATGCCGTCGCTCAAACCGACGATCGTGAGCACCAGGGTGACGGAAAAGGCGATAGCGAGAATACTGAGGCCCGTTCGAACGGGTCGATGTTTTAGATTTTCAACAACAAGATGATTGATCAATGTTTTTAGTTTAGCTTTTCCGCTACTCCCGCCTGCGCAAAGGTCGCCATTTCCAGATAAACGCGCAACGACGTCTCAATGAGGTTCATCATCAACGCCGCCCCGGACCCCTCCCCTAACCGCATCCCCAAATCCAGCGCCGGTTCCACCCCCAGCGCCCCCAGCAACGCCACATGACCCGGCTCCGCCGACCGGTGCGAGAAAAACGCCGTCCGCAGCGCCTCCGGCCGCAGCCGCACCGCTGCCAGCGCCGCCGACGAACTGATGAACCCGTCCACCACCACCGGCAGGCCGATCTCCGCCGCCGCCAGAATGAACCCCGTCATCGTCGCAATCTCAAAACCGCCCAGCGCCGCCAGTACCGCCTTCGGCTCCCGCGACTCGTGCCGCGCCAGCGCCCGCCGCACCACCTCCGCCTTGCGGCGCACCCCTTCTTCGTCCAATCCCGTCCCCGGCCCCACCGTCCCCGCCGGATCCGTCCCGGTATACGCCGACACCAGCGCCGCCGCCGACGTCGTGTTGCCGATGCCCATCTCGCCCAATCCCACCAGGTCGAATCGCTCCTTCGCCGTATGCGCCAGCATCCGGCCACGCTTCAAGCGTTCTTCCAATTGCGCGGGCGTCATCGCCGGCTCCACCGCGAAGTTCGCCGTCGGCTCACCCACGCCGCAATCCACCACCACCGGCTCAATCTGAAATTGCCGGCATAAGACGCTGATCGCCGCCCCGCCTCGCTGATAGTTCTCCACCATCTGCGCCGTCACCTCGGAAGGAAACGCGCTCACCCCCTCCGCCACCACACCGTGATCGCCGCAGAACAGATACATGCCCTTGCGCGGCAATGGCGGCAGCAATTCCCCGCTCAGCAGACAGTATCTGGCCGCCAGCCGCTCCATTTCCCCCAAACTCCCCCGCGGTTTGGTCAGGGAATCGAGACGCTGCTGGATATCTTCGGCAAGAGACACAGCTTCCATCTACCCACTAAACTGGTAGTTATGGCAACTTTCGCCTCTTCGCTGCTCGCCCGTCCGATGGTCCGCGTGGAACCCGTTCGCCGGCGCCACTCCGTGGCCGTCAATGTCGGCGGCGTGATGGTCGGCGGCGGTCACCCGATCATGGTCCAGTCCATGACCAACACGGACACCGCGGACGTCACCGGCACCGCCAACCAGATCATGGCTCTCGCCAAGGCGGGTTCCGAAGTCGTTCGCGTCACCGTCAACACCGATGAGGCCGCCCAGGCCGTCCCCCGCGTCGTCGACACCATCCGCCTGCATGGCTTCACCACGCCCATCGTCGGTGACTTCCACTACAACGGCCATCAACTCCTCAAGAAGTACCCCGATTGCGCCCGCGCCCTCGCGAAATACCGCATCAATCCCGGCAACGTCAACATCGGCAAGAAGCACGATGACAACTTCCGCACCATGATCGAATGCGCCATCGAGTACGGCAAGCCGGTCCGCATCGGCGTCAACTGGGGCTCGCTCGATGGCGCCCTGCTCACCGGGATGATGGACGAAAACGCCCGCCTCGCCGAGCCGCTCGACGCCAAAGAAGTCACCATGAACGCCATGGTCGCCAGCGCCCTGCTCTCCGCCGAAAAGGCCGAAAGCTACGGCCTCCCGCACAACCACATCATTCTCTCCGCCAAAGTCTCCGGCGTTCAGGACCTGATCATCGTCAACCGCGCGCTCGCCGCCAACTGCGATTACCCCATCCACCTCGGCCTCACCGAAGCCGGACTCGGCTCAAAGGGCATCGTTTATTCCACCTCCGCCCTCGGCGTCATGCTGCAGGAAGGCATCGGCGACACCATCCGCTGCTCGCTCACCCCCATGCCCAACGGCGATCGCACCGAAGAGGTCATCGTCTGCCAGCAGATTCTCCAGGCCCTCGAACTGCGCGCCTTCACCCCCCAGGTCACCGCCTGCCCCGGCTGCGGCCGCACCACCTCCACCTTCTTCCAGGATATGGCCGACCAGATCCAGCGCTATCTCCGCGAACAGATGCCCGTCTGGCGCGAAAGCTACACCGGCGTCGAAGAGATGAAGGTCGCCGTGATGGGCTGCATCGTGAACGGGCCCGGAGAGAGCAAGCACGCCAATCTCGGCATTTCCCTGCCCGGCACCTTCGAAGATCCGGTCGCCCCCGTCTATGTCGATGGCAAGCTGGCCAAGACCTTACGCGGCGATCACATCGTCGCCGAGTTCATCGGCATGCTCAACACCTACGTCGAGTCTCATTACACGAAGTAACCCCGGCTTGAGCTGCGGCGACCTTACCGGTCGCCGCGAATCAGAATGTCGATCTGCTCGGCCTGCACCGCGCTCGAGGAGCCCCACAGCGCGCTCGATCCCCACAACGCCGAGGAACCCCAAAGCGCCGACGAGCCCCATAACGCGGACGAACCCCACACGGCCGACGATCCCCACAGGGCACTCGAGCCCCACAACGCGCTCGAACCGCTCACGAACGCATTGCTGCCCCACACCGCCGAGGACCCCCAAACCGCCGACGAGCCCCACAACGCGGACTGGTCGTTCACCAGATACACCTGGTTCGTCTGCGCATCGAACCGCACCTCCGGCGACAGCGCCGGCTTATTCGCCACATCGTTCGAATTGAGCGCCGCCCACACATCCAGATAACCCGCGCCCACCGTGAAGATGTCGTACTGCGCCACGTACACCGCGCCCGTCATCGAATCGATCGTCGTGCTCGTCGTCGGGAAGTTCTTCGCTGCCGACTTCATCAGCCGCGCCTTCACCGTATCCGGCGACAGCGATCCGTCCTTCTGCAGCATCAGCGCCACCGCGCCGCTCACCACCGGCGTCGCCATGCTCGTGCCGCTCATCCGGTAGTAATTCGTCGACGTCGTCAGGCCCACCATCGTGTAATAGCTGGCCGGAATCTCATTGCCCGGATAGTTCTGCCGCAGCAACCCATTCAGCGTCAGCAGCGACGCCACGCGATTGCCCGGCGCCACAATGTCCGGCTTCGCCACGTGGTCGATCACCGTCGGCCCCTTCGAGCTATAGCTCGCAATTTGATCGTCTTCGCGCGCGTTGGTCTCCATCGTCTTCATCGCGCCCACCGTAATCACCCGCGGATGATTGCCCGGCGAGGTGATCAGTCCGTAGCCCTGCGTGCCGAACGTGTTGTCGCGGCCATAATTGCCCGCCGCGGTCACCACCACGATCCCCGCCTCCACCGCCCGGTTCACCGCGATGCCCAGCGGGTCGCGCTCATAGCTCTCCATCACCGGCCGGCCCAGCGACAGATTGATCACGCGAATGTTGTAGCGGCTCCGCAGCGCGATCGCCCGGTTGATCGCCGCGATCACCGCACTATCGGTGCCCGCGCCATTCTCATCCAGCACCCGCAGATTGATGATGTCGGCTTCGGGCGCCAAGCCACGAAAAGTCTTGGTGTTGATCACCAGGCTCGAAGCAAAACCGTTGCCCGCGGCAATGCCGGCCACGTGCGTCCCGTGGCCATAGGCGTCATTCGTGCTGCGATCGCCCGGCACGAAACTCTCCGAGTAAACGACGCGCGAACTCAACAGCCCCAGCAAACCGCGCTCGCTCAAATCGAGTTGCGGCGTCACGCCGCTGTCGATCACCGCGATCCCGATGTTGCGGCCCGTGAAGCCCAGGTTCCGCGCCATATCGGCGCGCACGGCCGGTTGAATCAGGTCCAGAAACGCCCGCACCGGCCGGTCCGGCGTGATGTACTCCACCGCCGGATCTGCCGCCAACGCTTCCAACTGCGCCGGCGTCACCTGGTAGACCGTGCTCTCACCCAGGTCCATTCGTTCGGCCAAACCTCTGGCCAGCAAGCGAGCGCGCCCCAATTCCCGGCTCTTCGCTCCCGCTTTGAATTGCACGATTACCGGCGTGGTACTTTTGCCCCCACGGTCCCGTAAAGCCTTCAAATCAGGCGATAGATCCACGCCCCAGGCAGGTGCCAGGGACAACAGCATGGCAATCGTACAGCACTTCATGCCGTCTCTAAGTGCAACTCTTAGGCCAAAAGAATTTTTACTGAGTTCTCAACACTTAGGACAATCACCTGAGTTCGGGAAGACAATCTGTCCTCGCCCCGACGGACAGATTGTCCCCGATGGGCGACAATAAAGACGTGAGTTTGTTGGGTCTCGAAATCGAAGAGCTGCGCCAGGCCATGGGACCCGCCACCAAGCTGTTCCACGCTCGCCAACTCTACAAGTCCCTCTACGCTGACCGCGCCGATCACCCCGATGCCGGCTACCTTCGCGAGGCCTCCCGTTACGCCTCCACCGACGGTACTGTGCGCTATCTGCTCGCCTTGGCCGATGGCAAAACCATCGAAACCGTCTTCATCCCCGAAGATGACCGCGACACCATCTGCATCTCCTCCCAGGTCGGCTGCCCCATCGATTGCCGCTTCTGCCTCACCGCCCTCATCGGCCTCGAACGCAACCTCACCGCCGGGGAAATCGTCGGCCAGGTCCTCCACGTCATGCGCCGCCATGATCTCGACCCGCGCACCCGCACCATGAACATCGTCATGATGGGCCAGGGCGAGCCCCTCATGAACCTCGACAACGTCCTCAAGGCCACCCGCCTTCTCGTCGACCAACGCGGCCTCGCCATCGCCGAACGCCGCATCTGCGTTTCCACCTCCGGCCTCATCCCCAAGATTGAAGAACTCGGCCGCGCCGCCATTCGTCCCCGGCTCGCCCTCAGCCTCAACGCCTCTTCCGAGGAACAACGCCGCGAGGTCATGCCCATCACCCACAAGTGGCACCTCGCCGACCTCCTCGAAACCTGCCGCCGTTATCCCCTCCGCCCCAAAGAGTTCATCTTCGTCGAGTACGTCCTGCTCGGCGGCGTGAATGACTCCCCCGACGACGCCCGCCGCGTCGTCGATCTCCTCGCCGGCCTCCGCTGCAAAGTAAACCTCATTCCCCTCAACCCCGGCCCCGGCATCCCCTTCGTCGCCCCCGCCGAAGACCGTGTCAACGCGTTCCAACAGCTCGTCATGGAACATATTCCCTGCTACGTGCGCCGCGCCCGCGGCCAGGATATCTATGCCGCTTGCGGCCAACTCAAGCGCATGTCCGAGCTTGTCACGCTTACCTAAGATTCTTTAATCTGCGCTACACTGAGGTTCCGTATATGGGTCAAACCAAGGGGTACCTGAAGTCGGATGCGTCGGCCGGCCTAGTTGTCTTCCTCGTCGCCCTTCCCCTTTGTCTTGGAATCGCGCTGGCCAGTGGCGCGCCTCTGTTTTCCGGCATCTTGGCCGGGATCATCGGGGGCTCCATCGTGGCCGCGCTCTCCGGATCGGAAGTCAGTATCAGCGGTCCCGCTGCGGGCCTTGCCGTGTTGGTCGCCGGTGCCATTCAACACTTCGGCAACTTCCCCACTTTCCAGGCCGCCGTCGTCCTCGCCGGCTGCCTTCAACTGGCCTTCGGCGCGCTCCGCTTTGGTTCGGTCGCCAACTATGTCCCCAGTTCCGTGCTCAAGGGCATGCTCGCCGGCATCGGTCTGGTGATTATTCTCAAGCAGATCCCCCACGCCGTCGGCCGCGACGCCGACTTCGAAGGCGACTTCTCCTTCTTCGAGAAAGCCGGCGAAAACACCTTCACCGACATCATCAAAGCCCTCTATAGCAGCAACCCCGAAGCCATCCTCATTTCGCTCAGTTGTTTCGCCTTGCTCCTGGCCTGGGATTCCAACCGCCTGAAGGCCCTCCGTTTTACCCGTGTCTTTCCCGGCGCCCTCGCCGCGGTGATTCTGGGAACAGCCCTGAACGAGATCTTCCGCTCCCTGTTCCCCAACTTCTATCTCCGCGCCGAAGACGGCCACCTCGTCGCGCTCCCCGTCATCGACGGCCTCGGCGCCCTCACCAGTCTGCTCTCGTTCCCCGACTTCTCCGCCCTCCTCCGCCAGGACGTCTGGGTCACCGCCATCACCATCGCCGTCGTCGCCAGTCTCGAAACCCTGCTTTCGCTCGAAGCCGCCGACAAGCTCGACCCCTACAAGCGCGTCTCCTCGCCCAACCGCGAACTCTTCGCTCAAGGCACCGGCAACATCGCCAGTGGCTTGGTGGGCGGTATCCCGATCACGTCCGTCGTCGTCCGCACCTCGGCCAACATCTATGCCGGCGGCCGCACCAGGATGTCCGCCATCTTCCATGGCTTACTGCTCCTGCTCGCCGTGCTCGCCATCCCCACCCTTCTCAACCGCATTCCCCTTTCCTGCCTCGCCGCCATCCTCATCCTGATTGGTTACAAGCTCGCCAACCTCAAGCTCTTCAAACGCATGTACGCCGCCGGGCACGCCCAGTTCCTGCCCTTCATCGTCACCGTCGCCGGCGTCGTCCTCATCGATCTCCTCAAAGGGGTGCTGCTCGGCCTCGCCGTTGGCCTGTTTTTCGTTCTCCGCGCCAACCACCACCAGGCCGTCACCGTCGTCCACGAGGGCGACCTTTACCTCCTGCGCTTCAACAAGGACATGTCGTTCTTGAACAAAGCCGACCTCAAGCTCCACCTCTCCGCCATTCCCGATGGCGCCCAATTGATGATCGATGGCCACCACGCCACCTTCGTCGACACCGACATCGACGACGTCATTGCCGACTTCCTCGAAAATGCTCGGCATCGCCGGATTAAAGTGGAATTAATCAAAACGAACGGCTCGGCGAGGAATCTTCCCTCCGCAGCCATTGCGAAGGGATAGTCACATGGAAGCCCATAAGAAACTTCTGCTGGCCAATAAGGCCTGGGTCAAGGACAAGCTCAGCATCCATCCGGAGTACTTCTCCCGGATGGAGGCCACCCAGAAGCCCGATTACCTGTGGATCGGTTGCTCCGACAGCCGCGTCCCGGCCGAGGAAGTCACCGGGCGCGAACCCGGCGAACTCTTCGTCCACCGCAACGTCGCCAACATGGTCCTCCACACCGACTTCAACGTGCTCAGCGTCCTCCAATACGCCGTCGAGGTGTTGAAGGTGAAACACGTCATCGTCTGCGGCCACTACGGCTGCGGCGGCGTCAAGAATGCCCTTGCCACCCAACACCTGGGCTTAATCAACAAGTGGCTGCGCCACATCAAGGACGTCTACCGATTCCACAAGCAGGAAATGGACGCGCTCACCGATGAAAACGAGCGCTGGGAGCGGCTGGTCGAACTGAACGTGATGGAGCAGGTGCAGAACCTGGCCAAAACCTCGATCATTCAGCGTTCCTGGAAAAGTTCGCAGTTGCCCGTTCTCCACGGCTGGGTCTACGACCTCCGCACCGGTCTCCTGAAGGAGCTATCGCTGGTGGACTCCACCACCAAGCTCGACCCCCTCTACACCCTTCAGTTCGGAGACATGGAGGACTAGTCGCGCGTACTGCCGATCGACTCCAGCTCTTTCCACATATCGCCGTGCTCGTCCCATTCGGGCGTCTCATGGCCGGTGATTTGTAGTTGGGCCACGTTCATCGTGCCATGGCCATAGGGGCAGATATATTCCATCTTCGGGCGGCCAAACAGCGTCGCCCGGCCCCAGGACCCGGTCGCCACCGGCATCCGCAACCGGCACGCACACGCCCGGCACCGGTAGCGCTGATCGACCACCGCCGCCCAGCAAAGCCCGCAAATCGCCAAAAACCAAAAGACGATAACGAAAGACCCGCCCAAGTCCGTACCTAAAGGATGCCGTTTCACCGGCATCAGATACCGCACGAGCCAATGGCTCGTGACTGCAAACGCGGCAATTCCCGCAACCTTCGCCAACAGCAAACCCCAATATTTCATGGCATCGAACTTCCTCGGGGACTCTACACTCTCAGACTGATCTATCGGAAAAAAGTTCCCAAAACTTTCGTTAACCCCCTCGCGCCCACGCTTCCCGCACGTCCGCCGACGCGTCCCACCTCGCCTCCTCCGCCATCCAATCCGGCAGACATCCGCCCCGGATCATCCGCGCGACCGCTGTCCCCCGGCACACCGAGCACTCGGTTGCCTCGTAGATCCAGTGCAACATCGGTGCTTCCCATGCCTCCGGCTCCGTCTCACCTATCAGAGAGAAGGCCTCCAAGATCTCGTAGTGCCCGCCCTGTTCCACCCATCCCCGCACCAACTCGCCATCTCCCGGCTGACGGTGATTCCTGAGCAGCCGAGCCTTCCGCAGCCTCAGCCCGATTTCGCGTACCGCCGGGTGCCTCACCTCCACCAGCGCCTTCCGGGCTGACTCTCCAATCTCCCCTGCCCGCTCCGCCAACTCCAGCAACGTCCGCGGATCGCCCGGGAACAGCCGGCGCCGGAAGATCCCCAGCATCCAGAT
Source organism: Bryobacteraceae bacterium (assembly GCA_044226365.1). Taxonomy (GTDB): domain Bacteria; phylum Acidobacteriota; class Terriglobia; order Bryobacterales; family Bryobacteraceae; genus JALHNI01. The sequence continues at coordinate 43,998 of JBGAHE010000032.1, forward strand.
CGCCTCCTCTTCCGATGCCGTCCGCAGCGCCTCGGCGGCCACCCGCAACTCTTCCTCCCCAGCCTGACCGGCCCAACGCTTCGCTCGCCTCCCCGCCCCCCGCGGATCCTCCTGCGCCAGCCGATACAACTCCGCGAAACTCCGCTGCGGCTCTCGGATCGTCGGCGTCACGCGCGCCGCGGTCAGCACCCGCACGACCGCCGGCTCATTCGCCTCGCGGAGCACTCGCTCCACCGCATCCGCTCCGAATCGTTCGCCCGCCGCCCAAATCAGCGAACTGGTCTCCCAATGAGCGGCACGGTCCGCCTCCATCGCCCGCCCGATCAGCCGGCAGCCCTGCAGCAACCCGCTCCACCCATCCGCCCGCACCAGCGAGATCGCCAGGCTCACCCCTCGCCGCGGACCCGGCCGAAAGTGTCGCGCCATCGCCTCACGCATCTCCCGATCCGTCTCCGCATAAAACGACGCCAGTTCAAAGCGCTTCGCCGCATGGTCGTCGTCTCCGCATCCAGCCAGCGACTGGATCACCGTGTCGCGGCAACCCTCACGCTCCCCCGCCACCCCCATCACCTCCCACAAAAAACACGCGAAGGTCCCCTCCTGCTGCGGATCGAGCGTCTCGCACCTCAGGCACGCTTCCTCCAGCACCCCCCGAAACAGCCAGGGACGCACGTCGCGGGCCCACAGATACGCCCGCCCGAATCCTCGGCGCAAGGCGTGCCGAAACGCTTCCTCCGAAAACGCGATATGCTGAGCGACCATGAAACCCATTCTCCTCGCTCTCGCCTTCGCGAGTTTTCTCGCGGCCGACGTGGCCTCGGACCAGAAAGCCGTCCTCGCCAACGTCGAGAAACTGGCTGCCGCCATCGAAAAAGGGGACACCGCCACCATCGCCCCCCTCATGGCGGAGGACCTGATGTACAGCCACTCCAACGCCAAACTCGAATCGAAGGCCGAAGCGCTCAAAGCCATGGCCACCGCCAAGAACAAGCTCTACTACTCGCCCGCCCCCACCATCACCATCCACGGCAACACCGCCACCGTCCGCGGCTACGTCACCACCAAAAATGCCGCCGATGGCAACACCCTCAAGCTCAACATTCTGCAGGTGTGGAGCAAGGTGGATGGCAAGTGGCTGCTCGTCGCCCGGCAGGCCACGCGCCTCATTCCGCAGTAACCCCTCCCCGGAACCCCTATAATGGGCGGTTCTGAGGAGTTTTCGTGCAGCTAACTTTTCTCGATTGGGCCGTCGTCGCTCTCTACTTCCTGTTCAACATCGGCATCGGCTTCTACTACAAGGCCCGCGCCGGTAAAAGCACAGGCGAGTTCTTCCTCGGCGGCCGCGATATTCCCTGGTGGTTGGCGGGCACTTCGATGGTCGCCACCACCTTCGCCGCCGACACTCCCCTCGTCGTCACCGGCATCGTCGCCCGCAATGGCATCGCCGGCAATTGGCTCTGGTGGAACTACATCGCCGGCGGCATGCTCACCGTCTTCCTCTTTGCCCGCCTCTGGCGCCGTTCCGGCGTCACCACCGACATCGAGTTCTCCGAAATCCGCTATGCCGGCAAACCGGCCGCCTTCCTCCGCGGCTTCCGCTCCGTCTACCTCGGCCTCCCCATCAACTGCATCATCCTCGGCTGGGTGAACCTCGCCATGGTCAAGATCCTGATGCTCGTCCTCGGCCTCAACAAGGAACAGGCCCTGGTCGTTGTCATCGGCCTCATCGCCGTCACCTCCTTCATCTCCACCCTCTCGGGACTCTGGGGCGTCCTGGTCACCGACGCCTTCCAATTCGTCATCAAGATGGGCATGGTGATCGTCCTCGCCGTTGCCGCCGTCTCCGCCGTCGGCGGCCTCGATGCCCTCAAAGTCAAACTCGCCGCCCTCGACGCCGCGCGCGGCCAAGGCTCCTCGCTCGACATGGTCCCCGACCTCAACTCCGCCTGGATGCCCCTCGTCAGCTTCTGCGTCTACGTCGGCATGCAGTGGTGGGCCAGTTGGTACCCCGGCGCCGAACCCGGCGGCGGCGGCTATGTCGCCCAGCGCATGTTCTGCGCCAAAGACGAACGCCACTCCCTCCTCGCCACCCTCTGGTTCAACATCGCCCACTTCGCCATCCGTCCCTGGCCCTGGATCCTCACCGCCCTCGCTTCCATGGTCCTCTACCCGGACTTAGCCGACAAAGAAACCGGCTATGTCAAAGTCATGATCGACTATCTGCCGCCCTATCTCCGCGGCCTCATGCTCGCCGCCTTCGCCGCCGCCTATATGTCCACCATCGCCACCCAGCTCAACTGGGGCGCCAGCTATCTCGTCAATGACTTTTACCGCCGCTTCCTCAAAACCAATGAGACCGACGCCCATTACGTCAAAATGTCCCAGGCGGCCACCATTCTCATCACCCTTGTCTCCATCGTCGTCACTTACAACCTGAGCTCCATCGAAGCCGCCTGGAAGTATCTCCTCGCCATCGGCGCCGGCACCGGCCTGGTCCTCTTACTCCGCTGGTATTGGTGGCGCATCAACGCCTGGAGCGAAGTCTCGGCCATGATCTTCGCCGCCGCCGTCTCGCTCTATCTCCAATTCGGCACCTCCCTCAACGGCGACGACCCGCGCGACTTCGCCTGGATCATGATCTACACCACCGCCGCCACCACCGCCGGCTGGCTCCTCGTCACCTTCCTCACTCCTCCCGAGGATGAAGAAGTCCTGAAGGCCTTCTACCGCAAGACGCACCCCTCCGTCTTCGGCTGGGGACCCATCGCCCGCCAACTCCCCGAATACCAGCGCGGCGGCGCCGGCTCCCACGACTTATTCTGCTGGCTCGCCGGCTGCATCCTGATCTACGGCTGCCTCTTCGGCGTCGGCAAGATCTTACTCGGCTCCCTCGCCCAAGGCCTTGGCATGCTCATCGTCGGTTTAGCCGCCGGCGCCTATATCTACCGCGACCTCACCAAACGCGGTTGGAGCACCGTCGTCGACTAACTGAACTCCGGCGCCGTCTGGCTCGCCGACGTCACCCCCGGCGGAAGCTCCATAATCTTGATACTCCGGAAATGGATCTCCGCCCCCTCGGACTCCAGGCACAGATAGCCCTTCTTCTGCGTCGACTTCGCAATCCCGTTCACAAACTTACCGTTCACCGATAACTTGATCACCCCATCCACGCACACCACGATGTAAGTGTTCCACTCGCCCCGCGGCTTACACAGATTCTCAATCGACTTACTCCGCTCCCCCCGCGGATTGTCCGGCACCGTCTTCACCCCGCCCACCCCGAATAACTCGCCATGCACATACGCCATCGGCGGCGCCACCCCGTTCTTCGTATTCAACTTCACCCAGTCCAGTTCCAGCATCTGGACCTCCACGCCGTCCGGCAGCCGATTCGACCCCGGCCGCGCCGCGCTCCACACAAACATCCCCGAGTTCCCGCCCGGCTCCATGTGCCGCCACTCGATCTCGAGAATAAAGTTCTCGTACTGCCGGTCGCTCCGCATCACCCCGATCGGATGCCCGCTGCACACCAGCATCTGATCGCGCACCTTCCACGTCGCCTCATCCGTATTCACCCGGATCCAGCCCTTCAGATCGCGCTTATTGAACAAATCCCGCCACCCCGGCAGCGCCGGCGATGGCTCGTCCTTCGCCTTCGCCCCCTCCGCCGGCTTGGCCCATCCCCACCACCCCATCCACAATGCCGCGCGCCGGCTCAGATCAGATCTCATCCTGTTATCCTACGCCCATGCCGACCGAAAACATGCTGGGCGCTTACGGGGAATGGGCCGCCGGCCTCGCCGCCGATCCGCCGCGCCTTTCCTTCCGCCACCCCAGCCACACCAACCTCGACACCTGGCGCAAACTCGCCCGCGAACGCTACCGGCAATCCCTCCTCCAACCCTCCTCCGGCCCTACCCCCCAGATCACCGTCAAACGCCAGTTCGACTACGACGGCCTCTCCATCGAGGAACTCCAGTGGCAGCTCCCCTACGGACCGCCCACCCAGGCCCTCCTCCTCAAACCCCGTGGCGCCCGTGGCAAGCTCCCCGGCATCGTCGGCCTCCACGACCACGGCGGCAACAAATACTTCGGCTTCCGCAAAATCACCAAAACCAGTGACCAGCCCCACTCGCTCATGGTCTACCACCAGGACCACTACTACGGCGGCCTCCCTTGGGCCAACGAACTCGCCAAACGCGGCTACGCCGTCCTCGTCCACGACACCTTCACCTTCGGGAGCCGCCGCGTCCGCCTCGGCGACGTCCCCCCGTCCCTCCGTCGCGACCTCCGCGAAGTCGACCCCGAAAATCCCGACGAAATCAAACGCTACAACCAGTTCGCCTCCAGCCACGAACACGAAGTCGCCAAGAGCCTCTTCTGCGCCGGCCTCACCTGGCCCGGCGTCTTCACCTCCGACGACGAACGCGCCACCGACTACCTCGCCAGCCGTCCCGACGTCGACGCCAACCGCATCGGCTGCTGCGGCCTCTCCGGCGGTGGCCTCCGCACCGTCATGCTCACCGGCCTCCACCCCCGCATCAAAGTCTCCGTCTGCGTCGGCATGATGACCACCTGGCGCGACTACCTGCTCAATAAGTCCTACACCCACACCTGGATGTGCTACATCCCCACCCTGCCCCGCGACCTCGACTACCCCGAAATCCTCGGCCTCAACGTCCCCCAACCCGTCCTCGTCCTCAACAACAACCAGGACTCGCTCTTCACCCTCCCCGAAATGCAGCGCGCCGATCGCATCCTCACCGACGTCTACAAAAAAGCAAAAGCCAGCGATCGCTATCGCGCCTCCTTCTACGACGGGCCGCACAAATTCGACATCCCGATGCAGAAAGAAGCCTTCGATTGGTTCGATCGCTGGCTTAAAGCCTAACCGCGCAAAAGACCTACCAGTCGATCACGCTGCCGTCATCCTTATCGAACTGCGGCAGGTACGGCCGCGGCTCGCCCACCTGCGCCATCAGCTTGTTCTCATCGATCGTGATGCCCAGGCCCGGCTCCGTCAGAATCGGCCGATACCCGCCCTTGATCGGCGGCAGCGGCTTCGCCAGCAGGTCGCTGTATTCGTTATCGCCCCGCTCCTGCACCAGGAAGTTCGGCACCGACGCCGCAATCTGCAAACTCGCCGCCAGCGAACACGGACCCTGCGGATTATGCGGCGCAATCGGCGTATAGTACGATTCCGCCATCCCCGCAATCACCTTCAACTCCGTGATGCCGCCCGCGTAACAGATGTCCGGCTGCAGGATCGTCGCCGCCCGCTTCTCCAGAATCTCCCGGAAGCCCCACTTCGTGAAGATGCGCTCGCCCGTCGCAATCGGAATGTGCGTCTTCTTCGCCATCTCCGCCATCACGTCCACGTTCAACGCCTGGGCGATCTCCTCGTAGAACCACGGATTATGAGGCTCCAGCGCCTTGATCAGCACCATCGCCGTCGTCGGCTGAATCGCCCCGTGGAACTCCACGCCCACATCCACATTCGGACCCTGCCGCCGCCGCAACTCCTGGAACTGCTCCACGCACGCCCCAATAAACGCGCTGCCCTCGGCATACTTGTACGCCGCCCGGCCGCCCGGCCGCAAAATCACCTTCATCGCGTTCACGCCGTTCGCCGCATTCGGCACGCCGTAAACCCGCACCCGCTCCCGCGTCGGACCGCCCATCAGCCGATGCACCGGCACCCCATACGCCTTGCCCGTGATGTCCCACAACGCCTGGTCAATCCCGCTCGAAATCGCCGTCTTCACCGGACCGCCCCGATAAAACGCCCCCCGGTGAATCGCCTGCCAATGATGCGTCACCCGCGTCGGATCCTGCCCGATCAGGTAATCGCCCACCTCCAGCGCGCCCGCCGCGCAAGCCTTCGCATCGTCCTTCAGCATCTCGCCCCAGCCGGTAATCCCGGCATCGGTCGACACCTTTACAAACACCCAAGAATTCTTCAGCACGAAAGATTCAATCTTCGTGACCTTGATCTTGTCCTTCGGACCAATCTGCGCCGCGTCGCAGTGATGCGCCGCAAACGTCGCATCCATTCCCAGCAGCGCCGCCGGCGTCAGCAGACCGCGCAATACCGAGCGCCGGTCCATTCCTCGCTGTGCCATGAAACCTCCCTCAAACCTCAGCCCTCATGGGCCGCCTCTCATTCTATGCCGCTAGATCACGATGCCGTCGGAACGCCGTGGCCGCCGCACCGGCACAAACTCCGGCGCCCGCCGCGGCTCAATCAAACCCGCCCCCGTCCGCCGGAACTCCGCAAACGCCCGCTTCTCCCCCGTCCGGTAAAAATGCTCCAGATACGCCGCATCGCTCGCCGCATAATCCGAAAACCACCCGTCTAACTCCCGAATCCCCACCTCATGCAGCATCCCCAGCGCATACCCCGCCGCTTCCTCCTCATACGCCAGCAGACGCGCGACGAGCGCCGGCTCCACCGGCGGCGTCTGCGGCTGCCCCAACTCGCTGTCGCCCCTGTTCCACTGCACGGTATGTCCGAACAGATGCGCCAGCAGAAACAGCCGCTCCTCCGCCGTCAGCAGATAATCCACCTCAATCGCCGCCCCATCCAGATCCCCCGTCAGCGGATCCGGAATGTCCCGCGTCACCACTTCAATCCCCCGCGCCTCCAGGTACGCCTGCACCCGCGCCGCGTACTCCTCAAACGGGATCAAGCCACCCGCGCCTCGATCAGACAAATCGGCCCCGGCGTCCGCTTCACGCCCACCAGCGCGAGCCCCGCCTGCGCCAACAGCTCCGCAAACCCCGCTTCGGTCCGCTCCTTGCCCCCCGGCGTCATCACCAGCATCTCCACATCCAGAAACTTCGCCGGATGCGGCTCCGGCGACTCCGGCACAATCATCTCCGCCAGAAACACCCGCCCCGTCTCCGGCGCCGTCTTCGCCAACCCGTCCCGCATCAGCCGCAGCACCTTCACCGACGCCTCATCGCTCCAGTCATGCACGATGTGCTTCATGATGTACGCATCGCACCCTTCCGGCACCCGCTCGAACATACTCCCCGCCTCGAACGTCAACCTTCCCGCCAGCGCCCCGTCCGCCACCTTCTCCGCCTGCGCCACCACCTCCGGCAAATCGAACAGCACCCCCTGCAATCCCCCGTTCAGCCGCAGAATCTGCGACAGCAAGCTCCCATGCCCGCCGCCCACATCCGCCAGCCGCGTAAACCCACCAAAATCGAGCACCGGCTCGAGCAACGCCCCCTCGATCGCCGAGTAGTTGGACATGCCCTCCTGGAAGTTTTCGAGCGACTCCGGATGCCCCGCAATCACCTCAAAGCCGTTCCGCCCATACGCCTTGTCCACGCCGTTCACGCCCGTCCGCAGCGCATGCTCGATATTCTCGTACCCGCGCATGTGCCATTCGTCCGTATGAAACCGCGCCATGCCGCGCACCGTGTCCGGCGCATCCCCCCGCAGACATTGCGACAGCGGCGTCAGCGTAAATTGCTGCCCCTCATGCTCCGCAAACACCCCGATCCCCGCCAGCATCCGCATCACCCGGTACACGCTCTCCGGATGCGCCCCCACGGCCTTCGCCAACGCCTCGGCCGACTTCGGCTCGCTCGCCGACATATGGTCCGCCACCCCCAGCTTCGCGATCCCCGAGATCGACATCGCGATCGCCTTCCCCCATAACAGGTTCATCATCTGGACGTGCGGCGGCAGCGTAGGAGGTGTCATCTGGGCTAGTATAGCCCCGCTAGCGCGCCGCCAACACGTCTTCGAAGAACTTCGCCGCCCGCGCATCCCTGCTACGGCTCAACGCCGCCAGCGCCTGCTTCCGCACCCCCTCGTTCTTCGTCCCCCGCGCCAGTTCCATCAGCAGCGGAATCCCCGCCCCCTCCGGCATCTGCGTCAACGCCGACACCGCCTGCCGCTTCACCCCGGCATCCGCATCCTGCTCCACCGCCCCGCGGATCGCCGCTTCCGCCGTCGCCTTCGGCGCCCGCCGCGCCAGCCAATGCAGCGCCCGCCCCCGCACCCGCGGCGACCGGTCCTCTTTCGCCACCCGCCCCACCAACCCGATCGCTTCCGGCTCCTTCGACCTTCCCAAGGCCTCCATCGCCATCTCCCGCACCCCGTCGTTCGGCTCCTCGCGCACCAGCTTCGCCAGCGTCTCGTACCCGTGCCGGCCCCGCGCATTCCCTAACCATTGAATCGCCTGCCGCCGCACCGCCTCCCCCTGCTCCGCCTGCGCCAGTTCATCCAGCAACCCATCCGCCGCCGGATCCTTGTGCAGCGCCATCGCCGCGATCGCCCCGCTCGCCAGCCGCCGCTCCCCCTCCAGATTCGTCTGCGGCACCAGCCCCCGCAGAAACTGCAGGCTCGACGCCGCCGTCGCCCCCGTCAGCCAATACAACGGCAACCCGCCGCCATCCACCGCGCAATCCATCGAAAACGTCCGGATCTTCTCCACCCGCTGGTTCTCCACCCGCAGAAAGATGTAGAATTCCGTCCCGCCTTCCAGATGCACCGTCCCGCTAGGCGCAATCGCCGGCGCGCCTTCCCCCCGCGGCTCAAGCGCACACCCTTGCGAATAATCGCTCCAGCAGCACATCTGCCGCTCCCCGCTCACCATCGGCACCGCATACGCGATCCACGCCGGCTCCTTCTGCGCGGCGACGATGCCCCGCACCGTCGCCTCCACACTCCCCGTCACCGCCCTCGCCTGCTGCTGCACATTCTGCAGCTTCGGCTGCGCCATCAGCACCTGCGCCGCCATCACCGCCGTCAACCACCCCGCGCGTCTCATTTGTTCAACAACTCCACCAGAAAGTCGTTCGCCTCTTTCGACTTCGAACTCGCCAGCCGCTGCACCGCCCGCCGCTTCAAATCCGGGTCGCTTTCCTTCCTCGCCACTTCCACCACCTGCTTCACCGCGTTCTGCTGAAACAACGCATCCAGCAACGCCGCCCGCACACTCGACTCGCTCTCGCTCCCGTACATCGTCACCAGCTCATCCGGCGAAATCTCCTTCCGCATGCCGCCCATCTGCCGCACCGCCGCCAGCCGCAGCCGGCTGTCCTTGTCCGCCTTCGCCACTTCCAGCATCTTCGCCACGTTATGACTCCGGCCCATCGCCCGCAAAATCCGCTCCTTCCACTCAAACGACGTCTCCGCCGCATACAACTGCGCCAGCTCATTCGCCGCCTGCGTCGACCCCAACCCATCGATCGCCTCGCGCCGCAAATCCTGGTTCGTCTCGCTCCGCGCCACCGCCAGCAAATGCTCCGTATCCCTTCCCTGCTGATAGCCCCGCAGCACCGCCCGCTTCACCGCCACATCGTTCACACTCCCGTAGATCTCCGCCAGCGCCTGCTGACTCTCCTTCGTCCGGAACTGCCCCAGATACTCCACCGCGTGCAGTTGCAGATCCGGATTGCTCCCGTTCTTCGCATACTGCCCCACCATCCCCCGCGCCTGGTCGCTCCGCGATTGCGCCAGCACAAACAGCGCCTTCTCCTTCAGCCGCGGCGACGCCTTCGGGTCCGCCAGCAGCTTCTCGAGCAACGGCACCGCCCGCTCCGGATCCGAGTTCACCAGCGCATTGATCGCAAACAGCTTCAGTTCCTCGTCCGATTGCGCCTCCGGCGATACGCCGCGCCCGGCCGCCTGCTGCACCTCCACCGTCAACGCCTTGGCATCGTTCAACCACCGGCTCTGCGGATACTGCTTGCCCAACTCGCTCAACACCGCCAGCGCTTCCTCGCGTTTGCCCAGCTTGTTCAACGCATAAGCCTTCCAGTAATAAGCGCCCTCCGCCCGCGGCGATTTCGCCTGAATCACCCGGTCAAACGCCTGCACCGCCTGCTCATACTCCCGCCGGTCCAGCGACCGCGTCCCTTCCTGATACCCATCGCGTCCCTCGCGATAAATCATCACCGCCCGCCGCGACTCCTCCGCGCCCCGCCGCGCGTCTTCCGCCGCCCTTCGCGCATCTTCCTTGATCCGCTGTTTCAGCTCTTCCTTGTCCACCTGCGCCATCAGCGGAAACGCGAAGTCGAAATCCACCCGCGGCAGTTGAATGTCGATCTTCATGTCCGGCTCAAAGGCGAACTCGAAATGCGGCGTCGCCAGCTTCGGCCCCACCCAGTCCAGCGGCGGCACCGCCGGCCACGCCTTCACCTTCGGCCCAGGCACCGGCATCACCTTCGGCATCGGCATCGGTTTCGGTTCCGGCATGGGGTTTACATCGGGCGCCGGTTCCACCTGCGCCACCGGCGTCAACCCAGGCGTCGGCTTCACCTGCGCCGCCCCCCACCCCAGCGCCGCCAGATACAGCGGCCCTGCTGCCGCCAGCTTCATCATTGTTTTCTTCATACTCGTTTCCTTCACTTACAAGCTGTGCGAAGTTGTCGCTGGCGGCGCCGCCTCGCGACCTTCGAACTGCGAACTAAACACCTTCACCTTGAACAGCAAACTCCGCTCTTCAATCCTTTGCCGCAGATCCTCGATCTGCTCTTCCGGCACCCGCGCCGGGCTGTGCGCTAACTCCAGCAGCACCCGCTCCAGCTCGTCCAACAGCGCCGACACCTGATAATTCCCCGCGCTCGACGCCGTCTGCCGGTACAACCGGTTCGCGTCCAGCAGCCGCGCCGCCGCGTCCTGCTCCATCGAGATATCGAATTGCCCGTTCACCGGCTGCGCATTGGCGAGCTCCGTCAGCATCATCTTCGAGCGCTCCAAATGCGCCCCCAGCGCCACCAGCAGCACCCGCTCGCGCACCTGCGCCGCCTCCGGACCCGACAACTTCGCCTTCGCCAGCGTCGTCTTCTCTTCCGTCACCGGCTTCCACGTCCGCCCTGCGAAAAACGCCCCGATCACCAGCGCCGCCACCCCGGCCGCCGCGGCCACCGGCCGCCAACCCAGGCTCCCGAACCACTCCCGATACCACGGCTGCCGCACCGGCAGCTTCGCCGCCACCGCCTGCCACACCCGCGCTTCGTAATCCGCGCTCCGCTCCGGCGCCGGCAGGCTGTCCACCGAGTTCAGCACCCGCTGCAGCGCCTGGTACGCGTTCCGGCACGCCTCACACTCCTCCAAATGCCCCGCGCACTCCGGCGCGTCGCCATAGTAATAGAGCACCAACTGCTCTTCCAACGGATGCTGACTCATGCTTGATTCACCAACGGTTCCAGCGCCCGGCGTAACTTGCCCACCGCGCGGAAAATACTCTGCTTCGTCGAGTTCGCCGATACCCCCAGCGCCTCGCCAATCTCTTCAATCGATTGCCCTTCGAAGTGCCGCAGCACAAACGCCGTCCGCTCCATCTCCGAGCAGGTCTCAAGCGTCGCCGCCACCCGCCGCTGCACCTCGCTGCTATACAAAAGCCGGTCCGGCCCCGGACCCTCCTCCGCCAGCGACTGCATCGTGTCCCTCACCTCGTCCTCCCCCTTCACCTCAAAACTCACCGCCGCCTGCCGTTTCCGGCTCCGGAGAAGATCCAGCGAATAATTCGACGCAATCCGGTACACCCACGTCCCAAAGCTCGACCGCCCATCCCACCGGTTCAAATGCCGATAGGCCCGCAGAAACGTCTCCTGCACCACATCCTCGGCATCTTGTTCATTCCCGGTCATCCGGAACGCGAGTCGGAACACACCTCGGCTGTAGCGTTCCACCAGCGTGCGGTAGGCGTCCCCGTCGCCCCCTTTCGCCAGAGCGACCGCCAAGCTATCTTCCATTCCCCCGATTAGACTCCACCCCGCCCCCCGCGGTTAGCAAAACCTGTTTCACCCTGTACGACAGGCCCCCTGGCCTGTCTGTCCCTCCCCAACTCCCCCACCACGAACCAATCCGTCACTACGACAGGCCAGCTAGTAGAAAGCCGGCCCTCCCGGGTTCAACACCGTCCCCGTCAAGCCCCACTCGGACCGCAACACCGCCCCCACCAACGAATCCCTCTCCTCATCTTCCACCCCTGGCCCCCCGCCCCTCAGTTGGTAACGAGGCGCGCCGCCCCAGTACAACCAATCCACCTGCTTCTCGATCCGCGCCACCGTGCCAATCGTGCGTCGCACCAGAAAGCTTCTCTCGCCGTTGCCTCGTTCCCAGTAGCGCTCCACCACCGGCTCGCCCTCCTTCGCCGGCGTCACCGCCCGCTCCCACGCTCGCGCGAACGCCGCCGCGGCTCTCAGCATCTGGTCCGCGCTCGGAGCCTGGCTCCGGGGAAATGTTCCTTCCCGAGGCCATCGCAACAGGCAGCCTTTGCAGAACCACTTGGGAGCCCGCACGATGCAGCCTCCGAACACCACCATCCGTGCCTTCGCCGTCTTCTTCGCTTCCGCTGTGGGTAGACCGTACGCGATCCGCCAAACCTCCCGCGCCCCGCAATCCGGGCACGCCGGTCGATCCTGAATCATCATTCCCTCCGCCTCCAGAGCTACCCCAATCCCTACCCATGAAACTAACCCGACCCCACCGGCGCCGATAACCCTCAGGTCCCACTCCCATCCGATTGCCCGTTCTGTTCGCACAATTTCAGTCCCCTTCATCTCGGGGCCTAGCTTTCTTCTCACGTGCATCCGCGCCGATCCGCTCGAAATAGACGTTTCAGTCCCCTTCATCTCGGGGCATCGCTTTTCTCGCTTGCGCCGCTTGGGCGGCCGGCCGTCGTGGCCCAAGTTTCAGTCCCCTTCATCTCGGGGTATCGCTTTCTTCTGCTTCACGCCGGCGTGCGGATCGGCGAAGCGCTGGTTTCAGTCCCCTTCATCTCGGGGCATAGCTTCCTTCGCCGGTGGGTGTGCGGCGGTGGCTGTCGATCAACGTTTCAGTCCCCTTCATCTCGGGGCATAGCTTTCTTCGTTGGCGACGATGGCTACGTGCCTCTCATTATCGATGTTTCAGTCCCCTTCATCTCGGGGCATAGCTTTCTTCCTTTTTCGCTGTTGTGGCCGAAAGTGATAGGGTTGTTTCAGTCCCCTTCATCTCGGGGCATAGCTTTCTTCGCGGTCGAGGAAAGCCAGCGGCGAGACAACCCGGGTTTCAGTCCCCTTCATCTCGGGGCATAGCTTTCTTCGATCAACCCCGAGACCGGTATCTGGTTCTGCCATTGTTTCAGTCCCCTTCATCTCGGGGCATAGCTTTCTTCTTGCGGTGCAGGGAAGAGCGGGCGCGCTGCCGATCTGTTTCAGTCCCCTTCATCTCGGGGCATAGCTTTCTTCCGCATGTGCAACTGCAACTTATAATTGCCGGACGCATGTTTCAGTCCCCTTCATCTCGGGGCATAGCTTTCTTCGAAGGCACGGTGTTCAGCGCATCGAAGCCATAGGAGTTTCAGTCCCCTTCATCTCGCGGCATAGCTTCCTTCACAGCCCCTAACCCAAACGGTTCAACAGACCACGGTTTCAGTCCCCTTCATCTCGGGGCATAGCTTCCTTCCCTGGCGTTCGATGGCCTTCGCCGCGGCGGACTGGTGTTTCAGTCCCCTTCATCTCGGGGCATAGCTTCCTTCGTCGGCACTCTTCGCAGCGAGAGCTAGGCGTCCATTCGTTTCAGTCCCCTTCATCTCGGGGCATAGCTTCCTTCGACGAACAGGGGGTAGTCCTCGAGGTCAAGCTTCCGGGTTTCAGTCCCCTTCATCTCGGGGCATAGCTTCCTTCAGTACGTCGACGGCGTGAACAACCAATCCGGCATGTTTCAGTCCCCTTCATCTCGGGGCATAGCTTCCTTCAATCTGCCCGCTCCCCACGGGCGCACCTTCTAGCAGTTTCAGTCCCCTTCATCTCGGGGCATAGCTTCCTTCATATGGCGCAAACCAACCAGGCGGCGGGATCGTCGTTTCAGTCCCCTTCATCTCGGGGCATAGCTTCCTTCCCGGTGGGCATTGAGGACGCAGGGCCGGGACATAGTTTCAGTCCCCTTCATCTCGGGGCATAGCTTCCTTCAAGGCTGGGTGAAGAACTCGCACCTGATGGGACCTTGTTTCAGTCCCCTTCATCTCGGGGCATAGCTTCCTTCCCATTGCCGGGAATGGCAGTACAGCGACGCCTCCCGTTTCAGTCCCCTTCATCTCGGGGCATAGCTTCCTTCGGAAGAAGCTTGTGACGACTTCGCCAGCGGCTACGAGTTTCAGTCCCCTTCATCTCGGGGCATAGCTTCCTTCGCCGAAGTGACCAACACGGCACGGCGCGCGCCGAAGTTTCAGTCCCCTTCATCTCGGGGCATAGCTTCCTTCCATTCTGGCCTACCGCAACGACGTCGATGACAACTGGTTTCAGTCCCCTTCATCTCGGGGCATAGCTTCCTTCCTCGCCAGGGCATTGGTGCGTTGGGTGTTTTCCGTTTCAGTCCCCTTCATCTCGGGGCATAGCTTCCTTCCCCCGGAATCGACCGCGAATGTCTGTCGCTGGCTTATGTTTCAGTCCCCTTCATCTCGGGGCATAGCTTCCTTCGCAATGCGGCCCGGCTTGAGCATACGGAATAACTCAGTTTCAGTCCCCTTCATCTCGGGGCATAGCTTCCTTCACCTTTACGACGCGGAAACGTCGCTTCGATTTCCTGTTTCAGTCCCCTTCATCTCGGGGCATAGCTTCCTTCAAGAAGATCCGCGGCCTCGCCTGGGTGGTTCTCAAGTGTTTCAGTCCCCTTCATCTCGGGGCATAGCTTCCTTCGCAACGGGCAACGATTCCGTCATCGTTGACGTTCAGTTTCAGTCCCCTTCATCTCGGGGCATAGCTTCCTTCGGCGTGAGCTCGGCCAATGGGTGCCGCTCAGACTCGTTTCAGTCCCCTTCATCTCGGGGCATAGCTTCCTTCGACCAGACCGTAAGGAATACGCTGCATGACGCGCGGGTTTCAGTCCCCTTCATCTCGGGGCATAGCTTCCTTCGGACTCCTGGGCGCGGGCGTCTCGCCGTTCTTCCAGTTTCAGTCCCCTTCATCTCGGGGCATAGCTTCCTTCCCGGGAAATTGCCACGATAACTGAAATGCACTCAGGTTTCAGTCCCCTTCATCTCGGGGCATAGCTTCCTTCCTGGCAAACATGGCTGACTCAAAATCAGCTTCCTGTGTTTCAGTCCCCTTCATCTCGGGGCATAGCTTCCTTCCATAGAAGCGGATTTTACCCTGCAAAACATTTTTGGTTTCAGTCCCCTTCATCTCGGGGCATAGCTTCCTTCTACGCCGACTTCATCGCCAATGATGCAACGAAAACGTTTCAGTCCCCTTCATCTCGGGGCATAGCTTCCTTCTCGGCCGAGTTTCCGTGGTGGAGCTCAATCGAGTTTCAGTCCCCTTCATCTCGGGGTGTTATCGCTTTTCCTTCGGTCGCGACGCGGCGCTGACATCAGCCTTTCGTTTCAGTCCCCTTCATCTCGGGGCACGCTTTCTTCGCCCGGCCGCTACTCCACGTGGGCTGGATCGAGTGTTTCAGTCCCCTTCATCTCGGGGGCATCGCTTTCCATTATGGATAGCATATTTGCTCACCTTACTGTTTCAGTCCCCTTCATCTCGGGGCATCGCTTTCTTCGGTGGTAGCGCTATCAATGAGGACCTGGAAGCTGCTGTTTCAGTCCCCTTCATCTCGGGGCATCGCTTTCTTCACTGTCTTCGAGAATTCCGTGAACTGTTTCGCGGGTTTCAGCCGTCCCCTTCATCTCGGGGGCATCGCTTTCTTCTCCAACCACAGCGCCACCGAGAAAGCGGATTGAAGTTTCAGTCCCCTTCATCTCGGGGCATCGCTTTCTTCAACTTCATGCCCCAAGGGCCGGAGAAGTCGAACACGTTTCAGTCCCCTTCATCTCGGGGCATCGCTTTCTTCCGGAGGCCAATACGGATTGGAGAGCCCGCGAAAAGGCGTTTCAAATCCCTTCATCTCGGGGCATCGCTTTTTCGATCGCGTCCAGCATCTCCTGCGCATCCGTCGTTTCAGTCCCCTTCATCTCGGGGCATCGCTTTCTTCCGCCGATCAGTCCTCTACCCAGCTCCCAGACCTCGTTTCCAGTCCCCTTCATCTCGGGGCATCGCTTTCTTCGTCACGCATCCACACGATTTGGTCAGCATGAAAAGTTTCAGTCCCCTTCATCTCGGGGCACGCTTTCGACGGCTGCGGCTACGCTGACCGGCGGAGCTGCGAGTTTCAGTCCCCTTCATCTCGGGGCATCGCTTTCGGGCCGAGTCTGCTCGATCGATGCTGGCTGACGTTTCAGTCCCCTTCATCTCGGGGTCTTTCCCTTCATCTCGGATGATGCTTTTGGTTTCAGCATAGCTTCCTAGATCCTGTATTCGTACTACGATGCATGTTTCAGTCCCCTTCATCTCCAGCTTTCTTCACTGTGACCGCTCCAGTCAAAGTCGGTTGATCAGCTTCAGTCCCTTCATCTCGGGGCATCGCTTTTCCTGCGCCGCCACCACGTTGCCAAACTCGATTTCTAGTTTCAGTCCCCTTCATCTCGGGGCATCGCTTTCTTCATGGCAACTCCTTCCGGTTTCAGTCCCCTTCATCTCGGGGCATCGCTTCTTCCGACCAACGCCGCTGGCGTCATGGCGAACCTCAATGCGGGGCATCGCTTTCTTCCTCAGGTGCTTGCACGTGATGAGTTTCAGTCCCTTCTTCATCTCTGTGTTGCAGCGCACTCCATCAGAGCGTGAGTTTCAGTCCCCTTCATCTCGGGGCAAGCTTCCTTCCTGTCTACTCGTTCGCTGGCGGCTGAAATCTGTGAACAATTCTTGTTTCAGTCCCTTCATCTCGGGGCATCGCTTTCTTCATGGGAATAAGGTCGGTCATGGTTGATTTGGTCCTAGTTTCAGTCCCCTTCATCGGGCATCGCTTCCTTCAGTTCGGTCAACCGGGGTATTGGTCCGGGGACATGTTTCAGTCCCCTTCATCTCGGGGCATCGCTTCCTTCGCCGGTCTGGTGTACGACTCGCGCATTCGTGGACGCTGTTTCAGTCCCCTTCATCTCTGGGGCATAGCTTCCTTCTCGTGGCACTGGTGTTGGTGTTAGTGCTGGCTGTTCTATCGGGGCATCGTCCCCTTCATGACCGGGACATCGAAAATGTCCATCATGTTTCAGTCCCCTTCATCCGGGACTGCAGCGCGCTTTGCGGACGGATCGCTTCCAGGTTTCAGTCCCCTTCATCTCGGGGCATAGCTTCCTTCCCCATCGACTACCAGACCAGCACCAACTCCTGTTTGGTCCCCTTCATCTCGGGGCATCGCTTTCTTCCTTCAGGTGGTTCGATTGATCGACTCCCAGGAGGTTTCAGTCCCCTTCATCTTCGGGCATAGCTTCCTTCGCTCAGCGCGCCTGATCAGCACTTCCCACTTCTTGGTTTCAGTCCCCTTCATCTCGGGGCATCGCTTTCTTCCGTGGATAGGCCGGGTCGTTGCTGTGCTGTTTCAGTTTCAGTCCCCTTCATCTCGGGGCATCGCTTCCTTCTTGGGTGAGGGCTGGGACCACGTTGAAGGTGATCTTGTTTCAGTCCCCTTCATCTCGGGGCATCGCTTTCTTCCGCTTCGTTGATTCGCCGCGCGATCTCTTCTGCCTGTTTCAGTCCCCTTCATCTCGGGGCATCGCTTTCTTCAACTTGGCGTAATCGCTACGCGCGCCATTGTTTCAGTCCCCTTCATCTCGGGGCATCGCTTTCTTCCGCTCTAGATACCTAAGATTCCAAAGGGCTTCTCCCTCACCTCCCCTCCCAAATGCGACTGACCCGGCTTGCACGAAAAGGCCTCCCCCAGTCGCTTTTCCGCTCCACCGCTCCTCAACCGTAAAACCCTACCAAACATCCGCGCAGAAAAAGATGTACTCACAGTCTCGGCATCGCCCCCTTACGTCTGTCGCGCCCGGCAAATCGAACAGACTCCGAATCGACTCAAGCGCCACCAAGCAGGACTTCCGCAGCGCCTCGTCGATCGCAATCTCAAAAATTCGGCTGTCGGGATGCGGTAAATGAAGCAGCGCCCCACCCGCTTGGCCAGCCGCCGCTCCACCAAAAGCGCATACCCGGCCAATTGCAGCTTGTGGTTCCGGCCGGGCTCCCCCGCGGTGAGCTTGAAATCCACCACCGCAGCCTCCGCCTCATTCTCCAGGACGTAATCAAGCCGTCCATTCAGGCCCAATTCATCGTCCACCAGCCACCAGTTTCGCCGCCGAGTGCCACCCTCGAATCCGTACTTATCTAACGCCCTCCGCGCCTCGAAACGCTCGATCATCTCTTGCGCCGCCAGTCCCGCGTCCATCTTGTACGTCCCACCGGCGCTGACCGCCATCCGCCGTCGATAAAAGACGACCCGCGGACAGTAGCCCCAATTCTTGAGCTCGCCCGCGGTAATCACGATTCGTACTCCTGACCAATCACCCGTAGCCTCGGTAGTTGCGAGCTCGCCGGCTTGGCCGTCGCCGCGTACTGGTCCAATAGCCAAGCCTCCTTCAGAACCTCCTCCGTCAGCGGCATCACTCTCACGCGCGCCGCCTCCTCCCCCACCTCCGCTTGGATTCGCAGAGTCAATTCTTGCCGGCGGTTGCGATTGAGTTTTCCGAGAAATGCCGAATACTGAATTCTCTCCAGTCCATAGTCGAGGCAGGCATTCGCGAGTCGCGTTCGGATTCGATCGTCCTCCACGTCATACAGAACCAGCACCGATACCGTCGGACTTCCCTTGCCCACCAGCCAAGGCTGCAGGACGCCCGCGTAACGATTCTTTCGCTTCTTCACCATTTGAAGGAGAACGGCCGATACTCACGCATACCCTTGACTGCGGAAGCGCACAACCGAGCCTGCATCTGAATAATGCTTCGCACCTGATGCTCCTTACCCCGATGGACCTCCGGCGCATTCAGTCGCATCAGCACTCGCGCAGCCACCTCCTCTTTGCTCCCCGGACTCAACATCCCGCTCTCGGTCATCTCCGGACGGCCGCCTCGCAGGATCCAATTGCCTGTCCGCACCGGCTGCGGAACTCTCACAGATCAAGGCCAGCGAGGCTTGCCGGAGCGGTCGACATGCAGAAAGCCAGCAAACGGTTCCGGGCCCGCGTTCATCACGGCTCCCCAGACGTGCGAAGTCAGAATCCCGTATCCGTAGTTCAAGCATGCATTGACCCCGTCGCTCGCTCCAGCATGTCGGCGTCCCAAAGTCAACGCTGGCACCGAACTCACCCTGCTGTTGCTTCCGGCGACGCCCTCAATCCCATCAAACCAGGACGCCCCTCCACCAGCGAACTCGCTTCAAA
>JBGAHE010000176.1:0-6828 GCA_044226365.1 Bryobacteraceae bacterium
TGCCCCTCCATTGACTCCGCCTGGGAAGACCCCGAAGGCGTCCCCATCAGCGCCATCCTCTTCGGTGGCCGCCGCGCCACCACCATGCCCCTCGTCCTCCAGACCTTCAACTGGAGCTCCGGCATCTACATGGGCGCCACGATGGGCTCCGAAATGACCGCCGCCGCCGCCGGCACCATCGGCCAAGTCCGCCGCGACCCCATGGCCATGCTCCCCTTCTGCGGCTATCACATGGGCGATTACTTCCGCCACCAGCTCAAGCTCCAGCGCCATCTTTCGGAGACCCCCAAGGTCTTCTGCGTCAACTGGTTCCGCAAAGATAAAGACGGTAAGTTCCTCTGGCCCGGCTTCCGCGAAAACATGCGCGTCCTCCGCTGGATCGTCGACCGCGTCCGCGGCCGCATCCGCGCCCGCGAATCCGCCTTCGGCTGGATGCCCTTCTACGACGACATGCACTGGGAAGGCTTAGACTACTCCAAGCAACAATTCGACGCCGTCCAAAACATGGACCGCCACGCCTGGCGCAACGAACTCGTCCAACAGGAAGAGCTCTTCATCGACCTCCACGACCACCTCCCTCCCGAGCTCGTCTACGAACGCGAACTCCTGATTTGTCGGTTGTGATGGTGTCGGTTGAGGACGCCGGTAGGCTAGGCGGCGCTGGAAGCGCTATTGAGGACCTGTAAACGTGGATAGTCGACGCTCCACGTTTTGCGACTCGAGATATTGCGGCTAAGTCAGAGTTCGTCAAAATGCCACGCTTGGAGACCATATGATTGCAAAGCAGCTCGACAAGATTACGCGCGAAGATATCGAAAGGCTAATCATTGATGGCGTAGCTGAGCGGAAAAATATCGAGTACAAGCAACAGCTGCCCGAAAGAAACGATGCTGCCAAAAGAGAGTTCTTAGCGGACGTCTCGTCCTTCGCTAATACTTCGGGAGGCGATCTCATTTTCGGAATGGTTGAGGTCGGTGGCATAGCGACGGCATTAAATGCATTACGCTGCGGCGATCTTGATGAGCAGATGCAATGGTTTAATAATGTCATCCAGTCTGGTTTATCACCACGAATCCGCTACAACTCTCACGCCATAAAACTCGACGATGACAAGTACGTCATCATCTTTCGGATAGAGCAAAGCTGGTACGGTCCTCACAGGGTCGTCTTTAGGCAAGACGGTCGGTTCTACGCAAGGACTACCAATGGCAAGTACGAGCTAGATGTTAACGATCTTCGTAACGCGTTTACATCTTCGAACTCGGTATTCGAAAAACTGGCCAACTTTCGAAGCGATAGACTCATCGCCATATCCAATGGCTCTACTTCGGTCCCATTGCCAAATGGTCCGAAGCTAGTAATTCATGTTCTGCCGGTCGAGGCGTTCGGTCGGACTTCCAATGTTGATGTCCTCCAATTGAAAGACATTCCCCCTCTCTATCCGCGAGGACTTTCGTCTTGGCGAACACGGACTAATTTCGACGGAAGAGTGTGCGTTGCAGCCGGTCGAGAAGACGTGGCCTATACGCAAGTCTTTCGCAGTGGAGCAATCGAAGCAGTTCAAGCCAACCTACTTCCCTGCTACGAAGCACCGCTCAGTCTCAATGTTGAATACGAGTTTGCGGCCGTCAATTTCTTGCCCGAGTGCTTTGAAATCCTCAAAGCACTCGGTTGCAATCCGCCGGTAGTGGTCGCAATTTCCCTCCTCGGGGTTCGCGGCATGCGAATTCCGGCCGGTGGTCTTCGTCAACTCGAAATTGGGTCGCCGGCCGCCATCACTCAGGACCACTTGCTGCTGCCGGAATTGATGGTGGACACGCTTGAGCCGCCGCCGGCTGGCTCGCTGAAATCTACGCTTGATCTCGTTTGGAACGCTTGTGGGTATGAGGAGTCGCTACTCTTTGATAGAGACGGCAACTGGTTGAACGGTGAGTGGAGGAAGGGAGGAAGTTAGTTTAACGAAAAACCAAATCAACGTTGCGAAGAAATCTGATGAACAGTAGGCAAGAAAAGCTCTGGACGTTGAGTCGAATCAACCGCGGACGCGCCATCATTCCATCCTTCTTAGCGGATCTGTCCCATGCTCTCGGCGAGCCGGTTGAAGTAAGTGCGCTGCTTTCGCTGTCAGAAACCGACTTGCTGACGAAATCATTCCGAACTGGCTACCAACACGCGTTAAAAACGGACTCCAATAGCTACAGAAGATCTTTTCACGCGCGAGAAAGAAAGCTTGTCATTCAACTCGCGGAGTGTCTTGGACACCGACTTGCCGGCGAACGCGGCTTCCTTATCACGAAGTTGAGCGAAACTTGCGGGGCAGTCGGTGTGAGCATTTCTGCATTGCTGAGGCGCGCGGAACGCGTGCTGATTTGGATGGCGATTCGCTTTGCGCTGTTTCTCTGGATCAAATTGAGGGAGTTTTGATAGACTACAACGCCGACGATGAGCAGCAACAATATGAGGTGACGATTTGGGGTCATCGCTGGCCGATAGTCGCGCGGGGCGGTGACCCAAAGCGATAGTTCGACTACTTGAGGGCATAGGGCACAAGCCATGTACGGCACTAGGTAATCAGGTAATCGGTGCCATCGACCGGGTGGTGGGTGGCGAGACTTTTCGAAGGGCTCGGAAGCAGCCCACCTCCCCCCACCCGACCCCAGCTAAGCTAGTAACAGCATGGGGCGTCTCTTCCTGATCCCCGCGCTCCTGGGAGCGTTGACTTCCTCGGCCCAAACCCCCGCGGGCACCCGCTGGGCGGAACTGACGGCCAAGCGCGCCAAGTTAGCCAGCTATCACCAGGAGTTCGAAATCGTCCGGACCTACGCGGTCCCCGGCGGCCAGCGCGCCGCCCAACGCCAGTTGATCTTAGATGCCGCCGGACCCCGCTGGCGCGAACGCACCCTCTCCGGCACCGAGAACATCATTCGCCTCTACGACGGCCAGTCCCTCGTCTCCTTCGAAGAAGGCGGCCGCGAATACGTCCACGGACCTCTCCCTCCCGGCGAGCCGCCCCTCCCCACCGCCTACCGCTTCGGCGAACCCGAATGGACCAAGGCTGTCGAACTCCCGCGTCAGACCTCGAAACTCACCGGCCGCCCCTGCGTGGTCCTGGAAGTGCCCCTCAAAGGCCGCGAGATGCCGGGCGGCGCCGCCAACGCGCCCCGCATGTTGCCGGGCACCCTGCGCCTCCTTGCCGACGCCGAAACCGGCCTCCTCGTCTCTTACGAAGCCGCGC
This sequence comes from Bryobacteraceae bacterium, assembly GCA_044226365.1. Taxonomy (GTDB): domain Bacteria; phylum Acidobacteriota; class Terriglobia; order Bryobacterales; family Bryobacteraceae; genus JALHNI01. The sequence goes on from JBGAHE010000176.1 coordinate 3,236, forward strand.
AGGAAGTGCAAGCCCCCACTGGCGGCTACCGTCAGGAAACCCGCCTCGCTCTGCGCAAGATGCACTTCGGCCAGCCCGTCGTCGCCGCCCTCTTCACCCTGCCCGCGAACTTCCAGGAAGTCGCGCAGTTCACTCCCTGGAACGCCGCCAAGCTCATGGACCAGTTCGCTGGCAAGCCGGCCCCGCCTTTCCATCTCAAAGCCCTCGACGGTCAACCCATCTCGCTGGCTGCTCACAAGGGAAAGGTCGTCCTCCTCGACTTCTGGGCCACTTGGTGTCCCCCCTGCCGCGCCGACGCCCCCGTCCTCGAGAAGCTCCACCAGCAGCATCCCAAAGACCTCGCCATCATCGGCATCTCCGTCAGCGAAGAGCGGGCCATCGTCGAAAAATTCCTCCGCGAGTACCCGCGCCCTTATCCCGTCGCCCTCACCACCGAAAACGACCTCACCCGCCCCTACCAGGCCGGCCCCCTCCCCCTCTACCTCGTCATCGACCGCCAAGGCAAACTCACCGCCGCCGTCGAAGGCGACCAAGGCATCTCCGCCCTCCGCCGCCTCCTCCAGCAAGCCAGCCTCAACCCCGAGTAGCTACCGCCGCACCACCGACACCACCGCCGAAGCGGACTTCGTCGCATCCGCCACGCTCACCGCGCTCACTGTCACCGTCGTCCCGGTGGCAGCCGTATTCGGCGCCGTGTAAAGGCCGCCCGTGCCGATCCGCCCCACCGTCGCATTGCCGCCCGTGATCCCATTCACCTTCCACGTCACGGCCTTGTTCGTCGCGTTATTCACCGTCGCGCGGAACTGCTGCGTCCTTCCCCACCGCACCGTCGCGCTCGTCGGCGATACGCTCACCGTCACCGCCGCCGGCGGATTCACGATCATCACGCTCGCTGTTCCCGAAGACGCCGGCACCGCCACGCTCGTCGCCCGCACCGTCACCGTCGCCGGACTCGGCACCACCGCGGGCGCCGTATAAAGCCCTGTAATCGAATCGATGAAGCCCACCGCCGAATTCCCACCCACCGTACCGTTCACGTCCCACCGCACCGCCGGATTGCTATTGCCCGTCACTGTCGCCGTGAACTGCCGCGTCCCGTTCACCGTCACGCTCGCCGACGCCGGCGAGACGCTCGTCGTCACGCTCGTCTGCCGCGCTTGCCCCGAATTGATATCCACCATCAGCGGCGTCGCATCCACGGCCTCGAAGTTGGACCCCGCAATCGTCTTCAACTGCCGCAGCTCATCGTTGTTCCATCGCGCATCCGGCGCCCCCGACAGATACCACGCCGAACCGTTATCGGCCACGATCAGCCCGTAGCGCTTCATCGCCGTCAGGATGATCTTGTTCGTCGCCGAAAATCCCGAGATGTCAAAGCTCTCCTTCAACCGGAATCGCGCCCCCATCGGCGGATACTGCGCGCCCGTCAACGACGAAGCATAATGGCGCGCCGGCCACACATAAGCCTTCTGCGACTGCGGCACCGTAAACCGGATCGCATGTTTGATCTCGCCCGCCGCAATCTCGTCATACCGGATCAGCAGCGGAAAAATCGGCAAGCCCGCCGCATCGGCCGACGTCCACGTCAGCGGCCGCAGCGCTTGCGAGTTCAAGTTGAAAATCGCCCCCGAATCCCCGCGCCACGCCGCCGTCTGCGGAAACGCGCGATAGATCTCATACAACGTGCAGTTAGTCACATCCACCGCGATCGCGTGCCGGTCACCCGTCCCTGCGCTGCCACCCTCAATCGGCGCGTTCAGCGGCACCGCGTAGGGCCCGAAGTCGCTCTCCGTCTGATACAGAAACGTCGCTGGATACTTCGTCTGGGTCCCCGGCACCGTCACGAACGGAATCCCAATCGGCGCACCTTCCCACAACCCGGACCCAAAGTCCGGATGCAGCGTTCGCGTTGCCCCGATCGTCGCAATCCACGTCGACGAACTCGGGTGCACCGGCAATTGATCGACCCGCGTGTTCAAAATGTGGTCGGCCGGAAACACCGGACAACTCCCGATCGTTTGCGCTTGCGCCGCTATCGTAATCAGGAGGGAAGAAGTCAAAAGAGATCGCATGTGGATGAACCGTTCCCAGCCTAAGACGCGCCCGGCCGCAAGAACATCGGGCTTATCCCTCACTGTTTACCACTCGTTCACCAACTACTCCCTGCGTCTTCTCCGGTCCCCCCGCCCGGGCGCTTTCACTCCCCACTCAAGCGGGCCCGCTCGAAATCTTCTGGGTCCAACTTCCGCCGCCACCACGCCGCATCGTAGGGCTTTCCCTCAATTTTGCAAAGTTGTGTCCGGCCCCTCGCCTCTCGCCGCAAATTAACAACTCGCCTCCCCGTCCTCTACCTTGTTGATGTTTCAAGACCGAGCCTGTTCCTAACCTCCCCCCACCCTCCTCCCGCCACTCGTCGCCTTGAAACGTCCCTCCCCACCCAGGCGTCGTAAGGGTGCCGCCGTGCTCCCTGCCGCGATTGCCTTCGCAGCAGCTTCGAAGTCGGAGTGCGGCGCCGCGCTTCGAGCTATGGAGTAACGAAAATATGACCTACGCGCCTACCACCAAATACGTCCTCGCCGGAATTCTCTGCTATTCCACTCTCGGCGTGGCCGCCGACACCACCAAACACATCAAGGGCTGGATTCAGGGCCGCAGCGGTGCCACCATGATGGTCCAAACCGCGGACACCGAAACGGTCACTGTCACCCTCACCGACCAAACCAAAGTCGGCCAGTCGCAAGGCCTCCTCAACATGGGCCGCAAAGACATGACCATGACGTCCCTCCTGCCTGGCCTCCCCGTCACCGTCGAAGCCACCCCCGGCGATCAGAACCAACTCATCGCCAAGTCCGTCAAGTTCAAAGGCGACGACTTGAAGCGCGCCCGCGCCATCCAGGCTGGCCTGTATGAAACCAGCGTGCTCACGCAGAAGCACACCACCGAGATCGCCAAAAGCCAGCAGGACATCGCCAAGAGCCAACAGGACATCGTGAAGCATGAAGAGGAACTGGGCACGCAGAAATCCGCGCTCCAGACTCAGAAGACCGCTCTCGACCAGCAGCAAGTTCAAGTCACCGAGCACCAGAACAAGCTCAACCAACAGCAGACCGCGATTGCTGCCGCCGTCGCCCGCTTCGGCCAGCTCGACGACTACTTCATCCTCGACGAACAAACCGTCCTGTTCGGGAATGGCCAGGTCAACATCGAAGAGAAGTACAAGGCGCCCCTGATGGAACTCGCCCAGAAGGCGAAGTCGGTCGAAGGCTACATGATCGAAGTCCGCGGCTATGCCTCGGCCGTCGGCAACGAAGCCTGGAACGAGAAGCTCAGTGAGGACCGTGCCGACAACGTCGTCCGCCTCCTCATCCGTCAGGGCCAGATCCCCCTCACCAACATGCTCGCCCCCGCCGCTATGGGCCAAAGCGATCAGATCGGCACCGACCGCAAGCCGGAAACCCAGGCCCAGAACCGCCGCGTCGTCGTCCGCATCCTCCAGAACAAAGCCGTCGTCGGCACCAACGCCCCCAGCGGCGGCTTCTAACCCACCCTTATTTCCCCACCACGGCCGGACCCCTCAAAAGGGTCCGGCCGTC
>JBGAHE010000177.1:0-6811 GCA_044226365.1 Bryobacteraceae bacterium
AGAGGTGGCCGCGCACTCGCCGGAGAAAATCCTGCGCGAGCCGATCGAGCCGGGCATTGGTTTGGGAGCATGGCAGGCGCGTAAGCTGGCGTTTGCACTGGGCATTCCGGCGACGGCGATCGGCGCAGCGGTGAAGTGCCTGCAGGCGCTCGCCAAAGCCTACGAAGAGATGGACGCTTCGCTCGCCGAAATCAACCCGCTGATCCTGACCCAGGACGGCCGGGTGATGGCGCTCGACGCGAAGATCAACATCGACGACAACGCGATGTTCCGGCACAAGGACTTTGCCGAATTGCGCGACACCGACGAAGAAGATCCGCTCGAAGTGGAAGCGTCGAAGTACTCGTTGAACTACATCAAGCTGGATGGCACGGTGGCGTGCATGGTGAACGGCGCGGGCTTGGCGATGGGTACGATGGACATCATCAAGTACTCGGGCGGCTCGCCGGCGAACTTCCTGGACGTAGGCGGCGGTGCCAACGAAGAGCAGATCAAGAACGCCTTCCGTATCCTGCTGAGCGATGAGGGCGTGAAGGCGATCTTCATCAACGTGTTCGGCGGCATTTTGCGGTGCGACGTGCTGGCGAACGGCGTGGTGAACGCCGCGCGGGCGTTGGGCGTGAAGGTGCCGATCGTGGTGCGCATGGAAGGCACCAACGTTGAGCTCGGCCAGCAGATCCTGCGTGATTCCGGATTGAATTTCACCATTGCCGACGGCATGAAAGATGGCGCGGAGAAAGTGGTAGCCCTCGCAAAATGAGCGTTCTCGTCAATAAAAACACCCGCCTGATGGTCCAGGGTTTCACCGGAGACCAGGGCACGTTCCACGCTAAGCAGTCGCTCGATTACGGCACCACCGTGGTGGGCGGCGTGACGCCGGGTAAAGGCGGCACGCAGCACCTGGGTCTGCCGGTGTTCAACACCGTGGAACAGACCGTGCAAGCGACCGGCGCCAACGCCACCGTGATCTTCGTGCCGCCGCCGTTTGCGGCCGACGCGATCATGGAAGCGGTGGACGCGGGCATCGAACTCGCCGTCTGCATCACCGAAGGCATTCCGATTTCGGACATGATCAAGGTGAAGCAGTACATGAAGGGCAAAAAGACGCGCCTGATCGGGCCGAACTGCCCTGGCGTGATCACCCCGAACGAATGCCGCATCGGCATCATGCCTGGCCACATTCATCTGAAGGGCAACGTGGGCATCGTGTCCCGTTCCGGCACGCTCACCTATGAAGCCGTGGGCCAGTTGACCAAGTTGGGCATCGGCCAATCCACCTGCATCGGCATCGGTGGCGACCCGGTGAACGGCACGAACTTCGTGGACGCCCTGACGCTGTTCAACGGCGACCCCGATACGCACGCCATCGTCATGATCGGCGAAATCGGGGGCGATGCCGAGGAGCAGGGCGCCGCTTACATCAAGGCGAACGTGAAGAAGCCCGTGGTGGGCTTTATCGCGGGCCAGACGGCGCCTCCCGGCCGCCGCATGGGTCACGCTGGCGCCATCGTCTCCGGCGGTTCCGGCAAGGCCGAAGACAAGATGGCGGTGATGGCCGCCGCCGGTATCAGCGTTTGCCAGAGCCCGGCCGACCTCGGCAGCACGCTCCAGGCGCGCCTCAAAGGATAGATTTCACATGCAGCAAACTTTCGCGATTATTAAACCCGATGCGGTGGCCAAGGGCCACATCGGCGCCATCCTGTCGATCATTCAGAAGGAAGGCTTTACGATCAAGGCCATGCGCATGGCCCGTCTTTCGAAGCATGAAGCCGAAGGCTTCTATGCGGAGCACAAGGAACGCCCGTTCTTTGGTTCGCTGGTGACGTTCATGACCGAGGGTCCGGTGGTTCTGCTGGGTCTCGAGCGGGAAGACGCCGTGGCGCATTGGCGCAAGGTGATGGGCGCAACGAATCCGGAAAAGGCCGATGAAGGCACGGTCCGGAAGCTGTTTGCGGAAAGCATTGAGCGCAACGCGTCGCACGGTTCGGATTCGCCGACGTCGGCCGCGCGCGAACTCGGCTACTTCTTCCGCGGCTACGACCTGCTGTAAGCCGTTTCTTCAGTCTTAACCGAAGCCCGCAGCCCCGGTGGCCGCGGGCTTCTTGTTTTTGTAGGATGACGGCATGGCGCTGACCTTCGAAACCGTTCGCGACCTCGGCTGCCTTCTGGCGGGCGTGGAAGCGGCTACCAAGTATGACGGCACGCCTCTGTTGAAGGCGAACGGTGCGTTTATGGCCGGCATGGCGGGGCATTCATCGGCGGAACCGGACACTTTGGTGGTGCGGGTGGAGCGCAGCGACCGGCAGGCATTGATCGAGGAAGCGCCGGACACCTACTACCTGACAGGGCACTATCGTCCGCATCCGGTGGTGCTGGTGCGGCTGGGGGAGGTGTCGCCAGACGCATTGCGCGAGTTGCTGAGGAGATCCTGGCAACTGACGCTGGCGCGCAAGGCTAAGCGCCCCGCGCGGCGCGAGTTCTGAGGTCCCAGTAGGCGGCTTCGATGAGGCGGTGCAAGGCCGCTGAGTGAGGGATGGCGCCGGGCTTCAGCTTCACATGACGCATGAACTTGCCGTTGCCCTGCAGCAGGCGCGCCGGGTCCGCCAGTGCAGCACCTTGAAAGAAGCCGACATTGACGTGCTCGGTGAAGACGTTGACGTAGGCGAACGGGACGTCGCCGAGGCAGGCGACCGGGCAGCCGTCGTGCAAGAGTTCGAGCACATCGTCGCCGCAGTGACGCATGACGGCGAACCATTCGCGGGCGATCGCGGCGAGGTCCGGCGGTTGGGCGTTGAACCAGACTTCAACGCGAGGATCTTGCGGCGCGGCGCCGTTGAAGCGCAGAAGGTCGCTCGGCATGTGTGGACCATAGTGCCACAGCGGCGGAGTGTTTCGGGGTGTGGTTAGCCAAGCTTGCTGCGAAAGATCCACCAGCGCCAGAGGGCGAAGAGGATGGCGGCGACAAAGAGGGTGCCGAAGATGCGCTTGTTCTCCCTTGCGAGCCAGACCGGTAGGTAGATGTCGAAGTTGGGCCGCCGATCGGCGGTGTGCGGGATAGCTAAGTCGGTGAGCGGGCAACGGCAGCGATTGACGGCGAGGACAACGCACTCGACCAGAACGAGGCCGATGAGGAGGCCGACCAGTTGGAAACGATTGGCTGCGGCGGCGATCGGGATCGCGACAATGCAGCCCGCAAAGAAGGCCCAGACGGCAGTGTGGAGCAGTTTGATGGCGGTGAGCATCGAGCGACTTTGCGCAGCTGCGTCAGGCGAGCCAACGCGCCGCGGCCCAGGCGCCGAAGCCCGCTAACGTAAAGAGCACCAGGTGGATGCCCAACTCGTCGAGCGCCGAGTACCCCGCGCTGAAAAGTCGATGGCGCAGAAGATCAGCCAAACCGCGAGAAAGGCAATCGCCCCCGCGACTGTGCCTTTGCCCATCGCCTTACCGGCATAGACGAAGCCGAACGCCAAGACCAGACCGATTCCCGCAACGATCAGTGTTCTCATGGAAAGCCCTTCTAACCTTCTTGCTAAGCCCTCACCACGGCGGCGGGCACGGGGCGCGCGCTCCGCGTGGTTTTCATGTTCACAATTGTGGCAAAGAAGCCGACCATGGAGCGGGACTCCAACACCGGCTGGGAACTGCAGACGGCACGATGCTTCGACACGGGTGCGCAAGGTTGGCCTGGGTTAGGCCAAGCCAGCTTGAAGGTCGATCTCGCGAAGCGCGACGAGGGCGGTCGGGAGAGGCTCCGTACATAAGGCGAGATGATACTCGCGCAGATAGTAAGTCTGGCCGGAGTAACTCGAGTGACGCCCATTCAGCAGCACTCTGATCACCTGCCAGGGACGCAGCAAGGCAATCTGGCGGGTGGCGCGCGGAGGTGTGCCCAACTTCTGCCGGCAAGCCATTTCGAGAAGCGTGACCTCGACCTCGTCCGGCGCAACGAAGGCGATGTCGAAGACCCCGACTTGGGCGCGCCGCGCACCGGCAAGCGGGTTCGGTGCAGTGACGGTGGGAAGCGCGCCGTCGGCATCAAGGGCGAGCGAGAGATAGCTGCTTGCCGGCAGATGGGCTTGGTGCTGCTGCCAGAGTTGAGTGAAGATGTGGCGGACGTCGAGCGACGGCCAGGTGCGGCTTTGGGTGGCGGACCGCCAGCGGTCCTTGGGAATGGCGGAACTGCGTTCCAGGATGACGACGGCCGAGGGCATGGCGAGTTAGTCGGTCTGCGGGCGGCCGCGCAGCTTCTTGGTGGACGAGCGTTCGGACTTCGCCGTCAGGCGGCGAACCTTGGACCCCAGGGTGGGACGGCTGGGACGCCGCGGCTTGGGTGCGACGGTGGCGCGCGCGACTAACTCATCCAGGCGAGCGCGGGCTTCGGCGCGGTTCGCCTCCTGGGTACGATGTTCGCGGGCCGTGATGATCAGCACTTCGTCCTGGGTAAGACGATGACCGGCCAGGGCCTTGAGGCGGGTGCGGACTGGCTCCGGTAGGGACGGCGAGCGGCCAACGTCGAAGCGCAGTTCGACGGCGGTCGAGACCTTGTTCACGTTCTGGCCACCAGGACCGGAAGCGCGGACGAACGCGAAGGTCAGTTCCGAATCGGGGATACGCAGCACAAGACCATGACAACACGTTACTCGTGACGGAGCGCAATCGCCGGATCGACGCGGGCGGCGCGCCGAGCCGGGAGGGCGCTCGCCGCAAGCGCGACGGCGAGCATGACGAGCGTGGCGACGGCGACGGCCCCCAACGGCGAGCGGTCGACAGCGGAGAAGTGGGTGGCGAGCCACTGCAACGCGGGATAGGTGAGCAGCAGCCCGGCGAGGAGCCCGAGACAGACCAAGCTAACGCCGCGGCGGACGATGGATCCGAGTATCGCGGCGGGGGCGGCGCCCAGCGCCAGCCGGATGCCGATCTCGCGCCGGCGGGTGACGACTTCACCGGCGAGTAAGCCGTAGAGTCCGATGGCGGCCACCAGCAGGGCGGTGACTGCGAAGCCGCCCAACAAGCCAGTGAGCGAACGGGAGTCAGCACTGGCGGCGCGCATTTCCTCGCTGAGCGGCCGCAGCGTTTCGAGGAGAAGATTTGGATCGACGCGGCGGAGTTCCTGGCGGATGGAGTTCAGCAACGGGAGCGGGTCGCCGGTGGGTCGGATGACGAACTTCGCGAGCGGCCAGTAAGTCGTCTCAAAGGGGACAAAGACTTCGGCGAAGGCTTGGGCCTGCTGATACTCCTGGCGGAGATCGGCGACGACGCCAACGATGGTGAGCCAGCGCGGGGCGCGTCCGGCGGAGCGCTTGGTATCGAAGGTAAAGGTGCGTCCGATCGGATTCTGGCCCGGGAAAAAGGTGTGGACAAAGGCCGCGTTGACGACGCATTCGCCGAGGTCCCTTTCGCGGCGCGCGAACACGCGGCCGGCTTGCAGCGGCAGGCCGAGGGTGGCGAAGTAGGACTCGCTGATGGCGCGCCGGCTGACGGGCAGATCGCGCAGGGCGGGGACGAGGTCGCGGCCGGGGATCTCGATGTTGTTGGACTGTGTGCTGCCGAGCAACGGCAGCGCGTCCACGAAGCCCACGCTCTCGACGCCGGGCAGGGCCGCGACGTGGTCGAGGGTGCGGCGGAACGTTGAATGAAGCTTCTGTTGGTCGGTGTCCCAGGGGAAGGAGTAGGTGAGTGCGATGAGGCCGTCCGGACGGAAGCCGAGTGGCTTTTCAAGATGGTGCAACAGGCTTTCGGTGAAGCGGGCCGCGGCGGCGAGCAGCAGGGTCGAGAGGACCACTTGCAGCAGAACGAAGGCGGGCCGCAGCCAAGTGCGCCGCGTCGCGCGAACGCCGTCGCGGAGTTGATCCACCTCACGCAGGCGTAATCCGAATGAGGCCAGCCCTCCGCAGAAGAGACCGGCGAGAATCGAGAGGCTGAGGCCGAAGAGGGCGACGCGGCCGTCGAGCGCGACCAGATCGAGCCGTGGCAGGTCTTCCGGCAGAACCTTCTTGAGCAGGTCGACGCCCCACCAGGAGAGCAGCAGACCTCCCAAGCCTCCCAGCAGCCCGAGCCACAGACTTTCGAGCAGTTGAAGGCGCAGGAGTGTGGCGTGGCCCGCACCGAGCGCCGCCCGCACGGCGAACTCGCGCTGACGCTCCGCGCTGCGGACTAACAGCAAGCTCGCGAGATTCGCGCAGACGATCAGGAAGACGGCGCCAATCGTGGCAAACAGCAGCCACAGGGGCTGTCTCGCGCTACCGGTGGCTGCGTCGAGCAGCGGCCGGGCGTGCGCCTTCAAGCCGGTCTCCGTCGCTGGATATTGGGCACTCAAGCGCGCCGCGACAGTGGTGAGTTCGAGATTGGCGCGCTCGATGGTGGCGCCCGGCGCGAGGCGGGCGATGAGGTCGAGCCAGTTACCACTGCGATCCGCCGAGCGAAACGCCAGTGGCGCCGAGGCATAGAGTTCGCCGGTGTGGCCGTCGCTCGGCGTGGGCGGCATGATGCCCACCACGGTGTACGGCTTCTGACTCAGGATCAGCCTCTGACCCAGCACGCCGAGGTCGCCGCCGAAATGGTTTTGCCAGGTGCGGTGTGATAGCACCACCTCGTCGTCGCTCCATTCGCGATAGTAGCGGCCATGGAGGGGGGCGAGGCCGAATACGGCACCGACCGGCCCGATGCTGCGTCGGACGTTGAGGCGCCGCGGATCGCCGCGGCCGGTGAGGACGGCGCCCTCCCAATAGAGGCCGGTGAGCGCGGCGAAGGCGGGGATTTGGCGTTGCCAGTCCGCCAGACGGGCCGGGTTGCCGCCGAGCGCCTGGCCACG
>JBGAHE010000033.1:0-60400 GCA_044226365.1 Bryobacteraceae bacterium
GAGGCGACCGTTGAAGCGGCGCTCGAGAACGGCGAACGGGATCGAAGAGAGGTTTTCTTCTTCGACCGAGAGGTTGACCAGGGAGGTCTGGGGTTTGAGGCCGGTCGCCATTACACGAAGTTATACAACGCCCGGTACGGATGGGGCTATCGATTTACGATCAGTCACATAGAAACGGGGATTTTTTATTGTGAAGCTCACACCAGAGGCCAAAAGCGGCCAGAAGGGCCGTCCAATGGAGTCCAAGGTAGGAAGAATCAAATACCAAAGAAACCAATTATGGGGTAGTTTTCGTGAGCTTGACCGTAAAACCTGGTTAACTTATTGAAAACAAACACAGTCACCGCATTGGTAGGGATGAGCCTGACCATAAAATCGACGCCAAGCTTTTGTTTTCAAGTACTTAACCATCCCCAAATGCGGGTAGCGAGTCCCCCTGCTTACGCTGAGGCTCATCCCGCTTACTGGGAGTCTCATGGCTGGCGCCGAAATTTCCGGTGAAGCTCATGGAGCGAGGGTGGTTTTTACGCTGAAGCTCACGGGAGGGGCGGCTTTTTACGGAGAGTCCCATGGGGTGTCCGTGAGGTTGAGCGTAAGGAAAATTCGACTGTAGAGCGGCGGCGGACGGCCGATAAGTCCCACAAGGGAGCTTCCCGTGAGCCTCACACCACTCGTATTTTCCGGCATCAGCAAGTACTCCAGCGACTTTCAGACGATCCTCGACCGCACGGTGAAGATTGCTTCGCTGCCCATCACCGCGCTGCAGAATCAGCAGAAGGATCTGGTGGAGCGTAAGGCGGTGGCCAGCGGCTTGCAGGGGGCGGTATCGGCATTGGGGGCCAGTCTCAAGTCATTGAGTCAAATCGGCGATCGGCGCGCGGTGACCGGAACTTCGACCAATGCGAGCAAGGTGGCCGTCCGGTCGGTGACGGCTTCGTCGACCGGCTCCTACCAACTGACCAACGTGACCTCGATCGCTAGCGCGGCGGCGGAAACTTCGGTGATCAGCTATGCCGACTCGAGCTCAACGGCGGTTTCGTCGACCGGTGAGCTTGAGCTGAAGGTGGGTTCGAACACATTTAGTGTGAGTCTCACGCCCGCGCAGAATCATCTGGCCGGGCTGCGAGACAAGATCAATGGGCTGGGGGCCGGGGTGACGGCGTCGATTCTGACGACCGGGACCGGGAATTACCTCTCGATCTCGGCGAATACGACGGGCGCGACAACGCTGACCTTGAAGGACGATCCGACGGGCGCGGCGACCAATGTGCTGACCAGCGCCAATCAGGGTTCCAACGCCGAGTTCGAACTGAATGGCGTGCCCGTCTCGCAGAAGACCAATCTGGTGAACAGCGTGGTGCCGGGCCTTTCGTTCGAGATTCTGGGGACCACCGACACCAACGAGAAAGTGACGCTGACGCTGGCCTCGGACCGTTCGCAGCTTTCGACGGCTCTTTCGAGCCTCACCGACAGCTACAACAGCCTGGTCTCGCAGGTGGACGCGCAGATCGGCGAAGGCGCCGGTTTGCTGTCGGGCAGTTCGCTGGTGCGCGAGCTTCAAGCCGTGTTACGCGAGGTGACCGGCTTTACGGGCACCGGCGACGTCAAGAGCCTCTCGCAACTGGGGATCGGTTTTGACTCGACCAACAAGCTCACCTTCGACGCGTCGACCTTTGCCGGTTTGACCGATGCGCAGGTCCGCTCGGGCTTTGATCTGGTAGGCAACTCGACGACCGGGCTGGGCAGCCTGTATAGCAAAGTGAGCGGCATCGCCGATCCGGTGACGGGGCTGATCCAAAGCGAGATCAACCAGTACGACGCGACGACGACGGATCTGAACGAGCGCGTGAGCGCGCTCAATGATCGGGTGACGGTGCTGCAATCAGGCTTGGCGCAGCGGCTGCAGGCCGCCGACGCATTGCTCGCCCAGTTGGACTCGCAACAGTCGGTGCTGACGGCGTCGATCGACAGCCTGTCCTACAGCCTGTTCGGCAAGAAGGAGGGCTAATGCGCGATCTCTCAGAGAATCTCGAGCGCCTGGAGCGCGAACTGCGCCGCACGCCGGCCGAGCAATTCGACCGCCTGGGCGAGTTGCTGCGCGAACGCGACCGGCTGATCCGGATTCTGGCGGCTGGGTTGCCGCTGGCGCCGCCCGAAGAGCAACAGGAGTGCTACGAGCGCTTGTGCGGCCATCGCGCGGCGGGAGCCGAATTGCAGGCGAACCTGCGGTGTGAGCGGGCGGCGTTGGTGGAGGCCTGGGGCGAATCGGCGCGGGAGCGCGAACTGGTGCGCCTGTTCGGAGGCGCGCAATCGTCCGAGGCGACGGTGGTTGAGCTCGGCTAGAGCAGCTTAACGCGCGCGCGGCGGGGCGTGGGAACCGAGTTCGGCGCGCACGCGCTCAATCAGCCGAGGCCAGTCGTTCAGACGGCGTTGGCGGAAGATGCGCATCGATGGATACCAGGGCGAATCCTCGCGCTCGATCAGCCAGCGGAAGTCCGGCGCATAGGAGAGCAATAACCAGACCGGCACGCCGAGCGCGCCGGCCAGATGAGCGGCTGCCGTATCGACGCTGATCACCAGATCAAGATTGGCCATGAGGCCGGCCGTATCGGCGAGATCGGTGACGGCTTCATCGAAGGTCATCACGCCGGGCGGCGGGGCGCCGCGTTGGACGCTGACAAACGAGATGCCGGTTAACGGCGCCGCAAGGGTAGCGGCGAGGGCGGCGGAGAGCGAGCGCAAACGGTCGCGCTGATGGTTCGGGTTGCCGCTCCAGGCCAGCCCGACGCGCAGATCGCCGGCCGGGAGCGAGGCGGCCAGCAGGTCGCGGAATTTGCCGCGCTCGGGGTCGCCGGCGGCCAGATAAGGCGCCGGCGGAATGGTATCCGCGCGGGTGGCGAAGACTGCCGGCAGGCTCAGCATCGGCAATTGCCAGGAGGCTGGGGAGCCGGCGCCGGGCGTGACCAGTCGATCGGCGAGCGAGGCGAACAAACGCGCGAGCGCCGGCGCGGTCTCCAAGTGAATCTCCGCGCCCCGGGCCTGAACGACCGGCAGAAAACGGGCAAATTGGATGGCGTCGCCGAGCCCTTGCTCGTTCCAGATCAGCAGCGGGTCGCCGGCCAGCGGTTCGCCATTCCAGCGCGGCAGGTCGAACGAACGGGCACGTCCGGGTTGGAGCAGGCGCCACTCATAGTTGGCCCAGCCTTCGGCGTAGTCGCCGAGCAGCAATTGGGTGTAGCCGAGGTTCCAGCGCGCTTCCGGATGGTCGGGCGCGGCGGTGAGGACGGCTTCGAAACAGCGCCGCGCTTCGCGCGCTTGGCCCAGTTCCAGCAGCGTGTTGCCGAGGTTGTTGCGGGCTTCGGAATGTCCGGGCGCCAGTTTGAGCGCGCGGCGATAGGCCCGCTCGGCGGCCGGGAAGTGGCCGCGGGCAAAGGCCAGCAGGCCGCTGTTGTAGTGAGGGTCAACGTAAGTGGGTTCGGCGGCGATCGCCTGGCGGTAGCAATCAGCGGCGGCCTCAAAGTCGTGGCGCGCCTGGAGAAGAATGCCGGCGTTGTTGAGGGCGCGGGCAAAGCGCGGCCGGGTGGCGATGGCTTGCTGATAGGCAGCCAGGGCAAGGTCGACTTCGCCGGCGAGGGTCTGGACGACGCCCAGATTGAACCAGGCTTGCGAAGCCGTGGGATCGATTTCGACGGCCTGCTGATAGCAGTGGGCGGCTTCGAGTTGACCGCCGGCCTGATGCCAGAGGTTTCCCCGCTCAATCCAGGTCTCCGCGGGCCAGGGCCGGTGAGGCCAACTGGCCGGCAAGGCCAGCGGGGAACGGGCGGGTGGCAATGAGAGGAATGGAGTCATGCAAAGTAAGCCAGGAGTGCGGACACACGCAGGCAACGAACCGGGAGCGCCCGCGCCCCGGTGAGAGGCGGACGAGCCCGGTGAGTTCGCTGCTGAAGGAGTGGCCGGGAAACCGGCGCCCTGGCACCCGAGACGGCCAACGGCGCCAGTTCACCCGGCGGACCGGCGGAGTGAGGACCACCATCACCGGAAATGGCTGATGCGAGGCCCGAGGGGCCGCATCAAGATGAAGAGGAACAGGGAGGGAGCGGCGGCTAAGCCGCCCCGCCGGAGACGATTAGCCGCGGAGCAGGGACAGGATCTGCTGGGGAGCGGAGTTGGCCTGCGCCAGCGCCGCGACACCGGCCTGCAGGGTGATCTGCGCCTTGGTGAGATTGGCGGCTTCCGAAGCCAGATCCGCGTCACGGATGCGGCTTTCGGCGGCCGAGAGGTTGGTGACCTGCGACTGAGCCAGGTTCACGGCGAAGGTGAACTGGTTCTGGCCGCGGCCAACAACGGCTTGAGCGGTACCGAGTTTCTGCACGGCTTCGGCGAGCGCGGTGACCGCGGCTTCGGCGTTGGCCTGCGAAGAAATATCGATCTGCGCGCCGCCGGAGGTCTGCGAAGCCGCGGTGAGGATGCCCTGACCGAGGACGCTCGAGCCGGTGGAGCCGTCGAAGATGCCGACTTCGTTCGCCGCGGTGGACGAAGAAACAGTGCCGACGCTGACGCGGAAGTTCGAGAGGTTCGAGATGAACCGGATGCCTTCCTTGCGGTCGTCGCTGGCGGATTCCTTCACCGCCACCAACTGCTTCAGGGTGGGGTCGCCGGAACTCTGCAGCGCCGAGTTGATCGTGTTGATCGCTTCGTCGAGCGAGCGCGCATTGCGGGCGATCGAGTCATTGCGGAGCGTGACGGCGATCGAGCGCTGGGCGCCGGTGGAATCGTTGGCGACGATGTTCAACGTCTGCGAATCGCCGCCGAAGCGCGACTGGTTGTATTCGTAGACGTCCTTATTGGTGCCGAGTTCGGAGGCGTAAGCGCCGCCTGAGTTGAAGCTGGACTTGTCGGCGATGTTGGTGTCGCCCTGGGCAAGACCCAGCGTGGAGAGCACGCCGCTGGTGGCGCCGGTGACCTGCACCTTGTTGTTGGCGGCGTTGCCGGTAATCACGAGGCGGCCGTCGACGGCGGCGGCGGTGACCACGCCCGAGAGGCCGCTGGTGCCGTTGATCGAGGCGACCACGTCGGAGAGGCTCGCGTCGGTGTTGAGGTCGACGGTGTAGGCGGTGCCGTTGGCCGTCAGTTCGAGCGATTCGCCCGAACCGAAGCCGATGGTGCCGACCGCGCCCGAACGCAACGCGTCGTTGCCGTTGGCGGTGACCGCGCCGGCGGTGATCGGGCCCAAGCCGTGCGTGGCGCCGGCGACCGCGTTCAACCGGAAGGCCGTGCCGTTGCTCGAGGCGATCTTCAACTGGCCGCCGTCGTTCGAGGCGACCAGGCCCGCCTTCTGGGCGTCGGCGCTGGTGGAGAAGAACTGGTTCAGCGAGTTCACGTAAGCGGCGACGGTGGCCGCGGCCGGCGTGAAGCTGCCGGTGTCGATGACGCTCTGGCTGCCGTTCACCGAGATTTCGAAGCGATTAGCGACGGCGGTGAAGGTGCCGCCGGTACCGGTGATCGACGTGTAGTCGAGCGAGGTGGCCGTCGACTGGTTGGCCAGGCGATAGGAGCCCAGGCCCAGGATGTCGCTGGTGTCGCCGGCGGTGAGCACTTCGAAGCGCTCGCCCTGCTTGTTCTGGAGGACGATCTGTTCGCCGGCGTTGGCGCTGACGACTTCGATGCCCGCCGCCTGCAGCGCACTGTTGTTGCTGATCTGGGAGGTGAAGTCAGCGAGGACCTGGTCGACAGTGGTGGTGCCACCGGTGACCGACAGGCGCAGGTCGACCGGGCCGTTCAGGCCGCCGCCCTGCACGCGCACGATGATGTTGCCGGCGGTAGCGGCGGTGGTGCCGGCGCCCGCGGCAGCCGTGCCGCCGACAAAGACGTTGGTTTGATCCTTGCCCACGGCGCCGGTGGAGAAGTTGCCGAGTAGCGCGTTGGCCGTGCGGTCGCCCGCTTCCACCTGGAAGGCGGCATTCGAGCTGGTGAAGCCGAGGCGCTCCTTCACGGTGCCGTCGCCTTGCTTATCCTGGATGACCACGGCGCGGACGCCCGCGTTCTTGAAGGCGGTGGCGGCCTGCGAACCGCCGTTGCCGGCGCCGTCGATCGCGGCATTGATGGCATCGGCCAGGTTGGAGGTGTTGGTGACGCCCGAAAGGTTCACGCTCACCTTGACGCGGTTGGTGTCGGAGAAGCCTGCGCCGCGGAAGTAGAAGTCGGTGAAGCCGGCCGTGGAGGCATCGCCCGAGTTGGTGGAGTCGGCAATGATGTTGGCGACCGAGGTGGTCGACGAGGAGGAGATATCGGTGCCCGTGACGCCGGAGGCTTGCACGCCCGACAGACCGAGCGAGCGCGTATCGACCGACGAGGACGAAAGGTCGACGCTGACGCTGCCGTTCTGAATCTGCGCCGCACTGGTGGAGCCGCCGCCGCCGCCGATGAACACGCTGAGGTTCTTGGCGAACGAGCCGCCGATGTTCAAGCCAATGGCCTGCGCCTGACGGTCAATTTCCTTGAGGACAGAGCCGAATTCGCTGTTGAGCACGGCGCGCGAACCGGTGAAGGTGCCGGTGGCCGATTGGGTGGCCAGCGTGCGCGCGCGGTCGATCAGTTTGGAGACGTTGTTCAGACCGCCGTCGACGATCTGCAGTTGGCTCAAGCCGTCGTTGGCGTTGCGAATGCCCTGCGAGAGGACGCTGATGTCGGAACGGAAACCGTTGGCAATGGCCAGGCCGGCGGCGTCGTCACCGCTGGCGGTGATGCGCAGACCGGAGGTGACGCGGGAAATGGTCTTCGACTGGAAGTCCGAATTCGTCCGCAGATACTCGCGCGCTTGCAGCGAGGTAATGTTCGTGTTGATGGAAAAACCACCCATATGATTGACTCCTTCCTAGAGTGCGAGGGGGATGATGACGGCCGCCGGAGCGGACCAGAGAGGCGGAATCTTTCCGTCTCCGAGAAGGGCGGTGGGCGTCCGCGAGGGGCACGCTTGCCGGGTCTCATTGCGGCTTATCGGGCTGGGTGGAACGATTATGAGGACGGGCTCGAAATTGAAACTGTTTTCGGTGGGGGGCTATTCGGTACGGAGTAGCTTTCGAGGGCGCGCAAGGGTTCGCCGGTGAGCGCGGCGCCCTGATTCTGCTGCCGGGTGGCGGCGATCTCTTCGCGGAAAACAGCGACTTCGCGCGGCGCGGTGATGCCGAGCTTCACCTGTCCGTTTTCGATCTCGAGGACGGTGATCTCAATGTCCGCGCCGATGCGGATGGTTTGCTCGCGCTTGCGCCGGATGACCAGCACTAAGCACCGCCTTCGGCCGTGCGCGCTCCGGTCCAGGTGACGCCGTGAGTGGTGCTGTAGCGACGGTCCTGCCGGATCGCCTGGGTGCCGCGCCGGGCGGCCGGGCGGATGACAATGGGCGCGGCGAGATTGGCCGTCGCGCCGCCGGATTGCAACTGTAAAACAGCCAGGCAGACGACTTCGTCGGGCTCAGGCAGGCTCGGGGCGTCGAGCTGGGCGAGGTCGTCGCGCGAGAGGGTCAACTCGTAGTTCTCGACGATGCGTTCGATGGGCAGCGTGACGAAGCTGAGATTGCTGTCATCGAGGCTTTGCAGAAAAACGAAGGGGGCCATGGTGGGCTCTTCGTGCAGGAGAAAGTCGCGGCATTCTTCGAAGCCGGGCAGACCGGCGGCGAAGTGCACGACGCGGTCTGAGGTGTAGGTGATGGTTCCGAACTGCCGGGTTTCGATTTCGGGCATTAAGCGCGGGGCCTCCCTACGCTTTTCGACAGTCCTGGGGCCCGTGTGAATTCCCTGCCCTGCTTTTGCGGGCTAGTGCTCGAGCTGGCCGGGGACAGTATCGAGCAGAAAGGCGAGGCGCTCGGTGGCGGGCATGCCGGCGGTGTGAACGCAGTGGCGGGGTCGGTGGGTCGTATGGCTGGAGAAGGTGATTAATGGCGGCAGTCAATAAAACCGGCGGCACTAAGTTAGGACCGTTTGGGTGGGCCAAGGCGCGGTCGCGATTTCCCTGCCCCCGTTTTCCGGGCTAGTTCGCGAGGCGTCCGGGGACAGTATCGAGCAGAAAGGCGAGGCGCTCGGCGGAGGGCATTCCGGCGGTAAGGAGAGCCTGGTCGTGAATGGCGGTGGCGATCTGCTCGGGGGTGGCGTGCGGGTTGGCGTGCTGGCAGGCGGCGAGAAAGCGCTGGACGGTGGCGGGGTCGGCGGGTCCGTATTGGTTGAGATGACCGCGGATGGCCTGTGTCAATAAAACGGGCGGAACTAAGTTAGGACCGGAGGATAAGCCGGGCCCGGCCTTATAAAATAAGGGGAGCTTGGACTCGGGATCGACAAAAACAACGGCGAGCGTGCGCCGCATCACCCAGCGCAAACCGGCGGCGTGCCGGCGGCGCAAGACTTCGGCGGGCTCAAAGACGCGGTAGGTGCGGCCTTGGCTGGCAGCGCAGTCGTAAGTGGTGTGTTCTTCGACGGCGAGCTTCTGAATGAGGGAGCGCAGGTTGATGCGGGCATTGCTTTCCGAGAGACCGGTGAGCTTGCCCATGGAGGCGAAGCCGAGCGTGATCAGCCGGGAGGCGTCATCGTGAGGCGTGGCGTTGTCCCACAGGCGCGCGTAAACCTGTTGTTCGGCGCGTGAATGGCCGTCTTCGACGAGCAGGGCGGGGCGGACAGCGAACTGGCGTTTCTTAGGCTCCGAGCTTAAGCCAGGAGGGGGTACTGTGCTGAGTGGCGTCTGTAAACTGATAGACGAGCCCGAGGCGCTGGCCGCGCTTGATTTAGCGGGCGTCCTTAATTCAAGAGCGGGGGGTGGCTTAAGGGGCGCTGGTACTTTAGTATCGGAGTGCGTTTCAGGGTGGAAGACTGTCTTAGTCGAGGGATCAAATTGAGTCCGGTGCTCTAGCTTAGGACCGGGCTCTATTGTGCGAGGGGCTGCTATTTCAACCGGGGCTGGCAGTTCTTCCTGGCCGCCGTGCAGCAGGGTGCTGAGCGCGCTGCGCAGATCCGTGTCGGTGGGGCGGAGAAAGTCGCCGACGTCAAACGGCTCAGGCGGTAGCTTTTTGGGTTTCGGCATGGTCGTCCATGGCGGCGGTAATTCGTTCAAAAGCTGCCAGATAGTCTTGCGCGGCCTTGGAGCTGGGGTCGTATTCGAGCAGCGGTCGGCGGGCGCGGAAGGCCTTATTGACGTTCTGGTCGGTGCGAATGGCTGGAAGAATGGGAATCTGGAACATCTCCGACATCTTTTCGAGGCCTTGCTGGACCAGGGCGGTGACGGAAAGGCGCTGGTCGACCTGGCAGGGCATGAGGCCGACGGCGGTGATCTGCGCGCGGATCAGGTCGTTCAGCAGGCGGATCATGTCGTAGGCGGCATTGGCTCCGTTTAGACTCAGCAAATCCATGTTTACTGGAATCAACACGTTACGGGCGTAGACCATGGCGCAGGTCTGCAGCAGGTTGATCGACGGTGAGACGTCAATGATCACCGCGTCGTATTGCTTTTCGTACGGTTCGAGCAGCACCTTGAGGGTCAGCTCGCGAACCACGGCGCCGGCTAAAGCGCTCTCCGCCTGCACCGTCTCTTTGTTGCCGCAGAGAACGTGGAAATTGTCACCAGCTTGGACCGTACACTCGTCCAGGTGGAACTTGTTGACCAGGAAATGACTGAAATAGTGCCTCGGCTTGAGGTTGAGCATCACGCCGATCGAGCCCTGACTGTCGGTGTCGATCAGCAGGGTCCGGCGTCCGCGCTGGGCCAGATACCAGGCATAATTTACGGCGGCGGTGGTTTTCCCCACGCCCCCGCGCTGATTGGCGACGACGAGGCGGATCATGCGGGCTCCGTGGCGGTGAGCTTGATGCGGGCGATGTCTTCGACTGTCCAGAGCCGGTAATTATTATCAGGATCACGGAGAGGTTCGGGAAGGCGCTCGGCTTTGAGCCAACGGTAGACCGTATTGAGCGACACGCCGAGCTCCTGGGCCACCTGACGAGTGGTGAGGTATTGGCGGACCATCTGGCTCGATTCTAAAGATGGGTAGGGTTGGTGTCAAGAAATGGAACCCTACTCATAGTAGGATTCGTTAGAAAGACATCCTATCTTGGGGTCTTGTTACTTGTGAGGGGGTCCTGATTTAATAGCGCCTCAAAGCGTTCGAAGTCTTCGCCAATGGCGCGGGAGAGGGCGAGCAGTTGAGACAGGAGGTCGACGGTGCCGGCGAATTGGATGCGGAGTTGGCCCGGGACGAGTTCGATGGAGGGCGGCAGATCGGCCAAGGCTTCGACGGCCGGCGAGTCGTGGAGGGTGATGCGGGCGAGACGCAGGGTGGCGCGGCGCTCGGCCAGGGTTTCGCGCACCCGTTCATGTCGACGGTTTTCGCGGGAGACGTCGTCCTGCGAAGCCAGTTGGCGGAGGGCCTGTGCGAGGCTATGGCGGTCGACGACGAGAGCGTTGCCAAGTCGCTCGGCGCCGAAGCGGCGGAGCAGGGAATGCGCGGTTCGGCGTTCGACCCCGAAGAGAGTCTGAATCGCCTGCCGGTTGAGGAGCGCGGGGCGACCGGGGGTCTCCAGGGAATCGAAAATCTGGGGAAGTCGATGAAACCAATCGATGGGGCGGGGCACTGGGAAAGTCTCTGCCCTTACCATACGTTATTGCGCGATCGCGCATCAACCCCATTTTGTGTAGCTCATAAAGGACGTTATTTGCTACTGTGGGGTCCAGGCCATGAATCCCCTGCTTCCGACCACCGCTCGGCCCGCCTCCGAGCTTCCCGCTCTGGTCACCTCCTCCGGACCCGGGGCGATCTTCGCGGCCGAAGAATTTTTCTTCGGACAAATCCGGAATCTGCACACGCGCCGGGCCTACGACGTGGCGATAACGCAGTTTCTCGAGTGGGCGGCGGAGCAGGGAACTGCAGAACTGGCCCGCATCACCCCAATGCAGGTTGGCCGCTACTTCGACCGCCATTCGGGGAGCCCGGCGACGCAACAGCAGCATCGGGCGGCCTTGCGTCACTTTTTTGACCAGATGGTGGTGCGCCATGTCTGCCTGCTGAATCCGGTGGCGACGGTGCGGCTGCAGCGCTATCAGGTGACCGAGGGGCGCACGCCGGAGATTACCGTCGACGAAGTGCGGCAGCTGCTGGCAGCGATCGACCTCGCGACGGTGACCGGGAAGCGGGACCGCGCCTTGATCGCCTTCCTGGTCTACACGGCGGCGCGCGTGGGCGCGGTGGCCAAGGTGACGCTTGGGGACCTGTATGAGACCGGCGGACGCGCGAGCGTTCATTTTCTCGAAAAGAATGGCAAGAGCCGGGAAATTCCGCTGCGGAGCGATCTGGCCGGCTGGATTGCCGATTATCGCGGGGCGGCCGGTCTAACTGGAGATGCGACGCCTCTGTTCCAAACTGTCCAGGGCGGGGAACTCACCGGCCGCGGGCTCTCACGGGTGGATGCCTGCCGGATCGTGAAGCGGCGCATGAAAGACGCCAAGCTCTCCGACCGGCTTTCGGCGCACAGCTTCCGCGTCGCCACGATCACGAATCTGCTGAACCAGGGTGTGGCGCTTGAGGATGTGCAGCGGCTGGCGGGTCATGCCGATCCGCGGACGACGAGGCTTTACGACCGGCGTCCGCAGGTGATTACGCGGCAGGTGGTGGAGCGCATCGCGATCTGACTTACGCGTCGCGGGCCGTTCTGGAGAGGGCGGCCACGAGCAGGGCGCCGAAGACGGCCAAGACGAGGTCGGTAGTCTCGGGGACATGGCCGGGCAGGTAAATCTGGGCGGTTTCGAGGGCGGAGAGCAGGATCAGCAGCAGCACGGTGGCGGTGGGCAGGCGCAAGCCGACGCCGGCCAGGGTCCAGATCGCGCCGCTATAAAGCAGCAGCTTGCCGGCGACCAGGCGCGCGAGAGAGCCGCGGAAATGGGCGACGACATTGTCGAAGGGGATCCAGTTCCAGGGTTGCGGCTCGCCGGTGGTGAACGGGTATAGGCTGCGGCAGGCGATCCAGAGGAGGAGAGGGGCGGCGAGCAGGGAAGCGGTCTGGCGGCGCGTCAGGGGGTGGATCAGAGTGGCGAGGGCCAACGCCAGAAGGGCCGCGACGAGGCGATAGACGTGCAGCGTCTGCTCGGGAAGCGCGAGTTGCAGCGGCAGCAGGGCCGCGGCGAGCCACGCGAGCAGACGGGGCCGGCCCTTTCCCGCGGCAATCGCGATCAGCAGAATCCCGAAGAACACGTCGCCGAAGCTGATCAGCGAGAAGCCAGGACGGAAGACGTTGGCCCAGGCTTCGCGCAGCTTGTAAATGCGCAGGATGGGAGTAAACGGAAAAGCCTGCCAAATGGCCCAAAGGCTGAGGAGCAGCCAGGCGAAGCCGTCATGAGGCAGAAAGGCGGACCAGCGGCGGGAGATGAGGCCGGAGCCTAGGGTCAACCGGCCGAGCCACGCCCCAGCGGCCGCGCCGGCGGTATTGAAAAAGACATCGCGGAGGCTGGCATCCCGCGTCGGCACCCAGACCTGCATCACCTCGATGCAGAGCGAAAGGGCCCAGCCAATTAGCGTGACCCGGGCGACGCCGCGGCGGGGATTCGACAGGCACAGCAAGCCCGAGAAGCCGAGCGGGAAGTAGAAGAAAAAATTGGCGATGCAATCGACGATGTCGCCGTTGCTGCGCAGCGGATTCCAATCGTCGATATGAATCCGGAAGGGTCGATGGAAGTTGAACTGCCAGGGATAGAGGCAGAGATAGATGGCAGTCGCGACCGAGAACCAGAAGATCAGGCGGAGGGCGGGGCGAGGCAACGGCGCGGGGGAATCGGAAAGAGGCCGTTTCAAAACCTCAGAATACCGCACTCAAGCAAAGGGCTTCGTCAGGACTACGGCAAAATATACACAGAGGTATTGCTCTCCTTGCGGGAGCCGTTTTCCGATCAGTAAGGCGAGGTAAAGCACAGTGTCCTTACTGATTTTGATTGGCACGGTTCTGGTGCTGGAATCGATCCTCAGGAACGATTGGCGGCTTCAGCCTCGCAACGTGGCGCCCGAGCGGGCGGACGGGTATGTGACGGAGCGCTTTACGCAGCAATTGTCAGAGGTGGCCGAGGTTTTGCGGGCCGAAGGACAAGGACCTTCGGTAGCGGCGGAAACCGGGGCGGGTATGAGAGCGGCGGTTCTCAGCCGTAACCTCACGAAAACCCGATAGCATAAAGAAGGAAGCCGGGTCGACCGTTCTACCTTCAGTGCCAAGATGTCCGTTATCTTTCTGATTCTTGCAACCCTAGCAACCATTTACTTCCTGGTAGGGTACCCTCTGCTGCTGTCGCGACTGCGCTGGCCGCAGGCGCCGCCGATCCGCAAGGATCGCCGCCATCGCCCCACCGTTTCCGTTTTGCTGGCGGTTCACAACGGCGAGGCTTTCATCAGGGCGAAGCTCGAAAGCTTATTAGCGCTCAACTATCCGCGCGAGCTGGTGCAGGTGCTGGTAATCTCAGACGGCTCAACCGATGCGACCGGCGCGATTACCCACGAGTTTGCCGATCGTGGCGTCGATCTGCTGGAAGTCGAACGGGGCGGTAAGCCGGCCGCGCTGAATCGCGGCCTGGAGCGAGCGACGGGCGAGATCCTGTTTTTTACCGACGTCCGGCAGCCTCTGGATGCCGATGCGCTGTCACATCTGGTGGCGAATTTTGCGGACCCGACAGTGGGCGCGGTCACCGGCGAGTTGAAGTACCTAAAGGCCGGGGGCGGGGAACAGGCGGACATGAATCTGTACTGGCGCTACGAGCTGTGGGCTCGCGATCGTCACTCGCGGATCGATTCGCTTTTCAATACGACCGGCTGCATCTATGCGCTGCGGCGCACGCTGGCGGCCCCGATTCCGGTCGATACGCTGACTGATGACGCCATCATTCCGCTGCGGGCTTTTTTCCAAGGGTATCGAGTGATCTTCGATCCCGATGCGGTGGCTTATGACTACCCGACGGTGGCGGGCGCGGAGTTTCGGCGAAGGATGCGCACACTGGCCGGGTTGTGGCAGGTTCATCAGCGGATGCCGCAATTGTTCTCGAATTCCAATCGAATGCGGATTCACTTCCTGTCGCACAAGACCGGGCGGCTGCTGGTGCCGTGGGCGATTCTGATGACGGCTCTTTCGACCTGGGCGCTGCCAGACTCCTTGATGCGCACGATTCTCCTGAGCGGGGAAAGCGCGTTTCTGGGGTTGGCGACGATCGATTGGTGGATGCCGACCGGATTTCCCCTGAAACGGTTCTCGTCCCCGGCGCGGACGTTCCTGGTGATGAATGCCGCGGCCATTCTAGCGATTCTGGTTTTCGTAGTGCCGCCGCAAGCGCTTTGGGGAACGACGCGGGTCGACCAAAAACCGGCCCGGGGATTAACTTAAGACCCGATCATAGATCGACTGGGTGCGTACGCTGTTGAGTTCCATCCGGAATTCGTCATGGGCACGCTGAGCGGAGGCTGCGCCGAACTGACGGCGACGGTCCGCGTCGTCGATTAACTGGCGAAGACGGTCTTCGAGCGCGGCCACGTCCCCGGCCGGGAAGAGCAGTCCGGTGCGCCCATCGTCGATCAACTCGGGGACACCGCCGACGGCCGAACCGACGACAGCGCAGCCGCAGGCCATGGCTTCCAGCAGAGCATTGGGGAAGCTCTCGGTCTCTGAGCTCAGCACATAGATATCGAGCGCGCGCAACCAAGGCGCGAGCAGATCTTTCTGGGGCTCGAAGTGACAGCAATCCTGCAGTCCAAGCGTGTCGCGTTGCTGCTCGAGGCTCGGCAGCAAGGCTCCACTGCCGACGATGAGGAGCTTCACTCCCGGACGGCGAACGCGGGCGAAGGCCTCCATGAGCAGATCCAGGCGTTTCTCGGCACGGAGCACGCAAGCCGTACCAATGACGATTTCGGCATCGCGCACCGGGGCCGGCCGCGTTTCGCCGGGCAAGGGGCGAAAGGTTTCCAATTGGACGCCATTGTGGACGGTGAAGATCTTCTCGCCGCGCAGACCCTCCTGCTCGATCAACTCGCGGCGGGTGGATTCGGAGTTGCAGATCATGGCGTCCGGCAGGCGATCGACGCAGCGCAGCAGAAACTGACTTTGGCTGGGCAGGAAACGGCGTTGCCACAGATGGCTGGTGATCATCTTCGGCCCGCCCAATAGCCGGGTAGGCGCGGCCCAGACCCCGGTGGGCATGTCGAAGGCGTGGATGAGCTCGATCCGGTGCTCGCGGACGTAGCGCCGCATTTGGGCCGCCAAGCGAAGCGCGTCGACGGAAAACAGGCTGCGCACCGGGAAGTGAACCATCGGAACGCCGGCGGTTTTGAGTTCTTCGGCGCGCATGCCCTCGGAGAAGAAGCTTCCCACGTGGGGCGTATAACGTTGGCGGTCAATATTCAGAGCGAGCTTCGTCAGGTCGCGTTCGCAACCCCCGATGCCCAGTTCGCGCACCAGCAATAAGACAGACCGGCTCATCGGGCCTCCCTGGGTTCTCGCACGCGCGCCGGGTTCCCCACCGCCACCACGCCGGCCGGGATCGGCTTAGTGACGACGGCGCCGGCGCCGATCGTCGTTCCCGCTCCCACATCCGCCATGATGATGGTGGCTGCTCCCAGCCAGCAGTCGGGGCCGATGGTGACGCGGGTGAAGGCCGTCTCGTCGGCGCCGAGGATGTGACCTTCCATGTCGCGGGCGTGCTGACGCCGTCCACTCAAAATCTGAACGCCGCTGGCAATCTGCGAGCGGGCGCCAATCTCACATCGGCCCATGACGCTATAGGCTCCGATGTAGACCCTCTCTCCAATGCGGCAATCGGGATGAGCGAAGAACGAACCGAAAGAGATGCGGCTCTCCAGGCTGCACTGCGTGAGGGTGAGGTGATAGTAGGCGATACGCAGATAGTCGCCGATCAGGCCGGGAACCAAAGCATATAAATGTGCGCCGATCAGGTAGAGCGGTCGCAACCGGCCGAAAGCCGTGACGGCAGCGAAAGGCCAGACGCAGACCAAGGAAACCGCTTGGATGGCAGTTTTGATGGATTTACGCAGCGTCGTTACCTTTCGCCGGCCGGGGCCGTGACGTTCTTCATTATGTCGGAGTCCGGGGATCGGGCGGCGGGTGGGGCCGAGGGCTCTTTAAGACGACCCGCCCAAACAGAGGGCGACAAGGCGATGTCTTCAAAGGCGCGGCTCGGGTCAGGATTGGGTTCCGAGAAAAACACCGTTTCCTGGTGGCGTGGGAGAACGACATAGCGGGAGCCGAATTGGCGCATGAAGGCAGTCATTCTCGCCAGCGGGGCGTAGAGGGGCGAAAGGCTGGGGAGGCCCGTGTAATAGGTATAGAAATAGGGCACGAAATGCGTCGCGGGTTCCCCGGGTTCGAGGCGGGAAGCTAGGGCCAGCGAGTGCGCCTGAATCTCGACCAAAGCAGGATTGGGACGGCTGGTTAGGCGCTCAATTTGCACATCCTGCCCCAGCAGGATGATCCAGGTGGCGGCGAGCCACACCCCGGCGGCGACGCGCGCCGGTTTCTGCCAGGGCGCGCGAGACCAGATGTCATCGACAGCGGCGGCCAGAGCTACCGCCAGCCAGATCCAAGTCCAGAGGATGTAGCGCGTTTCGCTGGAAGGGCCGCGGATCGAGAGCAGCAGCGAGGTGCAAACAGGGGGTGCCAGGGAGGCCCATAAGAGGTGAGAGCCGTTCCAGCGCCGGGCAAAGCGCCAGATGGCGAACACCAGAGCCGGGCCGATGACGGCGACCACCAGGAAGCTCCCCGCAAAGAGACCGCGGGACATCGAGCGCACGTGCGCGACGAAGCCGTGAGCCATATAGCGGAGAAAGTCGAGGGGAGATTGACGCAGGATCTCGATCAAGCCGGGTTGGCGGACCTCCGTTCGCCAATACTGTTCGGTGGTGAGCCCGAGTTTGGCGGACCAGTAGTCCTGGAGCAGAGCGATCGAGTCATCGGAGAAGAGCGGGTCGCCGAAAACCTTCGCCTTGTAGAGGAGCCAAGGGAGGATTGTCAGGGCCGCCACGGCGATGAACTGCAAAAGAGGCTTGGCCAGCTTCAGCCGGCGGGAGCTCCTCAGGACGGGGAACAGCCAGATCGCGAAGCCCGCGAACATCGTGATGACCGAAGAGCGCGTGAGCCAAGCCAGCCCAAAACACAGCCCGGCGACGGACCACCG
Organism: Bryobacteraceae bacterium; assembly: GCA_044226365.1. Taxonomy (GTDB): domain Bacteria; phylum Acidobacteriota; class Terriglobia; order Bryobacterales; family Bryobacteraceae; genus JALHNI01. Next base: position 17,188 of record JBGAHE010000033.1, read on the forward strand.
CCAAGGCGGGATCTCTTCCGGACGGTCGACGGCGGCGCGATGGCCGGTGAACAGCACCACCAGACACAAGAGGGTCAACGAGATCGCCAGGCCATCGGGAAGCAGGTGAAAGGAGGTGTCCCAGCAGGGCGGGAGCATCATGACGGAGCCTGCGGCGAGCACTGCAAAACGATGGCTGTTGCTGTACCACCACACCAACCGTCCCGCGAGGGCTCCCATGGTAAGCCAGCAGAGGATGGCCAGGAGCGCTCCGGCCTGCGTGACTTCTAAGCCGGTGAGCCCGGCAACGGCGGCCGTGAGGAGAGGATAAAGGGGATTGGCGTTGTGAAACGGGACAGGCAGGGATCGGAAATGATCCAGTAGCAGCCAGTGAGAGTCGTTGATCAACCCGCGGCCGGCCAAAAGATTGCGGGCTACAATGGCGATATAGGCGCTGTCATGGCTGAACCAGACGGTGATCGACGGGTCCGCTGGCGTCAACACCCAGCGGATTATACCCAAGCCCGCCAGGATGACGGCAAAACGAATTGAGAGCACCTGCTCTTAGTATACCGTCGGTAAGTTCAGTCCCAGCAAGATGTTGTGGGATGATGAACGAGTGAGTGTGCGCACTTCGGCCGGTCGGGCGGAGTGCCGTCAACTCCAGGATGAGGACAGTCAACCGTGTCTGATATTGTCGCCGAGCCTCCGCCACCGAGGCTCTCGCCGCCTCTCTGGCACGAGCTGTGGCGTCAGACCCGGCAATTGGCGCAGGGTTTCCGCCAGCGGGACTCGCTGGCCCAAAACGTCCTGTGGCTCTATGTCGTCCAACTGAGCACGTATCTGCTCCCGGTGATTTCGCTCACCTATTTGGCGCGAGTCTTTTCGGTAGAGACCTTTGGTCTGGTGGCCTACGCGCAGGCGTTCGCGGCCAATTTTGCCCTCCTGACGGAGTATGGGTTCAATTTGAGCGCCACCCGCGAAATTGCGGCGCATCGCGAGGATCCGAAAGAGCTCTCCCGGATTTTCAGCGAAGTGATGGTGGCCAAGGTAATGCTTCTGGCCGTGGGCCTGGTCATTTTCACCATCAGTGTGCTGGCGGTGCCTCGGTTCGCTGCTCATAAACTGCTGCTATTGACGGCGTTTACGATCACGGTGGGCTATCTGCTATTTCCGGTGTGGCTCTTTCAGGGTCTGCAGTTGATGAAGCAGGTGGCCTTTCGTGACCTGCTCGCGAAACTGGTTGTGGTGTTATTGCTGGTGGCATTTGTTCATGGCGACGAGGATATCCTTTGGGCGACGTCCGCGCCGGCGGCGGCACTGATGGTGGCTGGCTTGCTCGGGTTGCGACAGGTCTACCGGATCACTCCCGTTCGTTTCGTAAGCACCTCGTGGGATGGGGTGCGGCGGCAGCTAGCGGTAGGCTGGCCGATGTTTCTGAGTTCGGCCCTCGGATCATTGCTGCTCTCGACGGGAATCCTGGTGGTGGGTTGGCAGTCGCTGGAGGAAGTGGGTTATTTTAATGCGGCGTTCCGGATTGCGTCCCTGGTGCGGATGATCAATATTCCCCTCCAAACGGTCTTGTTTTCGCATATCAGCCACAAGGCGGCGCAATCGGAGGCCGAAGCCGTCCGTTTCGTACAAAAGTACCGAGTTTTATTGAGCTTACCGTTCCTCGCCGCCAGTGCCTTGATGGCTGCTACCCTGCCGTGGATGATCCCGTTTTTCTTTGGCCATCGCTACGACATGTCGCGTTTACCAATGGCGATCCTGTCGTTTTCCGCCTTCGCTCAGGCCTGGTCATTCCTTTATTCCACCTACTTCATGCTGCCTTGCGGCTACGACCGGCAGTGGTTCCGGATCGTCGTGCTGGCTTCGACGGCTTCCCTTTTACTGGCGCTCGCCTCGCTCTATCTATGGCGAGGGTCGATCGCCTTGAGCTGCTATGCCGTAATATCGGATCTGCTGGTTGCTGTTGGATGCCGCCAGTTTTACCTGACGCGAGCCAGGACGCTGCAGTCGTCGGCGACCGTTTCCTGACCGGGCTGTCCAGCCGGTCACGGCGAATGAAAATTAGTTTTTACTGGCCTCTAAAATATTGATTTGTCGCTAGATGGGCGCAACACCGACCTCGTTCTACCCGTCTTACGAAGGCTAGGTTTTTCGGAGGGGAAGGTATCTTGCAGTTAGGAACTTCCCATGCGTACTCTCGCCGTTTGTATCGTCTTTGGTTTTTTCTCCTGCGTCGCATCCGTGGCCCAAGGGCTCACTCGGATCGACATCCGCACTCAATCCCGGAACCATAGCTTTGTGGACTCCGGGACGACGCTCCCGGGGATATGCCGGCCAGGTGACTTGTTTTTGCTCAAGCCTGTTGGCTCCAATGGGGTGCTGATGGTTTGCTCTGAGTTCCAGCTTTGGGGCGTGCAGGGTTTACCGACTCTGATCACCGGAACCCGAACGCTCTCTTCGGATGGCGGCGTGGTGAGCTGGACAGCGGTTGGCGGTGACTTGCTCGGTCCGTTCAACACCACCAGCGTGGTTGGACTGCGCGGGCGCCCCGTGGCCGCAACTGCCCCCAGTTCCGGTCAAGCTTTGATGTGGGACGGGAGCAACTGGAAACCTCAGTTTCCGGGCGCCCCTGGCACTAACACGATTACCGTAAAGAGCGGCGTGTACACGGCCGTTTCGACTGCTCTGAATTTTGTCCCGGGTTCCGGGCTGTTGTTAAATTTGTTGGAAAACGGCACAGAAACGCGAATTCAACCGACGCTGGATACAGCGGTGGTGGCCACTCGGTCGCACCTGCAATCGAATCAGTCGCTGCTGTGCGCGTCCACTGCCGGAGCCCTTGATGCCTATACCTGTTCTATGGCGCCGACTCTGAACGCTTATCAGACGGGGATGCTGATCCATTGGAAACCGAACACGGCCCCCGGCGGCACGACGCCCACCCTGGCCGTGGATTCATTAAGCGCGAAGCCGATCAAGCTGAGCGACGGCATCAGCGATCCGGTCCTCGGCGACATCCGCAGCGGACAGCTTTATCCGCTTTGGTATGACGGCACTGTGTTTCGCCTGCTTCGTTCGCCGATGATTACTTTGGCGGATACGCGTCCGACGTGCGATGCGTCGTTGCGTGGGCGGTTGTGGCATCTCACCGGAGGCGCTGGTGACAAGGACTTGATGACGCTGTGTGCCAAGGATGAAAGCGATCAATACGACTGGCGAACACTTTACTAAGAATCGGATGTGCGGACGGTGTCGAAAGGTGACTTTGGTATGGTGAGAGAAATGTCGAATGTCTGGACGCGTCTGCGTGCCCCTCGCTGGAGGATGCTACTCCTCGTCATGTTTCTGTTGGCTCCATTTCCCCCTTCGGTTTGGGCTGCGCAGTCACTGAGTCTGGCGTTCTCGAGCGCCCGGCAGGGCACGTTCAATATTCCGAATTCCGCGCCGTTTCCGACCTTGGGCAGCACGCGGGTCGAACTTCGGCTGCACAGCTTTGTTCCCCCCACCGGCACGGGGACGATTCGCTACATTTGGCGGACGCCGGGAATCTCGATTTTCTTCCGCAGCGCAAACGCGGCCAATGCCAGCCCCAATGATGAGATTTGCGCGGCGGATCTGTTCGACACAATGCCGCAGTATGGCAACATTACCTGTATCGAGGCCAGGAACGCTTCGGATGTGATCCTCCGCGTGGGTCGCGATACGGTGGAAAAACGCTTCTATCTGGACGCCTGGAGCACCGCTAACGGCGCCCATTTTCCCGGTTACTGCGCGAATCCCGGCGGCAAGATCTATGGCTGCCCGATGACGGTGGTACAAAACCGCAGCTGGTCCGGGCAGGGCCTGATTGGCGATGACAATCGTACTGACGTATCGGTCGCCTGGATCAAATGGTACACGGGTTATATTCCGAACGGAGGCCAGCTACCCCATGCTTATGATAGCGGTGACCTTTCCGATTGGCGTTTTGAAGGCAATTTGACCAACACCAGCCGCTCGAACATGAATATCTCGTTCTCGGGCGCAACTTACTTTGACTCCACGAGCTTTCCGCCCGTGCCAGTGGCCCGTTTTCTAGGCGCTCCGGATTGGACCAATTGGATTAGTCCGCGAGCCGGATTTCCTGTCCAACTGGATGCCGCCGGAAGTTATTCGAATACGACGGAGATGGAAGGCGGCTTGACTTATACATGGACCCAGGTGGACGGGCCCACCGTGCTCTTCGTCGACGATCCGAACAATCTTCGCCCGGTAATCAACGGGATGGTAGCGGGAACATACAATATTCGCCTTGACGTTCGCGATTTAGGTGGCCTGGTTGGCTCCACCGTTTTAAGCTTCGGTGCAGTGGCGAGCGACGAAAACGGAGTCGTCATTCAGCGCGATCCTCGTGTCGATCGCATCCTTGGTCCTCAGTTGCGTTTCGGCCTCTCGCCCTGGCCCTGGTTTGATGAGCGGCAAAAGAAGATCACCGAGTTCTACGGAGACTTATTGGATTCGTCATCGAACTATCAGGAGTATTGGGACAATCCGCCGAGCGACGGGACCATTACGCTGACTGCCGGTTCGACCAGCGTCATCGGTACGGGCACCGCTTTTCGGACCGTTTTCAGTTGCAACGGCACCGATGAATTGATTGCGCGTTGGAATGGCGGAGTCAATCGCGCTCAGTTTACCGTCGTTTCCTGTCAGAGCGATACGCAACTGACCATCAGCGCGGCCTGGAATCGTGGCCCGACTGAGGGAGCTGTGGCCTTTTCGCGTGTGACCACCAACCAGGCCGCATTTTGGTACAACGGCTCGACGAATAACAATTACTACGACAACGTCATGGCGCATTATTCCATGTACTATCGGACCGGCCATACTCGCTACCTGAACCGCGCTCGCCAATTGGCTGACGCCTGGTGGCGGATGCCGCTGATCGACCAAGGCAAAAACGCCGTCAATGGCTTTGGCATGGTTCCGCGGACACGCTCGCTCGGCGGACTCTTCCTGCGCGCGCTCGATGGCCGGCCGGAGATTCTGGAGGGTCTGCGACCTTTATGGGAGAACGAACGCGGAGTTGTTTCGGGCGGCAACTGGCCGGCGGAAGACATTCGCGAACATGGTTACGAGCACTATTTCTTTGCCCTAGCCTCCATGTTTGACAGCGACGCCGAGAACCGCTCGCGCTATGCGTCCTATCTCAGTCAGGGCCTGACGAATAAGTGGGCTCCGGCCTTGCGCTCGCAGAATATCAGTGCTCTGGAAACCATCACCTGGTTTCCGCCGCTGAACTTCCGGCTGGGCACCGTTTCCGTCCAGAACGCGTCGACTACAGTCGTTGGCAATGGGACGAACTGGGATAGCAATACTTGCTCGGCGGGCTTCGACTGGTTCTATGTCGAAGGCGACACCCGCGCCTATCGTTGTCAGTACGTGTCGCCCACCGTGCTGCGTTTGCTGGCACCTTACGCCGGCGTGAGCGTGACTAATAAACGCTACCAACAGGCCAACCTGGTGGGCGCCGGTACGCAGCCATTCATGCAAGGGATTGCGGGTCAGGCCATGATGGCCCACGCCGATGTCACGGGACAAGCGTTATCGCTGCGCTATGCCATGGGAGCGGCGCAATGGCTCCGGTTCCTGGGGTACCGCGCCACTTCCGGGGGCTTGTACTACGGCCGGCTCTTTCCGAATTGCGAGCCGAATCCTGAGCAGGTAGCTGTTTGTACCTTGGACTCCGATGGTATCGGCGCCAGCCGTTATCTGGCCGGCGAGGTGATGGGTTTTCTGTCGCAGGTCTTTCTGGCGTCGAAAGATGACGCGCTGAAAGCGCTGGGCGATTCGCTGATGACCGCGAACTTTAGTCGGCCCGGCTTTTCCGGCCCGATGGCGTCCGGCAACACTTACAACGAGAACTTCGACGACAACGCGCTGATTTTCACGTTTAAGAAGGCCAAAGACTTTGGCTTCTGGTGGGGATTTGGCGCCGCGCCCGGGTGGCTCGGAGCTCGTCTGGGCGGTGTGCGTCCGCCCCAGCCGGTGACTAATGCCGTGACCTTTGCGCTCGATCAGGTTCCCTCAGCGGCCGCCGTTCGCGTGAAGGTGCTGGCGCCGAATGCCGCGGTTCAGGAGTATCGATGCACCGAATCTCCCTGCCAGGTGGAGCTGGATAAGCGGCAAGGCGGACACTGGATCACGGTCGACTATGTGGCGGAGAACGATGAAGTCCTGGCGCCCGGTCTGCCGTATCTGGTCGATCCTCAGTAACTGTCAGCCGGCGGGTTGCGGTCGAACGCTCGGCATCCAAGGCGGTGTAGGGCGGCCCGTCGGCAAACCGGCCTCCCCGCTCACCTTTTGCAGTTCGCGTTGCGTGGCCCGGGAAAGACAGATGGCCAAGCCCGTGATCGTCGGGCTGTGGAAGAGATAGGTGAAATTCAGGAAGAAGATCGCGATCGCGAAGCCCACGAATCCAATCAGCAGACAGAAGCTGGCTAAGGCGATGTCCTGAAAGACGGGCTCGGGTCGCCAGCGCGTGGCTCGATAGACCCTCCAGAACGTCCGTAAGGTCAAAAGCATGGCCAGCATGTAGAAGAAGAAGCCTGGCAGGCCCATCTCTGCCGCGGCGGTCAGGTAGCTATTGTGCGCGTTCGCCCAATAGGTTCGCTCGCCGATCTCGTTACCGTACTTACCGTTGTAATTCGAAAACTGCGCCGGACCGACGCCGGAAAAAGGGTGATCTTTGACGAAGGTCAATCCGTTGCGGATCATCTGCTGCCGCCGCTCCGAGGACTGCTGGGCTTCGGTCGACTCCGCCGTCTGCTCTGAAGAGAACATCGAAGTCAGCCGTTTTAGCGTGCTCTCTTTCATGAATAACACCGCCAGAAAAATGCCAGCGCCCACCACCGGTACGGCCATCAGCCGCGCGCGTCCCGGTGCCAGCAGAAGATAGAGCCCGGCCATGGCCAGGAGCGAGAGTAGCGCGCCCCGCGAGCCCGAGGCGAGCACGACGTAAATGCCCATGGCCACGAAAATCAGCGCTGGGAGGCGGAACATCACTTTACTTGCGGAGCTCAAGACCACAAAAAGCATCGCCGGCATGGCCAGTAACAGATGCGCGGCTAAGTCGTTCGAGTTCCCGATAGTGCCGAAGCTCAGCGACATACGTCCCCCACGATCGGCGTTGAGGATTTGGCTCACGAACATGATCACAATGTAGCCCAGCGCCATCGCTTTGATCGCGCCGCGGAACTCTTTCCAACTGACGAAGGAGATCGAGGTCAGGATCAGCATGAAGGTGGCGCCCTTGATGAAGTTGGCGACCAATTCCACTGACCCGCCGATCCAACTACTCATCGGGGTGACCAGAATCATCCAGCAGAGAAAAGCCAACCAGGGCCAATGAAGACGGGTTTCACCCAATCGCCGAAACCCACCGGTCATCAGGTTCGTGACCACCCCCATGGAATACAGGATGTAGTAGACGAACCCGGGCACTCCGTACAGATAGGCCATCACTTCCGGCACCATGCTGAAGCGAACGAAGATCAGCATCAATCCGACGCTGACGGCCAGTTTCCGCATCGGTATGGTATCCGGATCCTGCCTCAGCACCGTCGGCGGCGGCGCAGCGGGAATACCGGCCGGATAAGCCGTCCGCGACTGCTCAGCGATCATCGATCCCGGACTCGCTACCGGCGGCGGGACTGCGCGATCAAACTCGGCAAGGCGTGGATTCCTCATTCTCATAGCGCTTTCCCTCCCGGCATTCTTAAGACCACCAATAGATTGCTCCGCCACGCTTCATAACCGGGCTGCTCAATCCATCGCAGATACAGTAATTCGACAATCGCCAGCGGACCCAGTAGTGCCGTCAACGCTGATGAGGAAACGGCTTCGATGCGTTCCACTTCCAGTCCGGTCTGAGCTGCCAGCTTCTCGATCTCCGGCCGCGTATTCATCCGGTAGTGAGTCGGAAAGACGTCGTGCGCGGGGCGCCCCTCTAAAACCAACGCTAACAGGTTTTTTAGCCACTGCGGCAGCAGCACCGCCAGCCGCATCGTCAGGCACTTCGAATTGGGAGTGTGGAAAATGAACGCGCCATTCGGACGCAACACTCGGGTTACTTCCGCCAGCACCGCATCCGGCTTTTCCAGATGCTCCGCCACCATATTGGCCGTCACCAGGTCGAACCGCTCGCTGCGCAACGGTATCTGCTCGAGATTGCCGTAAATACGATCGTGCAGCACGGGATTCCGCCGCAGCCCTTCCCAATCGAGGTCGACGCCCACTAGGCGAGTCGCGCGTGCGGCCAATTCGTTCTGTTCGGCCGTCATCCATTCGGCGAACATTTGATGCCCACAACCCAAATCCGCCCAGGTACAATTCTGCGGCACCTGTCCTTTGAGCAGCTGATAGTAGCGAGTCTGAGAAAATCGCAACTGCGGAAAGACGAGCCTTTCCAGCCACCAATAAAATCGGTACAGGCGATTTCTCATTGCCTCTCTGCCACCACCAAAATCGACTGTCCCACTGGTAAATTTATCCCTCTTCCGATCAATTGCGCTTCCATCGCCAGCGGACCATATAGCATCGAATCCAGCCATCCCGGCACCGGCGCCACCCCGCTGCGGGGCTCCTGCTTGGTGAGCGGTTCCCAGATCCGGAACTTGGTGAAAGCCACCGGCAGCAGAAAGGAATTAGCAAACGTCAAACGCCGAATCTGAAATCCTGCTTCGCTCACTTGCCGCGTCAGCCGCCCCCGAGTGAAGCGCTGCCGCTCGTGAGCGAAAACCGAGTGGCGGCTGCGGAGAAAGTCGTATGCCGGGACCCGCAGGATCAACAACCCACCGGGCTTCACCACCCGCGCGAACTCCCCGAGGGGACGGTGCTCCTCACCGAGCGGAAAATGGACAATCACGTCGAATGACACCAGCGCATCAAAGGACTGATCGGCATAAGGAATCGTGGCAATATCCCCCTGGCACAACCGTTTGATCCCCAGCTTCCGCCCATAGGACAAGCCTTCTGGGGCGATGTCGACCGGAAACATAGTCCAGCCGTAGCGCGACGCCAGATCTCCCGACATATATCCGGTCCCGCAGCCGGCTTCCATCACTCGCCGGATCGGCCGATTGCTCACCACCGGATCCAACATCCGGTACAGAATCTGACGCTGTCCGCGAAACCACCACAGCGTTTTTTCGAGATTGGCTATGTTTGAAAATTCGGCGGGATTCATCTCGCCGGTGGCGGCATGGGGCATCAAGACCGCGCTCGGACTGCAGGACACAGAGTCACCATCTCAGCGTAGAACGACTCCCGAGCCTCCGCAACTCACGGTATCCTGAAGGGAATCTGCGCATTACGCGCCATCCTGGGGGAATTTCACACGTGACCGACTTCCGGCGTTCCTGGTCCGGACCTTTCTTTCTACTCCTCGTTCTAGGACTCCTGGTCCGCTGCCTCTGGCTCGACCGCGAAGGTCTTTGGCTCGATGAGTACGCCAGTTGGTGGTGCTCCAGTGGCGATCTCAGCCGCGCCATGGCCGCTGAGCGCAGCAACCCGCCGCTCTACTACATCCTCCTGCACTTCTGGGTACAAGTCTTCGGCACCAGCGAAGTCGCCCTGCGTTCGTTTTCCATCCCGCCCAGTGTCGGCTCGCTCGTCCTGGTCTACGTTCTCGGCCGGCGCCTTTTCACCCCCGCCATCTCGCTCATCGCCTTGGCCCTCCAAGCGGTCTCGGTGTTCCAAATCGCTTATGCGCAGGAAGCGCGAACCCATGCCTGGCTGAGTTTCCTGGTTCTGACGGCGACCCTGGTTCTTTTGGAAGCGCTCAAGACGACCACCGCCCGGCGGTTCCTCTGGTGGTCCCTGTACACCTTATTGGCCGTGGCTTGCTTCTACCTCCACTACATCTCGCCGTTCTTTTTTGCCGCGCATGGCCTCTTCACTCTTTTCTGTGTGCTCACGGGCCGGCAACCGTTCCGCTCTCTGGTGGAACATGCGGTAGCCGGCTTTCTGGCGGCGATGGCCTACCTGCCGCAAATTCGCTACATCCTGAGTGGCACCGGTTCGATTAACCGCAGCCAGGAACACCTGTGGCTCAAACTTCCCCAGGCTTACTTCAGCCTCCTGTTCGGCGACACCCTCCTGCCGCTCGATCAGCGCGCCGTGGCCAACATTCGCGCCAACCTCATCGAACACGCCCCTTACCTGATCGCGGCGCTGGGTGCCGTGCTGCTGCTGGCGCCCTTTGCCTGGCGCGGTTTCCTCCGCTACCGTTCCCAGGCGACAGTGGTGTACTGGATGGCGACCGTCCCTATCCTGCTTTGCTTCATCGTCTCGTTCAAGGAATCGGTCTTCGACGAACGCTACATGCTGTCGGCTTCCCCCTTCCTGTTCCTGATTCTGGCGACCGCCTTTGCTGAAATTTTCGGCGAATCCCGCCGCGCTTGGCGTACCGCTGGTTTGGCCGGCGGCGTTCTATACGTCACCCTCGGTCTGATCGCCCTGTTCCACCTGTTCTTTGAACCGCGCTTTGGCAAAGAGGAGTGGCGCCGGGCCGTCGCCGAGCTCGAAGCCCAGGCCGATCCCACCCGGGACCGCATCCTTCTCGACCCCGATTACCTCCACTACCCCTTCCTCTATTACGGTCGTCGCGATGTGCCGCTCTTGCGTTTACTGGCCCCCGAACGCGCCGCCCTGGCCACCCGTCAGGGTCCCCTCTTCGACCAACTGCAAGGTTCCCGGCGGCTCTGGCTGGTGCGTTCGCACGCCGAAAACGACGACGCGCTCACCGATCTCGGTCGGTTTAGCGACTTGAAGAAAAAGATGGAGTATGTGGTGGCTAACCGCATTGAAATCTATGAGTTCGCCCCTCGAAGATGAGGCAATGATTCGCCTCTATCCATCTGGGGGGTATGCCCCCCTCAGATGATCCACATCCCGCTCCCCACCCTCTTGATATGATGACAGTTAGCCGATTAGGAGCCAGTAGCCAAGACATCTTTATGCACTCACCCCGCCTATCTCAAATTCCCACTGTCATTCTGGCGGGAGGACTTGGCACGCGTCTGTCTGAAGAAACGACGCTCAAACCGAAACCGATGGTTGAGATTGGCAATCGCCCGATCCTCTGGCACATCCTGAAGATCTATGCCTCGCATGGCTTCGGCAACTTCCTGATTGCGGGCGGCTACAAAGCCGAGGTGATCAAGGAATACTTTCGCAACTTTCCCACTTCCAACAGCGATTGGCGCATCGACCTCGCCACAGGTGAAATCGAGATGCTTGAGAAGGACCGGACGGACTGGGTCGTTGGGGTCCATGACACAGGCCTTGAGACGCTCACCGGAGGTCGCCTGCGGCGCTTGAAGCCATACCTTCCTAGTACGTTCATGTGCACCTATGGCGATGGTGTCGGCAATGTCGACATCGGCAAGGTGCTCGATTTTCACCGCTCGCACGGCGGCTTGGCCACTGTGACGATCGTTCATCCGCCCGCCCGCTTTGGCTCGGTGGTCACCGAAGGCGGCCGCGTCGTCGAGTTCCTCGAAAAGCCGGCGGCTCGCGAAGGCTGGATCAACGGCGGCTTCTTTGTTTTTGAGCCGGGCGTGCTCGACTACATCGACGGCGATCAGGTTTCGCTCGAGGCGGCCGTGTTGAGTCGTCTGGCCGCCGATGGTCACCTGCATGCCTACGCCCACGACGGCTTCTGGCAGCCGATGGATACGCTCCGCGAAAAGCACCTGCTCGAAGGCCTTTGGGCTACCGGCCAGGCGCCCTGGAAAACTTGGTAATGGCGCACACACCTTGGTGGCAATCCTTCGCCGGCCGGCGAGTTCTTCTGACCGGTCACACAGGCTTCAAGGGCTCCTGGATGGCGCTCTGGTTGCGGAAACTGGGGGCTGAAGTCCACGGCTATGCGCTGGCTCCGGAGAGCCCGTCCATTTACGAGTCGGTCGGACTGGCCGCCTCGCTCACCCGGGATCATCACGCCGACCTCCGGGACCGCCCGCGCCTGAATGAGGCTTTCGCCCTCGCGCAGCCGGAAATCGTGTTTCACCTGGCCGCCCAGCCGTTGGTTCGCCGCTCTTACCGGGATCCGCTTGAGACCTTTGAGACGAACGTGATTGGCACCGCCCACGTGCTGGACGCCGCCCGGTCGACACCCTCGGTGCGGGCGATCGTCGTCGTTACTAGCGACAAGTGCTATGAGAACCGGGAATGGCTCTGGCCCTATCGCGAAGATGAGCATCTGGGCGGCGCCGACCCTTACAGCGCGAGCAAAGGCTGTGCCGAGATCGTCGCCGCCAGCTATCGCCGTTCTTACTTCCAGGCCCCCGGCGCGGCCCGCTTGGCCACCTGCCGCGCCGGCAACGTTTTCGGCGGCGGCGATTGGTCCGAAGACCGGCTGATTCCCGACATCGCACGCGCCATTCTCGCGCAGCGCCCGGTCGTCTTGCGCAACCCCGATTCGGTCCGGCCCTGGCAACATGTACTGGAACCCTTGCGCGGCTACCTGATGGTGGCCCACCGCTTACTGCAGGAAGAAGGCGCCGAAGCCTGGAACTTCGGCCCGGCCCCCCAGGCGGAAATCACCGTTGGTGATCTCGCCCAGCGAGTCATCCACCTGTGGGGTGAAGGCTCTCTGGAAATCCGCCCTGACCCCGGCGCTGTGCACGAAGCGCGCCTGCTGCGGCTCGATTCGAGCAAAGCGTCCCAATTGCTCGACTGGAAACCGTTGCTCACCTTGGACGACGGGATCCGGCTCACGGCCGAATGGTATCGGGCTAGCGGCCAAGCCCCCGCCTCGCTCGCCGCCTTAACGTCTTCTCAGATCGACGCCTACCAACTTCGCGCCACCCATTCCCCCACATGACCAAGCAAGTTCTTATTGTCGGCGGTACCGGCTTTCTTGGCAGTCAATTGACCCGTCGGCTGCTCACCCTGAATTACCAGGTCACTCACCTTTCCCTCGCCTCGCGACCCTCGCGCCCGGTTCCGCCAGCAGTCACCGTCTGCCGGGCGAGCGACCCCACGCCCCTCGCGATTGAGCGGGTTCTCGACGGCCGCCGCTTTGATCTCGCCTTTCACATGGCCGCCGCCGGCGTCGATCCGCGCGATCGCGAACTCACCGACTTATTCGAAGGCAATCTGGTCTATCCGGCCGCCGTCGTGGAGGCTCTGCGCAACGCGCCGCCCGACTGCGTCGTCACCGCCGGAAGTTGGGCCGAATACCAGGCGGCCCCCCAGCCGCAGCTGCTCACTGAAGACTATCCCTTGGGCGGCGTCGAGCCTTACGGTGCCTCGAAAGCCGCCGGCGGGATCTGGACCCGTGCCGTAGCCGCTAAATTTAACATTCCCCTGGTCCACGTGCGACTCTTCCAGATCTATGGTCAAGGTGAGGAGCCGCATCGCCTGTTCTCGATGCTCCGCTCGCGCCTGATGCACGGCATGCCGGTTCCGCTTTCACCCGGCAAACAGGTGCGTGATTTTGTCTATGTGCAGGACGCCATCGACGGCCTGCTGGCGGCCGCCGGCGCTCCGGCGGGTGGCGTCTACAATCTCTGTTCCGGCATCCCCGTCAGCGTCCGCGACTTTGCTCTGACGGTCGCCGATTCGCTCGGTTTGCCGCACAACCTGTTACGCTTCGGCGAAATTCCGCAGCGCCCCGGCGAACTCCCCTGGGCCGTGGGGAACAATCAGCGCTTGTACGAAGCCACCGGCTGGCGGCCTTCCCGCACGATTCGTGATGCGATGGCGGATTTCGCCCTCGCCGAAGCCACCGCAGAGAGGACCGTGTCGTGAGCGATCCCCAAGCCCCGGCCAACCGGCCGCTGTTGTCGTTCATCATTCCTGTCCTCAACGAGGAAGCAAACGTCCACCCGCTCTACGAAACGCTGGTCCGGGAATTGACGCCCCTGGCTGGCCGTTACGACTTCGAGTTTCTCTTTACCGACAACCATTCCTCGGACCGCACCTTCGCCCTCTTGCACCGCCTGGCTCTCCAGGACAACCGGGTCCGCGTGCTGCGCTTCAGCGCCAACGTGGGCTACCAGAAATCCATTCTCACCGGCTATTTTCATGCCCACGGCGCGGCCGTCGTCCAAGTGGACTGCGACTTGCAAGACCCACCGGCTATGATTCTCGAATTCGTCCATTGGTGGGAGCAGGGGTACCACGTGGTCTACGGCATTCGCCGGGCTCGGCAGGAAGGCTGGCTCATCGGCCAACTGCGTGGAGTTTTTTATTGGTTGGTCGATAAACTCAGTGAGCACCCGCTACCTCGGCAAGCCGGGGATTTTCGGCTGGTGGCTCGGCCGGTAATTGAAGCTATCCGTCAAATGGACAATGCTTTTCCCTATATCCGCGGCTCAATCGCCGGTCTGGGCTACAACCAGAAAGGCATTGTTTACGATCGTAACGCCCGTACCCAGGGTGAGAGTAAGTTCCCTTTACGCGCTCTGATCGCCTTAGCCGTGGACGGGATTCTGGCGACGTCGATTGTTCCCTTACGGTTGGCTGTCTATCTTGGGTTGATGATCTCCACGCTCGCTTCGGTTGGGGTGGTCATTTACTTCATCAACGCGATCGTCCATCGCGCCACCTGGCCTTCCGGCTTTGCTACCCTCGCCATTCTGCTGCTCTTCAGCCTTGGCCTGAACTCTATGTTTCTGGGCGTCATTGGAGAGTATGTGGGAAGAATTTACGCCCAAACTCAACGCCGGCCGCTGTCGTTGGTGGAATACTCGATCGAGCAGGGAAAATTACGCAATCATGCTCCCAACCCCTTGGGTGACCTCGACACTCTCAATGCTCCTTCGTTTGGCCATCCACTCGACGATGTAACGTCCGCTTCGCTCGTCCCTCTCAAAGGAAGTATCCGTGAATAAGAATCCGCAAGAGTTGCGTGAACAAATTGCCGGTTTAGTTGCCGAGTATTATGAGGTTGCCTTTCCGGGACGGGAATTCCAGCCTGGCCAAACCAACGTTCCGGTCGCCGGCCGGGTTTTCGATGCCGACGACATTCAGCATCTGGTGGACTCCTCGTTAGACTTTTGGCTTACCACCGGCCGCTACGCCAGCCGGTTTGAAAAAGAATTTGCCCGCTTCTTCGGCCTGCGCAACGCCATTCTGGTGAATTCCGGCTCCTCGGCCAATCTCCTGGCGCTGACGGCGCTGACCTCACCCCGCCTGGGCGAGCGCGCCCTGCAGGCGGGAGACGAAGTCATCACCGCTGCCGCCGGCTTCCCCACCACTGTCAACCCGATCATTCAGAACCGCTTGGTGCCCGTCTTCATCGACGTCGACGTCCCCACTTACAACATCGACGTCCAGTTGCTCGAAGGCGCCTTGTCCCCCAAGACGCGGGCCGTGATGGTCGCTCATACCTTAGGCAATCCTTTCCGGCTCGACGTCGTCAGTGACTTCTGCCGGCGTCACAACTTATGGCTTATTGAAGACTGCTGCGATGCGGTTGGCGCCAAATTCCAGGGGCAAAGCGTCGGCACCTTCGGCGATCTCGCCACCACCAGCTTCTATCCCGCCCACCACATCACGATGGGGGAAGGCGGCGGCGTGCTCTGCGAAAAGCCGCTGCTCCGCACGCTGGTGGAATCCTTCCGTGACTGGGGCCGTGACTGCTGGTGCGAACCCGGCAAGGACGACACCTGCGGCAAGCGCTTCGACTGGACTCTCGGCGAACTCCCCTGCGGCTACGACCACAAATACACCTACTCGCATATCGGCTACAACCTCAAGGTCACCGACATGCAGGCCGCCGTCGGCGTTGCGCAGTTGAAGAAGCTCCCCGACTTCATCGCCCGACGGCGCCACAACTTCGAACGGCTGCGCACCGGCCTGCGCAGTTCCGAAGAGTTCTACATCCTCCCGGAAGCCACCCCGGGCTCCGAACCCAGCTGGTTTGGCTTCCCCATTGCCGTGCGTCCCGGCGCCCCGTTCACGCGCAACGATCTGGTCCGTTTCCTCGAGGACCGTAAGATCGCCACGCGCCTGCTCTTTGGCGGCAACCTGGTTCGACAGCCCGCTTATCAGAATGTCGAGTTTCGCGTAGCCGGCTCGCTGGAACGCACCGATCTGGTCATGAATCAGGTTTTCTGGCTCGGCGTCTATCCGGGACTCAACGACACCATGATCGATTTCATGATCGACGCCCTCACCACGGCTCCGCGCGTGCTGCTGCCCATTCTCCGCTAGATGCGCATTTTGCTCGTCTCGCCTCGCCACGCTTGGCCGCCCTCCAGCGGAGCGAAGCTCCGCGAGTACCACCTCTGCCGCGCCCTGGGACGGCGGGCGAAGATCACCTACGTCTTCTTCGCCCACCCGGGCCTCCCGGTTCCCACGCCGGAAGATTTGCCCTTCTGCGAACGCATCGTGTCGGTTCCCGCGCCGGCCTTCTATACGCCGGAGAAGATTGTCCGCGGCCTGATTGGCCGTTGGCCCTTACCGATCGTTAACTATACGTCGCCCGAGATGAACTCCTCCCTGGACCAGCTCACCCGCCAAACCCCGTTCGATTTCGTCCACCTCGAGAGCATCCACCTGGCCGGCTATCTCGACCTGTTCGCAAAACGGCTACCCGGGGCTAAGTTAGTCAACGACTGGCACAACATTGAGTCCGAAGCCATGCACAGCCATGGAGCTACGATGGACTCCCAAGCCCGCCGCCTTTATGCCCGCCTCACCGCCCGCCGCCTCGAGGTCACCGAACGCGACCTGCTCCGCGATCTGCACGGCCACCTGGTTTGCAGCGAACGCGAGCGCCTCAAGCTGCTCGCCCTCGCCCCGAACGCCCGGATTGAAATCGTCGACAACGGCGTCGAAACCGCCTACTTTGCCCAGCCGCGGCCAGTGAACCCGCGGCGCATCGTCTTTGTCGGCACTATGAGCTACCACCCGAACCGCGAGGCCGCCATCTCGTTCACCCGCCAGGTCTGGCCCCGGATTCATCAGAGCCATCCGGATTGGCATCTATCGCTGGTGGGCGCCACTCCTCCGCCCGATGTCCAGGCTTTGGCGCAGATTCCCGGCGTCGAGGTAACCGGCACCGTCCCGGACGTGCGGCCCTACTATCAGGACGCTTTGGCCGCCGTGGTGCCGCTGCGCTCCGGTGGCGGCACGCGCCTCAAGATTCTCGAAGCGATGGCAGCCGGCGTCCCGGTCATCTCCACAGCTCTGGGCGCCGAAGGGCTCGATGCCCTGCCCGGCGAACACTACCTGCCGGCCGAACGGGATGCCGACTGGCTCCCCGCCGTGGACACCCTCGCCGGCGACCCCGCCCGCAGCCATCAATTGACTGAACAAGGCCTTCGCCTCGTCCGTTCACGCTATGACTGGGATGTGCTCGGCGAGAAACTGGTCGCGACCTACGAGCGCTGGGCCACTTCCTGATAGAACGCCGCCAGACGCTGTGCCCGCGATTGCGGCGTGTACTCCCGGTCCACCAGTTCCCGCGCCGCCTGGGCCAGCCGTTGGCTCAGAGCGGTATCTTCCAGCAAGCGCGCCATCGCCAGCCGTAACGCCGCCGGATCGCCAGGCGGCACCAGCAACGCCGTCTCGCCGTCCTGCGCAATCTCCGGCACGCCCCCTACGCGTGTCGCCACCGTCGGCACCTCCGCCGCCATCGATTCCAGTAGTGCATTCGGCGAACCCTCGGAGCGCGACGAAAGCACCGCCACGTCGGCCAGCGCATAAAACGGAGTCGCCGACGCTTGTTGCCCGGTCAACACCACTCGCTCCCGCAGCCCCAGCCTCTCGATAGCCGCCTCCAACCGTGCCCGCTCTGGACCCTCGCCCACAATCATCAGCCGCACCTCGGGCTTGGCCAGCCCGGCGAAGGCCTCCACCAGAGTCAGGTGATCCTTCTCGCCTGACAAGCGGCCCACACTCAAGATCGTGCGCACCGGCCGATGCCCGCCCCAGCGTTCCCGCAACGCCGCCAGTTCCTCGTCCGGGGGCCGCACGAACGGAGCAATTGCGTTGTGAATCACCTTCAGATGTTCGCGCCGTACTCCGCGCCCGGTCAGGTCCGGCACAAAGGCGCCGGTCACCGTCAGCACCCGCCGCGCTCCGCGCAGCGACCAGTAGTCGACGTAGTTATATGCACGCGCTTTGAGCGTCGGCCATGTGTATCCGTGATGCGACGCCACCCACGGCACCTCCCGGTGCAGACTCGAGAAGCGAACCAGGAAATGAGACTTCACCGCGTGACTCTGGATCACGGTCGGCTGCACCTCCCGCACCACTTCCCGTAGCCGGTCCAGCACGCCGCCGTCATACGCGCTCGCCTCGGTGATCACCCGCACCGGAAGCCCGGCTGTCTGCACCGCCGCCAGAAACGGATCGGACTCCCCGCCACCCCGCCGGAACGTCGCCACCGTCAACTCCACCGGCGGATCGCACAACTTTCCCAGTTGTCCGAACTGCAGTAGATTCTTCGCCGGTCCCGTCACCGTCGTCGCTTCGATGATCGCCAACAACCGGATCGGTTTCACGACTGTACGAGGGGCTGCACCGTGCCCCGACTCTCCACGCCTGACGCCGCCCCGCGCTGGCGTTCCAGCCAATGCTCGAGCACCAGCAGATGCCACAACTGCACCGGCACCTCGCGTTTCTCCAGTGCCGCGTCGATCGCCGCCGAAAGTCCTTCCGCCCGGATCCAGCCCTCGGCCGCCAATCTCGATCCGCCCTTCAGCCGCTTCAATTCGCCGCTCCAGCGGTCGGCCAGCCATCGCGACACCGGCACCACGAAACCCTGCTTCCGGCGGCGCGCCACGTCGTCGCCCACCCGGCGCCGCACGATTTCCCGCAGGATCGCTTTCAGTTGTCCCCCGTGGAAACGCACTTCCGCCGGCAGACGCGCGGCGAACTCCCACACCTCATGGTCAAGCAGCGGAGCGCGCGCTTCGAGCGACCAATACGTCGTGCCCCCGTCCACCTTGGCCATGAACTCACCCGTGAAATGCAGTTTCCAATGCCACGCCACCACGTCGCCCAACAACCGGCGCGCCGACTCGAACGAAGCTCCGATCTCTCGCTGCCACAAACGCTTTCCCGCCAGCCGCGGGCCCAGCACGCCGTGCTCTTCCAAATACGGCAGACCATCGTGCAGCCGCGCGTACGCCCCCAAACCGCCGGTGACGCAATCGCCGAAACTCCTCGACCGCCGCAACGCTCCCACCAGACCCACCGCTGGCCGCAACCCCTTCCACAGCTCCGCGCTGAACGGAGGAATCTTCCGCGCCACCTGCTCTACCTTCCAGGCGTTCCAGAAGAACGGATACCCGAGATACACATCGTCGCCTCCATCCCCGGTCAGCAGCACCGTCACTTTCTCCCGCATCACTTCGCTGACCTGCAGAATCCCCAACGCCGACGAACTCCCCATCGGCTCACTGTAGGCGTTGATCAGTTCTTCGAGCGGATTCTCCTGCTGCTCTGGGAAGTTGACCGTCTCGTGCTCCACCCCCAGCCGCCGCGCCGTCTCCCGCGCGTCGGCACTTTCATCGGCTGCGTCACCCGGCGTACCCACCGTAAAGGCCTTCACGTTCGCGTTCAGCTTGGCCATTGCCCAGCACACCAGCGTCGAATCGATCCCGCCGCTCAACAGCGCGCCCACCGGCACGTCCGCCTGTAGCCGCAGCCGCACACTCTCTATCAGGAGCCGCTCGGTCTCCTCCACCGCCTCTTCAAAACGAATCGGCGACCGTTCCTCGATCTCCGGCAGACTCCAATACGTTCGTTGGTTGACGTGCCCATCCTGCCACTCGAGAATCGACGAGGGCGGTAGCTTCTGCACTTCCTGATAGATGGAATGCTGGTCGGTGACAAAACCGTACTCGAGAAATTCGAGCACCGCCTGCGGATTCACTTCGCTCGCCAAGCCGGCGGCGCGCAAGGCTCCCACCGTCGAAGCAAAAGCGATGGTCTGGTCTTTCCCCCGTTGATACACCAGCGGCTTGACGCCCATCCGGTCCCGCGCCAGCGTCAGCTTCCGCTTCTCTTGATCCCATACCGCGAACGCGAACATCCCGCGCAGCTTCGGCACCATCTCATCGATCGGCCATTGCCGGTAGGCCTGCAGCAGAACCTCCGTATCGCAGTTGGAATGGAACCGGTGCCCCAGTTGTTCCAGCTCCCGCCGTAACTCCACGAAATTGTAGATGCACCCGTTAAAGACCAGCCCCACTTGGCCATCGGCCGACAACATCGGCTGATGACCCGCCGGGCTCAAATCCAGAATCGCCAACCGGCGGTGACCCAACACCGCGCCTGGCCATCGTTCCAACCCTTCCGAATTCGGACCCCGCCTGGCCAGCGTTGGCAGCATCCGCCGGACCGCCGCCTCGGCCGCCTCGGTGCGAGACCCTGCCCCCACGAAACCGGCAATGCCGCACATCGCCTAACGCGCCCCAATCCGCAACAGAATCGTCTTCACCGTCTGGAACATGATCATAAAGTCCAGGCCCGGCGACATATTCTTGATGTAGTAGAGGTCGTACTCGAGCTTCCGCGCCGTATTCGCCATCGAATCTTCGGGCTCGTGGTGAATCTGCGCCCAGCCGGTAATCCCGGGCTTCACCCGATGCCGCTGGCGATACAGCGGAATGACCTTCAGGAGTTGCTCTTCAAACTCCGGCATCTCCGGCCGCGGTCCCACCAGCGCCATCTCGCCGCGCAGAACGTTGATGAACTGCGGAAACTCGTCCAGTCGCGATAACCGGATCCAGCGCCCCACCCGCGTAATGCGCGGATCGTTCTCTTTCGCCCGCTCGGGCGCAGTCGTCGGAGGCTCCACATACATCGAGCGGAACTTCAGAAACTGAAATGGCTTCCCGTTCTTCGAAATCCGGGTCTGTCGGAAAATGATCGGACCTCGGGAATCCAGCCGCACCGCGATCGCCACCAACACCATTGCCGGCCACGCGATGAGCAAGCCGATCGCCGCACCCAGCCGGCTATACAGGTCCTGCATCAGCTCCACGCCCGGTCGCGGACGCAGCGAGGGAGAATACACCAGTTGCTCGAGCGTGATCGTCTCGAGTGCCACCCGATGAAAAAGCTGCTCGTGCAACACGCCGATACTTTGCACCGCCAGCCCTTCCATGCTGCATTCCATCAGCTGTCGCGACAGGGCGTCGTTGATGTCCAGATCACGCGACACCGAGATCACCTCGGGATTCAGCCGCCGGATTTGTTCGGCCAAGTCGCTTTCCATGGGGATGATCCGCCCCGGAAATGACTCGCCTTCGCCCAGCGTCAGACAGCCAATGGTTTCGTAACCGCGCTCTGGACGATCCCGGATAAATTGCGCCATCTGGCGTGCCAGCGGAGAGTTGCCCAGAAACAGCACCTTCTGCCGTCCCACCACCCGCACCAGCAAAAGACTATAGGAGAGGCGCCACACCAGCAGCAACACCACCGCCAACCCCGACCCCGCCAGCATGATCCACCGTGAGAGTACTAGGTCGCTGCGGCCGTAGCTCAAGAGCGCCTGCGAGAAAAAGGACACCCCGAAAGTCAGCAGAAGGTCCTGAAAAAGGATCCGTCGCGATTTGACGCGAATGTTGTCATAAAGGCCCAAAAAATAGAGGCAAAGGACAACGGTCGCCGTCACCAGCCCAATCTTTTGGACGCCCAGTTCGTCGGACAGGTAAAAGCCAAGGTCGAACTCCCAGAGCAATCCCATGTCCCGCAGCACCAGCGCTGCCGTCAGGTAGCTCACCACTAACAGGAGAATGTCGACGCACAGCAGCGTCAAAACGCGAAAACGAACCATGGCTAAGTGATCGGACGCCCCCCTCCTTCGGAGTTCCGGGGAAGCCCGGAGGGACCTTCTGTATCATCGCATGGTCTCCGTCAAACCTTTACGCCACCAAGACTTGTCGCGTTTCCGTCGGTGCCAGGAACGCCTTGAGCTCCCCCACCACCCGCCCCGCCGCACAACCATCCCAACCCTCCGGCACCCGCCGTACCCGCGGTCCCCAATGCAAGCCCGACCAGGCCGCCAGGATCGTCTCCCGCCGCGTTCCCGCAAGCACGTTGGTCCCCTGCTCCACCGTCGCTGGACGTTCCGTATTGTCCCGTAGGGTCAAACACGGCACCCCCAGCACGGTCGTCTCCTCCTGAATCCCGCCGGAATCTGTGAGTACTACAACCGCGTCGGCCACCAAACCCAAAAACTCCAGATAGCCCAGCGGCTCGAGCAAGTGAATCCGTTCGCTCACCGTCACCCCGGCGCTCTCCAGCCGCGCGCGCGTCCGCGGGTGCACCGGAAAATACAACGGCTGTCGCCGTGCAATTACTTCCAGGGTTTCGAGCAACTCCGCCAGGCGCGCCGGATCGTCGACGTTCGCCGCCCGATGCAGCGTCACTACTCCGTAGTCGCCCACAATCTCCAACCGCTCGCGCACCCCGGCCCGCCGGGCGCGCTCGAGATTCGCCTTCAGCGAGTCGATCATCAGGTTCCCCACCAGGCGCATCCGGCTCTCGGCCACGCCTTCGGCGCGCAGATTTCGTATCCCGCTCTCTTCGCTCGCCAGCAGCAGGTCCGAAATGGCATCCACCGCCAGCCGGTTCACTTCTTCCGGCATCGACCGGTCAAAGCTCCGCAGCCCCGCCTCCACATGCACCACCGGAATGCCCATCTTCGCCGCCACCAGCGCCGCGCCCAACGTCGAGTTGACGTCGCCCACCACCAGCACCGCCGCCGGCCTTTCGGCCTCCATTACCGGCTCAATCCGCTCCATGATCCGGGCCGTCTGCGCCCCATGGGACCCCGACCCCACTTCCAGACAATACTTCGGATGCGGCAACCCGAGGTCGCGGAGAAATTGTCCGGATAGCGCTTCGTCGTAGTGCTGCCCGGTGTGCACCAGCACCGGCTGGAACTCGGGGTCCCTCTCCAGCGTGGGCCACAGCGGGCCGAGTTTCATGAAGTTCGGCCGCGCTCCGGCGACCAGCAGAATTTTGTTGTTCATTGATCATTCCCTCGAATAGCTCCGCCATGGCGCGCGCCTGCCGCTCCCGGCTGTAGCGCGGCGCCGCGCGCAGGGCCGCGGCGGCCATCTCCGCCGCCGTCGGCACCGGTTGCTTGGTCGCCAGGCCGCGCACGGCCGTGGCGAGCGACCACAAGTCGCCCGGATGCACATGCACGCCCGCCCCTTCCCGCCGCACCAACTCGCTCGCCTCGCCATCGGGCGCCGCCAACAACACCGGCTTGCCTGACGCCATCGCCTCGAAAATCTTCGACGGGATCACCGTCGCAAACACCGGCGTATTCTTCAAATGCACCAGCGCCACATCCACCACGCTCCACACCCGCGGCATCATCGCCTTGGGCTGCGACTCGACAAACGTCACATTCGCTAAACCCCGCCGCGCTGCCTCCGCCATCAACATCTCGCGCTCGGCACCCGGCCCCACCAGCAGAAATCGCACCCGCTCCTCGCGCAGGATCTCGGCCGCGTCCAGCACCCCCATCAGCCCGTGCGCCATGCCCAGCGTGCCCACATACCCCACCACCACTTCGTCCTGCTCGATGCCCCACGCCGCCGCCAACGCCTCGTCGCGCTCCCGCGGCCCGTACATCGAAAGCTCTACCCCGTTCATCACCACCGACAGCTTCTCCGCCGGCACGCCGCGCTCGCGCAAATCCCGCTCAAACGCCGGCGTCTGCGGCGCAATCTTCGTCGCCTGACGATAGAGAAACATCTCGAGCATCGTCAGCGCCCGCAGCACCAGCCCCCCCTTCATCGCCCCCACCGCCTCGATCGACGCCGGCCATAAATCCGAGATCTCGAGCAAGAACGGCCGCCAATGCCAGACGCTCGCCATCCACCCCGCCAAAGCCGCAAAGAATTGCGGCGAGGTCGCCCCCACCACGTCCGGCCGCTTCTCGAACAACGAACAAACCACCGCCGACGGCAGAAACGACAGAAAGTCTAGCGCCCGCTTGAACCGTCCCTCATTGCGCGCAATAAACGTCTTCACCCGCACCACGCGAATACCGTCGATCATCTCCACCTGGCGCCAGCGGTTCTGATAGCCATCAAACAGCTTGCCTTCGGGAAAGTTCGGCGCGCAGGTCACCACCGTCACCTCATGCCCCCAACGCACCCAATAGCGCGCCCGCTCGAAAACCCGCGACGCCTGCGCGTTGCGTTCCGGCGCGAAGTTGTCGGCAAAAAACAGGATCTTCATTCGAACCTCACCCTCGTCACATACTTCCCTGCCCCGTGCGCCACCATCCGCAACCGCGTGGACGGCACCCGCCGGTAAAACTCCGGTCGCCACTCGGCCGGCTCGCATTCCACCGGTACGCCCGCCGGCGGCTCCACCACGCCGATCCGCCAGCCCGCGCGCCACAACTCCCGCCCGCGCACTTCCACGCTCGGATGCAGCGGCCAGAACCACTCGAGCAGTTCCCCGCCCGATAGCTCGTCCTCCACCACCAGTTGCCGTTCGAGCACTGTCACCCGCCGCCGATGCCGCACCGGCTCATAGCCCGTATGCATCGCCTCCACGCAACCCTCGCCCTCGAGCAACTCCTTCACCCGCGCCCGCCGCGCCACCCGGAACGCGCCCCACATCTCGCTCGAATCCCGCCCATTCACCCGGACCGTCGCATGCGCCGCCGTCGACCGTTCAAACTGCCGCACCGGGCCCGCCTCATACGTCGACGTCCCGCTATTCACCACCACCCGCCCGCCGCGCCAACTCGCCTCCAAACTCAACGTGCCCGCATGCGCATGGCCCGGCTGATAGTCCGGCCCCGGACCCGCCGCGTCCATCCACACCACCAGCTCGCCCGCCTCCAGCCGCCGATAACCCGAATCGCCCAACGGCACCCGCTGCTCGGCCATCCCCAGCCGGGCCGCGTACGCCGACAACTCGCGATAGCTTCCCGCCACGCCCTCACAAGCATCCTGGAAGAAAGCGATCTCGCCATCGGGATGCGTCATCGCACCCAGCCAGCCCAACATCCGCTCGACCGCCACGCGCCACCGCGGCCGCTCCATCCACACACCCGGATACGCCAGCCGCAACGCTTCCAGATCGAGCAGGTCCTCGAGAATCAACGCGTGATACATCGGGCTCCGTTCGAAGTGCCCGCCGTCGTCGAGAATCTGCTCCTGCACCTCGCGGTCGAGAATCCGTAACCCGGTCGCCAGCCACCGCGCCGCCTCCTCACCCGCCAGATACGTGCCCGCATGCACCAGCGCCTTGGCATTCGCAAACAGATGGTTCGCCATCAACCGGTACTCGATCTTGCCGGCCAACGCCCGCGCCTGCTCCGTCAGGCTCGCTTCAAAACCCTCGGGCGCCCGCTTGCCGCGCAAACGCCAGCGCACCCAATTCACCACCCGTCGCGAGAGCGGATAGGGCTCCCAGCCGCTGCCCTGCCCCGCCGGATTCTCCGCCATCCATCGCTCCAGCCACTCGGCTTCCACGCGCGGATCCTCGAAGTAATGCAGGTGATAGTTCCACAGCCGCGGCCGTTCCGGCGCATTCCAGTCGCGCACTTCCTCGCTCCGGTTCAGCAACTGCACCCGGCCGCCGGGCAACATCGACGCCGACCGCGGATATCCTTCGATCCACCCGCCGGTCTGCTCGCGCGCCGGCAGCGCACCCCGCTTCACCGGGCGCTGCGGCACGTGCTCGGCCGCCCAACCCCACACCTGGCGCGCTTTCAAATGCCGCGCCGTCTGCCAGTACAAAGGCAGTGCCGCCGGTGTCCCTCCCGGCTTAGTCAGCACCGGCCGCCTCCAAGGTCACCCGCGACACTTCGAGCAGTTCCTCCCGCGCGATCGGATCCGGCAGCCGCCCGTCGCGCACCGCCGCCACAAAAGCCGCCACCAACGCGGCGTTGCCCTTATCCTGCTTCCAGCTCCGCTCCGAACCGCTCCCGCCATGCACCCGCAGCCGCCGGAAGTTATCGAGCTCAAAGATCCTCCCCCCGCCAAACACCTCCAGCCGCTCCTTGGCCACCGACCGGTGACCGCCCGTCAGATAGTGCACCGTCCCCACCGACCCATCGCGAAACTCGAGACTGATCACCCCGCCATCAGCCACCCGCGAACACTGCACCCGCCCAATCGGCGCGCCGGCCAGAAACCGCAGCAAGTCGATGAAGTGGCAGCCCTCGCCAATCAGCCGGTCCGCCCCCGCGGGCGCCGCACCCGCGTTCACCGTGTACACCATCGCCTTCGGACCACTCACCGCGGCCAGTTGCCGCTTCAAGCTCTGCGCCAGCGGCGCATAACGCCGGTTGAAGCCCACACACAGCCGTTGCTTGGCTCCCACCGCCAGCGCGATCCGCTCCACATCCTCGCGCCGCACCGCCAGCGGCTTCTCGACAAATACATGCTTGCCCGCCGCCAGCGCCTCAAGCACCAGCTCGGCATGCGAATCATGCGGCGTCGCGATGAACACCGTATCGATCTCCGCATCCGCCAGGACAGCATCAATGTCCGACGAAGCCCGCCCAAAGCCGAACTTCCGCCCCGCCTGGGCCGCCGAAACGCCTTCGCGCGACACGATCGTCCGCAAGCCGGCGCCCGCCTCCGCCAGCGCCGGCAAAAGCGCCTTCACCGCGTAGTTCCCCGCCCCCAGAAAGCCCACCGTCGCCGGTCCGCTCACCGTCTCCCGGCGCAATCCCACCAGCCGGGAACCGCGCTCCAAATCCTCGGCCGCTGTTCCGTACTCCAGCAAAATTCCCAACGACGGACTGGTGCCCGTCAGCACCGCGTACGCCTCGGCGGCCCGCTCCACCGCGAACCGATGCGAGATCAGCGGGCCCACGTTCAACGAACGCGACACCATCAAGCCCAGCACCGCCTCGAAGTTCCGCTGCGCCGTCCACCGCACATGCGCGTAGGGATAGTCCTGCCCGCGCTCCTCATACTGCGGGTCATAGCGCCCCGGACCATACGAGCACGACACCTCAAAACTCACTTCGCTCTTATAGAAGTCCGCCCGATCCAGTTCCATGCCCGCCACGCCCACCAGCACCACCCGCCCCCGTTGCCGCGACATCTGCGCCGCCTGCCGGATCGGCGCCGAGCTCGAGGTCGCCGTACACACCAGCACGCCGTCCACGCCGCGCCCGCCGGTGGCCGCCCGCGCCGCCATCACCGGATCCACCCCGGCGCGCAAATCGAACGTCTCGGCTCCAAAAGCTTCGGCCAACGACAGCCGCTCGCGAGAGAGATCCGTCGCCAGCACCCGGCAGCCGTTCGCTTTCAACAGCTGCACCGCCAACAACCCGATCGGCCCCAGGCCGCACACCGCAAATACCTCGCCCAACTGCGGTGCCGCCCGGCGTACGCCTTCGAGCGCAATCGCTCCCAGCACCGTGAAGCTCGCTTCTTCGTCGCTTACCCCGTCCGGCACGCGCGCGCACAGATTTCGCGGCACACTCACGTACTCTGCATGCACCCCGTTGGACACCACGCGATCGCCTACCGCCAGTTCCCCGCAGCCGCTTTCGATCACCTCGGCCACATTCGCGTAACCCAACGGAATCTCGCGGTCGAGCTTGGCCTGCACCGCCTCGAGCGTCGCCGCTACGCCGTCGGTCCACATCTTCTCCACCACCTGCCGCACTCGCTCCGGCTCCCGCCGCGCCTTGCCCCACCAACTCGCCTTCCCAAACTCCACCAGCATTCGTTCGGTGCCGGCCGAGATCAAACTCGTCCGCGTCTTGGCCACCACGTAGCCGGGCCGCCCCATCGGCACCGGAACTTCCACCACCGACACGATGCCTGTCTTCAAACTTTCGAGAACCTGCTTCAAACCGAGCTCTCCTGTTTTCCGTTCACGACGAATTCTTTTTCTCTAACCTGCTGTCGCCATTACACTTAGCGTCCCGCGCGGGCTCGGGATGAATCAGACGCCCGCTACACTCGAAAGCGGAAAGGAACTTCTCCCGATGACCGCCCGACAGACTGCCAATCTCGCCAACGCGCAACATTCCACCGGACCGCGGACCCCGGAAGGCAAGGCCGCCGTCAGCCTCAACGCCAACCGTCACAACCTCACCGGCCGTCTGCTCATCCGCGACGACGAGCGCGAGGCGTTCACCGTTTTCGAAGCCACGCATCTGGCCCAACTCAAACCGGTCGGCGCCCTCGAGGTCACCGTCTTTGAACAGTTGCTCGCCGCGGCCTGGAATCTGCTGCGCATCGAAACGCTCGAAGCGCAGGCGTTCGCCCAAGGCCCTTTGTCCGACGAAACCATTGGCCGCCAACTCGACCGCCTTTGCCGCTACCGGGGCCAGCATCAGCGCACCTTTCACCGCGCCCTGCGCGAGTTGAAAGAGCTGCAAACCACCCGCGAAATCGTCGAGCGCCAGGAAGATCAACTCAAACCGGACTTCAATCCCCTGGCCGATCTCGCTCGTGTCAAGCGCGTTGGCTTTGTTTTGTCAGGCCGCGCCAGGCTCCTGCGCGCCTGGGTCACCGGCAGCCACGATTCCGCCATCAAACCGCGGAAATCACGGCGCCCGAGTCCGCCCGCCGCGGCTCCCGCCGCTTGAGCTCACTCACCACCAGCCGCAACTTCCCCATCGCCGTCCGTTCGATCCGGTCCACATATTCCAGATGAATCCGCATCGCCGCGCCCACGCGATAACGCGTCTCGGCCAGCAATTGCTTCTCATCGGCTTCGCTAAAACCAGCGCCGCGCACCACGCGCAGCGTCATCGCGCCCGCTTCGCGCTGCACGATCTGCGCCTCGCGCACCCGCACCGCGTCTTTGAAGATGTGGTCCAGACGGCCCAACCGCGTCCCGTCATCGAGCCACAGATAGTCTTCGCTGCGTCCGTCAATCGACTCCACCACCCGGCCCGGCCGTCCGCAACCGCACGCCACCGAGCCCAGCCGCACGCGGTCGCCCACGTCGTAGCGCACCAGCGGCATCGCCAGGTTCGTAAAGTTGGTGCCCACCACGCGGTAGGTGCCCGGTTCTTCGGCCGGCAGAAACTCCACGGCCGAAAAGTCTTCATCCACGTGCAGTTGCCCGCGCTCGCACTCCGACAGGTTGGCTGCTCCCTCAGCCATCCCGTAGTGCTGCCGCGCACGCACGCCAAACGCCCGCTCGATCAGCCGCGCCTGATGCGGCAACAGATTCTCCGCGCCGGTCGTTACCCAACGCACCGCATAGCCCAGTTCCTCGCCGCGCGTCACCAGATAGTCGGCCACCAGCGCCAGCAACGACGGATAGCCGTGCAACCAGGGCGGCCGGCGCCGCCGCAGTTCGGCCACGTAGTCCGGCAACGTCTCTTCGCGCAGATGCTGACCCGAAAACAGGATCTGCCGGCCCGGCGCGTTGTCGCGCCAGTAAGGCGCCTGCCGGCTTTGCAGCGGCACCACCATGCGTCCGCCGAAGTAGCCGCACCACTGGTCGAACCCGATGCCGTGCCAATGGCGATAGCGCCACCAGACGGCCCATTGCTCCTGATGCGCGCGCCGCGTCACCGGAAAGCGCAAGCCCGCGCCGGTGGTGCCGCTGGTGTGCGCCCACTGCGCCGCATGCGCGAAGTCCTTGGCGATCAGTTCGGAGGTTCGTTCCTGCACCACCTGTTTCTCGAGCACCGGCCAGGGCTCGTCCAGTGGATAGGCCGCATAGAAGGCCGTATGCCGCCGCGCATGCTCCACAAATGCGGCCAGCCGCGCCTCGCGGTAAGCCTCGATCTGCTCGCGCGACCAATAGGAACGCGCCTCAGCCTCGCGCAACAAGTCATCGAACTCGCCGCCATAACGATGACGCGCGATCCTCCAACCTTCCAGGTGACAGGCCGCCTGCTGCAAGGGCACCGGCAAATTTTCAAAAACCGCTGCCAGGCGACTCATGCCGCCACCCCGACCTTTCCGCGCTCCACCATCCCCGCCCAGCCGAAATGTGGCCGGAAATGATAGGTCTCTTCCACCTCCGGCAGCCGCCGCCCCGCCCAGGCCGCCACGTTGCTCCGCAGCGAGATCGCGCGCCAGTCTTCGCCCGCGCTCACTGCATAGCCGCGCGTCCGGAAGGCTTCGCGCACCAGCGGCAGCCGCTCCACGTCAAAGCCCATCAGCGTGGCCGCCGCCGCATCGACGCTTGCCGCATCGGTGCCGAACAGCAACAGGCCGGCTTCCACCGGATCCGGGTTCATCGGCCCGGCTCCTTCGCCCGCCACCACGCCATCGGCCAGCACCAGATAGCGCCGGCGCTGTTTCGCGAACGTGCCATCGGCCTGCCCGTAGATCACGAGTTTGTTCAGGTCCAGGCACATCCGCCAGCAGGTGTCGTTGCCATACCAGTTGCCGCTGCGCACCACCTGCTCGGTTTCGCCGAACAGTTGCGCCCCCACCCGATGAGCCTGACCATGGACCAGCGGACCCAGACCCGGCACCGCACGGTTCAGCTTCCGCAACCCGCGCGCCGCCGTCCGCTCGAGCCGCATCCGCCAATCGCTTTGCGGCCGCTCATCGCCCCGCGCCGTCCAGCCGTGCTCGGTGTGATGCGGCAGCCAGTTCTTATCGCCGTTGATGCCCACCAGATTCTTCAGGCCCGCGGTAAGGCCGGTCTTCTTATGCGTCTTGAGCTTCGGCAGGCTGATCACCACATCGGCCTCCACCACCGAACGCGCAATCAGATACTCGTGCCGGCCGCCGGAATGGTGACGGTTCACCTCGCCCGCATCGTAGTCGGCGCCGTAGTAGCGGCCCGCTCCGGCATGCCCGGCAAACTCACTTCCCTCTCCCAGGTCGAAGGCGACGTAACCCGCCGGATCTCCCGCCAGCGCCTGCCGCTCGGCGATCACGCCATCGCGCTGCACCCACTCCTCGCGCCGCAGATCGATCACGGTCGCGTCAATCCCTTCCGCCCGCAGGCGCGTCTCCATCGCCCGCAGCCCCAGGCAGCGGTCGATCTCCGCAAAGCTCGAATCGGTCTGCGGCGCGTCGGCAATCACCAGACGCCCGCGGCGCTCCATCGCCCGCCAGGCCAGGCGCGCCATCGCCTCCACCACGGGGGTCGCCGTCATCACCACGCGCCAGCCATCGGCATAACGCGGATGGGTCGCCTTCACCCAGTTGGGCTTCAGCAACACGGTCTCGCCCGGCCGGATCCAATCCGCCAGCCGCACTCCCGCCGCGTCAATGCAAGCCTCCACCGCT
Organism: Bryobacteraceae bacterium; assembly: GCA_044226365.1. Lineage (GTDB taxonomy): Bacteria > Acidobacteriota > Terriglobia > Bryobacterales > Bryobacteraceae > JALHNI01. The sequence goes on from JBGAHE010000033.1 coordinate 48,345, forward strand.
CCCTGCACCGCCGCCGCCTTTTCGTACCTCAACCCGGCTGCTCGCCAGGCTCCGACCTCAGACCAACCGTCCATAGAATTCCTCTGCCTGCCGCATACTCGCGGCATAGTCGGCCCGCTCGGCAATCAGCCGCGGATTCTGTTCCGCCGCCCTCGCCTGCAACGCCCGATCCTCAATCGCCCGCAGCATTGCCGCCGCCAGGCTCTCCGCGTCCCGGGGATCACACAACAACCCGTTCTCGCCCGGCGCAATCCATTCCCGCAAACTCGGCAGATCGCCGCACACCGGCAGGCAACCCGAGGCCATCGCCTCGAGCAACGTGTTCGGCGTGCCGTCATGCTCGGTCGGCGACACCGTCACCGCCGCCCGCTGATAGAGAAAGGCCATCTCCTGCCGCGACAGCGGCGCCGTCAGGGTCGTGACTTCTTCGAGCCCCAGGCGCCGCACGGCGTCCTCCATCGGCTGCCAACCCTGCATCGCCACCCCGACAAAACGCGCCTCGGGATGACGGCCCGCCACCTGGCGGCAGGCTTCGAAAAACGTATCGTTGCGCACGTAGCGGCGAAAGCCGCGCGGGTTCACGAACAGGGCCGGCTCAATGGCCGCCCCCGGCCGGAAAATGGCCCGGTCGACACCGCCTGCGCCAGGCACCACCAGCCGCGGCACGCGCGCCGCCAATCCATAACGGTCCGCCCGGTCAATGTCGGCCTTGGCGTCGGCCATGAAGCCGTCACAGCCGGCAATCGCCCGGCGCGCCGCGCGGCCGTGCAAACGGAAGCGGTCGGCGTAGAGCGTAAAGTCGTTGCCCCAGGCCGAGATCACGTGCGGATGAAAGTCGAGCGTCCCCCCGATATAGCCTTCCACCGGCAGCCGCAACGAATGCAGTAACGCCGGCTTGATCCGCTCGAGCAAACGCCGCGCGCGCCGCGCCACCAGCCAGGCCTTGAGCGGCTGCGCGAGCCCGTCATGCAGGTCGGCCGACCACGGCGCCGAGCGCAGGCGCTTCGACGGAGCCGGCGCGGCCTCCATCAGGCAATGAATCGTCGCCCCCGGAATGGCATCCAGTGGGCAAGGAAAGGTCGAAAGCACATGCACCTGGTGCTCCCGCCCGGCGAAATATCCGATCCAGGCGCGCGCAATTGGGCTCCGGGCATCGGCGATAAAGCAAATCCGCATGGGTACTACACTGCGGCCAGAACCGGTTGCGCCAGCGCTCCTCTCAATTGCGATAAGTTCTCGGTCGGGGTGCCGCCCAGGCGTTCGAGATCGGCCGCCACCATCCCGGCCACCAGTTCATGAAACGACACCTGCGGGCGCCAGCCCAGGTCTTCGAAGGCCGCGCGCGCGTCGCCAATCAGCAGGTCGACCTCGGCCGGCCGCTCAAAACGCGGATCGAGCTTCACATAGTCGCGATAGTCGAGCCCCACTTCACCAAAAGCCAGTTCGCAGAACTCGCGCACCGTGTGCGTCTCGCCGGTCGCCACCACGTAGTCGCGCGGAGTGTCACCGGAGAGCATCAACTGCATCGCCCGCACATAATCGGCCGCATGGCCCCAGTCGCGTTGGGCTTCCAGATTCCCCAGCCGCAACTCGTCATCGAGTCCAAGGTAGATGCGGGCCACCGCCCGGGTAATCTTGCGCGTCACAAACTCGTGGCCCCGGCGCGGGCTTTCGTGGTTGAACAGAATCCCCGAGCAGGCATAGAGCCCGTACGCTTCCCGGTAATTCAAGGTCAGATAGTAGCCGGCCACTTTGCTGACGCCATACGGACTGCGCGGATGAAAGGGCGTCATCTCGCGCTGCGGCGTTTCTCGCACCTTGCCGAACATCTCGCTGGTGGCGGCAAAGTAGAAGCGGGCCTGGGGCTGCACCAGGCGCATCGCTTCGAGCAAGTGATGCGTGCCCTGCGTGTTGATGTTCATCGTGGTGAAGCTGTCGGCGAAGCTTTCGGCCACGAAGCTCTGCGCCGCCAGGTGATAGATCTCGTCAAACGGGACGCGCGCCAGCAGCTGGTAGACGCTCGCGTAATTTTCCAGACTCGCCGGATGCAGGGTCAGTTGCGGGGCGATGTCGCGCAGACGGCTCATCCGGGCTTCCGGCTCCGCCTGCGCCACCCGGCGCACCAGACCATGCACCTCGTAGCCCAGGCCCAGTAAGTGCTCGGCCAGATAACTGCCGTCCTGTCCGGTGATCCCGGTAATGAGTGCTCGCTTAGACATGTGCCTCCTCTAAGATCTGTTGCAGCGTTGCGCTGACCCGTTCCGGAGCAAAACGCGCGGCGACGTGCGCGCGTGCCGCTTGCCCGAGCGCGGCGCGCGCGGCCGCATCGGCCGCCAGCCGTTGGACCGCCCGCGCCATCGGCGCTCCGGCCTCGACCGCCACCGCTTCCTGATCCGTCACTTCCAGCGCTTCCAAAATCTCCGGAACCGCCACGACGGCTAAACCCGCCGCCATCGCCTGCTGAACCTTGGTCTGCAAACCCGCCGCCGCCCGCTGCGGATAGACGTAAATCGCGCCCGACGCCAGAAACCGGTCGTAATCCTCGACCCATTCGACATACTCGCCGCCGGCCTGCCGGATGGCTTCCCGCAATTCAGCCGGCGCGCCGCGGCCCCAGACGACTAAGTCGCCAGCCGCCTGCCAATGCTGCAAAAACTCGAGCGCGTCGGCGGCGACCGCCGGCATCCAGTAGGCGCCGCACACCAGCACCCGCAGCCGCTCGTGTCCGGCATAGCCCGTGGTCTCCACCGCCACGGGCAACACGCGGACCCGCGCTTCGGGCGCCAGACGCTGTAACTCGGCCGCGTCGACCCGGCCCACGGGCGCAACCGCCGTCAGTTGCGGATAAACCCGCGCTTCCCACTTCGCGAAACGAGCCGCCAGCCACTGCGCCTTGAGCCGTTCCCACCACCGCGGCGCAGTTCTCGCCAGGCGCGCGTAGTAGAGCGAATAACAATCCACCGGCAGCAGCAAGGTCGGCACGGCGCCGGCGAGCAGCTCGGGCACGAGCGTCGGATAGTAGTCGAAGATCACCCAATCGGGGCGGCTCACTCGCCGCAGCACTTCGGTCACGCGCGGGCCCCGGTAGTGAGCAACACCCACCGGCTCGCCGCTCAGCACGGCTCGCAGGCGTTCCCAAGCCAGGCCCCAACCCGTCCGCAAGGGAATTACAGCCAACAAACGAAAGTGCCATTCCGCCGCCAATTGCCGCCAGTTGTGCTCTTCCCGCGGCGAGGCGGCAAAGGCCAGAACCTCCACCGTGTGCGACGCCGCCAGCGTCCGCAGGACGAAGCCCAGATGCGTCTTGATGCCCATGTCGGCCGGAACCGGACAATGCGGCGCGAGTAACAGGATCTTCACGCGGCCTGCTTCCGTCCCTTGGGCAGCATCCATTCAAACAGCGGCGTCAGGACCGCCAGCGAGCCGGTAGTCACCACCAGCTTCAGCCAACTGATGTCGAAAGTCCCTTCGTTGAACAGGAAGAGGAAGACGCCGAATACCGCGAGCGGCGCGACCGGCCCCAGGCGCCAGGCGCGTTCGGACATCTGTTCAAAAATCCACTGGCACAGCAGCGCAAACAGCGCGGGAATAGCGACGGCAAAACCGACGCCGCCCAGCACAAAACCCGCGCCCATCAAGCCCGGGGCACTCAGATGGCCTCGAACGCCGGCGCCAAAACCCGCCACCGCCTCCGTATACCAGCGAGTGAAGCCCGATTCGCGCAGGGTGACGATCTTGCCGACATCGATCTGCTCGAAATCGAAGCGCTCGCCGCCATAGTGAAGGCTGGTGAGCAGCGACGTATAGCCGATGAAGCGCGACGCCACCAGCAGCGCCGACGCCACGCGATCGGAGTCCTCCGACGCGGCGAAGGCCAGGCGGATGCTGTCGGCGGTTGAGTAGCCCATGTTGCTGCGCAGCGTACGGATCGAAGTGATCACCGGGTAGAGCACCAGGCCGAAGAGCACCGTCGCGGCCGCAAAGCCGATGGCCCGTTTCCGCGAAACGCCCAGCCAGGCGTAGAGCAGAATCACTTGCAGCATCTGCAACACGACATAGCCGCGGCTGGACATCATGGCCGTTTCCACCAGCGCCAGGGCGAAGTAGGCGGCCAGGGTCGCGCGGCTCAGAAACGTCAAGCCGTTGCGTAGCGCGCGGGCATGGAGTGCGAGTAACATCAGCGGCGCGAAGGTGACCAGCAAGTGATAGACGACACCACCCAGCCGGTAATCCATCGCCGCGTCGGTGTTGGTCAGCGAACCGATATTGAAGAGCAGTTGCAGCGGCAAGGCCACGGCAATGCCCGCCATCGCCAGCAGAAAGAGAATCAGCAACGGCCGGCGCTCCTGCTGCGCGCCCGGGCCAGCACTCAGCCGCAGGGCAAGGACCGCCGCCGGCCAACTGCGCCGCGCACGTCCCCGCCAGGCCAGCCAGCCGCACAAGGCCGTGCACATCAACACGAACCCCAGGGTGATCAGCCGCAGCGCGCGAATCTGGATCTCGTCGGAGGTGACGATGGGCTTGATGGTCAGCAGCTTCAACAGCCCTTCGTAGTCAGCCGATTGATACATGAAAGCCACCAGGAAGAACTGCAGCTGGTAGTTGAGTAAGTAAAGAACGACGAGGCTCCAGGCGGCGAGCAGAACGCCGCGGCGGTCCTGGCGCGCGGCGAGCCAGAAGGCGGCCAGCGCGACCACGGTCGCCGTCAGCGCCAGCGGCACCACGCCGGTATCAACCAGCCAGGACAGAGCGACGATCGTGAAGGCGAAGAGGCAAAACAGGAGGGGCATGTTGTGAGAAAAGTTCCACCAGACGCGCCGCGTGATGCGGCCAAGTGTGACGAGCGAGCACCTGCCGGCGAGCGAGCTGGCCGAGTTCGGCCCGGTCGCCGCGCAGGCGGTAGAAGTATTCGATCGAATCGGCCAGCGCGTCGATGTCGCCGGCGGGAGTGACGCCGCCGAAGTCGGTACCGGCCACAATCTCGGCCGCGCCAGCCCGGTCACTGACCAGGACAGGTAGTTCGCAGGCCATCGCCTGCAGCACGACCAGGCCAAAGCCATCGGCCAGCGAGGGCTGCACAAACAGATCGCCTTGCGAGAGCAGGCGCGGTAGTTCGCCTTGCGGGAACCCGCCCAGTACCTTGACCCCCGGGGCTGAATTAACGGGCGGTTCGCCGGCGCCGATCAGCCAGAGTTCGGCGTTTCGCAAGGCGAGCCGCCGCCAGGCTTCGATCACCAGGTGGACGCCTTTGTTGCGCGTGAGTGAGGAGACGTAGATGACGCGGTAGGGGCGCGGCGTAACGTCGGGCAGGCGCTTGAATCGTTGTTCATCCACGCCCGGCGCGCAGACCATGATCTTGGCAGGGTCGACACCCCCGGCCACCAGACTTCGCCGGGCGAGTTCGCTCAGCACGAGCACGGCGCGGGCGCCGTTGAACTCTTCCTGTTCTCGCTCGATCAGCCAACGGTGACGATGGTTGCCGGGGTAGTCGCCTTCCTGAGCCGCGAAGTATTCGGCGACCTGCCCTTCATGCAGGCTGCCGTGATCGACGATCACCTGACGGCCCCGGGCGATGGCCTCACGGGCAAAGGCGGAGTTGATCTTGACCAACCGGCCGTTCGGCAGCGCGTGGGCCAGCAGCCGGCCGGCCAGCGCAAAACGCCGCTCGGTGGGTTGCAGCAGACGGGCCGCGGCGAGCCAGGGCCGCGCGTAGATCCGCTCGCCGGGCAGGCCGGCAGCGAGCAGCCGGCGGCGCGGATAGTCGGCCACCAGGGCGTCGAGCTGCCCCATCTCGGCGAGCGCACGAGCCTGTTCAAAGAAGTGATAGCGGCCAATCGAGGCGATGATCATGCCGTCGCTCCCCGGAAGCGCAAGGCGCAGGCAAAGCCGGCGGCGAGCAGGGCTTGCGTCGCCACCATCAGCCAGGCCATGCCGCTCGCCTGCGGTTGGAGCCAAAACATCAGCCACAGGACACTCGCCGCCACGCTCAGGACGACGGTGAGGAAGCCGCGATCGCCGCGCGCCGCCAGCAGCCAGGTAGGCCCGAGAGCCTGGCTTAAGCCCGAGAGCGGTCCGAGAGCGGCCAGGATGCGCAGGACATCGATCGCCGGGCGGAAGCGCTCCCCGAGCAGCGCGGGGACCAGAAAGGGGGCGCCGAAAAACAGGGCGGCTCCGAGCAGTGTTCCCACCAGCAGCAGAGCGCCGGTGCCTCGCCACGCCAGATGACGTTGGGCGCCGCCAGCCAAGCTCGCCAGCCGGGGGAACAGCGTCAGGGTCAGCGGGTCCAGAAAACTCAAGGCAGCTTTGGCCACCCGCTCCGCCGCGGCATAGATGCCCACGATTTCCGGCGGTGCCACGCATCCCAACAGGAACGCCATCGCGGCGGCGTGGACATTCAGGCCGGCGCGGTACACAAAGAGCAGAAAGCTCGCCTGCAGAGTGCTCCAGACTTCGATGAGCTTCGGGCGCGCGAGCCCCGTTTCCCGCAGGACGAACGCCGCAGCGAGGCCAAGCAAGATCAGGGAAGGGATGGCCTGCACCATCAGGGCCGTGGACAGGTCATGAGGCGTGCGCACGAAGGTGAAGAGTCCGGCCAGGCCCAGCAGGCGAGCGCCCAGGGTCGCGAGCGCGAGCAGCGGCAGGCGGTCCAGCCCCTGGAAGAGCCATTGCAGGCTGATGCCTTGCGGAATCACCCAGATCAACGTAGTGAGTATGAGCAACGAGTCCTCTTGAAAGATGGCGAAACGCGGCAAAATCAGAACGGCCAGCAGAGCTCCCACCAGATACAGGCCGACTTGCGCGGCGAGCACCCGGCCGGCGATGGCGTTCGCCTGCCGCGGGTCAGTGGCAATCTCCCGGGTGGCCGAGAGGTTGAAGCCGTATTCGAGCACCGTGGTGAGATAGAGCCCGAAGCTCTGCGCTACCGCCAGGCGTCCCCAACCGGCGGGGCCGAGGACGCTGGCCAAGTACGGCACCGAGACCAGCGGGATCAGTTGATTGGCGAACTGGATGACGCTCAGCAGAGCGGCCGAGCGCATCCAGTTTTGTGGAGAGGCGGGGATCAAGCTTCGGAGGGCTTCTGCTGGTAATACTTCGTGTAGTGACCGTAGTAGTAGTAGCTGTCGCTCATCTCTTTGTGGACGCCGTTCAGCACGATGCCGACGATGTTGGCTCGCAGGCGCTTGAGCGAGTTGACGACGCCCCGAACGCTTTTACGGTCAGTCTCACCGGCCCGCACGACGACCACCACGCCATCGACGCTGGAAGCCATTTGCAAGGGCTCGGAGAAGCCCAGCAAGGGCGGGGCGTCGAGAATCACCAGATCGTAGGCGCGGCCCGCCTCTTCGAGCACTTCGGTCAGCCCGCGGCCGACCAGGTCCGAGGCACGGCGCGACGGCGGACCGGCGGGCAGGATGTCGAGCATGGGGGTGGAATCGAGCGTCACCACGGCGCTGCGCCAGCCGACTTCGCCGAGGAGTACGTTGGTGAGGCCGAGATTCGCCGGCAGGTTGAAGCGGCGATGGACGCTGGGGCGCCGCATGTCGCCGTCGATCAACAATGTCCGCTGGCCTTGTTCGGCATGCGCAATCGCCAGGTGGGCAGCCGTGGTCGACTTCCCTTCTCCGGGCGAGGCGCTAGTGACCAGTAGTGAACGGTAGCGGCGGTCGAGGTCACCGAGCAGGATCGACGTGCGAAGCGTACGGATGGACTCCCCGAAGCCGGTGGTCTCTTCTTCGCGCTGTTTGGCGGGCACCAGAGCTTTGCCCCCCGAGGAATTGGCCGAGCCCGAGGCGAGACCCAGACGGCCGCGCCAGTTCTTCACCACCGGCAGGCTGCCAATGACTTCGGTGCCGAGCGTGCGGCTGACCTGTTCGGGATCGCGCACGGTGGTATCGAGCGCGTCGCTGGCGACCGCGAAGCCGACCGCAATCAGCGTTGAAAGCAGAAAGGCGACCAGAAGGTTCAAGCGGACGTCCGGGAACACAGCTTTCTGCGGAGGCCGGGCGGCATCGGCCACGCGGATGTTCGAGTTCTGGAAGCCGGCGTTGATCCCTGCTTCTTTGATCTTGCGGACTAATTCTTCATAGAGCCGCTTGTCGGCATCGGCTTCGCGCTTGAGCGCTTGGTATTGGAAGGAACGCGAATTGATCCGGTCAAACTCGCTCTTCGAACCGCTGACTTCGTTCAGCAGCATCTGTTCGCGGCGGGTGGATTCGCGATACTCGATTTCGACGCGGCCGAGGATATTGCGGCGGCCGGCGTCCAATTGACGTTCGAGTTCCGATAACTGGGCCGCGGCGCGCTTGTATTCCGGATGCGCCGGGCCATAGTGCGATTTCACTTCGGCGAACTTTTCGCGCAACTCGCCCAGGCGTTCGGTGAGCCGTTTGAGGGCTTCGCCTTGGGTAGAGACCTGCGCGGCTTCAAGGGTGTCGTTCTTGATCGACTGGAAGGCCGCTTCCTTCTTGACGCGATCGGCCTGGGCGTTGGTGTACTCGGTATTCAGCTGCAGCAGGCGGGCCGAAAGAATGTTGGTCTTCTCTTCCGGATTGATCATGTTCAGTTCGCGTTCGAAGCGATTCAACGCGAGCGAACTGCGTTCCATCTTGGCGCGCAACTCGTCGAGTTGCTGCTCCATGAAGGCAGTGAGGTTCGAACTGGCTTTGATGCGGATGTTGTAGGTGTGGTTCAGATAGGACTGCGCGATCTCGTTGGCGACGTTCGAGGCGAGCTTAGCGTCGGGCGAGCGGTAGCTGAGTAACAGCAGATAGGTGTTGGGCGGCCGCGAGATCTTCAGGCGCTTCAATTGAATCGGCGCCTCGGGGCGGACTTCGGTCTGCCCTTCGTGAGCCAAGAGGTTGTACTTGGCGGCGACCGGCCGCAGCACCGAGTCCGATTGCACCAGACGGATCTGCGTGGCAATGAACTGGTCGGAATCATTCAGCATGGAGCGCGTCGATTCGGCGCCGATGACGCCCTGCGGCATCTGCCGGTCGATATCGATGGTGACCGTGGCCTCGTAAATCGGGGTGAGGCGCTGGCTGATCATCCAGGTAGCCGTCATCACCACGGCGATAAAGGCCAGCATGCGCCAGCGATGGCGGCGCAGAATCCACAGGTAGTGGGAAAAGGGCGCGCTGGCGGTTTCGGTGTCCGGTTCGGCCGGAGGCAGAAAGCTCGGCGGCAGCGCGGGGATGCGCGGTTCACTGAGGACGGCCAGCCGATCGGCGGGCACATAGCGGACGGGGGGTTCACTGCTGGGAATAAGTTCTTGTTGCATGTTGAGTCCTTAGCGGGCCGCGCCCCAGATGAGGAGGCCGGAAGCGGTCGTCGAGCCAAAGCTGATCACTCGTTCGAGCGTGGTCATGCTGAGACGTTTTTTGGTGTTGTCCGGGATATAGAGAATGTCGTTGGCTTCGAGGGGGATGTCTTCGGTTTTGCGGTCCAGGAGGCGTTTGAGTTCGATGGCGATTTCGTTCTTGCCGGTGGCGCCTTCGCGGCGATAGATGTAAGCCTGCTTGGAGGCAAACGGCATCAGGCCTTCGCTGAGCGCGAGCGCTTTGAGCACCGTGAGCCCGCTGTTGTCCTGCACGGCAAAGGTGCCGGGCTTGCGGACGTTGCCCACCACGAAGACCTTGCCGGCTTCGGGGACGCGAATCTCTTCGCCGCCGGTGAGCGTAATGTTCAGGTCTGGATCGGCGAGGTCGATCAGGCCGCGGATGGGAATGCGCTTGGTGAGTTCGCCTTGTTGCGCGTCATGATGGCTCACCAGAATGTCGGGGCCCGAACTGCCGCTCAACCCTTCGGCGCGGCTCAGAGCATCGAGTAACTTCAGGGGTCCGGAGGCCTGGAAGGTGAGCGGCTTGCGGACCGCGCCCATCACCGAGATCGGCCGGGAGAAGTACTCGACGATGGTCACCGTCACGGTGGGGTCGACCAGGAGACCCTCTTCGGTGAGCGCCGCGGCAATCTTCTTTTCGACGTCGGCCGGCATCAGGCCCGCGACCGGAATGCGTGCTTTCACCATCGGTAACTGGATGTCGCCTTCGGTGGAGATACGGATTTGCCGGCTCAACTCCGGGGAGTTATACACGGAGACCGACAGTAAGTCACTCGCACCGAGTGGCTGTACGGGCAGGTTACCGGGAACCGGTTCGGGCCGGTTCTGAGCAAGGGCAAGGGACAGATAGAGGCAGCCTGTAACAAGCTTTTTGATCATTGGATTTTTGAAGGAAAGAGTGAGTAAGGCTCACGCACGGCGAGTCCCAGGGAAGGGTCACCGGACGCGAAGACGAAGGGGGATTTCGTCGACAGAGCTGTGATCGACTCCGGGTGAAGAAAACTGTAGCTTGCTGTAAGCTACTGTCCGCAATGAGTTTTACGTATACCGGCGGAGCGGAGGGGAGTATCTCCCGGGGGTTAGTGGACGGCGGTAGAACTGACTTCGATCATGAACGGCATGACGGCCTGCTTGGCGCGGCGGCGCAGGAGCCACTTGTCGAAAGTGGGCACTTCGGCGCGGGCCACATCCTGCACCAAAGCCGCTTCGGCTTCGGCGCGGCGGGCGGCTTCGGTCATGCGGTCAAAGCGCTCCTGACGGGCCAGTTCATCGAGCTTCTGACCGAGGAGCACCTGCCGGCGCACGTCGGCCATCTCGCTCAACAGCTGGCGGGCGTAGGCCTGGCGAAACTCCTCGTATTCGAGCAGGAGGATGCGCTCTTCTTCGTCGCCCTTCAAGCGGCGGAGGTTATCTTCGCGACGGCGGAAGTGCGTCTTGTACTGCGTTTCGGCGTGCTCGTCGACGAACTTGGCGCGCGTGGCGGGATCTTTCACAATCTTCACCAGCAGGCCGCCGGAGTTCCGCAGCGTTTGTTTGGCCTGCTTCTTCCGCTCAACCACATGCAGGGCGATTTCGCACCAGTCGAGCTGATCGCGGCCGGCGTCATCGGTGAGCGACTCAAAGGCGCGCCGGATGAGCGAGAGCGCGACGGGCGGCACGACGCCTTCGGCAATCATGGCCGTGGCGAGGCGGGCGCCGCGTTCGAGCGAAAAGAACTCGTCGGTGGTGGTGGCCGCAGCGAGAATGGGATCCAGAACGTTGGGGGTGAAGCCGGCTTCTTCGAGCAGCTTGCGGCAAGCGGCGCGGTTCAATTCGGGGTCTTCGCCGGGGCCGCTCATCATGAGCGCCTTCCGCTCGGGCACATAGCTGGCATGCCGGCGGAGGGCGATGCGCCAATCGCGCGCCGAGGCGATGTGATATTCGCCGAGCACCCCGATGCGCTTCACCTGCTCGAAGGCCGGCTCAAGGGTCTGCATGAGGCGCGAGAGGTACTGGGGCGGCTGCGGCATGCCCAGATGCTCGGTGGCGAGCTTGCGGGCATCGATGAAGATGGTGTCGGTCTTTTCAAAGGCGATCGAGAGGAACCGGTAGAGGTGCTTGGCGGTAATCCCGTCGAGTTGCATGTAACGGCCGGCATCGATGAGGCGGAAGAAACCCGAGCCCATGGACTGGATGAGCTTGTCAGTCCAGGTGACCGATCCAGTGCAGCGGTTGGCGACCTTGTCGACGGCGAAGCTGGTTTCCTGAAAAACGTTGACCCACTTGACCTGCTCCTGCCGTTCGTTTTCGGCGACGGCGCGGAAACGGAGGGCAATCAGACGGCCCATAGCGAGCTTGAGGCGGTCGTAGAACTTGCCGTTGACCTGGGTGTTGAGCATCTTGGCCAGTTCGCGGCCGTTGAAGGTGACGGTCTTGTCGAAGTTGTTGCGGAAGGTGAGCACGCCCAGGGCGACGAAAATGTCGAGGTCCTTTTCGGAGGGCAAGCCGAGTTCGTTGTCGCCCTGGACCTGCCAGGTGACCTGAACTTCGGAGCCGTCGGGGAGGGTCTTGGTGCCGCGGACGTCGAGCTTATCGATGAGGCGACCGTTGAAGCGGCGCTCGAGAACGGCGAACGGGATCGAAGAGAGGTTTTCTTCTTCGACCGAGAGGTTGACCAGGGAGGTCTGGGGTTTGAGGCCGGTCGCCATTACACGAAGTTATACAACGCCCGGTACGG
>JBGAHE010000034.1:0-59079 GCA_044226365.1 Bryobacteraceae bacterium
CACAACAGCAGCCGGGCGGAAGACAGGACGCGTTTTATGTGCTCGACAATGGTTTCGGACCGATCTATGGCTACGTAGGTGGCTCGGGCGAAGATGCAGCGACCGCGGTGGCGTGGGTCACGGTCAACGACATTCTGCTCGGCGGCGAGACGCGCTCGCTGGATCTGCCGATGAAGTCGGACTGTTCTCCGGACCCTGGGGCGGGCTCGAATGCATTTTTCGCGTTGATCTCCCGGGTGATCGACGCCGAGACATTGGACCGGTACTCATTCACGACGTGGTATCTCGGGGGGGCGGGCGACGATCGGATCGACGCCCTGACGTGCACCGCGACGAGCCCGACAGATGTAAGTCCGGCGCCAATTCGACTGGTCGGCACGCCTTGTGCGTTCGTCGGTACGACGAACTCCCCGGACCTGCCGGTGATCAACGCCGCGCAAGGGAAGTGGGCAGGCGGGAGCGACATCTTCGTCGGCACGTTGGATCTGGCCGCCAAGATGCCGCTTTCCTTGACTTATTGGGGCGGCTCGGGCGAGGACACAGCCAAAACGATCGCGATGAACTGGGCGGGTGACTTGTTCGTGGCCGGCGCGACGCGGAGCACCGACTTTCCGCTTAGCGATGCGTTCCAGCCCCAGCCGGGGGGTGGAGAGGACGGGTTCTTCGCGTTGTTCGAGCGCAACGGCCGAGTGCGGCACTCGACTTACTTTGGGGGAGCGGGGGACGACCGGGTCAACGGAGTGGGCGTGGTGGGCTCGAGCATCGCGCGGCTGGTGGGAGGGACGACATCCACCAATCTGCCGGACGCGAAGACGGGGCAAGCGCGCGCCGCGGGGCGGGAAGGATTTATCGCGGAGTTGGGTACGGCGTACCTGATCGGCCCCGATGAAGTGATCGTGCCTCAGGACGGCTCGGTGACGTTGAGCCTACGAAGCACGCTGGTGCCAAGCGTGCTGGTGACTTACCGTTCGAGCGACCCGACTCGCCTGCAACTCGGGACCGGCTCCGCGGAGGTGACCGCGATGGTGGAGAACAACGTCCGGCTGGAGGCTTTGGCGGGAGACGGAGAAGCCGAAGTGATTGCGACGGCGGCCGGCTTTCCGGAAAAGCGGATCCGGGTACGCTTCTACCCCAGCACCTTCCTGGTCGGCGGGATCGTTACGCCGATGTCCCGATGGTCGGGACCGGTGACGAACTGGTTCCCGACAGTCCGCGCGGTGGACCCGGCGACCGGCAAATTGGTGGGCACGGTCGCGGGTCTGCGGAGCGGGCTGGCCGATCAGCCGATTCGGTGGATCAGTTCCGATCCCGAGGTGATTCGGGTGACCAGCAGTTTTCCGGGCTCGGTGACGGCCCAGGTGGGGCGCGAAGGGACCACCTCGATTTCCTATGAGGTAGGGACGGTGCGAAGCCAGCCGTTCGCGGTCTCCGTGGAGGCGCCAGTATTGACAAAGCGGGAAGCGACCACAGGAGAGAACCTGATCAGCACGTTCTCGCCTGTCTTTACATTTACGGGAGCGTTGACGATCCCGACGCGAGGGAACATGACCTATCGGAGCGAAGACCCTACCCGCTTGTTGGTCTCCTCCGACGGAGCCGCGGGCCGCGAGGCGGTGACGCTGCCGCTGCCCACGCAAGGCCAGGTTTACCTCCACGGTCTGGCCAGCGAGGGCACGGTCCGCATGATCGTGACCTCTACGGAGTTTAGCGGCGAGCGAGTGATAGACGTCCGTCTCGAATCACCGGTGATCCGAATGTATCTCTCGTCGACCGAAGGCGGCTCAACGGTGCAGGTGGGGAACACGGCAAACATCGTGTTCCAACTGGGCACGCGAACGGGAAAAGATCAGTTGATGAGGCTTCGGCCGGGTGTGGCCCCGCTCGTCTTGAAGCTGGAGAGTTCGGAGCCGCGAGTGCTCGAGCTGAACCGGCTGACCGCCACGGTGCCTTCGAACACGAGCTACACGGTGCGAGGCGTCACCGAGGGAACCAGCTACTTAAGGCTCTCAAGCGCCTCGAAGGTCGGGATCGAAACCCCGGAGCTGGCGGTCGCCGTCACGGGATTGAAGTACACCCCAGTGCCGCCGGCGCTCCCGGCGCAGGTCGTGGTGGGCAAAGATCTCCAGAAAACCATCCAGTTTCGCTACTTCCAACCGGCGGGCCAGCCGGTGGCGCAAATCTCAGTGGACGATCCTTCGCTAGCGGTGGTGACGGCCACGGCTAATGAGAACGGTGGAGGGCAAACGGCAGCGACAGCGCGGTCCGATGAATACACTTTCTGGATTCAGGGGCTGCGGGATCAAGGCGAAACACGCCTGCGGGTTCGGCTGGGAACGGAGGCCGAACAGGTGATGCGGGTCATTCTGGCGCGATCAGCGATCGGGGCGATCAATCTGCAGCCCGGCTCCGGCCGGTTCGATATCCGGCCGCTGTCGGTCGAGGATCGAACCGGCGCGGGGCTCGAGTTCCAGGGGCTGCGTCCCGGGGTGCGGGCACAAGTGAGTTTGCGGGTGGAAGGGGCCGCGGTGGCCTTGACCCCGTCGAGCCTTGCGTTGGATAACCAACGGTCTTCGGTTTCGGTCACCTATCAGCCGGTGACAGCGAAAACCGACCTCGTGATTGACGCGCCAGGCTTTACGGCTTCGCCATTGGTTTCCCGGGTCGCGCTGACACTGGGCCCCACAACGAATCTGGCTTGGCTCAGTGCGAGTCCGGTGGCCGCGTATCGGGCGATGATGGCGCTGGAGATAGTCCCGCTGGCGGGCGTGACCTGGCCACTAAGGGTCACTTCGTTGACCCCGGACGTGCTGCTCGTGAGCACGAGTCTGGACAGCCCGGGCGGCGAGACGATTAGCGTGGCGTCGGGTGGGAAGTTCTATGTCCAGGGACTACGCGTCGGAGCCATGGGCCGGGTGCGAGTGGAGGGCGCTTCGTCTATGCCGCTCGAGCTCCCGGTGTTGGTTTACCCGCTGCGAGCGGAACGGAACACGAGCAGCACCATCCTGGAGGGCCAGACGGGCATTCATCGCCTCTATTTGACAGCCGGCCCGAGCCTCGGCGGCGTGCGCCAAGCCTGGGTGCCGAAAGGTGCGCCGCCGTTGCGCTTTGCGGTCCGGTCCGCCAATCCTGAGTACCTGTCGGTATCGTCGTCGACGCTTGAGATTCGGGAGGGTCAGCAGGAAGCGGCAGTCACGCTCACGGGCATCGCGGCAGGCACGACGGACCTGGTGACGGAACCACCGGGGGAGGTGGAGATCGCCGCGATCCGAACGCCGGTGGTGGTGCGCAAGGCTGCCTTGTCGGTGGCCGGACTGACGAATGGTCAGGTGTCCGTCGGCCGGAACCTGCAGGCGGAAGTCCGCGTGACAGTGGAACAGCGTGAGCTGACCGGGGTGGCGCGAGTCACCAGCGGAGACGCTTCCCGACTGCTGATCGCGCCCTTGTCGTCGACACCCGGTTCGGCGTCCACCACGGTGAACGCGCAGAACGGCCAGTTACAACCGTTCTACCTACAGGCTCTCGAGGGCAGCGGGGAGGTGGAGGTGAGGGTGAGCCTGGAGGGGCATAGCGAACTGGTGTTCACGGCGAGCCTGCGTCCCTCCTGGTTGCGGGGGGCTCCGACGCTGGTGAACCTCATCCCGGGAGAGAAGGCGAATGTCAGTGTGGAGCCGGCATTCGAGTCCATGACCGGGAATGTGGTCGCCGGGAGCTTGCGCGCAGGCGCGGGGAGTATCCGGTTCAACGTACGCGCGACCCGCGAGGGCGTGATCGGGGGGCTCCCGGCAAGCCTGCAGCTGAACGCGGAGAGCCGGGCGACCTTCGAGGTCTCCGGCACGGCGAAGGGTGAGACCAGCTTGATCTTCGAGGGGACACCGGTGTTCGGGCTCGCTCCCCCAGATGACTCAACGCGAATCGTGGTGGGCGAAAGCAGCCCGTCCAGCATCAACACAAGTTGCGCGGCAATTCCCCTGGGCCGAGACGCGCAGGTTGAGTGCACGCTGGCGGGATACTCGAATGTGACGATCCGTTCGGAGGATCCGACCAAGGTCCTGGTGAGCGCCGATGGGGCGCAGGTAGGCAAAGGAGAGATCACCGGCGTACGGGATCGGTTCTTCCTCCAAGGTTTGTCCGCGGTGGGTACAACGGAGCTCGTGCTCAGCGCACCGGGATATGCGGAGACGAGGATCGCCGTCGCGCACCGCCAGATGTTTCTGAGCCGCGAGAATAGTTCGTCAGCCGACGCGGAAATCGTCCTCCCGCGAGGCACGAATATCGCTTTCGGGCTGACTTTGTTGTTGACACCTCCTTACGGCGAAATGCCTCCGCGGGCGGGCTTGCAACTGCCGGTGACGCTGGCGGTGGACAACACCAGCGTCGTGAAGGTGGAGCCCGCGGCGCTGACGTTTGGTCCGGCGCGCGCTTCCCGGACTTTTACCGTCCAGACGCTGGCTCCGGGTACGGCGAAGATTCGCATCTCGGCACCCGGCTATCCGGAGAGCACGCTGTCGGTGCGGGTGAACCCGTAGCGGACTGAGGCGGCGAGCTACGGCGCCCCGAAGCCATAGAGCGTGGCGGCGGTATCGGCGGAGGTGCGCCGGACGAGGCGGGCGTTCGGGTACGCGGGGCGCAGCGAATCGAGGCGGACGGGAAGTCCCAGGGGATCGACCGGGTCGACCAGGGTGAGAGGGCGGGTGCCTAAGAGGCGGGCTAGGTCGGGCAGGTCGTAGTGGCGGAGAACGCCGGGGACAACTTGTTCGAAGACCTGACGATGGAGGCGATGTTCGGCCACCGAGAGGTAGCTTTCGAGGGAACGCTCGAGGACGATGCGGCGTAAGCGGGGGTCGAGGGCGGCGGCGTGCAGGAGCGCCGAGCCGGCCGTTTCGCGCGCCGCGCCGAAGAGGCGGGCGGGGTCGACGTCGGGACGGGCGGCGAGCAGGTCCACGGCGCGGACGATGTCGCGCACCCGGCCGCCGGTGAGGGTGGAACCGGTGAGCAGGGCGGTCATGGCGGCTTCGTAGTCGCCGAAGTAACGAGGCCAGTCCGAACCGTTGTCGACGCGGGTAGCGCGGGTTTCGCCCAAGCCGCGCGCGTCGAGGGAGAGAACGATGAGGCCCTGCTTGACGAGCGACTCAACCTCAGCGCCGGCGGCGGACTTGCCGCGGCCATCGACATAGACGACCGCGCCTCGGCGAGACGCGGTCGCGGCGGGCGGGGCGTCCGGGACATAGAGGGCGGCGGGGATCTCGAGGTTGGTTTCGCTCGCAAAGGTGATCTTCTCGATGCGGTAGCCGGGGCGCTGCAGAACGCCAAAGCTCTTCACGGCGGGGTGGCCGGTGGCGGGCTGGTAGCCGATGAGGCGCTTCACGAAGTCCGGCGTGGGGGTGGCACGGCGGAAGGAGCGCGCGCGGGCGAGGTTGAGGGAGAAGACGGTCTCGCCACCGAAGGCGGTCTGAACCTGGCCGGTGCGGGTGGCGTTGAGCTCTTCTTCGAGACGCGGGGTGATGGGCTCGTCGTTGGTGTTCTCATCGACGCCCTTGAGCCATCGGTCGAACCAGTGGTAGGCGGCGACGCGGCGCGGGTGGGTGTAACCGTGGCCGTCGTCGGCTTCGGTCATGCTGACCTTGGACGGTTCGCCGAGCAAGCCGTAGATCTGTTTCGCTTCGGTATAAGTCTCGCGAGCGCCGGTGATGGAGAAGAAGTCGCGGACGGCGGAGAGGATCAGATAGGGCTTGGGAGCAAAGGCGTGAATGAAGTCGGCGTGATCGAGCCCGTCGGCGAGGCCGGGGGGCAGGCACTGCTCGGCGTCTTGAGGGCCGATGGTGCCGAGGATGCGCCGCCAGGAGGTGATGAAGCAGGAGGGCGCGGCGACCTGAATCCGGTCATCCAAGGCGGAGAGGTAGGCGGTGTGAGTGCCGCCGCCGGAGTTGCCGGTGCAGCCGATACGTTTCGTGTCGACCTCGGGCCGGGAGACGAGATAGTCGAGGGCGCGCATTCCGTCCCAGATGGTGTAACGGGCCAGAGTGTCGCCGCTCAGGAGCGTTTGGGTGCCGAGGAGAGTGTGCTCGGTGGTGCTGCGCACCACTTTGGAGGCCGCAAAGTCTTCGTCGTAGAGTTGCACGCGTTCGCCTTGGCCGAGCGTATCCCAAGCGAGGCAGACGTAGCCTTTGCGGGCCATGGTGACGAGGACCTGTTGCCAGGCGGAGTGAGCCTTGGCGCCCTCCTCGTGGCCCAGCGGGAAGAGGATGGCCGGGAAAGGTCCGGCACCGCGCGTGGGGACGTAGAGGTTCGCGGTGACGTAGAAACGAGGCTGACTCTCGAAGACGATCTTTTCGATGCGGTAACCGTCGGCCGGGATGACGCCGGTGACCTGGGCGTTGAGCGGCGTGCGGTCGGGGAAGCCACTCAAGGACCGGATGAGGCGTTCGCGCACCTGGGCCCGGCGCGCTCGCGCGTCGGCCGCGGACCAGGAGCGAACTTTGGCTTCACGAGCATCGAGCAACGCTTCGGCGCGCTGGCGCTCGCGATCGGCCAGTTGGCTCCGCAGGCGGGGATAGTCGGTGTGATCCTGCAGGAATTGCAGTTCGCGATCAAGTTGCGCGAACAGGCTCGCGGTGAGGAGGAGGAGGAGAGACGCCAATTTCATGAAGCTTCCTGGAGATGGGCTTCAGTATAGCGGGCAGTTGAACCGTTTCGCGCCGCGCCCGCAGGTGGCGCTGAAAAGGTGGACAGCGCTACCCGACCTGTGACACCGTATTCGGGTTGCCCTCGTCCGGCAATCGAAGGAGTCAGTGACCATGACGTCATTTGTCGAGGCCCTTGTTCGCCTCCCCGTACTCGCTGCCGACACGCCTGCGCCCGCGGCCATTTCCGCCGGGGACAATGCGTGGATGCTGATGTCCGCGGCCCTGGTCTTGATGATGACCGGGCCCGGCCTGGCGCTGTTCTATGCCGGCCTGGTGCGCCGCAAGAATGTTCTCGGCACCTTGATGCAGAGCTTTACGATGATGCCGGTGATTACCGTGCTGTGGGCGGTTTGCGGCTACTCGCTGTGCTTCTCAGAAGGCAATGCGGTGCTCGGCGGACTGGATTATGCGCTTCTGCGGGGGGTGGGCGCGACGGCGAATACAGATTATGCGCCGACGATTCCGCACCAGACTTTCATGCTGTACCAGATGATGTTTGCCATTATCTCGCCGGCGCTGATCACCGGAGCAATTGCGGAGCGGGTGCGATTCCGGGCGTTGGTGATCTTCAGCATTCTCTGGTGCCTGCTGGTGTATTTCCCGCTGGCGCACATGATCTGGGGCAAGGGCGGATGGTTCAACCCTTTCCTGGGCGGACGGATTCCGGTGTTCGACTTCGCGGGGGGCATTGTGGTGCACGTCTCGACCGGCACCTCGGCGCTGGTGATGGCGCTGATGATCGGCAAGCGGCGCGGCTATCCGGAAGAGGCGATGAAGCCGCACTCGCTGGTGCTGAGCTTTATTGGCGCCTGCCTGCTGTGGGTGGGCTGGTTCGGCTTCAACGCGGGCAGTGCACTTTCTTCGTCAGCACTCGCGACGAGCGCGTTTGCGACGACGCACTTTGCCGGGGCGGCGGGGGCGATCGGCTGGCTGGTAGCGGAGAAGTGGCGGATGGGGCGTCCGAGCGCGCTGGGCGGCATTTCCGGCGCGGTGGCGGGGCTGGCGACGGTGACGCAGGGAGCGGGGTACGCGACGCCGATGGCGGGCTTCGTCTATGGGCTGGCGGGCGGCCTGATCTGTTTTTGGATGGTGACCGTGGCAAAGAATCGTTGGGGTTATGACGATTCATTGGATGCGTTTGGGGTGCACGGGGTGGGCGGACTGCTGGGCTGCTTGCTGACGGGAGTGTTCGCCACCAACCAGGTGAACGATGCGCTGAAGAACTCGGACGGGAGCGCGGCAGCGTTGGGCTGGGTGGACGGGAACGCGATGCAGGTGGTGAATCAGTTGGCCGGTGCGGGAGCGGGCGTGTTGCTGGCGGTGGTGGGGACGGTGGTGGCGGTGAAGGTGACGGGAATGCTGACGACGCTGCGCCTGGAGCCGCACGAGGAGACTTCCGGGATGGATCTGGTGATTCATGGCGAGGAAGGGTACAACCTGGAGGCCTAAGTGCAGAAGATGGAAGCCACCATCCAACCGTTCAAGCTCGAGTAGGTGCGGCAGCCGTTGGGGCGGAAGGTGTACTTCTAAGATGGGCAGAGGACATAACGAATGATTTCCCGACGTCACTTTCTAGCCGGGGCAGCGGTGATGCCGCTGGCCGCGGCGAGCAAGCCCAACCTGGTGCTGTTTCTGGCGGACGATCACGGGTACTGGGATTCCTCCGTCTATGGCAGCCGGGTGGTTCGCACGCCGAATATGGAGAAGCTGGCCGCCGCCGGACTGACGTTCACCAATACCTTCTCCGGCGCGGCGATTTGCATTCCGTCGCGCGCGATCATTGCCAGCGGACTTTGTTCTCATCGAAACGGGGCGATCGCCAATGGGCGTGAGATGAAAAAGGGGATCAAGACGCTGCCGACGTATCTCTCCGAGCTGGGCTACCGGGTGGCGCACTTCGGCAAATCGCATTTTCTGCCGGCGGCGAACTACCAGGACTGGGAAGCGGTGCGGAGTGAGACGATCGGGCAAGGGGCGCTCAATAATGACCTCGATACAGCCGCCTTCGACCGATGGCTGAGGGGACGCGGTGCAGCGGATACGAGGCCGCTGTGCCTGATCGTGTGCAGCCACAGCCCGCATGTGATCTGGGACAAGAACGTCGACTATGACCCGGCGAAGGTGGAACTGCCGCCCAGTTTCGTGGATACGCCGGAGACGCGGACGGCGCGGGTGAACTACTACACGGACATCACCAAGATGGATACGCAGTTGGGCGAAGTGATGGCGTCCGTGGAAAAGCACCTGGGGGCGAACACGTTGTTTCTGTATACGTCGGATAACGGCGCCCAGTGGCCCTTCGGCAAGTGGACGCTTTATGACGGAGGCATCCGGCTGCCGATGATTGCGGTGTGGCCGGGGGTGAGTCCGCGGGGCAAGCGCACCGAAGCGATGATCAGCTTCACGGATATCCTGCCGACGTTTATCGAACTGGCGGGCGGGAAGCAGCCAACATCACTGGACGGGCGGTCCTTTGCCGCCGTTTTGCGGGGGAAGGCGAGGCGTCATCGGACGGAGATTTTCGCGTCGCACACGGCCGACAACAACGGGCAGATGAACTGCTATCCGATGCGCGCGGTGCGAACCGAGCGCTATAAGTACATCCGGAATCTGTATCCGGAGTTCTCTTACCAGACGCATATTGACCGCGCGTTGGGGCGGGACGGACGTGACGCCTGGAACTCGTGGGTCCGCAAGGCGCAGAGCGATCCGCAAGCGGCGGAGATTGTGCGGCGCTACCATCGGCGACCAGCCGAGGAGCTTTATGACGTGCAGCAGGATCCGCATGAGACGAGGAATCTGGCCAACGATCCGGCGCAAGCCAAGGTCCTCGAGGAACTGCGCCGCAAAGTGGACGCGTGGATGAAAGGGATGGACGACCGGGGAGAAATCTTCGGCGTGCCGAGGCCGCTGAAGGAGTTCAAGATGCCGGTCGGGGGTGAGTGAGCCCCCGACAGGGCGATGGGACGATTGAAGCCCTTCAGCGGGCTGAGGCAGCGTCGACGGATTGCCAGTCCGAGAGACTACGGCAAGCGTAAAGGCTGGTGCCTTCCAGAGCGAGCAGATGGATCCATTGGTGCTCCACGAGTTGGCGCAGGCTGGGTTGGGCTCGAAGAACCTGATCGAGGCGATGACGGGGCGCGTCGATGACGACGTGCAGCCGCAACGGCTCGTGCACCCAGGTGTCGCCCTGATGGAGAGACTGCAAAGGAAGGCCGGTGCGCAGATCGCCACCGTTGCCCTCCCAGACGCCGAAGGTGCCGACGACGTTGTGCAGCACTTTGTTGCCGCTGCCGTAGAGGCGGTTGTCGACCGTGGATCCGTAGTATTGGAGGTTGATCCAACTGGCGACCACCACGGGGGCCGTGAGGATGAGGGTGAGCACGGAGCCGTCCTCGTCGGCCGCGGAGTCGTACTCGTGAAGGAAGACACGTCCGGCGAGATCCAGGGCCTGGGTGCGGGCTCGGGGCGCGGCGATGAAGGCCGCGTTGCGGGCGAGGCCCCACTCGGGGCGGACTTCGGACCAGTCAGCGCTGCGACGCTCAAACTCGCGGGCTAACTCGCACGAGGTAACAGTGGATGACGTGGGGAGATGAGCCGCACTACGCTCACGGCGCGCTTGCTGCGAGGCGCCGAGAAGCCAGTCCTCCAGTTGGCTGCGCTGGGTGGGGGAGAGCAGCGTTTCGGCATCGTAGAGGATGACTTCATCGGTGGTGGTGATGTGCAGGCCCGCGACGAAGACGGTGTCCGCAGGCAGGGCGAGCCCGCGGGCTTGTAAGCCTTGCCGGACGGCGGGGTCATTGAAGAGCGCGGCGGCGAACCGCGCGTTGATCTCGCCAGGATGTCCGCCGCAGGCTCCGCAATCGAGGCTGGAGGCGTAGGGATTGTTCTCGGTGCGGCTGCCGTGCCCACAAAGAAGGACGACGGGCGCGAGTTGCCGCGGATCAAGGCTCATGTTCTTGAGCGCTCCGGCGGCAAGGTCGATGCGGTCGGCCAGAGGGATGAGCCAGGTGAGCTCGGGCGCGGCAGGCTGCGCCGCAGGCACGCGGCGCAGCCGCTGAAGCAAGCTCAGGCCGAACCAGGGGCCGGCGACTTCCACGGCCGGGAAACTGGCGGTGGCGGAGTTGCGGAGAGCTTGCCAAGCGGCCGCGACGCGCTTCGGCCAGGGGTGCGCAGCAGTTAGGTCGTTCGCCCGGTGAACCTGATGGCGCGGGGAGAGCAGGACGGGGCAGCGGGCAGTGGACGCGTACTCGATGGGCATCCCAAAGAAGCCCGCAAAGCCCGCAGTCGCGATGCCCGGGGACTGAGCCTCAAGAGCGCGGCGATAGACTTCGGAGCGCACGTCGATGCAGAAGACAGCCTGTAGGGCGGGACGGCCAGCGAGAGGGGCGGGGGGAGGCGCGACGGTCAACTGGGCCGCGAGCCGCGAGCGGAAGGCGTGCTCGAAGGCCGACTGCGCAACGTGCTTCGCCTTAACAGAGCCGGAGGTCGACGCGCGGCGACTGGTCTTCGGGGACCAGCCGGGCGCGAGCGGCAACAGGGCGGTGTCGTAGGCGAGACGAATGGCGAGCAACTGCAGAACGGTGACGGAGTCCGGCTGGAGCCGATCGTGGTAGGCGGCATAGGCGCTCCAGCCGATGACGCTCAGCAATTGGCGATGCAGGAAGTCGGCGGTTTGGTGCGACGGTAGATCGAGGAGATCGAGTGCGACGCCGATGGCTTCGGAGGCGGAGTCCGGCAGTTGCTGGACGTGGCGTCGAAAGCCGGGCAGTCCCCGAACTTCCGGGTTGGCGTCGATCTGGGCGGCCTGTTTCCAGGCCTGGTAGAGGGGCAGGTCCTGCCAGGGCATGGCCCAGTTCGCTTGGCCACGGTCGAAGTAGGAGGAGCACCATTTGGAGATCTCGTCGATGACAAAGGGAGACCAGACGGGGCCTTGCGCTTGATCCAGCCAATCGGCAACGGTGAGCCAGTGTTCGGTGATGGCTGGCGCCTGTAGTTGTTCCCGAAGCCAAGCCAGCGGCTGGTCGGGCTGCATGGGCAAGGCAGAGTGCTCAAGTGCGACGCACACGTCGCGGGCGGAGATCGAGCCATCGTCGAGCCGCGCGAGGTAGTAGTCCGCATCCATGAAGGGCGCGCGGTGCGCCACCGCCTCGAGGAGTTGGGCGGCTTCGGCGAACGGCAGGTCGCTCAAGCCCAGGAAGGGATTGACAGCGACAAAGTTCTGGAGCGGCCAAAGAGGCGGAAGGCGGCGGCACGCCTCGGCAATGGCCAAGCGGTGATCGGGCGGCGCCAGGGTAGAGGAGAGAGTGGGTGCCATGTTCTAGATCCCTTCGGTGGACAGTCTGGCCGGCCAGAGCGCGTGGGTGAGGCGATTGGCCAGCGTGTTGAGGTAGAAGCCATTGCGAGCATGGACGTAGATCCGCCGGCCCCACGCGGTACGGGTGATGGCTGCGAGCTGGGATTGGCCGAGGGCCAAGAGGAGGAACAGCGCAAGGATCATGAGGCTGAGCCAAGGATTCGGAGGCGGCAAGGGCTTCACGATCGGCTCCACCAGGCGATGGAGGGCGAAGTAAACCGCACTCAGAAGAGCCGAGGCGGCCAGGGTCCCGAAGAGGCGTTGGGGATCAGGAAGTTGAGTCCAGAGGCTCCACCACATCTGGGCCAAGGCGAGGGCAAAGATGCCATGGAGCGTCACTTGGTCCAGCGGGGTAACGCCGATCGCCAGAGCGATGGCGACACTGAGAAGCGTGCCGAAGGCCAAGCCGGCTAAGACAGTGGGGAGGCCCGGGCGCGTTGGGCGCGGTTGAGCCGCGGTGACGGCGCTGCCGGTGGAGAGGAAGGCATAGGCCTTATAGAGCGAATGGCCGACGAGATGAAGCAACGCCAGATGGAAGGCGCCGAGGCCGCATTCGAGCATCATGAAGCCCATCTGGGCCACGGTGGAGAAGGCGAGGCAGCGTTTGACGCTGGCCTGCGTCAGCATCACGAGAGAGGCCACCAGGGCGGTGACAGCGCCGACCAGGCAAAGAGTGAACATGGCCTGGGCTGAAAGCGAGATCAGCGGACTCAAGCGCAGGATCAGGATGCCGCCGGCGTTGATGATCCCGGCGTGCATGAGTGCGGAGACCGGGGTGGGGGTTTCCATCGTGTCGGGCAGCCAAGTGTGGAACGGGAATTGGGCGGACTTGAGCAGAGCGGCCAAGACCAGACAGGCGCAAAGCCAGGCGACGGCGGGGGGAAGATTTTCGGGGCCCGCCGCCCGCAGACGGTCCGCCGCCAGGAACAGACTCGGAAAGTCGAAGGCACCGAACTGGCGATGGGTGAGGACGAGTGCGGCCAGGAGGGCGAGGTCGCCGAGACGGCTGATGAGGAACTTTTTGCGGGCGGCCGCGAGGGCGGCGGGACGATCCCGGTAGAACTGCAGGAGCTGGTGGAGGCTAAGGCTGAGTCCGCACCAGGCGAGGGCGAACCAGAGCAGGTGGCGAGAGAGGACGAGCCCGAAGACCAGCGTGCCCGTGAGGCAAAGCCAGAACATAAAGCGGGGTTGGCCCGGGTCGCCCAGCAGATAGCGATACGAATAGCAGCAGACCAAGGTAAACAGGAAGGTACTGAGCAGCAGCAGGACGCTGGTGAGCGAGTCCAGAAAGGGGGTGGCCAGGCAGGCCGCGACCAACCAGAGACCGGCATAGAACTGAGCCCAGCGGGCTGCCCGGCGACCCGCCCGGGCAATCGGAGAGTGGAGGGCGTGCATATGACGGCAGGATACGGAAGGTGGACAGCTTCTGTCTAATAGATGTGTTATATCGAATCGTTCGTTCTGATATATCTGATAACGAGCGTATGTTTCTGAACTATCATCATCTCCGGTACTTCTGGGCGATCGCGCACGAAGGAAGTCTGACCAAGGCGGCGAACAAGATGAACGTGGCGCAATCAGCCCTGAGTATTCAGCTGCGTCATCTGGAAGAGACGTTGGGGCATCCGCTCTTCGTAAGAAAGAATCGGCAACTGGTGCTCACCGAAGCCGGCCAGATGGCCCTCCGATATGCCGACTCCATCTTCCGCGCGGGGGAGGAGTTGGTGGATACGCTGCAGCATCGTTCACGAAAAGCGCGGCAGGTGCTCCGCGTCGGCGCGGTGGCCACGCTCTCGCGCAACTTTCAGTGGGAGTTTGTGAAGCCGCTGCGGAACCGGCGGGACGTGGAACTGGTGCTACGTTCAGGAGTGCTGCGCGATCTGGTGGGCCAGTTGCGCAATCACGAAGTGGACGTGGTGCTCTCGAACCACGCGCTGCGGCGCGATGCGGAGACGCCGCACTATAGCCATCTGCTGGCGGAGCAGGCGGTGAGCATCGTAGGGCGGCCGGTGGCCCGGAAGATGGCCTTTCGGTTTCCGGAGGATTTTCAGAAGACACCGGTGATCCTACCGAGTCTCGAGAGCGACATTCGGGCGGGATTTGATCTGATCCTGCATCAGGCAGGAATTCGACCGGTGATCGCGGCAGAGGTGGACGATATGGCCATGCTGCGCGTGATGGCGCTGCGCAGCAAAGCGGTGGCCCTGGTGCCGCGCGTGGTAGTGCAGGACGAACTGCGGGCTGGCACGCTGGTGGAGCGTCACCGGCTGACGTCGATTCAAGAGCGTTTTTTTGCGATTACGCCGAGCCGCACGTTTCCCAATCCGCTGGTGAAAGAGCTGATTGCCCACGCCAACCGGAAGGCCTAGAACCGTCAGCCGAGCTAGATCGCCTGGGCGGGCAGGAGGATGCGGCGAGAGTCCCGAAACTGGGGATCGAGCGCGCGCATGACCTTTTTGACCCGGCCGGGATAGTCGCCGACGGGGTTGTAGGTGCGCAGAAAGCCGTTCAGGTCCTTGCCCTTATAGCTCTTCATCTGAGCGATCTGGGAGGCAATCGAATCGATGCTGCGGTGGATGGAGGCGAAGCGGGTGGCACCGTTGCCCCAACCAAAGATGTTGTTGTTGGCGTGATACTTACCGCCGCTGGACTCGACGATCGCGATACTGGGCAGCAGACGCCAATCCAGGCCATGACGATCCGCCACAGCGAGGAAGTCTTCAGCCAAGTGCGAGATCGGAGTCGATCGCACGATAAAAAACCGGCGCAGTTTGGGAAGGCGCGAGTCCGGAATCGGCTCCCGCGTCGCATCCTGGTTCACCGGAACGGCCGAGGCAGCAAAACCAAATAGCCCGGCCACAAGAACTGACTTTCGAACCAGCTTGTTCATCATATTCGGTCCCCTTTGCAGCCAGAACCAAACGGTCGAACAATAACCGTAGGGGGAAAAGTCCCGGCACATCCATCGGGTGACAGCTTCAGACACACAAGCTCTCACCGCCCCCATCTTACCACTACCCTCCGCAAACTGGGGTACTGGGCGATGGAAAAGCGAAGAGGGGTGACAAGCAAAAAGGGGGTCCGTAGGGATCCCCCTTCATTGGGTTGCAGTTTTGTGGTGGTCGCACGCGCCGAAGCGCGCGCTTACTGGCTGATGGTGGTGGGACGGAAGACCGCGTCCGAGGAGCGGCCGCTGCGGTTGACCGCGACAGTCGTGCCCGTGACAGCGCCGGCGACGGCGATGCCGCCCACGACGATGGCGGTAGTGGAGAGACCAGCGCCAGCGGCAGCCGCGCCACCGGCGGCACCAGCCGCAGCAGTCTTCTTACCGGCACTGCCGACGGGCTGCACACGGTCGACTTTCACGGTAGCCGCAATGCCGGCGACGCGAGGAGCCGCATCGTCGGTGCGACCGGCGACGCGAACCTTCTTGCCGACGTATTTGTCGAGTTCCCCGCCCTGAAGTTTGACGGTAATGCCGGCCGTCTCGTCGGTGAGATACAGGCCGTTGTCACGCTTTTCGATGGTGCCGACCAGCGACATGGTGTTCGGCGAGCCCGGTCCGGCCTTGGGCGAAAGCAGAATCGCCTTCCCGGGGAGGACCTGAGCCAGCAGGAGACCTTCGCGGCTGACGCGCACCGGACCGTTGACCGCTGCCACGCGGAGGCGGCCATCGGCTTCATAGGCCACGGCCGAACGTGCGCCGTCGACCGGCTGCACCTGCAGGCCGGCCGAGTCCACCCGGTAGCGGCCTTCGAGAGACGCTTCGCCGGCTTCGAGCATCAGGCGGTCCTGATAAACGCGGCCGCGCGAGTGGGGGGCCATCTCCAGGCGCACGCCCCCGGTGAGATGCAGCGTGGAGGGTGCGGCATTGGTCGCCAACGAAGCCCCTTCCGCGACACTGCCGCTACCCGGCACCATACGTTCGTTCATCGAGAAATTGCCCGCACTCACGGCCGTGCCAATGACACGAGCCGCCGGGAGCACGACCGGTGGAGCAGCCTGCGCCGCCACCAGGGTGAGCGCCATGCCCAGCGCCGTTACCTGACTTAGATTTTTGAGTTCCATTCTTCTGTCGTCCTTACCTCACTCTTTTCGCTGGGGAAGACTCCCCAAAGGGATTTTCGGCGGGATTCTGATGGTTAAGAGGGAGTAAGTGCGAAAGGAACGGAGTAGGTAAAGAGGGCGCTACTGGACCGGAGAGGTGTGTCCGAACAATTAAGCGATGCGGGTTTACGCGCGAGTTGGCGGAGCACTTCTGAGTCTCAGTCTGGCCGGTTTTTGTTTGACGACGTCTTACAGATGGACTTACGCACCGGAAAGCAAGTGGCTTTCCACATATCGACCGGAAGCGGTGCGCGAAGCGGCGGACGCTGATCCGGGGGAGGCGGAGAGGTGGCTCCAGCGTCTGGTGAAGCTCGAACCTCGCGACGCTGAGGCGCGGATACGTCTGGCAACGCTGTTGGAATGGCGCGGAGATGTGGCGCGGGCGAGAGAACTGGTGCGGCAGGCGGCGCGGGACGATTTGCGATACCGCACGCAATGGGCGCGGCTGGACTTAGAACGGCGGCATCCGGAGAACGATGACGTTTGGCAGACGGCGAGTCGCTGTTTGCAGATGAGCTACGGGGACCGTCGAGCGCTGATTGAGGCGCTGTGGGAACTCAGGCCGGATGCCCGCTTCCTGTTGAGGCGAATCATCCCCGATGTCCCGGCCGTGCTTTACTACACGACGTTGTTCCTGATGGAGCAAGGGGAATTGGCCGCGGCGCGAGAGGCCTTTGGACGATTGGCGGCGCTGCCGTACGTTTCGGAAAGCCGGTCCAATGCCGGCGTGGTGGCGACGCCGGTGGAGCGGGCGCACTTGGGACTCGACCTCACGGACTTGCATTTGGACCGGCGCGGAGCCGAGCCGGCCGCCGCACTATGGGCGCTGCTGCAAGAGCGAGGGCTGGTCCGGGCGAAGGGGACGGCGCACGAAATCGTCAATGCGCGATTCGAGAGCGAGCCGCTGGGCCGCGGCTTCGACTGGCGGGTGAGCGCGACACCCGGCGTGGAGATGCGCCGCACCGAGGACGGGTTCTCCGTGGACTTGGGAGCGAGACCGCCGGAGCGCGCGGCGCTGTTGGAGCAAAGGGTGTTGCTCGGGCAGCGCGGATCAGGCCGCGCGCGCGAAGTGACGGTGACCGCGAACGGGTCCGCCTGGATTGCCGCCACCGTCACCGAAGAGTCACCGGGAATCGGACGGTTGCGCCTCGAATATCGCCGGCCCGCGGGACAGCCGCCGTGGAGAGAGCCCTTGCTCATTCGCCAAGTGAAGTGGAGGAACGATTGACGGCGGGCGCGGGGTTGACGATGGGGCTGCTGTGGCTGGCGACGTTCAATGCTTTTCGCCGCGATGCAGCGTGGGAGCTATTCCTGCAGGGGCTGATCTTCGCGCTGGCGGGGCTCGGCCTGCTGTTCCGCGGTTGGCGGACTCCGGGCTCGGGTGCAGCTTCGGACGGCATCAAACGAACGGGACGCACCGGACGTTCGCTGCCCGCGAAGATCGCCATTGGCTTGGCGGCCGTGGCGCTGTTGGGGGTAGGGCAAATCGCCGGCGGACTGACCATCTCGAACTGGTCGACAGCTTTGGCCACGGTGAAGTGGCTGTCGCTGGCCGCGTGGTGCTGGGTGGTGCGGGAGGAGTTGGGGAACGCGCGGTCGCGGTGGCTGGAAGTCGCGGTGATGGGGGCGGCGTTGGTGGTGATCGGCTCCTTCGGCTGGCGGTGGCTGATGGGAGGCGAAGGCCTGGGTCCGTGGGTGAATCGCAACCATCTGGCGGTCTGGTGCGAAATGCTGCTGGCGCCGGCGGTGTGGCTCGCCTTGGAGAGACCGGCATTCGGAGCGGCGGCGGCGGTCCTTGCGGTGGGCGGCGCCGCAAGCGGCTCGCGGGCAGCCTTGGGTCTCATTCCGGTGGAACTGATTGTCCTTTGGTGGCTGATCGGGCGACGGCGCTTGCCTGCGGCAAGGCTAGGCCTGGGCTTGGCCGCGGTGGTGGCCTTGGCTGGGGTGATGGCGGGCGAGGACCTGGCTCGCAAACTGCGCGATCCGGAGCCGCTGCTTTATCGCGACCAGATTTGGCGCTCGGCCTGGACACTTTGGAAAGAGAGGCCGGCGGCGGGATCCGGCTTGGGCACCTTCGAGAAGGCATATCCGGCGGCGGCGACGTTCGACACCGGCGAGACGGTGGACCACGCGCACAATGATTGGCTGGAATGGGGCTCCGAGGGGGGGGTACCGCTGGTGACACTGATGCTGGCCGCATGGATAGCCGCCGTGCGGTGGACGCGAGCCGTTCCGTGGCTGGCGGGAGTGCCGGTGGCGGGAGTCCACGCCTTGGTGGATTACCCGTTCGCGCGGTTTCCGCTATTACTTTGGGTAATACTGCTGATCACTTTGGCGGGGGCGCGCCGGCTTCGTTTCAAGGTGGAACATCAATCTGTTGCGAAACAGACAAACAGCCTAGCTACCCGCAAAAAAGGGGCCTCAAGCCCCCATGTAAGGTCTAATCTACCGATGGAAACTGCGTTAGATTGAGGTTCGATCTGTACGTCGGATGAGCGGGGAAAAGCCATGGAAAATAGAGCGCCGGAGTGTTTGTCGTCGGGCGATGAACCGAACGAACTGCCTAAGCCTGAGTCCTGCCGCATGGCCGGTCTCGAATGTCGCGGGTGCGTGCAGCATGCGGCCGCCAATCTGGCGCGCATCTGTCCGAGTCTGACGGTGGAGTCGCTGCGCGATTCCTTCTTCAAGATTTATCCGGACCAAGCGTGCCTGCCGATGAACCGCACCTTCGTCCGGGCCTACCGGGCGGCGGAAAACGAAGCCGAAGAGGAAGAAGAGGAGTTCGGCGAGTTCTCCCTGCTCGCCGTGGCAACTGCATAAAGCTATCCTGAACGCAGGAGTATTGCCGCATGCGTAAGTTATTCAAGGGTGTCCGTGGCATCCTGATCATTCTGGTGCTGCTGTTGGTGGTGGCGGCGTTGGTGGGCCGTTATTATCGGGGAGCAAGATCATTGGGCGGGCCGGTGGTGCTCGAGTGGGCGCTGGGCCCCATTCCTGATGAGGCCAGCGAGGATCCCTTGCGCGCCCTCACTGGGGGCGGCGCCACGCTGGGGTTGCGCGACTA
Organism: Bryobacteraceae bacterium; assembly: GCA_044226365.1. Classification (GTDB taxonomy): domain Bacteria; phylum Acidobacteriota; class Terriglobia; order Bryobacterales; family Bryobacteraceae; genus JALHNI01. The sequence continues at coordinate 19,211 of JBGAHE010000034.1, forward strand.
CCTGGAAACGCTGCAAGCCGCAGGGGACGACCCGAACGTCCAAGGGTTGATCATCACGCTGGGTAATGCGCCGGTGGCGATTGCCACCATGCAGGACCTGCGCGAGGCGATTGCCAAGTTCCGCGCGAAGAAGAAATTCGTTTACGGCTTTTCGGAAAGCTTCGGCGGGCTGGGCAACTATTACCTGGCCACCAGTTTCGACCGTATCTTTTTGCTGCCTTCCGGCGAGGTGGCCATCACGGGCATCTTTGCCGATCAGCAGTTCATTCGCGGCACACTCGATAAGCTGGGCGTGCAGCCGCACTTCGAAGGGCGGTACGAGTACAAGAATGCGCGCGACTACTACATGGAGAAGAAGTTCACGCCCGCGCATCGGGAAGCCACCGACAAGCTGGTGGGCAGCATCTATCACCAGTTGGTAAAGGGGATCGCCGAAAGCCGCGGACTCACCGCAGAACGGCTGCAGGAACTGATCGACCACGCGCCGCACTTCGCTCCGGAATCGGTGAGCAACCATCTGGTGGATGAACTGGGATACCGCGATCAGGCCTATGATGCGGCGAAGAAGAAAGCCGGCGCCGGAGCGAAGTTGCTTTATCTGAGCAAGTATCACGCAAGCGCGAAGAAGGTGAACGACAGCGGCCCGGGCGTGGCGCTGATCTACGGCGAAGGGGCGATCGTTCCGGGCCGTAGTTCGACCGATCCGCTGATGGGCGACACGACGATGGGATCGGACACGGTGTCGGCCGCCTTCCGTCAGGCGGTGGCGGATAAGAGCGTGAAGGCGATTCTGTTCCGGGTGAACTCCCCGGGCGGCAGCGCGATCGCCTCGGATGTAATCGGGCGCGAGGTGCAGCGCGCCAAACAGGCGGGCAAGCCGGTGATTGTCTCGATGGGCGGAGTGGCTGGCTCGGGCGGTTACTGGGTGTCGATGGACGCCGACCGCATCGTGGCGCAACCGGCAACGATCACCGGTTCGATCGGCGTGGTTTCAGGCAAGTTCATTATGGCGGGCCTGTTCGACAAGCTCGGACTGTCCTTCGACGCCGTCAAGTATGGGCAAAACTCGAGCATCTACGATTCGGGGCAGGACTTCTCGCCCACCGAGTTGGAACGCTTCCGGGCGTCGCTCGACCGGATCTACGAGACGTTCACGTCGCGCGTCGCCGCCGGCCGAAAGCTGCCCAAGGAGCGCGTGCTGCAGGTGGCGAAGGGCCGCGTGTGGAGCGGCGAAGATGCTTTGCCGCTGGGTCTGGTAGACGAACTGGGCGGCTTTAACACGGCCTTGCGAGCCGTGAAAAAGGCCATCAAGTTGAAAGAATCCGACTCGGTGGAACTGAAGCAGTTCCCGAAGCGGAAGTCGGCCCTGGAGGCGTTGGCGGCGCGGCTGAGCGGAGGCGAGCACGGGGATAACTCGGACGACGCCGACGTCAGCACGGAGACCTACCGGGTGACGCTCGAGCGCTGGCGTCCCCTGGTGAAAGCGCTGCAAGCGGCCGGGGCGATTCCGGGAGCACCGCAAGGCGAATTGCTGACCCCGAACCTCTCGCTACACTACTGAGCGGCATGCCCGCTCGCCATTCCTTCGGACTCCTGGTCCTGATCCTTGCCACGCGGTTCGCGCATGTCCGCGTCCTGTGGGTGGAGGAAGCCTATCCGATGTCGGGGGCGCTGGCCGTGCTGCATGGCCTGCTTCCCTATCGCGACTTCTGGTACGACAAGCCACCCTTGGCGCTGCTGTTCTACTTGCTGTGTGGGGCGCACGAGGGATGGCCGCTGCGTCTGCTGGCGTCGACGTTCATCTTCTTCTGCGCCTGGGCGGCCTGGTGGTGTGCGCGCAGCCGTTGGACCGGCGAACAAGCAGTCGCCGCGGCGTGGCTGACCGCGTTCTTCCTGACGTTCGGAGTGCCCGCGGCGGTGATGGCCATCGCGCCCGACTTCATCCTGGTCCTCCCGCACCTGTTAGCCGTCGGATTCGCCTGGCGAGGACGAGCGTTTGCGGCTGGCCTGTGCGCTGGGTTCGCGTGTTGGGCGCACATCAAAGGCCTTTTTGTCCTGGCGGCAGCAGCGTTATTCCTCTCATCGGCATCCTGGCCTCTGTTGCTCTTGGGCTGGGCAGTGCCGGTAGGCGGCCTTCTACTCGGGCTGCTCACTTTTGGAGCCCTCGGCGACTTCTGGGTTCAGGTGATCGACTGGGGCCGCATCTATGCACGCGACACGTTTCTCGATACGCCCTGGGCAGAAGGTTGGCGACGGACCGTCAACTGGTTGGGCTTCGCCGCGGCGATGGTGGTGGCGGCCAGCGTAACGCTGCGGCGAGAGAGTTGGCGGCTAGGAGCGTGGCTGGCTCTCTCGCTCGCGTCGGTCGCACTCGGATTTCGTTTCTTCCCTCGGTATTACCTGGCGTTGGTGCCGCCGCTCGCGGTGCTCGCCGGGCGCAGCCTGACCACAGGCAAGACGCGGCTCGCTTGGTTGCTCTTGCTCGTTCCGTTGCTCCGCTTCAGCCCCGGCTACATTCGTCTGGCGAGTGGCCAAACGACGCCGGACCTCGCCCTGTTTGAAGACGATCGCCGGGCGGCAGCCCTGATCGCTCCGGGCGAGTCCGTGTTCGTATGGGGTTACCGGCCGGAATTTTTGGTGCTGACGCGAGCGCCGCTGGGCGCGCCTTACCTCGAGAGTCAACCGTTGACGGGAGTCTTCGCCGACCGTCACTTGACCAGTACGCGCAGTAGCAGCGGCGACGTGCAACCCCATCTCCTAAAGCTCGCGCGTAGCAGGCCTCGTTGGGTGGTGGATGGTCTGGGACCGCTCAATCCGGCGCTGGGCATCGAACGCGTGGCCGCCCTCGATGTTTGGAGAAGAAGCTATCGCGAGGCGGGACGTACGGCGACGTTGGTGCTCTATCGCCGCGTGGACGAGGGACTCGTCGGCTCACCTTGAGGCAACACGGCAGACAGCGCCTCCACCAGTGCGCTGAAGCGCAATGGTTTCGAGATATGGCTCGACATGCCGGCGGCCAGACAGCGTTCGCGAGTGGAGTGCAGGGCGTTAGCGGTAACAGCGATGATCGGCACACGCCCCGCCGGTCCAGGCAAGCGGCGGATGGCCGCGGAAGCCTCGTAACCGTCCAGACGCGGCATCTGGCAATCCATCAGCACGACGTCGTAGAGTTTGGAGCGGGCGGCCGCCACCGCCTGTTCGCCATCGGTGACGACGTCGCAGGTTTGACCAAGGCGTTCGAGCATGCGGACGAGGACGCGTTGGTTGACGGCGTTGTCTTCGGCGACCAGCACCGACATCGAATGCGACAGCGGCCCTTGCCGCGCGGTCGTGGTGACGCGGCCCACGGTGAAGCGGCCAGCGGCACGCGCCAAGGTAGTGAAGAGCTGTAGGCGCCGCACCGGCTTGCCCACGGTGAGGGGGGCGGACCGTTGGCCCATCGGCACCAGACGCACAACCGGACAGCGGACGACGGGATAGCGCGCATCGGCGGCCGGGAGCGACTGATCCGTCAGCACGAGGTCGAACTCGCGCTCATTGAGGATGATGCCCCAGGAGTCGAGCAGGCGCTGCAGCATGGCCCGTGAGGTGTTATTCTCCACGACGATGCGCACGCGCAATCCCGCCAGCGCGTCTCGGTCGGGCTCCTCGGCGTTCTCCACGGGAGCAGCGGGAATGTAGGGCAGTTCGAACCAGAAGGTGGAGCCGGAGCCCAGCACGGAACTGAACCCGATCTCGCCACCCATCAGTTCGACCAGTTGCTTGGAAATTGCCAAACCTAGACCGGTGCCTTCGTAGCGGCGCGTCATGGTGCCATCGACTTGGACGAAGGAAGCAAAGAGCCGGGCCCCGGCTTCCGCCGGAATGCCGATGCCCGAATCGCGGACCTCGAAGCGCAAACGACGGGTGGGTAGCAGGCGGACGGCGAGCGAAACTTCGCCACGCTCGGTGAACTTGACGGCATTGGCGATCAGATTCACCAGGACCTGACGCAGGCGACCGGGATCGGTGTGGAGACGGAGCGGCAGGGCGGGATCCAGGTCACAGATGAGTTCGAGACCTTTGCGTTCGGCTGCATCCGCCAGCAAGCCGATCGCGTCCTCCACTTCGTCGATGAGCGGGAAGTCGATCGGCTCAAGGTTCAGCTTGCCGGCTTCGATCTTCGAGAAGTCGAGGATGTCGTTGATGATGGTGAGCAGGCTCTCCGCGGAACGCTGCACGGTGAGCGCGCACTCCCGCTGCTGGCTGGTGAGTTCGCTTTCAAGGAGCACGCCAGTCATACCGAGCACGCCGTTCATGGGAGTGCGAATCTCGTGGCTCACGTTGGCCAGGAACTGGCTCTTCAAGCGGGTGGACTCCATGGCGGCATCGCGCGCGGCGGCCAACTCCTCGGTCCGTTGCGAAAGTTCCTTCGTGCGGACCCGTACGGCGGCCTCCACCTGTCCGTTCAATTGCTCAAGTTGGGCCTGCTGTTGCGCCATGGCACTAATCTGCGCCCGGCTCTGAGCGCAAGCCAGCAGGAGGAAGGCATCTTCAAACAGTGTCCAAAACAGGTGCTCGACGAAGCGCCAATAGCTCGCATAGGCGACGCCGTAGATCGAAAGCGGCAATAGCCAGCCACGCAACGCATGGTCAATCATGACGATCGCCGTGGCCGTGAACAAGAGATGGGCGTCGCGATAGAAGGCCAGAAACGCCAGCGAACCAAAGATATGGAAGTGCGATTCGATGCGTCCGCCGCTGAGGTGAATGAGCAGCGCGCCCATCAGCATCTGGGCGGCGGCGATCACCTGCCGCGTCAGCCAGTCCGCGCGACGCGCGCGAATCAGATAGACCGGGGGAGCGGTGAACAGAGCGCCGCAAACCACGGCGATCCAGACGCGCGCGTCCTCCAGCCCGGTGAAGGGGGAAGTGACCCAGGCCAGAACAACGGCCGCGGGGTACTGCAACAGCAGCAGATAGTAAAACAACCGATCCGTCTGCGACTGCAACTCTTCGAGGTTGTAACGGAACAACTCACCGGTGCGCCCGGAAGGCGCGGTGTAGTCGCTCCGCCAGCGCAACAGAGTCGTTAGAAGAAAGGACATCTCAGAGCGCGCTCGGCGAGTCCTTCCAGAGGTGCGCTCGAACACTCATCAAACGGCTTATCGGCCGCTGTCCGGCAAACTAACAAAAATTTCTTAAGCGAAAGCCCAAGCCTCTTCGTAGAGAGCGACAATCTCCGCTTCATTCGGAATCCGAGGGTTGTTGCCGGGACTGCCCGAGGCCAGGGCATCGGCGGCCATCTTGCGCGTGTGCGCCCGAAAGCGTTCCTGCTGATTGCCGAGGCATTCGGCGAGAGTCGGAATGCGCAGGTCGCGATTGAGCTGAGCAAGACCCTCCACCAGGCGTTCGCCGGCGAGCGCGTCCGGGTCCGAGGCGGTGGCGAGGTTCATCAGGCGGGCGGCTTGCGCATAGCGGGCCGGTGCGCCAGGCAGAGAGAAGCGAGTGACGGTGGGGAGCAGCACGGCATTCGACAGTCCGTGCGCCAAGTGAAAGACGGCACCCAGCGGCCGGCTCATCCCATGCACCAGGCACAGCCCGCTATTGGTGAACGCCAGGCCGCCATGCAAGGCGGCAATGGCCATCGCTTCGCGGGCGGGTCGATCGCCGGGATGCGACCAGGCGGTGCGCAGATGTTGAGCACAGAGCGCGATGGTGGAAGCGGCCAGCGGGTCGGTCATCGCGTTGGCCTTGCGGGAAACAAAGGCTTCGAGCCCGTGGGTGAGCGTATCGACTCCGACATAAGCGGTGAGCGCCGGGGGCATGGTGAGGCTGAGTTCGAAGTCGATGATCGCGATGCGCGGCATGAGCTTGGCGTCGAGGATCATCATCTTTACGTCGCGCGCCGTGTCGATGATGACGGCGACTTTGGTGGCCTCGCTGCCGGTGCCGGCCGTGGTGGGAATCACGATGACGGGCGGTCCGGCGTGGGGGATCAGGTGGTAGCCCTGGAAGCGCGAGAGCGGTCCGGGGTTGGCGACGGAGGCGGCAATCATCTTCGCGGTATCGATGGGACTGCCGCCGCCGATCGCGACGACTCCTTCAGCCGACGCGACCTGATAGGCGGCCACGCCAGCCGCGACGTTCAGGTCCGTGGGATCCGGCTGCACGTCGGCAAAGACGCTGGCGTGAATTCCCCGCTCTGCGAGATGCGCGACGAAGGGCTCGATGGTCCCCGACTGAACGAGGAAGGCGTCGGTCACCAGTAGGACCTTCCGCAAACCCAACTGCTGAACCTGATCCGGCAGCTGCTGACGTGAACCGGCCCCGGTGATGATCGCGTGCGGGGCATGAAATACGTGGGACATCCACTCTCCTTGGCGCGCTAATCGCGCGACCCAGGAAAGTACTCTACATGAAAGTCGCCGCACCGGCCGAAATAGATGCAGCGTTGGCCGTTCAGATAGACCACATAGTTGGTGCAACCCGCCTCAGCCAAACGCTGAAGGAACTCGGGATAGCGCAGTTGCTTGGTCTGGCTGCCGCGAATGGCCTCCACCACGCGCGGGGCCTTAAAGTCGTTCGCAATCAGCGAGGGAACGAAGTGCATCGGCTCGACGTGCGTAGTGCCCTCCGGGTGATAGAACGTATCTTCACCGCGGACGAGGTCGACATGGTAGGACTCGATTCCTTGGCCCAAGAGGCGGTGCACGACTTCGGGGAACTGAATCTGGCCCGCTTGCGATTGAGCCAGCGTGTCTTTAAGGATTTGGGTGTTCATTGTTTACTCCATGGGGATGCGTTGCAGCCCGTGAGCGGCGACCAATTGCTCGAGCGCGGTTCGAAACTGTCGTCGCTCAGCGGGAGCCAGGACGGCAAAGAACTCTTCGTCGTTCTGATCGGCGAGCGCGGCCAATTGGGGAACGAGTTTCCGGCCGGCGCGAGTGAGGCGCACGTCCTGGAAGCGCCGGTCACCAGTGGACTCCGTCCGGGTGACCAGGTCTTTCTCGCGCAGTCGTTCGATCAGCTTCGAGATCGCCCCGCGGGTGAGGCCAGTGGCCGAGGCGATGGCACTGGGCGCGGTGACGTCGGAATCATACATCTGCCGCAAGACGACCCACTCGGCCACGGTGACGCCGGTGCCGGCGAGACGCTCGGCGAAACGCTGCGAGACATGGTTCGAGACGTAGCGCAGCCAAAAGCCAAGATGGTCGGTGAGGTCACTCACGGGCATGCCTCAGAGTAGTATCTTTTGAAACAGTTGTCAAGGAAACTATATGGCGACCAACCTGCACAAGAACGCGCATGAAACGTCACAACCCTTATGAAGATCCGTATCAGGAAGTGGAAACCCCACCGCGTGGCACCGGCCCCGGTTCCGGCGGGCAGTCCGGCGATACGCAAGGCCTGTCGGACATTGCCGAGGCCAGTTCGGAAAGTGTCGAAGAATTGGTGGAAGAAGGCCAGTTCCTGGACGCGGAACTGATTGACGGCGTGGAGAATGCGCCGGATGCCGATGAGGGGCCGGTCCGTTTGCACCGGCGTCCGGAAGACATCCCGCCGGGCCCCGACCGTCTTTGATACACATGACACATGCGTTTTTGTGTCTTGTTGTTGGCGGGCGCACTTTTTGCCGCTCCGCCAGAACTGCGGGTCAGCGAGAATCGGCACTTCCTGGTAACAGCGGAAGGAAAGCCCTTCTTTTACTTGGGAGATACCGCCTGGGAGTTGTTCCATCGACTGAATCGCGAAGACGCGACGCATTATCTGGAGAAGCGCGCCAGTCAAGGCTACACGGTGATTCAAGCCGTGGCGCTGGCCGAACTCGACGGGCTAACAGATCCGAATGCCTATGGTCATCTGCCCTTCGTTGGGCTTGACCCCACCCGTCCCGACGAACGCCCGGGGCCGAACAACGACTATTGGGATCAAGTTGACTTCGTCGTGAAAAAGGCGAACGACCTGGGCCTGTATGTCGGGTTCCTTCCAACGTGGGGTGATAAGTGGAATACCAGGGGAGGGCGTCCCGAGGTCTTCACGGTACGTAACGCGGAAACTTACGGTGCATGGCTGGGACGGCGATATCGGGACGCGGGGGTGATCTGGATCCTGGGCGGCGATCGCCCAGTGGAGAACGATCAGCATCGGGCGATTCTGCGAGCGATGGCCAAAGGTTTGCGCGAGGGCGACGGCGGCCGGCACCTGATTACCTACCATCCCAACGGCGGCTCCGGGTCGGCCGAGCCGCTGCACAGCGAAGAGTGGCTCAGCTTCAATATGCGGCAGAACGGGCATGCCGCCGAATACACCGGGCGCTATGACAAGACGCTGTACGACTACGGCCGCACGCCGGTGAAACCGGTGATCGATGCGGAGCCGATCTACGAGGATCATCCGGTGAGCTTCCGCGCGAGCGAACAGGGCCACTCCATTGCCGCGGACGTGCGGCGCCCCTTGTACTGGGACCTGTTCAGCGGCGCCTTTGGGCACACCTACGGGCATCACTCCATCTGGCAAATGTACAGCGCGGATCGCAAGCCCGTGAACAATCCGCTGATGAGCTGGAAGGAGGCGCTGGAATCGCCGGGCGGCGCCCACATGCAATATGCCCGTTGGCTGCTTGAGTCCCGGCCGTTTCTGCGACGAATTCCCGATGACAGCGTGATCGTCACATCGCGAGTGCCCACGGCGATGCCCGGCGCAGGGCGGTCACGCTTTGTCGCCACGCGCGATGCGGAGCGCACTTACGCGATGGTCTATGCGCCGGTGGGGCGCAAGTTCTCCGTCCGAATGAACAGCGTGGCAGGCACCCAAGTGATCGCCTGGTGGTTCAACCCGCGCACGGGCAAGGCACAACGCCTGGGCGAGTTCGCGAATCAGGGCGAGCGAGAGTTTATGCCGCCCGATCCTGGGGAAAGCCTCGATTGGGTGCTGGTGCTCGACGATGCGGCGAAGAACTATCCGCCGCCGGGCTCTCGCTAAACACCAGCCAATGCCTCAACCGGCTTCGCCGCCTGACTGAAGCGTACCTGCACCTCGTGGTCGCCGCTATGCGGTTGCAGGGGGATCCGCGTACCTTCAAGCGGCCGTCCGTCGAGCAACACTTCCGTTTCCTGCACGGTGGCTTCGTAACTGACCCGGACATGATAGGAGGCGCCCTCGGGACGATACGTAAATGAGTAATTGGTCCAATGCTTCGGCACGCAAGGCTCGATGGTGAATGTGTCGCCCAGAATGCGTAAGCCCAGGACCCGCTCAACCCAGACGCGATAAAGCCAGGAGGCCGAACCGGTATACCAGGTCCAGCCGCCGTGACCGACTTGTCCCGGCGCGGTATAGATATCCGCCGCGATCACATACGGCTCCACGGCATACTTGGCTGCCCTTTCTGGATCGCGCGACTGCTCCACCGGATTGAGCAGATCGAGCAGTCGCGCACAGGTCTCGCCGTCTTGCTGGTGAGCATAAGCGAGAGCCAGCCAGATGGCGGCGTGGGTGTACTGTCCACCGTTCTCTCGCAAACCGGGCGGATAGCCCTGAATGTAGCCGGGATGCGGATCGGCCACATCGAAGGGAGGCGTGAAGAGACGAATGATGCGTTCCGGCCCGTAGGCCAACCGGTCGAGGGCGGATTGGAGGGCGCGGCTGGTGCGAGCCGGGTCACCCGCTCCTGAGATTGCGGCCCACGATTGCGGAATCGAATCGATCTGCGCTTCCGCACTCTCATGCGATCCGAGCTTAGAGCCATCGTCGAAGTAGCCGCGCAAATACCACTCGCCGTCCCAGCCATCGGACTCCATCGCCGCGGCGATTCTTTTCGCGGCCTGATGGAGCTCGGGAGCCAACGCCGCCTCCAGGAAGGGACTGAACTGATGGATCACGTCGATCAGGAACCAAGCGAGCCATGTGCTTTCGCCGCGGCCTTCGGCGCCGACCAGGTTCATACCGTCGTTCCAATCGCCATTACCAAATAGCGGTAGACCATGCGGACCAGCGGCAAGCGCTTTCCGAAGCGCCCGCTGACAATGCTCGAGCAGCGTGGCGGTTTCGTGAGTCGCCGCAGCGATGGAGAGCTTCTCATGCTCCCCCGGCTTGAGCGGTGGAGCGTCCACGAAGGGGACTTTCTCGTTCAGCACCGCCATGTCACCGGTCACACGGATGTAGTGTGCCGTGACATACGGCAGCCACAGAAGATCGTCCGAGCAGAGAGTGCGCACACCGAGGCCGGAGTCCGGATGCCACCAGTGCTGGACGTCACCTTCCGGGAACTGATGAGAAGCCGCGGCCAGCAGGTGCTCGCGAGCCAATTGGGGAGACGAATAGACCAAGGCCATCGAATCCTGCAACTGATCGCGGAAACCGAAGGCGCCACCGGATTGATAGAAGCCGGAGCGGCCCCAGAAGCGGCAGCTCAGCGTCTGATAGAGAAGCCAACGATTCACCAGGAAGTTCACCGATAGCACCGGCGTCTGTACTTCGATGGTCGCCAGCCGGCGATCCCATTCGTTACGCACTTCGGCAAGAGCAGCCTCCGCCGCGCCGGGGCGACGGAATCGCTCCACGATGGTTCGTACAGACTCCTGGTTCTCAGCTTGCCCTAAGAGACACAACACCTCGCGTGTCTCACCGGGAGCGAGTGTGACTGAAGTTCGCACCACGGCCGCCGGATCGAGGCCAGCCTCGGCGCGCCGTCCGAGATCCACGCGGGACATCCCGGCAGGAGCGGTACGCGAACCGTTGCGACCCAGGAACTGGGTGCGGTCCGCCGTGAAAGAACCGGGCTCAGGCGTGGTCGTAGCGAAGGCAACGCGTGACGCATAGACCTGATTCCACGGATTGCGAGCCAGGATGGCGCCAAGGGCTGGGTCGTAGGTGGGCTGCACATGCAATTGATTGTCCTCGCGCCGTGAGCCAAGCACGAGTTCAGCGAACCATGTGACGGAGACGCGCCGTGGACGGCCGGAATCATTGCGCAGTCGAAGCTGCACCACTTTGACCGGAGCATCGGTGGGAACAAAAACCGTCACCTCCTGCTGCAGTCCATGGCTATGATGCTCGAACAACGTGTAGCCTTGTCCGTGCCGGGCTCGATAGGCGCCACCCTCACGAATGGGAAGCGCGGTGGGAGTCCAGAACTCGCCTGACTCCTCGTCACGCAGATAAACCACCTCGGACTGCGGATCGCTAACAGGATCGTTCTGCCAGGGCGTCAGGCGGTTCGCTTGGCTATTACCGCACCAGGTAAAGCCCAAGCCGCTTTCGGTCACTAATGTTCCGAACCCTGGTGCGGCAATCACGTTGGACCATGGCGCGGGGGTGCGGGCATCTCGATCCAGGTAAATGGCGTACTCCTTGCCGTCGCCGGTGAAACCGCCGAGGCCGTTGAAGTAGGGCAATTCCAGGAAGGGAAGTTCGCCGGGCTTATCGCGCCCCACAGCGGACGACGGCATCAGCGGGGCCGTGCTCGCCACGGGTTCTGGCGAGAGCGCGAGTTGTTGGGCCAGGCTGCCCCGAATCCCCGCCAAGGTGGCATGGGAGGCGGACAACAGCAGAGTGCGTTGCGCTTCCGACAGCGAGTGCCAGTCGCGGAGGTAGACGCCGCCCGGCGTATCGATGCCGGTGTGCACCGTGTGGGATTCCACCAGACGGCGCAATTGCTGATGGAAGGGCTGATCGTAGCTCGGAGTCTCCTGATTGAGGATCACCAGGTCCACCCGGAAGCCACGCAACCGCCAGAAGGTATGAGCGAGCAGCGTTTCCCGGGCCAAGCCCAAGCTGCGAGCATCGGTCAGAGTCAGGGTAAGGATCGGCAAATCGCCGGAGATTCCCAGGGACCACAAGCCTTCTTGCCCCAGGGTGTTCCGCGCGAGACGCGACGAACTCGGCCGCAGCCGCGCGTTGGGGAACAGGAGGTGGCTGGCCAGTTCCTGGAACGCGACGGTGGCGGCCGGCGGCGAAGCCAGGAAGCGCAGTTCCAATTGGGCGTTGGTCCACGCCATCTCGAAGGCGTCCTTCACCGAATCGCGCTGTCGGAACTTTTGAATGAGCTCGACCAACGACTGACGCGATGACGCGGTAAGCGTCACAAACGTCACTTCGAGCCGCTCGCGCGGCTCGAGCATAAAACGGCTGCGGAGACTGAAGATGGGGTCGAGCACCGTGCCCTGAGAGCCGGTCAGATCGCCGGCCATCGCCACGGGATCAGCCGTCGTGCGGCCGCGTCCGAGGAACTGCTCGCGCGACGTTTCGAACTGCAGATCGCCACGGGGGTCAATCAACAGATGCGCGCTCCAGATAGGGGCATCTTGGGGGGAACGCAAGCGTCGATGGGCAATCAGAGCCCCGTACTCCGGCAGATGTTCGGTCTGCACGAACAGCTTGCTGAACGCCGGATGTGCCGCGTCGGCCCGCGGGGGGAACAGAGCCAGTTCAACGTAACTGGTGACCTCCAAGGAGCGCTGCCTGCTGGACCGGTTGATGAAAGTCATGCGCCGAAGCTCCGCGTCATCACGCGGCGACACACAGACTTCGGTTGAGGTTTCGATGCCCAGCGCCTGGCGAATGAACTCCGCGCGGTCCGGAGAGAAACGCACGTTACAGGTACCGATCTCGCCGGCGACCGGATGCGCCGAGGCCGACCAGATCGCATTCGATTTAAGGTCGCGAATGTAGAAGTAGCTCCCGGCGTCATCGAGCGTGGTATCGGGACGCCAGCGCGAGACGGCGAAACCATTCCATTGGCTGTAGCCACCGCCGGTCCCCGTTAACATGACCGAGTAGCGGCCGTTACCGAGTAACTGCGTGCGCGGCGCACCGGTCTCTTCCGGCGAGGGACGGAAACTGGCCGAACCGTCGGCAATGATTTCCTCGGTGGGACGCTCCGGCAGGGACTGCTTTAGCTTGGAGCGTGTCGCTGGAATACGCTCGAACAGCAGCGATTCTACCGCGCGGATGCTGGGATTCGCATGGAAGCGCCGCTGCATCACTCCGCGATGCAAGGCGTTGTCGATGGCCAGCAAGCTCATTCCCTGGTGATGCGCCATGTACGTATAGATCACGACGCCGCGGCCGCCGCCGCGTTCGCTCTCGAGCGAGAAGTCGATCGCCTCGTAGAGCCCCATGGGGCCAGAGAGACCCATTTCCGCCAGGCGCTGCAGATTCTCGACAGCTTCGCGCGGGAACACGGAAAGCGCGAGGAACGAAGAGTAGGGTGAGACGACCAGGTCGCCCTCCACGCCCGGCTTGAGCGCCAGGGAGGGCACACCGAAGGCGTGATACTGGTAGACCTGATTCGAGTCCACCACACTATAGGCACATTCGGAAATGCCCCACGGCGCACTCTGCTCCCGGCCATACTGCATCTGGCGGAGAACTGCCTTCTGGCAGGCGCCTTCGAGTAGTGAGTTCTCAAAGGACCGCATAAAAAGCAGCGGCATGAGGTACTCGAACATGGTGCCGGTCCACGAGAGCAGTACCTGACCTTCGGGCGCGGTGACATACGAACGGCCCAAGGCCATCCAGTGTTCAACCGGAACATCGCCCTTGGCAATCGCGGCCAGGCTGGCGATGCGGCACTCACTGGCCAACAAGTCATAGTGGCTTGAGAACTCTACGGGACCGCCCACCGAGTAGCCAATGCCGAACAGTCGCCGCTGAGGATCGTAAAGGAAGCCCATGCGGATGCCTTCGGCCATTTCGCGGACCCGAGCGGCCAGCGTCTGGCAACGGCCGACCGTGTCCCGTGCCGCGGCGCGGGATTGGCCGTATTCGGCGGCCAGTTGACGCAGCCAGGCAGCTTGCGGCACCGGCAACTGGTCGCTCGCCATAGCGAGGATCTCTTCCACGGGATGGCTGCCATTTCCCGCCAGGGCCCCTAGCGTGGGCACCGTGCGCAAGGCACGGCGACGCACCGCTCCGGCGTCCGCGTGAATCTTTCGCAGAAACGCATCCGAAGGCGCAGCCAAGGTGTCCATCCAGGCGAGGTAGCGCGTGGCGGTGGCCGTCCAATCGACTAACTGCTGATCGAGTTTGGCGACCCAATAAGCATGTTCGCCACCCGTGGATGCCTGCCAACGGAAAGCGGCGGTTAGTTGAGCCACCGAAGGGGCAGCTTGACCCAAGCGTCCCAACATCTCATGGCCCTTCACTACGCGACGGAAGAGGCGACGCAGTGCACGCGCCGGATTGCGCACCGAAGGATCGCTACCGCTGCGCTCAGTCAGGACACTCAGGGTGTCGGACAAGCCGCGAAGACATGCCGCGCCAGGGATCTGCATGTCCGGCATGTCGAGCAGACCGCGCTCCAGTACCCAGAAGGCGGCGAGCAGATTCCCACTGTCGACAGTAGAGACGTAGCGGGGCAACAACGGCGCAAGGGTCTGCGTGTCGTACCAGTTCAACCAATGACCTTCGTAGCGCTCCAGGCGATCCAGCGTGTCGAGGCTGGCGGCGCAACGGGTGAGGAAGTCGTCGGGCGTAATGTAGCCGAAGTCCACCGCGGCGAGGCTCGAGGTGAGCCACAGGCCCATGTTGGTGGGAGAAGTCCGTTGAGCCACTTCGATGCGGAGCGACAACTGCGAATTGTCGGGGGGGAGCCAGTTCGTGGCCGGCCCGACATGATCATCGAAGTAACGCCAGATCTGCCGGGACATGCTCCGTAGGAAGCCCGTTTGGGCAACGCTGAGCGGCCGTTGATGACCTTCCACCATCGGCACGCCCAACCACCGCATGATGAACGGGCTGACCGCCCAGAGGGCCAAAAACAAGGAGGCCGGACCTAGCGCTCCGCGGACAAGCAACACGAGCATCAGCGCCAATGAAATCGCGCTGATGATGGAGAGCTGAACCATGGTTCGGCTGGTATGACCAGCCGCCGCTGAAGCTGCCATTTCCGCCGTCTGCCATTGCAACAGTAGACGATGACTGATGAGCTTGCGATAGGCTACACGGATGATGGCATCGGCGGAGAGCCATGCCTGATGCGGCAGGAAGGCCACGGCGAGGAGAGCGCGCAGCAGTTCCTCGGACAGTCCACTCCAACCATAGGTCTCACCACTGAGGCGGCGAATCACGCGATCGGAGACGGCGGCCAGCGCCGGAACGCCGAGAGCCACCGCGAGGATCAAGCTCCAAATTCCAGGGATCGGCGAGATCAGCCAGCCAAAGAGCAGGAACAGCATGGACGCCGTCGGCACGAGACTGCGGCGCAAATTGTCGAAGATACGCCAACGGTCAAGCAACGGTAGCGGATTCGGCTCCGTGCCTCCATGGGCAGCAGGCACGCGCGGCAACGCCCATTGGGCAATCTGCCAGTCGCCCCGAATCCAGCGGTGGGCTCGCTGACTGAAGCTCGCGTAGTCAGTGGGAATACCTTCGAAAAGCTCCAAATCGCCCGCGAACGCGACCCCCACATGGGCGCCTTCAATCAGGTCATGACTGAGCAGAGTCGCCGGGGGGAAGCGGTCGCCGACGATCGCGTGAAATGCCCGAACATCGTAGATCGCCTTGCCGTGGAAGATGCCCTCGCCGGCCAGGTCCTGATAGACGTCGCTGACCGCCTGGCAGTAAGGATCCGTCCCCTGCGCATCGGCCACGACGCGAGTAAAGCGAGTCGCCGTGGCATTGGGCAACGAGATGCTCACCCGCGGCTGGATGATCGTGTAGCCACGTTCGCGGTGGCGGCCATCGGCGGCTAACTCGACCCGGTTCAGCGGGTGAGCGATGGTCCCGATGAGCCGGCAAGCCGCGCCGGGAGGAAGTTGAGTGTCCGCATCGAGCGTAATGACGAAGGAGATGGGCAAGGGCAGTTCGCCGACACAAACGATGGACGCGTCACCCCCGCACAGGTACTCATTGAGTTCTTCGATCTTGCCGCGCTTGCGCTCCCGCCCAATCCACCGCTGCTCGGTCTCGGACCAAGTGCGCGGACGATGAAACAGGACGAAGCGTGGTCCATACCGGTCATTGAGGTTCGCGATCCCTTCGCGGATCGCCGAGAGTACCGCCTCGTCCTTCGGCGTCGTCTCCTCGGTCGCATCGGTGAAGTCCGAAAAGAGCGAGTAGAAAACGTTCGGCTCTGGATTAGCGAGAAAGCGTATCTCCAGCTTTTCGATTTCCTGCTGGACAACCGCTTCGCTCGCCAGCATCATTGGCACCACGACCAGCGTGGCGTGCTCTGTGGGTATCTCCGCCTCAAATTCAAGGCGCGGCAGACGGGTGGGGGGAATCAGCGCCACCAACAACGCGTTAACAATCTGGATGGCTAGTTCGCTCAGCGGGAAAAGCGCGAGGAGGGCGAAGATCACCAGGCGCACCTCGCTGCGCACCCCACTCTCCCAGGCCAGCGAGATCGAAAGACCGGTGAACGCGAGCGTCAGGCCGATGACCAGCGTGAGGTAGGTGAGCGTGGGATGACGGCGGACCGCCCGCAGGATCTGCATGCTCAACGGGATGGATCCGGTGCCGCGCCGCTCCAGCTCTGGGCGACCTTCAGCAAGCAGATAATAGGCGGTCTGCCGCTGGCGGGGAATCGTCGCGGCGGCAGCCATCTCCACGGCTTGGCGCGCTACTTCCAACTGCCCCCGCCGGGTGTGGCGAGCGATCTCCTCCACCGCCCGCCGGCAACGATCGCGGGTCAGAAAGTCCTGTTTTGCATGGAGTCCCGAAGGATCCTCACGCAAAATCGCCTCGACGGGCGATACGGCTTCGAAGACCAGCTTGAAGTCAATCCGGCCCAGTTCACGAAGACTGGTGACGTCATTCGCAATCGCGACCCGATCCGATGATTCGTGGTGCTGCTCGCGGCGCACCAGATCGGCCAGCGATTCGCCCACCAGTTCCTCCGCCCAACGCTGAACGGGAGCGAGGACATCGTCTTCGCCCATCAGTTGTTCGCCGAGAAAGGCCAGGAAATGGTGGTCCGCCGCATAGGGCTGACGGCCCAACTCTTCGAGAAAACCGTCGAGTTGGGACGAGGAATAATGGCCGGCGGCCGCGAGGCGGTTGCCCCATAAATAAGCGGCTTCGCGCAGGTCCTGATCATGCCCCACGCCCACCGCGAGTCGCGCCAGCTCTTCCAGTAGCGCGATGCGCAACATTAGCGGAAACGACCACAGCTCGGCAATGTCCAAGGGATAGGTTGCCTGGTAGGCCGAGAGGGAGGCGATCAGCTTCTCCTGGGTGATGATGCAGCAGGTGCGGCGAACGATTTCCACCGCCAATTCATAGATACGAATGTTTTGTGGCTGCCGCCGAAGGGCGGGCAAAATGCGCGCATAGTCCTTCGGCAGGTTCGCGCGCACTTCCGCAAAGTGCGACTCAAAAACGTGCGTGTTGTCGAGCAGCCACGCCGACGAAGCCGTCAGGGAGTGACGGAGGCGCGTCGCGTCCAGCAGCCCGGCGCGCGGACGAGCGAGCGTATTTTCGATCGACGCTAGCCGATCCAACAACTGCGATTTGGCGGTAAAATCTCCGCGCTCACCATGCTCGGCGCCGAGCGCCTGCACCGCGATAACCAGATCATCCTCGCTAAGCGGATGATAGGTATCGACATGACGTTCGGGCTTCGGCCAGGTGGCCGGCAAGACAAAGACTGCCGGCAGCGCATCCTGGCGCAAATCTTCAACAATTTCCCTGGTGCTCAGGGGCTCGGTAGGGACTACCAGCAGCGTTTCGCCCGGCAACAGGAGCGCCGAATACTCTGAAAAAGACGAAGCCGGGTGGGGTTTTCCCGGCTCCGCCGGCCGCACGATTTGACATCGGTTCGCACCCGCGGCACGGAGCCGTAGCCTCGCGGCCTCCGCCTCGTCGAAACCCGAACCATAGATGGCAAGAACGATCCGGCCTGAAACTTGATCTTTGCGCTTGGCTCCTACCACGCCCGGCGACCCGCAAAGCGGGAACCCCAAGCGGCGAGAAAGAGGACGCCGAAGAGAAGACCCGCCAATTTACCTGCCTCAAAGCCCCAGCCGGACACTCCACTACTAATCGCAAGCAATCCAAATATGGTCATCCAGCCGTGCATTGATCGACAGTCCTTTCGTTTATCTCGCTTCGTTCGATCAAGGCCGGCCTGCTGTTGGTCAAGCCGGCCTTGGGTGAAACTTGTGCCACGAGTTTGCGGTTGATGGCAGAAGTCTCGCTGTTTTGATTAGCAACTGAATGGCCATATCCAAACCCTCAGATTATGAATCACTTAACGATTCGGCAGGGATGCAAGAAATGCAGATCTCAAGAAACTATTGCGCGGGATGGCGAATCTAGCCTTAGGTAGGAATGAAGCATCAACTTCGAAGATTCCGGCCGCGCATCGACAAATTGCTTCGCGTATTGGCGATGTTGACGTTAGCCGTGATCGGGTTCCTGTCGTTTCTGAGCTGGAGGCGGTTTGAAACGGCGGTGACCTCGACACAGCGCAGCCGGCAAGTCCTGGAGGCGAACGGCAGTCTGCTGACGGCGGTAAAAGATGCCGAAGCGGCGATGCAGCTTTTTGTGCTCAGCGGGAACGTGGCGGATCTTGCCCCCTACTACGCGGTGATTGAGACGCTGCCGGCGCGCAAGAAAAAGCTGCTCGAAGTGGCGGTGCTGCCCCATCAGTCTGGCCTGGCGGCAAAAATTGTGCGCTTAGCCGACGAGCGGGTCGGATTTCTCTCGATTGGCATCCAAATCCGGTATCGGCGCGGACTCGACGCTGCCTTCAACTACATTCAAACGGCGGGGGGGCGAGAAAAGATGACCGAGTTGCGCGCCTTGAGCGCCCAGCTCTTCATCGACGAGTACGACGACCAGGCGCAAACCGCGAGTATCGCCGAGCGCCGTGCCTTCGATGCCTTCCTGGTGGCCAGCGTGGGTTGCGCACTCGCCCTGGGAATCCTGATTTTGTTGCAGCGCGCGGTGGATAGCGCCATCGCCCAACGTAACGTCGCGATCGGGGAGTTGGCGGAAACCAGTCAGCGCCTGGAGATCACGCTTTCCAGCATCGGCGATGGCGTGATCGCCACCGATCGCGAAGGACGCGTCACGTTCCTCAACCGCGTGGCCGAGAAGCTCACGGGCTGGACCTACGAACAAGCCAGCGGACGTCCGGCGGCGGAGGTCTTTCGCGTGGCCGACGAAGCTACCGGCGAACTTCAGCCGAGTCCTTTGGCCAAGGTCCTCGAATCCGGCCAGCAGCAGGATCTGCCCGTCTCCAGTGTTCTCTTGCCGCAGAGCGGCGAGCCGGTTGCCATTGCCGATCGTGGCTCGCCGATCCGCACGCCCAGCGGCCAGCTCGCCGGAGCGGTGCTCGTCTTCCGGGACATCAGCGAAAGCCGTGAAGCGCAGCGCCAGATCGAGAAATGGCATCGCCTGTTCCGCGCCGGCGGCTTCGGCATGGCCGTCATCGACTCCGAGGACAACACTCTGCTCGATCTGAACCCCGCCTTCGCCGCCATGCATGGCTACGAAGAGACGGACTTAGTGGGCAAGAATTACGCCACGCTGCTCGCTTCCACGGAACAGATTCCCAACCTGCAGGAAGGGCAAGTGACCTTCGAGGCAATGCATGTCCACCGCGATGGACGCATCTTCCCCGTGCTCACCGACATCACGACCTTCCGCGATGCCGCGGGCCGGGCCACCTTACGCGCGGGATACTTCTCCGACATTACCGCCCGCACCCTGGCTGAAAGGATCAGCCGCCAGACGCAGGAGCGCTTCAAGACCGCCGTTGAAGTGGTCGGCGACCTGATCTGGACCAATTCCGCCGAGGGCGAGATGGTGGGCGAACAACGCGCCTGGGGCAACTTCACCGGCCAGACCTACGACGAGTATCAGGGATACGGTTGGGCTCAGGCGCTGCATCCCGACGACGTGGAGCCCACCATCAGGGAATGGAAACTGGCTGTCGCCGAACGGCGCAAGTTCGTCACGGAACATCGCGTACGCCGTTATGATGGCGTCTACCGGCTGTTCTCCGTCCGCGCGCTCCCCATGTTTGATGAGCAGGGAAAGATTCAGGAGTGGGTAGGCGTTCACGCGGACATCACCGACGAGCGGGAACAGCGCGAGCGGTTGACCGAAAGCGAAGTGCGGTTCCGCGGTTTAGCGACTTCGCTACCCCAGGTGATCTGGTCGGCTCGGCCGGATGGCCAGCTTGAGTACACGAACCCGGCTTGGGCCGACTATCTGGGGACCGAGGCGAACGAAACCGGCGTGTGGGAAGACGCGCTTCATCCGGACGATGCGACGAACGTGCTTCCCGAGTGGCGCAAGGCCATGGAAGCGAAACAGCCCTTCGAATTCCACGCTCGCTTGAAGCGCGCTTGTGACGGTACGTACCGGGCGTTTCTCTGCCGCACCGTGCCCTTGCTGAATCAGGCCGGCCAGGTGATTCGCTGGTTCGGGAGCTGCACGGATATCGACGATCAAGCTCGTCGCGCGGACGAATTGAACCGATCCAACGAAGCTCTGCGGCGAAGCAATGGCGACCTGGAACAGTTTGCCTACGCCGCCAGCCACGACTTGCAGGAACCGCTGCGGATGGTAGCGGTGTACACGCAGCTGTTAGCGGAAGAGTACGCGGCCAACCTCGACGAGGCCGCCCTCTACTATATCGATCAGACCCTGAAGGCCGCCCGCCGCATGGAAACCCTCCTCCAGGCCTTGCTCGCTTTCTCCATGGTGACCGCGCCCGCCCCGGCCGAAGGCCGCGCGGAGGCGGGCGAGGCGGCGAAGGACGCGATCGATAATTTGGAGACCTTGATCAGCCGCACCGGCGCCGTGGTCCGCGTGGGAGACTTGCCCGCCGTGCGGATCCCCAGCGTTCGCCTGACGCAAATTTTCCAGAACCTGATTGGCAACTCCCTCAAATACAGGCGTCCCGAGGTGACCCCGGAGGTGGAAGTGCGCGCCGAGAAGCAAGCCGGCAACCGCTGGTTGTTCAGCGTGAAAGACAACGGGATGGGCATGGAAAAGCAGTATCTGGATCAGATTTTCGGAATCTTCAAGCGGCTTCACGGGCAAGACTATGAGGGCACTGGGATCGGGTTGGCCATCTGTCAGAGGATTGTCGAGAACCTGGGCGGGAAAATTTGGGCCGAGTCCGAAGTCGGCCAGGGGACAACCTTTTTCTTCACCCTGCCTGGTGTCTGAGACGGCAATACTTTCCGCCTTCGCCGATTCGCCGTTGATTCTAAGCGATTTATATTTTGGCACAACGATTGCTGAAGAGAGTGTGACTTGAAAGGAGTCATTTCTCATGCTTTGGACCGTTGCTGTTGTGTTGGCTCTTGCCTGGTTTCTCGGTTTGGTGAGCAGTTATACGATGAATGGGTTCATTCACATTCTGCTTTTCCTGGCCATCGCGGTGGTGTTAATCCGGGTGATCCAGGGTCGACGGCCGATTTAACTGGTTAGACTAGGACTATGGGCCCACAAAGGGGTGGGCGGTAAAGAGATGAGTGACAATCCGATGCGAATCGTGTTGGTGGAAGATAACGAGGGAGACGTGTTTCTCGTACGGCGGGCGTTGAATCAAAACGCTGTTCCGTACGAGATGCGCTTGGCGCGGGATGGAGAAGATGCGTTACGCATCGTCTCCGAATACCGCGAAGGCACACGGCCGGACATTTTCGTTCTGGACTTGAACCTGCCGCGGTTAGGTGGTGGGCAGGTATTAGAGCGGATCCGAGCGAACCCAAATTTTAACGATACGCCGGTCATTGTATTGACGTCGTCCGACTCCTCCCGCGACCGTACCCGGGCGCTGGAGCTAGGGGCTGACCACTACTTTTGCAAGCCTACCGACCTGCGCAGTTTTATGGACCTGGGCCGGGTCATCCGCGACACGGTCATCGAGGGGCGGAAGAAGAGCAACTAGCTACTTCTTCTGCCTTGCTTCTTGGGCCTTGCGCTCCAGTTCCTGCTCCCGTATCATTTGTTCCTGTTGCTTCTTGAACTGTTCAGCGTACGCTTCATTCATTAGGGCTGTCAGATATTCCCCCACCAATCGATCGTTACGCGTCCACAGAATCGCCTTCTTCTCGAGGTGACTAATGGCTTTCTGCTTTTGCTTCTGCGCCACCAGCGTCATCGCGTAGTTGCGATGCGCGAGGGCGAAGCCGATGTCCAAGGTCCAGGCTTGTTCGAAGAATTTCTCGGCCTGCGGCAGTTCTCCCCGGCGAGCGGCGTAGCTTCCTAAGTTGTTATAGGCGATCGCTCCCGTACGGGCATCGAGCCCTTGCCGTAAAGCCGCTGCAAAACGTCGCTCGGCCTCATCGACCTGATTCATGTTCTGTTGAGCGATACCAAGTTCGAAAGTCACTTCGCCCGCCTTCGGCAACTGGCGCACTGCTTCCTTCATGGCCGCGAGCGCCTCGGGAGCCTTCTTTTGTGAGGTGAGCGCGCGTCCGTACCCTACCCAGGCGTCCACAGAATCCGGTCGCTCTTTCGTCACCTGGCGTAGATGCGGCTCCGCTGCAGCCACCTGACCTTGACCCGCCAACGCCAGGCCCAATCCAAGGCGGGCTTCCGTATTCGCCGGGTTTATCTCGACTGAATGCTGCAACAGCGGAATCGTCCCTTGGAAGTGAGGCTGATGAACCCACGTCGCCACGGCGAGCAGTGCGCTCAGCACGCCCACCACCGCACCGCGCGGTGCGGCGGGAATCGCCGCGGCCACGGCCACCATGAGCGCCAGATGCGGGACATAAGTGGTGTGGTCGGCGCGGCCCCAGACCGAGGGCAGGAAGAGACTCGGCAGGATGAAGAGCACGAAGGCGCCGGTGCCAAACTTGATCAACGGGGCCAAGGTCGGGAGCGGCCGGTTCGCCAGCGTGGGGACGGCAAACGCCACCGCCGGTCGCGCAATCGCCAAGCCCGCTGGCCAGATGGTGGCCGCCAGTTGACCGGCGAAGATCGTCAAACCGCCTATGAATGAAGCTCGCGGCGAACCGGGCAGCAAGATAACATGATCCGGCCCACCGGCTGCTCGCAGGTATAGGGAGATCGCGCCGGCAGCGAGCAGCGGTCCGCACTCGCGCCACTCCACGGGCCGGAGCAGGACAACAACGTCGAGCAGCAGAATCACGAGTCCGAACAGTGCTGCCGCAGGACTGGCCATCATCGCCAGCACACCTAGCGAAGCCACCGCCCACCAACGCTGGCGGCGATGAGATTCGAGCGCGAGCAACACCAGAAAGGCCGCCAGCAGGTCGCCGCGGCCTGAGATCCAGTCGACCGACTCCACCCGCAACGGATGCAGCGCGAACAACGCCGCGGCACTGAGGCCAAGGATCAGGTCGCCAGTGAGTTTCAAGACAAACCAGATCAGCAGACCGGCATTGGCCACGTGCAGCAGGAGGCTCACCAAGTGATGAGGGCGCGCATTCTGAAAGCCGAAAAGGATGAAGTCCAGCCGGTGGGAAAGCCACGTGAGCGGTTGCCAGGCGAAGGAATTCTGGAAGGCCCACGAAACGGGTACCTGACGGAGGTCTTGCTGGAGGAGGTGAGGATTATCGTCGACCTGGAGAAACGGGAAGTCGAGAGATGGCAGGTACAAGAGCACGACAAACGCCAGAAGAGCAGCGGCGAGAAAGAACCCCACGCGATCGCGACGGGGCATCGGGACTTTGGACATCTGAACGAAGTTTACCTTGAGGGAGGATGAACGTGAAACGGGCGGCGACCTGCCTTGGCAAGCCGCCGCCCGAGGGACTGAAAAAAACGAACTACTTCTTGGCCGGCTCTTCTTCCTGCACGATACCGGTCTGCACGGGCATGCGGGCAGCTTTCACCTTCTTGGTTTCCACAGCCTTCTGTACCCAGCTATCGGCTTCGTCAGAGAACTGCTTCGCCATCGCCGGCGTATCGGAGATATCGGCCTTTTCGCGGAGGAGCAGGTTCAGGTACGCCATGGCATCGTCGTATTCTTTGTCGACTTCGATGGCCTTCCGCATGGCGGCGATGCCCTCGTCAAGAATCGGCGTGTTTCGGTCGTACAGCGTCTTGCGGACTTTGGCATCCTTGATCGGACCCGGGTCCTCGTCCTTCATCTTGAGTTCCACGCGAGCCTTCTTGCGAATCGGGTAGGTCTTCGCCCAGGCGATTACGCCGATCGTGTAGAGGCTTTCCTTGGCGCTGGGATCGACCTTGAGGATCTTCTCGTGCCAGGACTTGGCTTCGTCCAGCTTCTTGAACTTGTCGTCAAGGTTGGTGATGCCCTGCGCTTCGTCGTAGTGCAGAGACGCAATCGACTGGAGCGCCAGCTTGTTGGTGGGCTCCTGTTCGTAGACCTTCATGAACTCTTCCATGGCCCGCTTGGCGAAGTCACGGTTCTCGTCACTTTCGGCACCGGGGATGTATTGGCTACGGTAGGCGGTGGCCAAGTACAGGCGGGCGGAAGCCAGGGACGGATCGAGTTCAACGGCGGTCTTGAAGTGATTCACCGCATCGGCAAACTTAGCGTTCTTAAACGCATTCACGCCCATGTTCAGGTTGTCTCGCGCCCGGAGCTTTTCGCAACCGGTCGCCAGCAGCAACAGGGAAGCTGCCGCCACCAGAGCAATGATTGAGGAACGGTTCTGCTTCATCGGTTACTCTCCGCTTTCCACACCCTTGGTCATGAGACCGACTTTGTCCATGGCCGCGCCCTTGGCGATGTCGATCGCCCGAGCGACATACTGGAACTCGAGATCGGGATCACCCTTCACGAAGACCACGCGCTCAGCGCGCGTTTTGAAGACGTCTTCCAGGCGCTTGCCGAGTTGCGCTTCGGTGATGTCTTCCGTATTGAGCTTCATGTGCCGATCCTTGTCGATCAGAATGACGACCGTACGGTCCTGATCCGGAGGCGGCGGCGGGGTGTTCTTCGGCGGAGGCTGGGGCACCAGCGCTTCCAGGCCTTTCGGCGTGAGCGGCGTGATCACCATGAAGATGATCATCAGCACCAGCAACACGTCAATGAGCGGGGTCATATTGATGTTCGGTTGCGGGCCGCCCTTGCCCGTGCCAACTGCCATTGCCATATCGGTAGACTCCTGTTTCTTCCTGTCCCTCTTAAAATTGCCGGATAACTATGTAACGAACTACTTGCCTTCGAGTTCGGCTTTCCGCTTCGCCGCGGCGGCCGGATCCTGTTCAGCAAGCAAGCCGACGTTGTCCACGCCAGCCGCACGCAGATTGTCGACCACTTCGGCCACTTTGCCGTAGGGGGCGCGCATATCGGCGTTGATATAAACGGTCTTATCGAGCCGGTTGGTCAGGAGGTCTTTCACCTTCTGCGGTAACTGGTCCGGCGGGGTCTTGGTGGTACCCAGGTAAACTTCGCCGCTCTTCACGACGGAGACCAGAATGGCGTCTTCTTTGTCGGCGTCCTGCATGGCGATGGGATTCATCGTCTTGACTTTGTCGACCGACTGACCCTTCGTCAACATGGGCGTGATGACCATGAAGATGATGAGCATCACGAGCATCACGTCGACCAGGGGCGTGACGTTGATGTCGTTAACGACCGAGGGAGCGGGTGGCTTCTTCATATTGGTGTGCTTCTCTCCTCAACGCTCGCGGCGACCGCGACCTTGGGAGCGGCTGGAAGCCGCTCCCCACGGACGCAATCAACTCGCTCTGACGAAACTACTACTTGGCCGCCTTCTGCGTGCGCTTGATGAAATAGTCGATCAATTCGGAGCTCGAGTTATTCATCTCGATGTTGAACGCTTCGATCTTGTTGGAGAAGTAGTTAAACATCATAACGGCAGGGATAGCGACGAACAGACCGAACGCCGTCGTCACGAGGGCTTCCGAGATACCGCCGGCCACCGCGCCGAGACCAGTGGACTTCTGGCTTGCGATGCCCTTGAAGGCGTTGATGATACCGATAACCGTACCGAACAGACCGACGAACGGACCGGTGGAACCGATCGTCGCCAGCGAGCTGATGCCGCGCTTCAGTTCGGCGCCCACGATCGCTTCGGCGCGTTCGAGAGCGCGCTTAGAGGCTTCGATCTGCTCACCCGAGATATCGGGGGACAGCTGATGAGCGCGGAACTCCTGCAAGCCAGCCACGACGACCTTCGCCAAGTGGCTCTTCTTATAGCGGTCGGCGATCTTGATCGCTTCATCGAGCTTACCTTCGCGCAACGCGCCGGCCACGGCCGGAGCAAACTGACGCGACTGCGTGCGGGCGGCGT
This sequence comes from Bryobacteraceae bacterium, assembly GCA_044226365.1. Lineage (GTDB taxonomy): Bacteria > Acidobacteriota > Terriglobia > Bryobacterales > Bryobacteraceae > JALHNI01. Next base: position 45,358 of record JBGAHE010000034.1, read on the forward strand.
TATAAGCCAGCAAGCGATCGATCATCACACCGATCGACCAGGCGGACATGATGAACATGACGATGACGACCGAGCGCGCCAGCCAGTCCATCTGGCTCCACATGCCGCGAAGGTCGAAGGAAACCGCGCCTTCTTGCAGCAAAAGGAAAGCCCATACTTGCATCTGCAAAACCATAATTCTCTCTCCTGCGAGTTGATTTTCGGAAATTTGGACGGATCAACAGAAGTTGCCTTCTGAGGAAACTTGCACTCTCCACTCGGCCGATACTACTGGCTGAGCGTGAAATTCACGTCGATGGTGGTGGCCACCTCTACCGCTTCGCCGTTGAGCAGCGTCGGCTGGTAAACCCACTGCTTCACGGCCTCAGTCGCGGCGGGGATCAGCAGCGGATGGCCGGAAACCATGCGCAACTGCTGGATCGTGCCATCTTTGGCGATGACGGCTTCAAAGCGAACGGTGCCTTGAATACGAGCCTGCTTCGCCAGCGGGGGGTAAGCGGGCTTCGGCTGACGGACGATGCGCGCCGATTGCACGTTGCCACCGACCCGAATGCGGGACGGGGTAACGGGCTTGGGCGCTTCTTCCTTCTTGGGCGGCGGCGGCGGAGCCGCGGCCGGAATACCACTCAAGATGCCACCGATCAGGCCACCGGGCGTGCCGCCAGGCACACCGCCGGGGACACCACCAGCCACGCCAGCCATCGGCGGCGGCGCTTCTTCTTCGACGATCTTGGCAATCTTCTGGATCTGCTTGGGAGCCATCAGGCGATTCGCATCGAACTGCTTCGGAATCACCTTGGTCACCTTGACCACCACTTCGGGCGGCGGGGGCGGCGGAGGCGGGGGCGGCGGCGGGGGCGGCGCCACGAGGACGCTGGAGAGCTGGGAAGTCGGTAAGGCCTCGTAGTAGATCAGCGGAATGATTACCGCCACCACCACCAGCAGGCTCTGCACCAGCATCGAAACCAGCAAGGAACTTCGGCGCGCGGCTTGGTCCTTTTCCTGAATCAGGCTTTGCTCAAACATAAACCTCTCTCCTCAAGGCAATCTAATCCCGGGCCCCCAACTTGAGGTTCCCCAACTACAACTACTTCGCCGCCACGACGGCCTTCTTCCGGCTCTCCAGGTAGTCGCGCAAGTAGATCACGATCGGCGACGCGATGAAGATCGAAGAATAGGTTCCGACGATGATACCAGCAACCAGGGCAAACGCAAAACCGTGAAGTACTGGTCCGCCAAAAAGGTACAACGCCAGACAGGTCAAGAACGTCAGACCCGCCGTCAACGTGGTCCGGCTCAGGGTTTGGTTCAGGCTAATGTTCACGATCTTCTCGTACGATTCGCGCCGCATCAGCTTCTGATTCTCACGGATACGGTCGAACACGACGATCGTGTCGTTCATCGAATAGCCCACCAGGGTCAACAAAGCGGCCACCACCGTCAGATCGATCGGCTTGTTAAACAACGAGAACAAACCAATCGTCATGATCGTGTCATGAAACACGGCGATCACGGCGGCCAAACCATACGTCCACTCGAAGCGGAAGGCAATGTAAACCAGCATGGCGCCCAGCGCATACAACGTGGCCAGCATCGCCTGATTGCGGAGTTCGCCGGTGACCTTCGGGCTCACCACCTCTACGTTCCGAATGGAAAACTTCGTCAAGGCCAGCTCCTGCTTCAACACCGGCACCATCGCCGGTGTGACGCCCGGGACACTCGCCAGTTCGTCCAGACTCCCGATCAACCCCGAACGCGGCGGAGTGTTGCGGTATTCCAGAAGCGCCTTGGACAGGTCCGCCAATTGGGTGTCAGTCAAAGAGACACCGCCGCGGGCAAACGGTTCCCGCAAACGGTCGGCTAAAGCTTCCTGACCGATATTGTGGAAGTCCACCTTCCCGGCCGTGCTCCCAAACATGGTCGCGAGCGTGTCGATAACCTGGCCACGGGCCTGCTGCAGCGCTACCGCGCGCGCTTCGGCCGTACCCTCTTTCAGCTCCACGCCGATCTGCAGATCATTGGCGCCGGAAACTTCCTGCACCGTGATCTCACCCTTAATCTTCTCACCCAACGCCGAGCGGATCTGATCCACCGGCGGGCGACTGGAGAACCGGACATCGATGAGTGCGCCGCCGCGGAAGTCGAGTCCGTACTCCGGACCGCCCTTCACGATCAAGCTCCCAATCCCCACCACGGTAAGCACCAGCGACAGGATGATGAAGGGCCACTTTTTGCCCAGAAAGTCGTAATTCGTATCCTTGAAAATGTGCATGTAAACGACTCAACCGAACGTCGTCGGCCGGCCCGCGAGAAATTTCACTTCCCGCTAAAACCTAAGGCAGACACCGCTCGACTCCTTCAAGTTCCCGAAGCGGCGAAAATATTTTTCGCCGCCCGGGAACCCATTCTTCCCTTCAAACTTTTGTCTGGCTCAAATGCTGAGCTTTTCAGTCCTCTTACCGGCCAGTTCCCAATCGAAAATCACCCGGGAAACAAACACGGCCGTAAAGACGTTCGCCAACAAACCCAACACCAGGCTGACGGCAAAACCCTTCACCTGCGTGGTGCCGAAAACAAACAACAGCGCGCATGACACCACCGTCGTCACGTGCGTGTCGACGATCGTCAAAAACGCCTTCCCGAAGCCGGCCGAAACCGCAGCTGACGGACCTTTGCCAGCCGCCAATTCTTCGCGAATGCGCTCGAAAATCAGAACGTTCGAGTCCACCGCCATACCGATCAGCAGCACGATACCGGCGATGCCTGGCAGCGTGAGCACGGCGCCAAAGTAGGCGAGCGCGGCGATCAGGATGACGGCGTTCAGAATCAGGGCCAGCGAGGCATTGATGCCCGCGCCCTTGTAGTAAACGAGCATGGCGATGATCACCGCCACCAGGCCCACCAAACCGGACATCAGGCCCTGACGGATCGAATCCGCGCCCAGCGACGGCCCGACGCTACGTTCTTCCAGATACTGCAGGCTCGCCGGCAGCGAACCGGCCTTGAGGACGAGCGACAGGTCGGCCGCGTCCTGCTGGCTCGCCGCACCCATGATGCGGCCGCTATCGGAGATCTTGCCTTCGATCACCGGAGCGCTGCGAATGCGGCCATCGAGCACAATGGCCAACTGCTTGCCGATGTTCGATTCGGTGTGACGCTCAAAGCGGCGGGCGCCGTCCTGGCTCAGCACAAAGCTGGTTTCCCAGCGGCCGGTCTGCGGATCCTGGCTGGGCCGGGAGTCACGCACGTCGCGTCCGGTCACCACGGGGCTACGCTCCAGCAGGTACCAGCTCTCGGTCCCCTGAGCGCCGCGGTCGCTCGGCAGCATGCGCGAGTTCGGCGGCAACACGCCGTTGAAGTTGCTCAGCAACTGCTCACGGCTCTGGAAAGGACCTTCCTTCACCGGCACCAGTTCGAGCATGGCGGCCGTCTGAATGATCTGCTTGATGCGGGCCGGATCGTCAACACCCGGCAACTGAATGAGGAGTTCGGAATCGTCTTCGGAACGGCCCCGCTGCTGCACGGAGCTTTCCGCCACGCCCAACGCGTTGATGCGCTTATCGATGGTCGAAAGCGCGCGATTCAAAGTGTCGCGGCGCAAGGCGAGGGCGGCCGTCTTCTTCAGCGTCAAACGCAGGTCGTTGCCTGCGCTGCCCATATCCCACTGCTGACCGAACTGGTCGGCGATGATCGTCCGCGCTTCGCGCGTCTTGTTGGCATCCAGGCCTTTGATCGTGATCTCGATGTTGCCGGCTTCGGCCAACGTCTGTGGATCGTTCCGGTCAATCGCGCCGTAGCTGATGTTGGCCTTGCGGAATTCGTCCCGCAAGCGCTCGATCACCTGATCGGCCTCGGCCCGGAAAGCATCCTGCACCTGGACCTGCACCACCAACTGGCTGCCGCCTTTCAGGTCGAGCCCCAGCTTGATGTTCTTGTTGAAATTGTCGACGAGCTCTTTCTGGCTCTTCGGCAATCCCACGATGCCATAAAGGCAAACGAGCACCGTCGCGACGATGATGCCCACTTTGTAATAAAGATGTCTACGCATTTCTGATTCTTGCCTGAACTAGGATTTCTTCTCGCTCAAAAGTCCGGAGACTGCGGCGCGCGAAATCTGGAGTTTGATGTTGTCGGGCTTAACTTGCAGCACTAGGGTATCATCCTCGCTGTTCACGCGGTAAATGGTGCCGACAATCCCACCGCTGGTCACCACGGCGTCCCCGCTCTTCAAGCTGTCGATCATGGTCTTTTGCTGCTTTTTCTGCCGCTGCATGGGGAGAAAAAGCAGGAAATAGAAAACCACCATAATCAGCACCATGGGCAAAAAGCCGAGGAGCTGGTTGGGTTGCTGCTGGATAAAGAAGCCGAGGACGATGTTCACCGGGTTATTGACTCGAATGCCGTTAGAGGAAAGCCACCGTCACGGGCCTCAATCCGGGCATCCGGGCCTCGTGGGCGAAGCGGCGGGTGTCGAGCGAAACCTCAGCGTTGGCGGGCTGGTCCCAAGGAACTTAGACTGACGCATCCGGCGGGCGATGTCAAGGAAGCGAGCCGCCGGGGTTTGTCCAGTACCATTGTTTGCTTCGCCGCGCTAATCTGTGATTTGGAACACGCCCAGATAAGCGTCCTCGACACGGGAGGACAATATTGCCACCTGATTGCCCGCCGTATCCGTGAACTCGGCATCTATGCGAACGTCTTTCCGTCGGAAACTCCCGCAGCGACCTTTCGCGGCAATCGCGGGCTGATCATCTCCGGCGGCCCCGCCAGCGTCTATGAGGAAGGCAGCCCCCGGCTGGACCCGGCCACGCTCGCCCTCGGCCTCCCCATCCTCGGCATCTGCTACGGGCAACAGGTGTTCGCCTACCAGTTGGATGGTCACGTCGCCCCGGGAATAAAAGGCGAATACGGCCTCGCCCACATCGACCTCCAGGATTCTCCTCTCTTCTCCGGGCTCAGCGGGCGCCAGCAAGTCTGGATGAGCCACCGCGATCAGGTGGACCAGCTTCCTTCCGGCTTCAATCTTCTGGGCACCACCGAAACCTGCGCCATCGCCGCCATGAGCGACGAAAAGCGTCGACTTTACGGGTTGCAGTTCCATCCTGAGGTTGTGCAGACGCTGGGCGGTCAGCGCATCCTCGAAAACTTCGTGTTCCAGATCTGTGGCTGCGAGCGCGACTGGGAGCCGGCCCATCAGTTGCCGGTGGTGGAAGAGCAGATTCGTCAGGTGGCTGCGGGACGCTCCGTGTTCTTCTTCGCCTCCGGCGGGGTCGATTCCACTGTCGCTTACACGGTGTGCCTCCGCGCCCTCGGGCCGGAGCGGGTCCACGCGACCTACGTCGACACGGGCCTGATGCGCGAAGGCGAAACCGACTTCGTCCGCGGCGTCTTCGAAGAGTTGGCCAGAGGCTCCTTCAACGTCGACGACGCGCGCGAGCAGTTCCTCGGCAAGCTCAGCACGGCGCGGGAGCCGGAGGCCAAGCGCCTGATCATCGGCGAAGAGTTCGTGGCTGTCCAGCAGCGCATCCTCGAAGGTGGCCACTATCTGGATGGCGATTGGATCCTGGGCCAAGGCACCATCTACCCGGATACGATCGAGTCCGGCGGAACCAAGAAGGCAGACCTGATCAAGACGCACCACAATCGGGTCGCCGGCATTCAGAAGCTGATGGACGAGAACCGGCTGATTGAGCCGTTGCGCGAGTTCTATAAGGATGAGGTCCGCCAGTTAGGCCGCGCGCTGGGCCTGCCGGACGCGCTCCTGGACCGTCACCCCTTCCCCGGCCCCGGGCTCGCCATCCGCTGCCTGTGCCATCACGAGAAGGCCACGGTCGAGAAAACCGAGGACGGCTGGTTGATCCCCATCCGCACCGTCGGCGTCCAGGGTGACTCGCGCACCTATCGCGCCGTGCTCGCCATTGATCGCGTCGACCATGCGGCGGCCACCGAAATCGCCAATCGCGATGCCCGGATCAATCGCGTCGTCGCCAGCCTCGCCTCCCACACTCCGTTGAGTGGCTTCAGCGTCTTCCCTAGCACCATGAGCCGCGAGCGTCTCGAACTGCTCCGTCGTGCGGACGCGATCGTCCGTCGCCTGTCGCTTGACTCCGGCTTTGATGACACCATCTGGCAGTTCCCGGTCATTCTGATTCCCGCGGGCACCCCCGACCGTCCCGAATCTGTCGTCCTCCGCCCCGTGAACTCCGTCGACGGCATGACGGCCACGGCCACCGCTGTGCCGACCGCGCTCGCCGAACAGTTCACCACGGAATTGCTGGCTCTGTCTGGCGTCGCCGCAGTCTTCCTTGACCTCACCCACAAGCCGCCGGGAACCATCGAATGGGAGTGACCTTCAGCACTACGCTCGAGCAGGTCGCGCCTCGGCTGACCGCGCTGAAGAATTGGCACGAACCGCTGGGGCCCGGCAAATGGACCCGGCTCGAGTTGCTCGGCCATCTGCTCGATTCGGCCGCCAACAATCATCAGCGCTTCGTCCGCGCCCTCGCGCAGCCTGCTCTCGAATGGCCCGGCTACGATCAGGACGCCTGCGTCCGCGTGCAACGCTTCGCGGAGGCCGAGCCGCAGTTGCTGGCGAACCTGGTCCTCAGTTTCAACCGCTATCTCGCTTGGCTAATTGCCGGGTTTCCGGAAAGCCAGATGGGCGTGATCTGCCACATTGGCGACAACCCGCCGATGACGCTCGAGCAACTGGCCCTGGACTACATCGCCCACTGCGAGCATCACCTGAAGCAATTGGTGGGCGAGGTCGGGATTGAGTGGTCCGGCATGCCCTGGCCACCGGCTCGTTAATCCGCCTAATGCCCGGCCAGCACGTCGCGCAGCAATCCTGTGACGAGGGCATGGCCCCGCGTATTGGGATGGATGCCGTCCAGCAGTAAGTCGTCCAGCGGAGTCTCGCTCGCCCGGTAGGCCCCATCGACTTCGATGAGGCGCACCTGTTTATCCCGGCTCAACTGGCGGACCGCTTCGTTGTATTGCGTGCGCCCTTCGTTGAAGCCGTCGGCCGCGTCAGGACGGTACGGCGCCTGGCCGTAGAGCCCCTTCAGCTTCGTGGTCCAGGTCAGGGGGTTGAAAGTCATCAGTACTACCTGCCCCCCGGCCGCACGAACCGAATCGACGAAGTAGCTGAGGTTCTCCACATATCGGCGTAGCGATACGCGAGGGGCCGTCTCCGGCGGCTTCTTCCAGACATCAACCGACGAGTCGTTGATGCCGAATTGGATGATCACCAGGTTCGGCTGCACCGCCAGCACGTCTTTCTCAAAGCGCGCCCGCGCGTGCTCGGTGGTATTGCCGGGCACCCCCCGATTGATCATCGTCAGCCCGGGCCGCTCCAACTGCTGACAATAGGGCACCACCCCGGCTCGCGGCGCCGTGGTGGAATCTCCGAAGCAGACCACCCGCCAGGAATCCTGAAAGAATAGCGGGAGAGCGAGCAGAAAAATGTTCATTGTCGACAGTCTATATGTATACTGATCACGTCGGCTATGCCCAAAGCCCCCGTTTTTAAACCCGTCGCGGTCGCCACCCTGAAACAGAATGTCGCCGATGTCCTGACGGACGCCATTTTCAATGGCCATCTGAAGCCGGGCGACCGGCTCAACGAGAGCCAAATCTCGCGGGACTTGCAAGTAAGTCGCGCGCCGATTCGGGAGGCTCTGCAGCGGCTCCAGGAACAAGGCTTAGTCATCAACAGCCCCCGCCGCGGCATGTTTGTCGTCAACCTGACGGAAGAAGACGTCCAGAAGATCAATAGCGTTCGCCTGATCCTCGAAGCCGAAGCCTTCCGCTTGGCCCGGGCCCGCCTCACCAAGTTACAGGAAGCCAAACTCACCCGGATGATGGAGCAGTTAGAGCGCTCTGAGTCCGCCGCGCCCAGCGATCGCGCCCGGCTTGACTTTGACTTTCACCGCGCCATCTGGCAAGCGAGCGGGAACGACTACCTGGAGCGCACGCTGCACGGCCTCACGGCGCCGCTATTTGCCCACAGCGTGCTGCGCATCGTCAAAAGTAAGAAGGTGCGCCACATCGTTTACTCGCACCGTCCGCTGGTGGCGTATCTGCAAGGCAAGCTACAGACACCCGCAGAAGAGATCATTGCTGAACATCTGCGGGTGCCATGGGTCGATTCGGAACGTTACTCGCCGGCCCCTATGCCAGCGTCTTCGCGGGCAGGTAAGGCATCACGTACTGGTCGAGGATAGAGCGCACGGCCTGCCGATCGGCTTCATTCATCTCCGTCACATATGGCGCGCCGGTCCCTCGCTCGGCGATCCCGAGATGCCGTAACGCTTCGTCGAACGCCCCCCAGATCGAGCCCTTCCGAAACAGTTGCCACGTACCAATCAGGTCTTCCTGCAGTTTCGCGGCTTCTTCCAGATTGCCGGCCTGAAACGCGCGATACAACGCCACCGCCATGTGCGGGCATAAATTGTGCAAGCCGCCGACGAACCCGTCGCAGCCCATCTGTAGGCCCACCAGAATGAGAAACTCGTGGCCGGTCAGCACAGAGAAATCCGGATCGTGACGCGTGAGCTTCAGCACAGTCTGCAGATTGGCCTGGTCCGAGTTACTCACCTTGATGCCCGCTAAATGCGGAATCGTCTCATGCAGTTTCGCCACCGTTTCGGGGAGTAAGCCGTTCTTGGTCAGCACGGGATTGTCGTAGAGGAATACCGGAATGTCGACCGCGGCCGCCACGTCCGAGAAGAAGGCGATCAGATGTTCCTGGGTCGCCATAAAGTAAAAAGGCGGCAGAATCGACAGATAGTCCACGCCTTCGGCGGCAATCCGCTTCGCCATCCGGACGGCTCGGCTGGTGCTCGTATCGCCCACGCCACCCATCACCGGAACCTTCCGGTTGACTTCCGCCACGGTGGTCGCGACCGACCTGACCTGCTCATCGTCCGTCAGAAAGGCGAAGCCGCCCATTGAGCCATTGGCAAAGATCGCATCGACACCGCCGCTCAGCAAATACCGGTTGAGCCGTCGCAATCCCTCGACGTCTACTACATCCTGGTCTTTCAACGGCGTTCCGACCGGAGGGATGACACCACGCAATTTCATAGGCTCAGTCTATGCAAGCCGACGAAAAACGACTACAATCTGTCGACAGATTCCTGCAAGCCGAAAATTGTCGAAAAACGACATTTACAATCTGTCGACAGAAGACTATACTGGCATCCAATGACTCGCCGCCTCCTGCTCTACCTGTGCCCGGTTCTGGGCCTCTGCGCCGATTTTGAGACCGGCGCCGTCATCCGCTCGAACCAGACCGACTTCTTCCGCAACACCATTCCGCAGATCGCTCGCCTCGGCAATGGACGCCTGCTCACCGTTTGGGGCGCGCACACGAAGGAGAACAAGACCCCGGGTAAGATCTATGGCTCGTTCTCCACGGACGACGGGCGCACCTGGGGCACGCCCAAGGTGCTCTTCGAAGATTCGGAGAAGATGCACGGCGATCCCAACATCCTGGTAGACGGCCATCGCGTCTTTGTCTTCGCCACCCGCGTCTACGTTCCGAATAAGATCGAGAAAAGCTGGACCATGATGATCCGCAGCGAGGACGACGGGCAGACCTGGTCCAAGCCGGTCGACATCGGGATTCCCCGGCAATATGTGGCGGGCAAACAGCACAACGGCATCAAGCTCCGCGACGGCACGTATATGGTCGGCATCGCCTGGGACAAGTGGCCCGAGCTGGGTATGGCCGCGCGAACCGAGGGCGAAATGGACCTCACCACCGGCGTCCTGATCTCGAAGGACGGCGTGAAATGGACCCTCCATGGCGCGGTTCACACCTTCGTCGTCGATAAGTTGACGCCCGGCGGCACGAACGGGCTTTGCGAACCGTCGCTCGTCGAACTCGATAACGGCGAAGTCCTCATGATTTTGCGTTCCGGCGACACGCATCATTGGGAAAGCCGCAGCAACGACAGCGGCCTCACCTGGTCCGCTCCGAAGCGCAGTTCTCTGCCCGGTCACAATACCCCGTCCGCCCTCTTCCGCGTCCAACAGAATCCGACAGAGATTGTCGCCGTTTGGAACAGCTCTCCGCTCACCCGCTATCCGCTTAGCAGCGCCCTTTCCGCCGACGGCGGCAAGACCTGGAGCAAGCCCCGCATCATCGCGCAAACGGACAACCTACAGGCCTCTTATCCAGGCATCACGCAGACGAGCGACAACACCTTCGTCGCAGTGTGGCAGCAGGTGCTGCCGGACGGTGGCCGTGACATTCGGTTTGCGCGCTTCACGCGGGAATGGCTACTGGGGAAATGATCTTCTTGCTGTTGCTGGCCGAACTGACTTGGCGCGAACGCGCCCCGCTACCGCAGCCCCGTGCGGGCTATGCCATCGGCGTGGTGGACCAGAGAATGTTGTTCGCCGGCGGCAGCCATTGGGAAGGCGATCGCAAGATCGTCAGTCGCCGGGCCGACTTCTTTGACCCGGCGGCCAATACCTGGGCGCCCGCGCCGGAGTTGCCGGCCATCCGCAGCGACTCCTCTTCAGTCACGCTCGGCGGCAGCGTCTATGTCATCGGCGGCGTGGTGGACGGTCAGCTTTCGAACTCCGTCGTCCGCTTCGCTCAGGGACGTTGGCAGGATGCTCCCGCCTTGCCCGAGGCGCGGATGTATACGCTGTCCGCCGCGCTGGGCAAGAGTCTTTACGTCTTGGGCGGCCTCAGCAAAATGGGCGACCTCGCCTCCACCACGACGACCCTGTGGCGCTACGAGCCGCAAGGCGCCTGGCAGTCGCTCGCGCCGTTTCCGGGCACGCCGCGCGTAATCGGCGCCCTCACTGCGCATGGCGGCAGACTCTATCTTTTCGGAGGCTTCAGCGGCGGCAAGAATCTGCGTGACGCATGGAGCTATGACCCGCGGCACAATCAATGGCAGCAACTGCCGGACCTGCCCGTCGCCCGCCGTGCCTGGAGCGCCGTCTCCTACCACGGCCAAATTCTGCTGCTGGGCGGCTACACCGACAACTTCAGCGACGAAGTCTACTCCTTCGACGGGCGTCAAGCGAAACTCATCGGCAGACTGGCGCATCCCCTCGCCGACGCCAAATACGTCATCGTCGGCGAAAAACTTCTCACCGCCGGCGGCGAGTCGGGTGTCAAGATCCGCGCTCCGTGGACGCTCGAAGCCACCTGGGAGCGACGATGAGAGGCTTTTCCACGCTCGACTACGTTGCGGTTCTGCTGTACCTGCTGGCAATCGCCGCGTTTGGCAGTTCTTTCTATCGCAAGAACAGTAGCGCGCGGGAATACTTTCTGGGCAGCCGCTCCATTTCCTGGCTGCCGGCGGGCATCTCGATCATCGCCGCGGACCTCAGCGCCATCTCGGTGATGGGTGTGCCGGCCTGGAGCTACAAAAACAATCTCGAACTGATCTGGGTTTCTGTCGGCTATCCGCTCGTGGCCCCCCTGGTAATTCTGGTCTTCGTTCCCTTCTATTCGCGCCTCAATCTCTACACGGCCTACGAGTACCTCGAACGCCGCTTCAACGTAAAGGTGCGTCTGTTCTGCAGCGCGCTGTTCCAGATGCTCCGTAGTTGGCACGTGGCGGTGGCCGTATACGGTCCCGCTTTGGTCATCAACATGGTGACGGGATTGGAAGTGTGGAAGTGCATCATGATCATGGGCCTTTTCACGACCTTCTACACAACGCTCGGCGGCATCAAGGCAGTGATCTGGACCGACGTGATTCAGTTCGTCACCGTGACGTCCGGCATCCTGCTCATCTTCTTCACCGCCCTCTACAACATCCCCGGCGGCTTCAGTGAAGCCTGGCGGATCGCCGCCGAAAACGGAAAGTTTCATATCGTCAACACGTCGCTGGACCTATCTCAGGTCACCACGATCTGGTCCTGCGTTCTGGGCGGCGCGATTCTTTCCCTCGCGCCCCTCACCACCGATCAGGCGATTCTTCAGCGCCTTTTCACCACCAAGTCCGTGAAGGACTGCAAGCAGTCCGTGATTCTGCAAAGCGTCTTGATCGTGCCCATCTCGCTGCTGCTCTACGCGGTCGGAATCGTCCTGTTCGTCTTCTATCGCAACCACACCGACCGGCTGGCTGGTCTCACCACCAATAACGCCATCCTTCCCTTGTTCGCCGTCAGCGAGCTGCCCTCCGGAATTGCCGGCCTGGTCATCGCGGCGATCTTCGCCGCGTCGATGGCCGTCATGTCGGCCGGCATCAACTCGCTGACCACCGCTTCAACCGTCGACTTCTATCAGCGTATTTTCCGGCCCCATGAGACACCCGAGCATTACGCTCGGGTCGGCCGAGCCGGCACGCTGATTTGGGGCTGCGCCGTCACGTTGCTGGCGCTGTTTGCCGAGCGCGCGGGCGACCTTGCCACCGCCTACACCCGCGTCAGCAGCGTCATCTCCGGCCCCATGCTGGGCATCTTTCTGCTGGGCACCATGACCCGTACCGCCACCGCCACCGGCTCGATGATCGGCGGGCTCACCGGCGTGGTAGCCATTCTCACAGTGATCACGCAAACCAATTGGAGTTTCTTCTATCTCGGCCTGATCGGTACGTTGACTACCTTTGGGGTCGGCTCCGCGGCCAGCCGCTTCACGGCGGCACCGGAGCCGCGGCAGATCGAGGGTCTGGTGGTAAGCACGTTGACTTCGGAGGCTTCATGACGCGTCGTTCTCTCTTACAGCAGGCCGTCCTGGTCCGCTCGGCTCTCGCCGCCGTTCCCGCGGCTGACTTCAAAAGCAAGCTGGTGGGCCCAGTCTGCTCGGTGCCCACCGTCTACAACGAAGACTATTCGCTCGACCTGGCGTCGATCAGGAAGATTGTCGACTGCGGCCTCAAGTCCGGCGCCCACACCTTCGCCCTCACCGCCGGTAACAGCCAATATGACCGGCTTACTTACGACGAGATCAAGACGCTCACCACGGCCCTGGTGAAAGCCGTGAACGGACGCGGCCTCGTCATCGCCGCCACCGGCCAATGGTGGACCGGCCAGGCCGTCGATTATGCCCGCTTCGCGGCGCAAGCCGGCGCCGATGCCGTGCAGGTGTTCCTGCCGGCCTTCGGCAACGACGACACGCTCTACGACCACTTCGCTAAAATCGCGGCGGCCTCACGCTGCGGCATCGTCCTCCACGGTCAGGTGCCCTTTCCGCTATTGAAGCGCGTGCTCGCGCTGGAAACCGTCGTGGCCTACAAGGAAGAGTATCCGCCGCTCTATAGCGTCGAGTTGTTTGCCAAGTACCGCGATCGTCTCAACATCTTCGCCGGTGGCCAGAAGTCGCGCTACCTCATGTTCCAACCGCACGGCATGAAAGCCTACTACAGCACCTTCTCCACCTTCGCTCCGTCCATTCCGCAACGCTTCTGGAAGGCCTCGCAAGCGGGACGTACCGCGGAGGCGATCGCCGTGGTGGACGACTTCGATGTCCCCTTCTTCTCCCGCTTCTCTCACGCTTTCTGGCGCGCCACGCTCGAACACTTCGGCACCGCGCAGCGCTATTTACGCCCGCCCGAGGCCTTCGTCACCCCGCCTCAAATGGCCGAAGTCAAGGCCTTCTATCGCACGTTGGGAATGTAGGCCGCGTCTTTGACGTGACCGGCCAAAAGGTGTATAACTTCACAATATGCCGTCTGTCGACAGACGGCAGTCGGAAAGAGGACCGTATGTTTCGCGTACTGTTGACTTGCCTCATGCTGTTGGCCGCCG
>JBGAHE010000035.1:0-57860 GCA_044226365.1 Bryobacteraceae bacterium
GCGCCCGGCTATGCCACTGACGTGAGGGCGGAACTGGCTGAACTCCTGCTGGGGGTTTTGCCGGACGGGCTGGAAAAATTCTTCTTTACGACTTCGGGGACCGATGCCAACGAGGCCGCGTTTAAGATTGCGCGGATGGTAACGGGGAGATCCAAGGTGATCTCAAGGTATCAATCCTACCATGGCTCAACTTCCGCTTCGATCGCTGCCACGGGTGATCCGCGCCGTTGGGCCACGCAGCCCCAGGGCCGTCCTCCGGGCTTCATCTTTGCCCCCGAAGCGAACTGTTACCGCTGCCCGCTCGGCCACACTTATCCTGGTTGCCAGGTCGCTTGCGCCAACTATATCGAGCACATGATCGAGAACGAACAGGACGTCGCCGCCGTCCTGATTGAACCAGTCGTCGGCACGAACGGCGTGCTTCTTCCGCCCGGCGACTACCTCCCCCGCCTGCGCGACCTTTGCGATCGTCATGGCGTCCTGCTGATTGCCGACGAAGTGATGAGCGGTTGGGGCCGTTGCGGCGAGTGGTTCGCGGTCGACCATTGGAGCGTCAAGCCCGACATCCTGGTCACCGCCAAAGGCATCTCCAGCGCTTACACTCCTGTCGGCCTTTGCGCCGTCTCGGGCCGCGTCGCGGCTTACTTCGACGATCACTACTTCGCACACGGCCACACTTATGAAGCCCACCCGCTGGGCCTTGCCGCCGCCGTCGCCACCATCCGTGAAATGCAGCGACTCAACCTGGTGGAGCGTGCCCGCACCATGGGCGCCTACCTTGGCGCGCGTCTTCACGAACTCGCCACCCGTCACGCCTCCATTGGTGAAGTGCGCGGGATGGGGCTCTTCTGGGCGCTTGACCTCGTGCAGGACCAAGCGACCCGCCGCCCCTTCAATACCAAAGCTGACAAGATCGCGGGCAAGCCGCTCGTCGTCGACCGCGTCGCGGCACACCTGATGCAGCAAGGCGTCACGCTCCAGCCCTGGATCAGTCATCTGGTCATCGCGCCCCCGCTGATCATCAGCGAAGCCGAGATCGACCAAGCCATCGCCGCGCTCGACCAGTCGCTCCTCCTGGCCGATGAGTTAACCTCCGCTTACCGCGTCGCTGACGCCCTACCGAAGTAACAGACGCCTGGGCCACCTATAGTAAGATGGCCCATGGCCGACTCGCGCAAACCGGAACGGGGCCGTAAGACCGTTAAGAAGGCTGCCCCTGCTCCCCGCACGTCTGGCGGCAAGGCTGGGCTGCTATCCGTAGGGCAAACCGCGCGCGTGCTGGGCATTAGTCCGTCCACCCTTCGCGTTTGGGAAAGCGTCGGCCTGGTCACCGCCGCGCGGAGTAACGGCCGTTTCCGTCTTTACACTCCGGAGATGCTCGAAGTCCTCAAGCGCATAAAGTATCTGCGCGACGTCAAGCAACTCAGCGTCCCGGGCATCAAAGAAGTGTTGGATTCGGAAGAGAACGCTGCGTCCCGTCCCGCACCCGAAAATCCGGACCGTCCCAATCTCGCCCCCAAGCTCCGTCGCCTGCGCGAGCAATGCGGGCTCAGCATCACTGAAGCGGCGCGTGCTTCGAAGATCTCCGCCGGCTTTCTTTCGGCCATCGAACTTTCTCGCGCCCATCCCTCCGTCGCGACGTTGCAACGCCTCGCCGCCGCCTACGGCACCAACGTGCTCGAACTTTACGACCTGCCCAAGCGAGCCAACCGTCTGGTACGCCCCAAAGAGCGCCGTGCTCTCGAAACCGAAAGCGGCGTGCGCATGGAAGTTCTCGCCTTTGGCACCGCCATGTTGCAGTGCATGCTCTTCCGCGTACCCCCTGGCACCGGAAGTGACGGTGCTTACTCGCACGCCGGTGAAGAGTTTATTTACTTACTAACTGGTTCGCTCGAGGTTTGGCTCGACGAAATCGAGTGTTACTCGATGTCGCCGGGCGATAGTCTCTGGTTCGATAGCAGCAGCGGCCACCGCTTCCTGAACCCCAGTTCGGAAGAAGCCGTATTGCTCTGGGTGAATACGCCGCCGACCTTCTAGTTCAGCTTCTCGTGACAGGTGGCGCAGTCGTTGGAAGCCTTGTTCTTCGCATGGCAGCTCATGCAGGCCCCCATGTTCGTCTCCACTTCCTTCTTCAACACGTCGCGCTCGCCGACCGGCCCGTGGCAGGTCTCGCACTTCGCGCCCGCGTCTACATGCAGCTTATGGCTGAAGAAGACGAAGCCCGGAATCTGATAGACGCGAATCCACGGCACCGCTTTCTTCTCTTTGTGAAACTCGGTGAGCTTCTGGATGTGCGGCGATTCCTTCTTCACCGCAATGTGGCAGGACATGCACTTCTTCGTCTCGGGAATCGTCGCCTGCTCACCCGGCGCCGGCATCGTGTGGCACTCGTTGCACTTCAGCAACGCCGTTTCCGTATGCGTCTTGTGAGAGAAGGGCAGCGGCTGATCGGCCGCCATCATCAACAGCAGCAGCCAGGTCATAGCGCCTTCGTCCGCAGTTGTTCCGCCAGATATTCGCCGGCGCGCATCGAGAGCGCGAGAATGGTCAGCGTCGGGTTTTGCGCGCCGCCCGACACAAAGCAGGAGCCGTCGGTGACGAACAGGTTCTTCACGTCGTGCGCCTGATTGTGCGCGTTCAGCACGCTCGTCTTTGGGTCATTACCCATGCGGCACGTCCCCAGTTCATGGATGCTTTCGCCGGGCGGCACCATCTGCCAATGCTTCGTCAACACCTCGAAGCCGGCGGACTTGCAGAGTTCCTCCATCGTGTTCGCCGCGTCCTTGGCCATGTTGAACTCGTTGTCGGTGTACTTCTGGTGAATGTGCAGCACCGGGATGCCCCAGGCATCTTTCACCGTCTTGTTGATCCGCACGAAATGCTCTTTGCGCGGCAGCACTTCGCCCATGGTCGTCATGCCGAAGCCCGCGCCGCGTAATTCGGCCAGTTGCTTCCACATCGCTTCGCCATAGCTCGGCAGCAACTGCGGACCCGGCGTCCCGCCGGAACCGAAATCCAGCGCGTAACCCCGGATAAAGTCCTTGCTCTTTTCTTTCAGGTTGCGGAAGCGCACAATGTAGCCGCCGCCGCCCATCAGCCCGCGCGGCGCGTTGCCGCCCTTGGCTTCGGGTACGATTGCCTGCACCGTGTTCTTCACGTAGAACTGGTCGAACAGGTAGTGGCCCAGTACGCCGCTTGAGTTCGCAATGCCGCTGTTCAGCAGCAGGCGCGTGGTCTCCAGGCACGAAGCGCCCGTCCACAGCGCGCGTCCCACGCTCACATAGTATTCACGCTTCGAGATGCGGTCCACGAAGTGCACGCCGGCCGCCTTGCCGGTGTTCTTATCGAGCACGATCTCGCGGACCACGGCATTCGGCACGATCTGCAGTTTGCCGGTTGCCATCGCCTCCGGCAGCAGCAGGTTCAGCGAACTCGCCAGCGTTCCTTGCGAACGACGTTGCTTGGTCGTTGGGATATTGGCCCGCTTGCAAGCCGCTTCAAAGCGCTTCACCGATTCCGAGTCGCGCGTCTCATCCGGCGTCACGTTGCCGTCGGGCAACTGGGGAAAGCCTTCCATGCGGCCGGAGACGTGGAACAGCGGTTCGCACTTCGAGTAGTAGGGCGCCAGGTCTGAATACTGAATCGGCCAGTTGTCGCCGAAGCCATCATGATCCTTGCACTTGAACTCGTAGTCGGAGAGCCGCCAACTGGCGCGGCCCCACAGCAGAGTTTTGCCGCCCATCATCCGCACGCGCACCCAATAGTAGGGGTCGCCCGGGTCGTAGGTGTACGGATTGTCCTTCTCGTCGGCCCAGGCATTGGCGCTGAATTCGTTCGCCTGCGTCACGTGCGGAAAGCGTCCCGGCTCGCCCATGCCGCGATACGGCATGTCGTAGGTATTCCGAATCACGCGATTCTTTTCGAGATCGACGAACGGGCCGGCGTCCAGCATCAGGCACTTTACGCCCAGCTTGGTGAGGGTATACGCCGCCATGCCGCCGGACGCACCGGAACCGATAATGAGGACATCGTGGTCTGACTTCGTGAACATGCTCTGAAAGTCTGACTTTATCATGGCCGCCGAATCCACCCGCCGCGGGCCGCTATGATGAGGGGTTGCTCGAGAGTCTGCAAATCCTGGCTGCGGCCCTTTTTACCCTCCTGGCCTGCCTGGGTTTGGGCCGGTTCGTGATGGCTTGGGGACGCCTGCAGTGCCTTCGTGGCGAGGCTTGGGCGCTCAGTCTGTTGCTGGGCGGGGCTCTCCTGTCCACCGTCATTCTGGGGTTCGGCGTGGCCGGATGGCTGCAACGGCCCGTGCTGTTCTCCCTGCTCCTCGGTGCGATCGTCGCGCCCGCCTTTGCCCCGGCCTTGATCGCCGGACGGACGCGCCCGCTCGGCTGGCTCCCCGCCGCGATCACCAGCGCCTACGCGCTCGTCTATCTGGTGCATGCCTGGGCTCCCGAAATCAGTCCCGACGGTATGGCCTACCATGTCGCGCTGCCCGCTCAGTACCTTCGCGAAGGCATTATCCGTTTTCTGCCTGCCAGCTTCTATGCGCAGCTTTCGCAAGGCGTCGAGATGCTTTATGTCCCCGCGTTTGCCTTCGGCCGCCACTCCGCCACGGCCGTGGTGCACCTCGCGTTTCTCTTCGCCCTGCTCGCTCTCATGCGGACCTACGCGCAACGCCAAGGCCTTCCCCCATCGGCCGCCTTGTTGGTTCTCGCCAGCCCCGTCGTCGGCATCGACGCCTCGAGCGCCTACAACGACCTCGCCGTTGCCGCCGTCATCTTCGCCGTCTTTTGGTTCATGGAGCGCTGGCGCGACGAGCACGACGACCGGCTGCTGATCTTCGCCGGCCTCCTCGCCGGCTTCGCCTTCGCCATCAAGTACACGGCCTTCATGGCCGTTCCCTATGCGTTGTTCTGCTTAGGGCGCCGCTTCAGCATCCCGCGCGTCTTCCGGTTCGCGGTGCCCGCGGCGCTGCTGGCCGGGCCGTGGCTGCTCAAGAATTGGCTGTTCGTTCACAATCCTGTTGCCCCCTTCGCCAACCACTGGTTTCCGAACGACGTCTTTGACCCGCTGCTCGAGCGCGCGTATCGCGAATACCTTGGCTGGAACCCGGATCAGCCTCCGCTCTTCGCCATCCCTGGCCACGTCCTGAGTGGCGGTTTCCGCCTGGGGGGCTTGCTGGGGCCCGTCTTCTGGCTCGCGCCGCTGGTGCTGGTCTCGCGCTGGCGCCTCGCTCTGCCGGCGGTGCTTTTCAACTTGCCCTTCGCCGTCAACCTGGGCACGCGTTTCCTGATTCCCGGCTTGCCGTTCGTCGCCTTGGGCATCGCGTCGGTCCTCGCTCGCGGACGCTTGCTGTGGCCTGCGGTCGTCACGCTGCATGTCCTGCTGGGCTGGTATCCCATTACGCATCGCTTTGCCGACACCTACGCGTGGCACATCAAGGACTTTCCCTGGCGCGCGGCCTTGCGCCTCGAGTCAGAAGGCGACTACATCCGTCGACGCGTGAGCGAGTATCCGATCTTCGCTTCGTTGCAGAACCTGCCGGGCGGCGTGCTCACCTACGCCCAGTTCGCGGACAGCTACGCCTCGAGCGAGATGATCACAGGCACGCTTTCGCGCCGTGCTTTGGAGATGCGGGAGATGCTGGTGCAGGCAGCTTCGCCCGGCACTCAGCCGTACGAGGGATGGCAGTTCTGGTTTCCGCAGCAACGCCTGCGCGGGGTGCGTATCCGCGAGACCGGCGCCCCGGACAGCCTGACGGCCACCGAGCTCTCGATCTATCACCTCCTTGAGCCTGTCCGCCCCTTCGGCCTCAACGTGCGTACCGAGCCCGCCTCTGTGGAGGCGCGCTTCCTGATGGACGGTAACCCCGCGACGCGTTGGCGTGGCGACCAGGACCCGGCTCGCCGCGCGGCCATCGTCGCCACTTGGCTGGAACCGGTGCTGCTGAGCCGCCTCGTCCTTCCAGCCTCTCCCTCGGTCGCGCTCCAAGTCGACGGCTTGGGCGACGACGGCCAATGGCGCGAGTTGAGCGTCAAAGCCGTCCGCACGTGGTTCCCTCGTCTCGACACCCGCCGCGACGCTGTGCGCGCTTTGCGCGAGCAAGGCATCCGCTGGGTGCTGCTGAATCGCGATGATCCCGGCCGCGCAGAGATGCGGGCCAAACCCCCGGCTTGGGGCGTTCGCCTGGTCGCCCAAGGCGGCGGACAATGGCTGTTCGAATTGCTCGACGACGTGAAAAGTGTCGAAAAGTGACGAATCTGTCTAGTCAGGCGGGCGGTTCCAGCGACCCTGACCGGTGATCAGACGAGCGCCGCGCTGAAACGTTAAGTAATTGAAACCCCAGCGGATAAACACCAGGATGCGTGCCTGAAACTCCACGATGTACATCAGGTGGACGAACAGCCACAGCAGCCAGGCGAAGAAGCCTGAAAACTTCAGCTGGCCGAACTTTTCGAAGTAGGCAATCGCCGCGGATCGCCCGATCACCGCCAACGACCCCTTGTCGAAATAGCGGAAGGGCGGGGGAGCCGGCGACTTCGCCAAACGTGCCTTGATTACTGTCGCCGCGTACTTCCCCTGCTGCATCGCCGTGGGCGCCACGCCCGGCAGCGGGACGCCGTCCTGCGTCATCGCCGCCAGATCGCCCACCACGAAAATCTCCGGATGCTGGCCCACCGTGAGGTCCGGATTCACCAGCACGCGGCCGCCCTTGTCGAGCGGCGCACCGGCCTGGTCGCCCAGGATCTTGCCGAACGGCGACGCCTTGACGCCCGCGCCCCACAGCACCGTCTTGGCGGCCACGCGTTCCTCGCCATTGGGCGTCCGCAGGGTGACGCCGTCGGCGTCCACGCCGATCACGCGTACTTTGTTGCGCGTGCGCACGCCCAGTTTGATCAGGGACCGTTCGGCCGCTTGGGACAAGCTCTCCGGATAATTCGAGAGAATGCGGTCGCCGCCATCGAGGAGCAGGATGCGCGCGTCTTCGGAACGAATGTTGTCGAATTCGTTGCGCATCGTGTCGTTGGCCATCTCACCGAGGGCGCCCGAGAGTTCCACGCCCGTTGGTCCGCCGCCGACCACGATGAAGGTGAGCCAGGCCTGGCGCTGAACGGGGTCGGGTTCCCGCTCGGCCTCCTCGAAGGCGAAGAGCATCTTGTGCCGCATGCGCGTGGCGTCCTCGATCGTCTTGAGCCCTGGGGCGAACTCCTCCCATTGGTCGTTGCCGAAGTAAGAGCTCTGCGAGCCGGTAGCGACAATCAGGGTGTCGTAGGGCAGGGGGCCGCAATCGTTGAGGATCAACTGGCGGTTCACCGCATCGAGCCCCGTGGCCTCGTCGAGCAGCACGCGGCTGTTCACCTGATCGCGCAACACGGTGCGGAGCGGCGCGGCGATTTCGCCGGGCGAGAGCGAGCCGGTCGCCACCTGGTAGAGCAAGGGCTGGAAGAGATGGAAGTTGCGGCGATCGACGAGCGTGAGGTCGATGTCGGCATGCTTCAAGGCCTGCGCGGCATACAACCCGCCGAACCCGCCGCCGAGAATCACCACTCGATGACGCATATTACATACTCCGACGATTCTCGAGCGATTTGGACATGGTCACTTCGTCGGCGAACTCCAGGTCGCTGCCGACGGGGATACCCATCGCGATCCGGCTGACGTTCACGCCGAGCGGCTTCAACAAGCGGGAGAGGTAAACGGCCGTGGCTTCGCCTTCCACCGTCGGGTTGGTGGCGATGATCACTTCGTTGACGTCGGTGAGCCGTTCGAGTAGACCCTTGATCTGCAACTGGTCCGGACCCACGCCGCGCAACGGCGAGATCGAACCGTGCAGCACATGGTAGACGCCATGGAAGGCGCGCGTCGTCTCAATCGGCAGGATGTTGTGCGGCTCTTCGACCACGCAGATCGAAGTCTGATCGCGATGCGGATCGCGACAGAAATTGCAGAACTCAGCATCAGAGATGTTGCCGCAACGTGAGCACAAGCCGAGCTTGTCTTTTACGTCCAGTACGGCTTGCGCTAGTCGTTCGGCATCGTCGCGGCCGGCCCGCAGGACGTGGAAAGCCAGCCGCTGGGCGGACTTCTGTCCAATGCCGGGCAGACGCTTAAATTCCTGGATAAGCCGCGCCAGCGGCTCGGCGAAATCAGGCATCGTGCCGGTCCTAGAACAGGCCCGGGGGCAAGCCCATGCCGCCCAGCATGCCGCTCATCTTGCTCTGCGCCTGGGCGTCCACTTGGGCAGCCGCCTCGTTTACCGCGGCCGTCACCATGTCCGCCAGCATCTCCACGTCGGAGGCGGCCTCAGGGTTAATCGTCACCCCCAGCACCTTTTTGTGGCCGTCCATCTTGACAGAAACCATGCCGCCACCGGCGCTGGCTTCAACGCGAATTTGCGCCACTTCCTCCTGCAGTTTGGCCTGCATGAGTTGGGCTTGCTTCATCATGTTCTGCATGTTGCCGGGCATTTTCATGGAGTTCACCTTCTAGTAATCGCTGAGATCGCGGACTTGGCGCACTTCGGAGTTCGGGAACAGATCGAGTACGTGCTTCACTTCGGGGTTGGCGCGGGCACGGGCCTCTGCCTCGCTTTCCGCATTGGCGGGCCGGGCGGCCTTGATGACCCCGCTATTCACCGGCTCACCGATCACGATTTTCACCTTCGCCGGACGGCCTAACACCTTGGTGAGGGCGTTGCCCAGGTCCGGACCCTTGACGCTTAACGAATAAGCCTTGGGCGTGGTGACGACGACTTCGCCGTTCACCTCTTCGAGGGAAGAATTCTCTACGGCATCGGCCGTGTACTGCGAGCCCATCTCCACCAGTAGGGCATGTACGCGCTGCTGCAGGGATTCGTCGCCGGCGGGCTTGGCGGGAGCGGGCGCGGCGGGCGGTTGAGCCTGAGGTTGGGGGCGCGGCGTGGGCAGCGGGGGCAACACCACGGGCGGCGCTTCGACACGCGCGGGCGCGGGCGCTGCGACGGGAGCCGCGGAACGAACGGGCGGCGGTGGAGCGGAAGGGCCTCTCCCCGGGAGCCCGCCACCGGTGGCCGGCGCGACAGGCGCGGCGCCGCCGAGGCTCGCGATCACTTGTTCGATCGAGGCCAGGCGGCCGGCTTGCACCAGACGAACCAGCCCGAGTTCCATGTGCAGACGGGGCTGCAAGGACGCTTGCAGGTCCTTGAAGAGGTCCAGCGTCAGTTGCAGATAGCGGGTGAGATCTTCCTGCGAGAACGTCGCGGCGACGGCGCCGAAGCGCTCGCGCTCAGACGGTGAAGCGCCGATCAGGCGCGTGTCCTGCCCGGCGACTTTAGCCACCAGCAGGTTGCGGAAGTACCGCGACAATTCGCGGCAGAAATGTTGCAGGCTCTGGCCGGTACGTTCGAGTTCGGCCACGATCTCGAGCATCGCGCTCGAGTCGCCCGCGGCCAGCGCATCGGTGACTTTCCCCAGTGCTTCGAGCGAAAAACGCCCGAGCAGTTGACGCACTTCGCTGCCGCGAATTTGCCGGCCGCAGGCGGCGATCGCCTGATCGAGCGCGGAAAGCGAATCGCGGACGCTGCCTTCACCGGCTTGCGCGATCACGGCCAGCGCCTCGTCGTCCGCCTCGACGTTCTCGAGCGCGCAGATCTCGCGCATGCGCGCGACCAGGGCGTCGAAATCCACCGAGCGGAACGTGAACTGTTGGCAGCGTGACGCAATGGTGACGGGAATCTTATGCGACTCCGTCGTGCACATCACAAAAACCACCCACTCGGGCGGCTCTTCGAGCGTCTTCAGCAGGGCGTTGAAGGCTTCCGTCGTAATCTGGTGCGCTTCGTCAATGATGAAGACTTTATAGCGGTCGCGCGCGGGTCGGAAGCGGACGTTCTCGCGCAACTCGCGCATTTCGTTGATGCCGCGATTGGAGGCGGCGTCGATCTCGATGACGTCCATGGAACTGCCGAGCGTCACTTCGCGGCAACTGGCGCACGTGCCGCAAGGAGTGACCGTGGGCCCTTGTTCACAGTTCAGGCAACGGGCCAAAATGCGGGCGACGGTGGTTTTGCCGGTGCCGCGCTGGCCGGCAAAGATGTAGCCGTGCGCGATGCGCTGTTGCCCGATGGCATTCTCAATCGTGGTGCGGACCGCTTCCTGACCAATAAGCGCTTCGAAGCCTTGCGGCCGGTACTTGCGGGCGATGACTTGGTAGGCTTTTTGTTCTGACACGGGAAAGATCGGCGGCGTTTATGCCAAACCCCGGGTGATCCGCGGCACACAGCCGAACCCACTACCGTTGCTTCCTTCCGGACCTGGCGGGGTTCGCGGGCCGACCATTGCACGAAGCCCGGGGCCTGACAAGTACTCAGTCTAGCATCTTCATCCCGAGCATCACCGCTGCGCCGGCAAGAATCATCCACAATGTATCCCACCGGTAACGGATGAACAAAAGGGCCGCCGCGGCGATCAGCAGCAGGGGCACCACGCCCTGCGCGGCGTCCTGCGCCATCGGCACCACCGCGGTGAGCGAGAGCCCGGCGCTCGCGAGCATCACGGCATGGAGCACTCGCCGCACGGCGGGCGTGTGAGCGTGCCGGCCGAGCCAGTGCAACAGCGGCAGAATCAGCAGCGCGGGCGTCACCAGGGCGAGCCACGCGGCGGTGGCGCCCGCCCACCGTCGAGGGTTTGGCCGACACTCACCACGTAGCTGCCTTTGGGCCCGGGCGTGACGCGGCCTACGACGACGGCCGTGTTCAACTGGCGGTCCGTCAGTTGGCCGGTGGCGACGAACTCTTCGCGGAGGACGGGCAACGCCGTCATGCCGCTAAACGAACTGAGCGTGGCCTGCAGGAAGAGCAGGTAAAGATGGAGGAAGCGGGTCATGCGTCGCTCCAGAGATAGCCGAGCGCGGCACAGAGGCCCAGCACCCAGATCGGCGAAAGCACCAGGCCCAGCGCAAAACCGGCCACCAGAATCACCAGGCCGCGCACGAGCGGACCTTGCTGGAGATAGGGTTGCGCGAGCGTCCATAACGAGCCCAGGCTGAGGCCGACGGAGACGGCAATGGCGCCGTGGACGAGGCTGGGTCCGCCGGGCCAGGCGAGCACGCGATCCATGCCCAAGGTCAGCAGGGCGGTGACGACGGAGCTGGGCACCGACGCGAGCAACAGGCAGATTACCGCGCCCGGCCAGCCGCGGATCAGATAGCCGATCGCCGAGCAGCAGGCGAAGAGATTGGTGCCGGGTGTGATGCGGCTGAGGGTGTAGGCGAGGGCGAAGTCCGCGTCGCTGATCCAGTGATGCTCGTCGACGACCTGGCGCCGCAGGGCAGCCGTCGTCGGATTTCCACCGCCGAAAGTGAGCGTTCCCGCGCGGAGCACGACGCGAGCCAAGTCGCCCAGATACACTGAAGTTTTCATGCTCAAGACCATCATCTTCGATCTCGGCAACGTCATTG
Source organism: Bryobacteraceae bacterium (assembly GCA_044226365.1). Classification (GTDB taxonomy): domain Bacteria; phylum Acidobacteriota; class Terriglobia; order Bryobacterales; family Bryobacteraceae; genus JALHNI01. Next base: position 11,446 of record JBGAHE010000035.1, read on the forward strand.
TGCCGTTGGATTTTCCGGCGGGCTATCAGGCCTGGGCTGAGGCGACGAAGCTCGATCCGGAGGAGGTCCAACGGCGGATTGCGTCCGTGGACCACTACCGGGCGTACGAGGCAGGTGAACTCTCCACGCCTCGCTTCCAGGCGGCCATGGAGGAATTGATGGGTCTGCAACTGCCCGAGTCTCAATTCATGAACCTGTGGAGCAGCATCTTCGCCGAACCCACCCTGATCGACCCGGACCTGCTGATGAAGCTGAAGCAGCGCTACCGGCTGGTGATGCTCTCGAACACGAACGACCTGCACTTCCGCTACATCCGACGCCACTATCCGGCTGTCGAGCTTTTCGACGAATACGTGTTGTCGTATGAGGTCGGCGCCATGAAGCCGGACACGCCGATTTACGAGGCGGCGGTGAGGGCGGCGCGGTGTGAGCCGGGCGAATGCTTCTTTACGGACGATCTGCCGGCGAACATCGAAGCGGCTCGCGCGCACGGGTTGGAGGCCGAGGTGTTTGTCGGTGAAGAGGCGTTGCGGGAGCATCTTGCCGCGCGCGGCGTCGTGGGATTGTAGGCTGTGAATAAAACACAGACGGCCTGAAGTGTTTCGTGAAAAGACTGTGTCGGACCAAACGATAAGTCGTTTGGCTGGTTGGGGCTAGCGTCGAGTTCCGATTTGGCTGGCTGGACACGGTCGGGACCGAAACGAGCATAAATCTTGAAAAATCAGACAGTTCGCGGCCTGTTATTCGCGCAAGTTCTGACTGCGACTAATAAAACTGGAGTAGAATCAATCTCTTGAAGAAGAAGACCTCGCCGGCCGCCCCCAAGACGCTCGAGAGAATCATCTCGAAGATGGGCCTCGGCTCGCGCACGGAGGCGCGTTCGTGGATCGGGGCCGGGCGCGTGAAAGTGAACGGCCGCGTGGTCCAGAATCCGGACCATTGGGTGGACGCCGATCGCGACAAAGTGCTGCTGGATGGTAAGCCGCTTCGGCAGAAAACCTTCCGCTACCTGCTGCTAAATAAGCCCACCGGCTTTATCACCACGTACAAGGACCCCGAGGGCCGCCCGACGGTCTACGACCTGCTGATCGGCGTGACCGACTTCGTCTCCCCGGTCGGCCGGCTGGACCTCGATACCAGCGGCTTACTGCTGCTGACGAACGACACCCAGCTCGCCGAGTTCCTCACCAACCCGAAGTCGCATGTCCCCAAGACTTACCTGGTGAAGGCGGCCACCAAGCTCACCGATGAGCAGTTGGATAAGCTGCGTCAGGGTGTGGAATTAGACGACGGTCCCACGCGGCCGGCGCAGGTGGTCCGGGTGCGCGATTCGGCTACGAAGAGCTTCATCGAGATCACGATCACCGAAGGGCGGAATCGGCAGGTGCGCCGGATGCTCGAGGCGGTGGAAAGCTTTGTGTTGAAGTTGGTGCGGGTCCGCATCGGGTCGCTTGAAGTGGGCGGATTGCCGTTGGGTGAATGGCGGAATCTGACGGCGGCCGAGGTCCAATCGCTGCGCGAGCCCAGCCGTTAGGATGGGAGCATGCGGCTCCCTATTTCTTGTTTCGCCCTCTGGGGGATGGCGGCCTTTGGGCAGGACACGCTGACGATCACGCCCGAGGTGTTGACCCAGTGCAACGCCGCGGGACTGACGGCGGCGCGTTTGGCGTGGCGGACAGTGCAACCTGCGGTGCAGGTGCGCATCGGGTCCGAGAGCGGCCCGCCGATGACTGGCTTTGAGCCCGGAGTGGGCACGGTGCTGACGGGCGAATGGGTCGGCGATGGGCTGGTCTTCGTGCTGGTGAGTCCGAATGGGCGGGAAGTCGCGCGCGCCGCTGCGGTGGTGCGCTGCCAGCAGGCGAGTGCGAATCTCAACACGCAACTAGCGACGCAATCGTACTGGCCGCTGGAAGTGGGCAATCGCTGGGTCTACCGCTGGAGTGACCGTTTGCAGACTGCCAGCTATCTGCGGCGCTGGGTGGATCGCACGGTGCTGCAAGGTGGCGAGACCTGGTACGTCATCCAGGAGCAAGGGGTTCCCGGCGGCTCCATCAGCGAGACCCTGTGGCGCACGGACGACGAAGGCCGGATCTATCGTCCGGAGGGACTCTTCCTCGACCCGAACTCCCCGGGCGACCCGCGGGCGGCGGCCGCGATCCAGCAGCGGAATCTGATGGTGAACAGTCCGGTGGGCCCGATGGCGAACGCCTTGAGCTACACGGCTTCCGGAGGCGCGTTGCTGCAGGAGCGTGGGACTCTGGCGCGCGGGGTGGGGCTCGTGGCGCGGGAGCAGAATCTGATTGCGGGCTCGTCGGGTGGCTTTGCCAACGGGTTGGAACTGGTGGAGGCCGTGATTGCGGGCAAGGTCCGCTTCAGTTCGCCGGCCTTCGGACTGGAACTGGCGCCCGAGTTCCTGACGATGGACCTGACCGGTCGGCAAGTCCGGAATTGCGCGCTGCCTTGCTACTTCGCCGCGTGCGGACTGGGCGGCGGCCAGCCGGACCCGCCTGGCACCTATAAGCCGTGCATGTTCACGCGCTTGAAGCTCACCAGCCCGGCCGCGCGGACCGTTCGTGTGGAGTTGCTGGGCGGGGCGGACGAGCCCCTGTTTTCGGTCGATCGGCCAATGGACGGGACGGCTCAGGAGCAACTCTGGTTCGAGCGCATTCCGCTATATCGCGGGGCCAGCGACTTGTTGCCGCCCGGCGCCTACCGGTTGCGCGTGACGGTTAAGTCTGAACAAGGCGAGACGCTGAACACGGCGACAACGGCGTTGCGTATCGACTAATTCGGCAGACTGCGATATCTTGAGGGAAGTGGCCCTAAAGAAAGCGACGTCCGACCCCGATCCGAAAGCTCCGCTGCTGAAGTGTGCCGTTTGCAGCTCACCATGCACGCCGGTGAGCTATGTTCAACCGGGTGCCGACGAGCAGCTTTGCTGGGTGTGCCGGCGGTTGAAGATCAGCGCCTGGCGTGACTCGGACGTTCAGCCGCAGTCCGCGCAGGAATAGCGCTAGCTGACGCGCGGTTCCACCAGCAACTGGTTCACCACGCTCTTGACGCCCTTCACCTTCTTGGCGAGTTTTTCGGCGCGTTGCTTGAAGCTTTCCTTGTCCACCCGGCCTTTGATGGTCACGACGCCGTCTTTCACATGCACGTCGAAGCCCCCGCCGCGAACATCCGGATCGCTCGCCAGCTTCAACCGCACCTGATCGTAGATGGTGTCGTCGTTGACCGGCGCCTTTTGCGCCAGGGCGACCGGGATCAGCACAGCAAGAAACATTCGGCGTTGCATTTGCTCCTAGTTTAACGCGGCAATTCGTTACGATGAGTCCTGTGACGTGGTTTTTGCTGCTGGCGCTGGCCGCCGACTTTGCCCGGTTCGAAGCGGTGATGGGACCTTTGCCGGCGCGCGTGACGACTCCGCCGGTGGTGGAGGTGCTGGGCGAGACGACGCTCGAAGGCGGACTGGTCCGCCGGCAGATTGTCTTTGTGGCGCGCGATGGCGATCGCGTGCCGGCGTATCTGTTTGTGCCGCCGGCCCAGGGCAAGGCAAAGCGTCCCGCGATGCTGTGCCTGCATCAGACCACGCGAATTGGCAAAGGCGAGCCGGCCGGCGTGGGCGGCAAGCCGGATCTTTTCTATGCCCTGGAACTCGCCCGCCGCGGCTATGTGACCCTCGCACCGGACTATCCCAACTTCGGCGACTACCAGTTCGACCCTTACGCGCACGGTTACGCCAGCGCCACGATGAAGGGCATCACCAATCATCAGCGGGCGCTCGACGTGCTGGCCGCGATGCCGGAGGTGGATGGGCGTCGGTTGGGTGTCATCGGCCATTCGCTCGGCGGACATAACTCGCTGTTTCTGGCAGCTTTCGATCCGCGCGTGAAGGTGGCGGTGACCAGTTGCGGCTTCACGGCCTTCGCCGGCTACTACGGCGGCGATCTGACGGGTTGGAGCCACAAAGGCTACATGCCGCGCATCGCCAGCGAATATGACAAGAGCCCGGCGAAGATGCCGTTCGACTTCTCCGATCTGTTCGTGGCGATCGCGCCGCGCGCCGTGTTCATCAACGCGCCGTTGCATGATGCGAACTTCGACGTGACGGGCGTGCGCGAGACGTTGACGCGCGTGGGGAAGCGCTTTCGGAAGGGCGCGCTGGAGGTGGCTTATCCTGACCGCGGGCACGAGTTTCCGGCCGAGGTCCGCGAGCAGGCCTATCGCTTCATCGACCGCCACTTGCTAAGATGAAGGTGTCCCACCACAGGAGGGGGCGAAACGGCTTCGACGGGAATGTGACGTTTTGAAGAGGCGTGTCGGGTTCCGAGCTCCCGTAAAACGATCGGAAAACCATAACTGCCAACACGCAGTTTGCCTACGCTGCCTAATTAACTAGGTAGCCGCTACCCGGTGGGGTGCTCCTCACCTGCCGGAGTGGCGTCATTCTGAGGAGATCGGCCAAAGGCTTCTGTTCGTAGCCGGCGGCTTAAATCAATCGGACTGGACGGTTGTCATCTTGCCGGTTCTAAGGCAGTCGTCGAGATTTAGAATGCGGATACACACGTAGGCTCTTCAGGGCGGACTTTTTCGGACGCGGGTTCAACTCCCGCCGCCTCCACCAACCCTCACACCGAGACTCGGCGATGGTAATGATGACACAAGCTGACTACGACGCGCCGGCCGAGCGCTTCCTAGCGGATTGTCCCGACGCGATCATTGGGGCTCTGACTGCCAATGCCGTCTGCAATGTTGACTTGTCGCAGCGAAACGCTTGGCTAGCAATCATCCGAGGGCTGAAGGACGTGGTGTCTCAAGTGGGCGAATCCTACGTCTTTCTCGAGTTTACGATTCCCCGGATGGGACGTCGCGTTGACGCGGTTCTGTTGAACCGCGGCTGTGTTTTCGTGATTGAGTACAAGGTTGGATCAGCTAACTTTTCGGCCATCAGCATTGACCAAGTTGTTGGCTATGCCCTTGATCTGAAGAACTTTCACGAGCCCAGTCATGCGTTGCCAATCGTCCCGATCCTGGTCGCTACCTCTCGAGCGACGACCATCGAGCCAAGATGCGTGTGGGGGGCTGATCAAGTTGCGGAGCCCATGCTATCCAACGGCGCCGACTTGGCGCGAGTAATTCATCACGCGGCTAGCAGCGTCGTCGGTTCTTCGATTGATCACGCCTCTTGGGCGCAGGGCCGCTACAAGCCCACGCCGACCATTGTGGAGGCGGCTCAAGCGCTGTACCGAAATCATCGGGTGGAAGAAATTACCCGGAATGAGGCTGGCAAAGATAACCTATCGAAGACGGCCACCTGCGTCGCAGGCGTAATTGAGACGTCGAAACGCGATCAGCGTAAGAGCATCTGCTTTGTCACTGGTGTGCCAGGGTCTGGAAAGACCCTAGCCGGCCTGAACATCGCCTGTGATCGCAATCGGTTGGCGGAAGACGAATACGCCGTCTTCCTTTCGGGAAACGGGCCGCTCGTCAGGGTGCTGCGCGCAGCCCTTACTCGTGATCGCAAGTCGCGGACTGAGGGCACTACAAACCTAGCGCAAGCCCGTGAATATCGAAGTGTCGAGCAATTTATCCAGAATATTCACCACTTTCGGGATGCCAATTTGCATTCGACGGCTGCTCCGATTGAGAAGGTCGTGATATTCGACGAGGCACAGCGCGCTTGGAATGTCCAGAAGGCCATGCAGTTCATGCGAAGCAAGCGAAACTACGCCTCCTTTGAGATGTCGGAACCGGAATTCTTGCTGTCTGTAATGGACAGGCACGCCGACTGGTGCACAGTGATCTGCCTCGTTGGTCATGGGCAAGAGATCAATACCGGCGAAGCAGGACTGAATGAGTGGCTAAACGCGCTGGCGAAGCGGTTTTCCCAATGGGATGTCTACCTCTCCGAACGGCTGGCTGACGACCCGCCGAGCTACGGCGCGCGTCTATTACCGTGCAATGTTCGGTCGGACGAACGTCTCCATTTGGCCACCTCGATTCGCTCCTTTAGGTCCGAGCTCGTTTCTTCATTTGTCTCCGCGATGATTGAAGGGGAGCCTGCGCAGGCGGCCTCATTCGCCGCGAATCTTGGGATGTTTGAATTTAACCTAACCCGAGACTTAGCGGTCGCGCGCGACTGGCTGCGTCGGAGGCGGCGCGGTACCGAGCGCTCTGGATTATTGGCGTTCTCTAATGGCGCTCGCTTGAAGCCCGCGGGGATTTATGTCAAGGCCCAAATAGACCCCGTCGATTGGTTTCTCGCTGAGCGTCTTGACGTTCGTTCTTCGGACTATCTTGAGGATGTCGCCACAGAGTTCGATGTGCAGGGTCTCGAATTAGATTGGGTCGCCGTTTGTATAGACGCCAATATCCGTTTCACGGTGGACGGTGCGCTTAAGCCGATGCTTTTCCGGGGAACGCGGTGGCAAGAAGTCAATGATTCTGAACGGCGCCAGTACATTCTGAATGCACATCGAGTTTTACTTACCCGCGCACGACAGGGCACAATCATTTTTATTCCGCAAGGTGACGCAAGCGATCCTACGCGAGATGCCAGTTGGTATGACGCTCTCGCGGACTATTTCATCCGTTGCGGCGTCAAATCGGTCTAATTCTATGTCACCACAACGGCGCGACCATCTGCGCGTTCTGACGATCCAACTCGGCGCGGAGCCGGCGGGCGACCTCGGGTTCCTGAGGCAAGCGATCGCGGGTCTCCGCCGGGTCGTCGGCGAGGTGGAAGAGCTCAAAGTCGCCGCGGAGTTGGCGGACGAGTTTCCAATCGCCTTCGCGAAGCGCGATGCTCTGGCCGTAGCGCCAAAATAGGGTGCGATGGGGCGTGCCACTGGCGCCGTTGAGGAAGGGAAGCAGATTCACGCCGTCGAGATTGCTGGGGATCGGGCGGCCGGCAGCGGCCAAGGCCGTGGGGACGACGTCGAGCGAGATCACCGGGCGGTCTTCCGTCCGTCCGCCGGCCAGCTGTCCCTTCCACTGAATGACAAAAGGCACGCGGATGCCGCCTTCATAAAGCTGTCCCTTGCCGCCGCGGAGGGGGGCGTTGGACGACGTGAGTTCCTGCGTGGGGCCGCCATTGTCGCTGAGGAAGAAGATGAGCGTATCGCGTTCAAGATTCAACTCGCGTAACTTGCCGAGTAACTTGCCGACCGCCTGGTCCATGGATCTCAGCATGGCGGCAAACAAGCGGCGCTGCTCATCGCGAATGCCTTCGAACTCCTTCAGCAGAGGGACCGGCGCTTGCATCGGGCTGTGGATCGCGTTGAACGCGAGATACAGACAGAACGGGTGGGCCTGATGACGCTCGACGAATGAGACAGCCTCGCGGGCGAAGGCGTCCGTCAGATATTCCTTCTCGGCCACCGGATCGGTGCCGCGCAGCAGCGGGTTGTTGTCGTCGTAGGGCGGCTCGTTCGGGCGCAAGCGAGTGAGCGCGCCGCGATAGGGCGGTGGATAGTAGAAGTGACCTTCGTGGAGAAAGCCAAAGAACTCGTCGAAGCCGCGGCGCTGCGGCTGCTTCTCCGGGGCGGTGCCTAAGTGCCACTTACCGACTAAGCCGGTCGCGTAGCCGGCTTCTTTCAGATGGTCCGCTAAGGTGCGTTCGGTGAGCGGAAGTCCGACGGCCCGATTGAGATTCGTCTTGCCGACGGAGTTCATCTCGTGCCCGAAGCGGGTCTGGTAACGTCCGGTCATCAGGCCAGCGCGCGAAGGGCAACAGACGGGAGCGGAGACATAGCCTTGGGTGAAGCGGATACCGCCCGTCGCGAGGGAATCGAGATGGGGCGTAGGAATCTCGCGATTGCCTTGGAGGCCGAGTTCGCCGTAACCCAGGTCGTCGGCGAGCAGCAGGATGATGTTGGGCGGTCGTCGCGTTTGGGCGGTGGCGGCAGCACAGGCTCCGAAGAAGGCGCGGCGGGTGAGCAGGTTAGACATCGGTGAGGAAGTTGAGCTTGCCGGTGGAGTCGCCCAGACGGTCCGTCGGGATGCTCATGGAGTCCAGCAGGGAGAGATGCAGATTGGCCATGGGGGTCTCGTCGGGGAAGATGACGTGGCGGCCGCCCCGGAGATTGCCGCCAGCCTTGCCGGCGATGACGGTGGGGCATTTGCCATGGTCATGACGATTGGGGTCGCCCATGGACGCACCGTAGACGAGCGCGGCGTGATCGAGCACCGACCCCGTGCCCTCTTTCATCCCCTTGAGCCGGCCGACTAAGTAGGCGAATTGCTCGAGATGATAGACCTCGATCTTCAATAATTTCTCGATCAGGTCGGCGCGGCCGCCGTGGTGCGAAATCGAGTGGTGCGCTTCCGGTACGCCGCATTCGGCATAAGTTCGCAGACCACCCTCGCGCGCCATCATGAACGTGACCACGCGAGTGAGGTCGGTTTGAAAGGCGATTGCGACCAGGTCGAATAACAGGCGGGCATGCTCGGCGTAGTCGGCGGGAATGCCGGACGGCTTGGCCAGTCCTTCCGGCAAGGGAACTTGACCGGCGGTGCTCAGCCGCTGCTCCACTTCGCGGATCGACGTGAGATACTCGTCGAGTTTACGACGGTCCGCTGGGCCTAACTTGCCTTGCAGGGTTTGCGTTTGCGCGAGGGTCAGATCGAGAATGCTCTTGCGATACGCCTGACGATTCTCGCGTTCGGTGGGGTTCGCGCTGACGTCCATTTCACCGAACAGCCGTTCAAACAACAGCCGCGGGTTCATCTCCGGGGGCAGCGGCTGCGTTTCGGACTTCCAGGAGATGGCCTGATAGGCGCAGCTGTAACTATCGCATTCGCCGGCTTGGCGACTATCTTCGCAAGTCAGCTCGAGCGAAGCGAAGCGCGTGCGGCCAGCGAGCGAGCGGGCCGCGATCTGGTCCACCGAGATGCCGGCCCGGATGTCGGCGCCTTGTGTCTTCCTGGGATGGGCACCGGTGAGGTAACTCGAAGCGGCGCGCGCGTGGTCGCCGTTGCCATCGCCGAGAGCGCGGCCCGGGTTATCGCCCAAGCCGGTGAGAATGGTGAGGTCGCCGCGGTAGGGCGCGAGCGGCCGCAGAATGCGGCGGAGTTCGAAATCTGTGCCCGCGGTGGCCGGCGTCCACTCGTTCATCATCATGCCGGTGGGCGCGTAGACGTACATCAGGCGCACGGGGACATCGGGCGTCGTCACAAAGGCCGGCAGCATCGCCTCGAGGAACGGCAGGGAAATGGCGGTACCGGCTCCCCGCAGCAGGGCGCGGCGCGAAAGGGGCTTCATCATGGCGTACTCCTATGGGCACGTCTCATCTGGAACGGAACACTCTCGATCACGGCGGCGATCAGTTCAGAGAACCGATAACCATTCTGCTCCACCCGGTGGGCGATGCGCAGGACGGCGGGTCGGTCATACGATTCGAGGCCGCGGCCCAGCGCATAGGTCAGCAGCTTTTCCGAAAGGGCGCGGGCGAAGCGGGGCGCGTCCGCTTTAAGAATCGCCTTCAGTTCGGTGGCGTTCTGAAACGACTTTCCGTTGGGGAGCACGCCGCTGGTGTCCAGCGGTAGGCCGTTCTCCGAACTGCGCCACCGGCCGATGGCGTCGTAATTCTCAAGCCCGAAGCCGATGGGGTCCATCCGCGCATGGCAGCCGGCGCACTGCGGCGACTGGCGATGCTGCTCGAGTTGCTGCCGGAAGGAGGCGGACGTGGAGAGCTTCTTCTCGTCCAACAGCGGCACGTCCGGGGGCGGAGGGGGCGGCGGCGTGTTGAGCAGGTTTTCGAGCACCCACTTGCCGCGGATGACGGGCGAGGTCCGCGTGGGGTAGGAGGAGACGGCGAGAACGCTGGCGTGGGTGAGGACGCCGCTGCGATCGGTTCCCGCCAGCGAGTGGCGCCGGAATTCGCGGCCGGTGACCCCGGGAATGCCGTAGAACTTCGCCAGGCGCTCATTTAAGTAAGTGAACGGGGCGTCGAGTAAGTCGAGGATGCTGCGGTCCTCCTGGACGAGGGCGGCAAAGAAGCGCTCCGTTTCCTGACGCATGGCGTCGCGCAGTTCGGAGTCGAACTCAGGGAACTTCTTCGGATCCGGCTTGAGCGCTTCGAGGTTGCGGGTTTGCAGCCACTGGGCGCTGAAGTTCTCCGCCAGGGCTTGCGACCGCGCATCGGCCATCATCCGGCGGACTTGCGCCGGTAAGTTCGCGCGCAACCGTCCTTTCTCCGCCAGAGCGACTAACTCGTCGTCCGGCATACTACTCCAGAGGAAGTAAGAGATACGCGAAGCCAGCTCTAACTCTGTCACCCGCCGCGGGTGCGGACCGGGCGGATCGTGCTCGGTCCGGAACAGGAAGTTGGGCGACATGAGAATCGCTTCGATGGCGATGCGTACGCCCTCTTCAGTGGTCGCCCCGCGGGAGCGGGCGAAGTCCGTCAGCGCGATCAGGCTTTCCACTTCCCGCTTCGCCACGGGCCGGCGATAGGCGCGGCGCGCAAGCGTGCTGAGGGTGCGGCGGACGCAGGCCGGCGAATGCTGGCCGACGGCGTGTCCGCAAGGAAAGATGCGGCGATAGCTTTCGGTTTCTTCCGGCTTGGCTTGCGCGAAGGGTCCGTGGACCTGAATGTATTCGGGATATGGCTTAGCGCCTCGATGCGCGGCGGGGATTTTGATTTCGGCTTCGATCAGGTGGGGACCTTGCGAAATCCGTAAGTGCTTGGCCTCAATGCCGCGATCCATTTCGGTGTAAATGCGGATGGACTGGTCCAGAACTAACTGACGATCGAGATACAGGCGGCCGCGCATGGCGAAGCCGGCGGGCATGCCCTGGAACCAGGCGGTGCGCAGCGTATATTCGCCGTCCACGGGGAAGTCATGGAGCGTTTGGATGTGCAGTTGATTGCGCTGGCCGAGCGCTTCGGCCATGTAACGCGCGGCGATCACCTTCTCGGGTTGGCCGGTGGGCAGAGCGGCGCGGGCGACGCGCTCGGCGGCCTTCAGGTACTTTTCTGTCAGCAGCGGCGACAGAGTGAGGGCGTCGCCGATATTGTCGAAGCCGTAGCCGAACGGGTCGACCGGAAACTCGTCAGCGGCGCGCAGCTTCACACCGAGCAGATCCTGTACGGTGCGGTTGTACTCGTAGCGATTCAGGCGATGCGCGGTGAGGCGGCCCGGGTCCGGCGGGGTGCGGCGATCCTGCTGGGCAAAGTAGTTCTCGAGCGAGGCGGTGAACGCGGCTACCTGAGGCGCTGGCGGCTTCGGCGCGCCGGTTGGCGGCATCTCGCCGCCGCGCACTTTGTCGATCATCTTCTCCCAGGTCTCGCGATGTTGTGGACCCAGGCCCGTCACCCGCAGCCCGCCGGACGCCGCGGCGCCGCTGTGGCAGCCGGCGCAGTAGGTCTTAACGAAGGGACTGACGTTCGCGTCGAACGGCCCCGGCGCCGCCCACAGTGCGAAGGTCGCGAGATGGCAGACGTAGCGCATGCTCCTTTCTACGATACTGCGCAGCCGCCCCGCGGCGATTTGCGCCTGTTGCCGAAGAAGGCGATTCCGCTTTGGCCCGTCGATTGCTCTAGTAGGCGCCATGCTGACTGAAGTTGCCGCTTTGGCCCCAACTGTGTCGACCTTTACCGCGCCCTCGCCGGGCATCGATATCGAAATCGGGTTTGAGTTGACGTATCAATGCGCTCAGGAGACGCCCATGATCCTCATGGTGAACGTCCATGAGTCGCGCGCCTCTGACCTCGTCGTGCCTGACCGCGTCACGACGGAACCTGCTGTGCCACAAGCCGTTTACCTCGATCAGTTCGGCAACTGGTGCCGCCGGATCGTCGCTCCGCCCGGCCGCATCACCATCAGCGGCAGCGGCATCATTCGCGATAGTGGCCATTTGGACCCCTATCTACCCGAGGCGCGTCAGCATGCGGTGCAGGATTTGCCTGCCGACACGCTGGTTTACCTACTCGGCAGCAGATATTGCGAGACCGATACGCTGTCTCAGTTGGCGTGGCAACTGTTCGGCAGCACGCCGCCGGGTTGGGCTCGCGTCCAGGCCATCTGTGACTACTTCCACAACCAGATCACCTTTAACTACCTGACCGCGCGCCCCACGCGCAGCGCGAACGACGCACTCCGGGAGTGCACTGGCGTTTGCCGCGACTTTGCGCATCTGGTGATCACCTTCTGCCGCGCCCTGAATATTCCGGCGCGCTATTGCACCGGGTATTTGAGCGATATCGGTTTGCCGCCGCCCTACGCGCTGATGGACTTCGCGGCCTGGATCGAGGTCTATCTGGATGGCGCATGGCGCACGTTTGACCCACGTAACAACGAGCGCCGACGGGGCCGCATCCTGATGGCGCGTGGCCGCGATGCCTCGGACGTCGCAATTGCTACGACCTTTGGTCCAGCGCTACTCGAGAGCTTCAAGGTGGTGACCAACGAGTTGCCGGCGCCCGGGGCGAATCTGCTGCCGTACGAATAGGCTTGTGATAGCCTTGCGGCATGCGGACGCTCGTTCTCCTCGCGACGCTCTCTTCCAGTGTTTTGCTGTCCCTGGCGGCGACGGTGTCTTCGGTATCCGAGCCTTTGCGGAGTTACTTGGACCTGTCGCCCGACCAACTCCGACAGGTCGCTGAACAGAATCAACAATTCATCCTCCGTAAGGCTCACCTCGAGGCTCGCCGGCTGAAGCTCGGTCGCCAATTGCATGCCATCCCACCGGCTCTGACGTCGGACCCCGAACTACGAGCCATGCGCCGCCAGGAAGTGGCCGCTCTTCGGCAGCAGCTCGCCTCATTGGATGAGGATCTGCTCACTCAGCAACAAGCTTTCGTGGAGCAGCTACAAGGCCTGTTGAGCGACACACAGCGCGAAAAGCTCAACACGCTCCGGCCGGCATTGTTCTCTGACACTCTGCGGTGCGATGCAGCCCGAGCCAACTTACTGCCGCTGCCACACACGCGCTCGGCGGGATATCAGGCCAGGCTGGCCGCAGCGGTCAGCCCGTGCGCGGTCTACTCCTCGGCGGCCCGTTAACGCTTTGCCTTCCGGTAATTCTGCCACTCCCCGCTTTCTGCTTTGGTTGATTGCCATTGCCTTCTTTATGGAATCGCTCGATACGACGATTCTGAACACGGCTGTGCCGTCGATTGCGGCCGCGTTGAAGGTGTCGCCACTGAGCCTGAAGTCGGTGCTGGCGAGTTACATGTTGAGCCTCGCCGTATTCATCCCCATTAGTGGCTGGATGGCGGATCGGTTTGGTACCCGAGCCGTGTTCGGCTCAGCGATCGGGGTGTTCACCTTGGGCTCGCTGCTGTGTGGGCTCGCGACCAACTTACCGATGCTGATTTTCTGCCGCCTACTGCAGGGCTGCGGCGGCGCCATGATGGTGCCGGTGGGGCGGTTAACGCTGGTGCGCGCGTTTCCCAAGTCCGAGTTACTCGAGGCGATGAGTTTCGTGGCCATTCCTGGCCTGATCGGACCCTTGCTGGGTCCGTTGGTGGGCGGCGCCGTCGTGCATTATTCGCACTGGCGCGTCATTTTCTTCATCAATATTCCCATTGGCCTGCTCGGTCTGTTGTTGGTGCACCGCTATCTTCCCGACTATCGACAGGCAAATCGCCCGCCGCTCGATTCGATCGGCTTAGTGCTGTTCGGCGGCGGCATCGCTCTGTTATCGTATGTCCTCGAAGTGTTCGGCGAGCACACGTTGAGCGGCACGGAGATGACTTTGCTGGTGGCATTGTCGCTGACGCTCCTGCTGACTTATCGCGTCCACGCCCGCCGGGTCGCGGTGCCTTTGCTGAATACCGAACTCTTTGACATCCGGAGCTTTCGCGCCGCCGTGCTCGGTGGCTTTGCCACGCGCCTGGGCGCGGGCGGCGTCGCCTTCCTGTTGCCCATGCTCTATCAACTCGGCTTGGGCCTGACCCCCATCCAATCCGGACTCCTGGTGATGCCGCAAGCTCTGATGGCGATGGGGGTGAAGACGTTCGCCCGGCGCATTCTGGCGCGCTACAGCTATCGTGCCGTACTGGTTTCGAATACCGTGCTGCTGGGCTTGATGATCGTCAGCTTCTCGCTAATTGCGCCCGGTAGGCCGATGGCCTTTGTCATCACGCTCAGTTGTCTGTTCGGAGCCTTCAGTTCGCTGCAATACAGCAGCTTGAACTCGCTGGTGTTTGCGGACGTGCCCGAGTCGGTGGCCAGCGGCGCGAGCTCCATCTCGAGCACCGTGCAGCAGCTTTCGTTGAGCTTTGGCATTGCCATCGCCTCCGCACTGGCGTCGCTATTCATTCCGGCGGGGATGCGGAGCGTCCCCACGCAGATCGCCGGCGGGGTGCACCAGGCGTTTCTGATCATGGGGGCGCTCACGGTGTTTTCGGTGTCAGCTTTCTGGGAACTGCGCCGTACGGACGGCGGCTCCGTGCTGCAGCCGGAGCCGATTCCGGACTAAGCCGCGCTCCTAGAAGTCGGCCGTCAGCACGATCCGATAGCGGGCCTTGCCTTCCTGCAGATGGCGCAGCGCCTCGTTGACCTTGCTCATCGGGTAATACTCCACCTGCGGCGCGATCTGGTGCCGCGCGGCGAAGTCGAGCATGGCCGCCATCGCCGAAGGCGACCCCGTCGGCGACCCCGACAGATGATGCTGGCCGAAGATCATCGGAATCGCCTGCATCGGCAGCGGCTCGCGCACGGCGCCCACCACGTGCAGCGTGCCGTTCGGCGCGAGCGTGCCCATCAGCGCGGACCAATCCATCGGCACATTCACCGTGCTCAAGACCACGTCGAGCGTACCGGCGATCGCTTTGAGTCCGGCGGCGTCGCGGCTTGCCACGACGTCGTGCGCGCCCAATTGCCGCGCTTCGTCCGCTTTGGCCATGCTCGACGTGAAGGCCGTCACGTGGCATCCCCAGGCGCGGGCAAATTTCAGCGCCATATGGCCGAGGCCGCCGATGCCCACGACGCCCACCCGGGCGGTGGGCTTCACGCCCAGCAGCAGCAACGGGTTGAACACCGTGATGCCGCCGCACAGCAAGGGGCCGGCGGCCTGCGCGTCCAGACCTTCGGGAATCGGCAACACCCAGGGCCATTGCGCGCGCACGCGCTCGGCGAAGCCGCCATAGTGCCCGACGGCGGTGGGCTGCGCCTGGGCGCAGAGGTTTTGCTGCCCGCCGATGCATTGCCGGCAATGCATGCAGCTTTGCGCGTTCCACCCGACGCCGACACGTTGACCCACCGTTAGACCCTTGGCATTGCTGCCAAGCGCCACCACGCGCCCAATGACCTCATGCCCGGCGACCAGGGGATAGGCGGACATGCCCCAGTCGTCGTGAATCAAGGAGAGATCCGAATGGCAGAGTCCGCAAGTCTCCACCGCAACTTCCACGTCGTCGGCCCCCAGGGGACCAGGGTCGAACGTAAATGGCTCCAGCGAAGCTCCGGCCGACGGAGCGGCCCACGCACGAATCGTGTTCATACTCCAGAATACGGATTTCGCCGGCAATCGGACGAGGCCGGGCGCCCGAGATAGACTGAACGGAACTGGAGCTTTGTTCTATGCGATTCGCTCTCCTCGCACTCTGCTTCGTCCTCCGTCTCCAAGCTTGTTCCTGCGCGGCGTTTCCTTCTGTCAGCGAGGCGTGGGCCAACGCGGACGCAGTGGTGTTGGCGGAAGTTGTCCGCACCGAGGCCGTGGACCGGTTACATCCGCAGACCGCGTGGCTTTCGGTGAAGGAGTCGTTTAAGGGGCCGGAGGCGGGTGCGGAGATGGTCTTTCGCACGCCGGGCGACCTCTGCTCACGCCGGTTCGAGAAAGGTACTCGCGCCGTCTTTTACGCTCACCGCGACGGCGAGAAGTGGGAGTTATATCGCTGCGGACGCTCGAACGGGTCGACCGCCGAAGACCTGCTGTATCTTCGCCGGCTGCCGAATGCGGCGGTGGGGCGGATCTCCGGCACGGTGTTTATCGAGGATCTGGACATCGAGCGAGTTCCACACTCGAAGCCGCTGGGCGGCATCACTCTTTCCATCGCAGGCGATCAGGCGCGTCGAGCGGCGGTGACGAATGAAGACGGGGTGTATGAAGTCGAGGGCTTACCCCCGGGCGTTTACACGGTCACCCCCCAATTGCCGGCCGGGCTCAAGGTGTATGTTCCGATGGTGTCCGGGCGACGCAGCCCTTTGGAGTTGGGGAGCAGCGTCGTGCTGAGCGAGCGGTCCACCGCCGGGGTGGGCTTCGCGCTTCGGGAGGATCGGCGTCTCTCCGGACGCGTCCTGGGTCCTGATGGGCAGCCTCTGCGGGGCGCTTGCGTGACGGTGGAGGCGCTGGATGGGCGGCCCTATCTGTTCCCCTCGAAATGCACGGACAGCGACGGCGCGTATACCCTGGAGGACCTGCCGCGCGGCCAGTACCGTCTGGTGGTCAATCGCGAGAATCGGCCCACCGGCGCGATGCCTTACCCGGCCACTTACTATCCCGGCGTGACCGAGCGGGCGCAGGCTCGCGTGATCAACATCGCCACGGAGACCCTCCAAGCCGGGCTCGATGTGCGCATCGCACAATTGCAGCGCCGCACGGTCTTTGCCGGCCAACTGCAGTTCCGGGACGGCGCGCCCATTGCCGGCGCCTCGGTCGAACTGACCCAGAATGGCGTGCCCGTCGCGCAGACGACCAGTAGCCCCACCGGCAGTTTTTCAATCGCGTCCCTGCCGGGCACTGGTAAGGCAGAACTGCGCGCCACCGTCCTGGCGGGGCCGGAGACGCTCGCCGCGTGCCCGCATTGGCAATCCTACGCCTACGCCTACGCGATGACCTCGAATACCGTGCTGCTGTCGCTGGACGCGCCGCAGGAGGGCATCTATCTCACCGTGAATGTTTCTTCCTGCCGCGGCCGGCAGCCGGGGCGGTAGCCGCTAGGAACGTCCGCGGCGGGAGAACCACCAGGCTCCCAACGCCAAGCCCGCGCCGAAAGCGAGCGCCAAGCCGCGCACGTTGGGGAAGGGAATGAAGCGCGTGCCCTCCTCGGTGATCTCGAGCGCGCCGGCCGGATAGGCCCGCACACCTCCGCCGCCACCCCCGCCCTCGCCGTGGCCCCAATCGGCCGCGCCGTCCGCCTGGTCCGCGTGCCGGCGAGGTCCTTGGCCGGAGCCGAAGCCGCCGCCGAAGCCATAGGCGACGCGGGCCACCGGCACCACCGTGCGCCCCGGCTCTCGAATCGGCTCGCCGAAAACGGACTCGACCGTCGCCGTCGCCCCTAACGTCTCACTCAACTGCTTGAGCATCTCCTGATTGGCCATCGCCTTCTCCTCGATTCTTTCCGCCGGGACGACTGGGACCGCAGCGTTTGCCCTAGTATGCCCGAATCGTCAGGCCTCCGGCAGCAACGTCGCGCCGATGTGGCCCTCCGCGTGCTCGTAAAGCTGCCCGTATGCGCTTCACCGTCGCTTTCTTCCTGATGCTGCCCACGCTTTCGGCCCAAGAGGACGATTCGGTGGATCGCAAGAAGTGGGTTCTGAACCAGACGCTGGGCCCCGCCAGTCTTGCGGGCGGCGTGTTCAGTTCTGGCCTATCGACGTGGCGCGACAAGCCCGTGGAGTACAACACGAACTGGAGCGGCTTTGGCCAGCGCTATGGCATGCGCCTCACCGGCGTGGCCACGCAGAATGTGATGGAAGCAGGGTTGGGCGCGGCCATCGGCGAAGACCCGCGGTATCGCAAAAGTTCCGGCTCCTTCAAAACGCGCGTCTTGAGCACGCTGCGGCAAACAGCGATGGTGCAGCGTCCGGACGGTACTTATCGTCCCGCGTATGCGAGATATGCCGCCATCAGCGGCAGTAATTTCCTGTCGAACACTTGGCGCGCCGATAGCGAAGCGACCGTGTCGGGTGCGATTCTCCGCATCGGCTACGGCTTTCTGGGACGCTTGGCCGGCAATGCGTTCAGCGAATTTGGCGGCGACGCCTGGAACCGTCTGCGGCGGCGATAGCCGCCCCTGGCCTGACGAGTACTGTTTTTGCTCCACTTACTTGACTTCTCCACCACGCGCGAATTACTCTACCTCCTGAGGCCACTCCTATGCTCAAACATCTTCAATCTATGATTGAGCTTTGCGCCCCGCCCTCCGGCTTAGCGCAAAGCTAAGCTTACACTTCTCGCTCCGTCTCTCCTCCGCGTTTACTGTTCCCCAAAAATCAAAGGAATTGTTATGGTCGCCAGACTGCAGGCGGGCTCCGCGTCCGCTGGTGTGACCAGCCGTTTCTCGCCGCCCGGAGCCGATCTATTGGCTTTCGTGCGCGCGCATGCGGACTGGATTGAAGAAGAATTGGGTGCGCCCGTGGGTGACTTAGTCGCCTTGTCCACGAGTTTCCCGCTACGCGTACTTGCGCTCGATCAACTGCTGGAAGGCCAGTTGTGGGAGCCCCGCGAGGTGGATTGGGACCTGGTGCGCGCCGATGTGCTCAGCGTGCGCTTCGGCGGCGAGTTGCCGCAGATCACGCTGGATCCGTTGGACCTTCGTGGCTCCTCCGAAGCCTGTTGGCGCGGCCAACTGCGGAACGGCCTCGTGTTTCTGCGGCTGCGGCACCTGCGCTTCCCGGTCGTTCTCTGTCTCTACGACGTGGTGGAAGCCAAGGGCTACAGCGGCTTCGAAGCCTCCCATCAGCAAATTGTGCTCGTGCATCCGGATGATCGTGCGCCATTTCTGCGCATGTTATTCACCTGGACCACGCGCGGCCGCAAGCGCGTCCGTGTCTTCGGCGGAGATGACTTCTTTCTCCAACCCGAGGCGCACTCCTGGGACGACGTGCTGCTCGACCCTCAGCTCACGGCACTCGTCCGGCGTGACTTCGAGCACTTCCTCGCGCGGCGGAACTGGTTCGCTTCCCGCCGCGTTCCCTGGCGGCGTGGGTACTTACTCCATGGTCCGCCCGGGAATGGTAAAACGAGCGTCGTCCGCGCCATGGCCGCCCAGGCGGAGGTGAGCGCGTTTACGATTAACTTCGCGAGTAACTACGTGGACGATGCGACCGTTTCGCAGTTATTCGCCGAAGCGGCTCGTCATACGCCGGGTCTGGTGATTCTGGAGGAACTCGATCGAGCTTTTCTGCCCGGTCAAAAACACGATTGCACCTTGCCGCATCTGCTCAACGCGCTCGATGGCGTGGGCAATGCCGAGGGCGTTATCGTCGTTGCTTCGGCGAATCATCCGGAGGATCTGGATGCGGCTATTCTCAAGCGCCCTGGACGATTCGACCGCGTGGTCAATTTCGGGCCGCCGTCGGCCGAACTCCGGCAGCGTTATCTGGAACGGCAGTGTCCGGAACTGGCTCCGGCTCAGCTGGCTACCGTAGCCATGGCTACCGAACGCTTGAGCTTTGCTCAGTTGCGGGAGGTGTGGCTGCTGGCGAATCAGCTGAGCTATGAGGCTGGCGAGGACTTGAACCCGAGTCATCTCGAGCGCGCTCTCGCCCAGATGCGGGTGGAGCAGTCCGGGTTGGGCCGCGCCGGACGGGTGGGGTTCTAACAGTCGCCCGCGGGCGCTCCTAGGACTCCGCCTGGTCCCCCGCTCGCCGCGGCGTCTTGCCTCGATGCCGATTTCGGGTCATGCTGTGAACGGGTATCGTATGAAAGTTGCGAAACGTGCCACTCGCCGAGGTCAGACCCTGCGGATGAAGCGTCGTGCCCTCCGCACCATGCGCCGCTGGGCGGGCCGGCGGCCGCTCATCGTGAATCTGCGGGATCTCGGCAAAAATGTCTCCACGCATTGCCGGCCTTGCGCCTGCCGGATGTGCCAGGCGCAAGGTAAAGACGTACCCAGCCGGCGCGAACGCGCTTTTTACGACCCGGAGTTACCCGAATGACGCCTAGCGAAAAAGTCGCTCATGACATGGCCCGCGCGCTCCATGAGCAGAATGAACTGGACCGTCGGAACCAAGGGCCGCCGGAGCCCAATCCCTTTCACGGCGCCGGCTTCGGGTCGCTCGGTGACTACGCCGTCTTTGCGGGGATGGTCGGCGCCATCATCGGAGCGATCACCGGCGGCGTGGGTGGCGCGATCGTCTGGGCCGTGATGCTGTTCGCCATCTGCCGCCTGCCGGGCTTCCTCCGCGGCCACACCGGCGTCGATCGCGGCGCTGTCTTCCGCGGCATCATCCTCGGCGGGGTGGTCGGCGGAATCTGCGGTCTGGCGTTCGCCCTGGGCCGCGAAGTCATCCTCGGCATTGACGTTCCCGCGGAGAAGGCCTTCAACATCATCGTCAATTTCGCCTTTTTCGGCGCCGCCGGCGTCGGCCTGTATCGCACTTACCGTCGTTAGGCACCTTCCTGTTGCTTTCCCAATAGAGTCTGGGTACTATTGGGAAACCCAATGAAGAAACAGGCTGACGTCCAACAGGGCACGCTCGCCCTCATGGTGCTCAAGACGCTGGAGATGCTTGGGCCCCTCCATGGCTACGGCATCTCCCGCCGCATCTCGCAAATCAGCGGCGATCTGCTTTTCGTCAACCAGGGGACTCTCTACCCGCTCCTCCTGCGCCTGGAGCAAGAGGGGGCGATCGCTTCGGATTGGGGCGTTTCCGAAAATAACCGGAAAGCTCGCTTCTATCAGATCACCGCCGCTGGACGCCGAGCCCTTCTGGCCGAGAAACAGCAATGGGAGCAGACGGCAGCCATCATCGATCGCTTCTTCACCGTCGCCCCGGAGGAACTCGCTTGAAGTTGCTGCACCGCCTTCTCGGACTCGTGCGCAAAGACGACCGCCGCCTCGATTATGAAGTGGCCGAGCATCTAGAAATGGCCGCCGAGGACTACGTGCGGGCCGGATTGTCCCTTCACGAAGCTCGCCGGCAAGCCCGTCTCGACTTCGGTCCTGTCGAGGCCACCAAGGAGGCCTATCGCGACCAGCGCTCCTGCCCTTGGCTCGAATCCTGGCTCGCTGACCTGCGCTTCGGGTGGCGCCAACTCTGGAAGCACCGCATCGCCAGCGCCACCGCCATTCTCTCGTTGGGCCTCGCGACCGGATCCTGTCTGGCTGCCTTTCGCCTGGTGGATGCGCTTCTTTGGCGCCCCTTGCCCATCGCGCATCCCGAGCGTCTCTACTCGCTCAATCGCCTCGGCGTTGGGTTCAACGGCCAGCCCAGTGACTTCAACGCCTGGGCCTACCCCGCCTTCGAACTGATGCGTGCTTCGATCGCCGGCGAGGGCGAGTTGCTCGCCGTTTCCTACACCGAACGCTCCGACATCACTTACCGCTCGGACGACGAGATGGAGAAAGCCAACGTCCAGTTTGTCTCCGGCCGTCTATTTGCAGCCTTTGGCTTGCGCCCCGCCTTGGGCACGTTCTTCACTGAGGGCACGCGCAGCCCGCACGTCGTTCTTTCACACGACTATTGGACTCGGCGTTTCGGCCAGAATCCCGCAGTGCTGGGCCGCACGCTCCAACTTCGCGACCGCAGTTATACGATCTCGGGCGTCGCGACCCCGGGCTTCACCGGCACCGAACCAGGCACCGTCATTGACTTTTTTCTGCCGGCTCCGCTGCATCCCTCCGCGCAGCGCCAGGACTCGACCTGGCACCGCACCCTCTTGCTGATCAATCCCGGAGCGAACCTCGAGACCGTTCGCCAGAAGCTGTACGCCACGTCCATCGCCTTTGAGCGCGAGCGGATGCGCACCTTTGACACGCAGGTCCGGCAGCGGTTGGAGCGTGTCGATCAGTCGCTGGCTCTCGTCCCGGCGGCCGCGGGCATTTCCAGTTTGCAGAAGGACTACCAGCGCGCGCTCACCATCCTGAGCATCATGGTGGGGCTGGTTCTCTTAGTCGCTTGTGCGAACGTGGCCAACCTGCGCCTGGTGCAAGCTGCGGCGCGCGCTCGTGAACTGGCGCTGCGGGTGTCGCTCGGTGCCGGCCGCGGCCGTCTGCTGCAGTTGCTGCTGGTGGAAACCGGCCTGATCGCGCTGCTGGCCACTGCCGCAGGTATGCTCTTCTCCTGGTGGGCCGCCCCGTTTGTCATCAGCCAGATTAAGCCCGGTGACAACCCGATTCGCCTCGTCATTACGACGGATGCGCGCGTCGTTTGTTTCACCCTCCTCCTCACGCTCGCAGTGATGTTGCTGTTCGGCGCGCTGCCGGTGTTCCGCACTTCGTCGATCCGGCCGGTGGCCGCCTTGAAGGGCGGGGAACTCCCTGCCGCCCGCGGCCGCATCATGCACGTGCTGATCGCCGCTCAAGTCACGCTCTGTTTCATCGTCATCTTCGCCGCCGGCTTGTTTGCCTCCACCCTGCAGAATCTCTCGAGCCGGCCCCTCGGCTTTCGGCCGGACCGGCTGGTCACTTATGAAGCCATCGCCCGCCAGCCCCTGTCGGCGCCTCGCTGGAGCGAGGTGACGCGGCAACTCGCCACCATACCCGGCGTGAACCGCGTCGCTTTGGCCAGTTGGCCTCTGCTGCGGGGTTCGGCGATGAATAACTTTGTTTCCGTGAACGGCCGGCCGCCCCATCCTGTACTGGCTTACTTCCTGCACGTCTCTTCAGGCTGGCTCGATACCATGCACATGCCCCTGCTGGCCGGCCGCAACCTGCGGGCCGGCGAGCAAGGCGTCGCGCTGGTGAACGAGACGTTCGCCCGCCAATACTTCGCCAACCCGCCCGGCTCGATCGAGCCTTTCTCCATCCAGCGTGCCCTCGAATGTACCTTCCAGGCCCGCTCGGTAAACTACACGATCGTCGGTGTGGTCCAGGATGCGCCCTATCGCAGCCTGCGCGAGCCCACCCTCCCGGTGGCGTTTCTTCCGTTCCCGGACAAACCCCTCCGTGAAGCGACGTTTGTGGTTGAGACCAGCCGCGACAACCTACGCCCGGAGTTCGCTCGCCAAGCCCCGGACCTGCGCATCAGCACTGTGCGCACGCAGGCGGACTTCGTTCGCGCCCAGACCGTCCGCGAGCGCCTTCTCGCTATCCTGGCTCTCTTCTTTGCCGCGGTCGGCATCCTGCTCTCTGCCGTCGGCCTCTACGGAGTCTTGGATTACGCCGTCCTCCAACGCCGGCGCGAAATTGGGATTCGACTTGCCATCGGCGCCAGCGCCCCCCGCATCGCGCGCCTGGTCACCAAGCCGCTGGTCTTCGCCGTCGCCACCGGCGTGCTGGTGGGCGCCTTCGCCGCGGTGACTTCCAGCACTTACCTCGACGCGCTGCTCTACGGCGTGAAGCCGGATGAACCGCAGCGGCTCTTCTTACCGTTCGCCGTGATCGTCCTCGCAGCTCTTCTCGCGAGCCTCGTCCCCATCCTGCGGGCCCTGCAGACGGATCCGCTGGCCTCCCTTCGGGCAGATTGAGGATCGCTTCGGAGTGGCTCTTGCGCCGGAGCGGGATGCGTCATGTTGCAGGTTCCGGTGACGCTGACGATCCTCAGACAGTGCTCAGCCGTCCCGAATTCGAGCCCCGCGCCGCTAAGTGCCGGGCGGGGGACTGCACAGCAGGTTGTCGATCAGCCGCGTATTGCCGAGCCACACGGCGGTCACTGCGCGTACCGGGCCGGTCACCTGCTCCACTGGACGAAGTGACGCCGGATCCACCAACTCGAAGTACTCCACCCGCAGTTGCGGCTCTTCCGCCAACATGGCCAGTCCGGCTTGCCGGGCCGCCTCCGGAGCGCTGCCCGCGGCGACCCGCTCCGCCACCGCTTGCAGACTCCGATAGATCGCCGGTGCCATCGCGCGCTCCTGTGGACTCAGTCGCACGTTGCGCGAACTCATGGCCAGCCCGTCGGGCTCGCGCACCGTGGGCACCGGCACCACCGTGCACGCGAAGTTTAGATCTGCCACCATACGCGCGATCACCGCCAACTGCTGCGCATCTTTTTCGCCGAAGTAGGCGCGGTCCGGCTGGACGATGTTGAACAGCTTCGCCACCACGGTCGCCACGCCGCGAAAATGGCCCGGGCGGTAGGCGCCGCACAAGCCCTCGCTCAACTCGGCGACTTCGACCAACGTCACTTGCGGCCGCGGGTACATCTCTTCGGCGCTTGGCACAAAGATCGCGTCCGTGCCCCACTGCTCGCCATGGGCCCGGTCGGCGTCGAGCGTCCTGGGATACAGCGCAAAATCGTCCGCCCGGTTGAACTGGATCGGATTCACAAAGATACTGGCGATCACGAACCCGGTCTCTGCCCGGGCGCGGCGCAGCAACTCGCCATGACCTTCGTGCAGTGCGCCCATCGTGGGAACCAGGCCGATCGTCTTGCCCGCGCGGCGCGCCTCCGCCACTCTCTCGCGAGTGGCGGCAATCGTTTCCAGCAGCAAAACGCTCATGCCTTCTTCGCCACCGCCGCGGCCGGAAAGCGGCCAGTCCTCACTTCCTCGATGTATTCGCCCGTGGCCTTCAACACGGCCGATCCCAGGTCGGCGTACTGCTTCACAAACGGCGGCACGAACTCGCCGAACAGCCCGAACGCGTCGTAGCTCACCAGCACCTGGCCGTCGCACTCCGGACCCGCGCCGATCCCGATGGTGGGCACCCGCAGCGACGCCGTCACCTGCTTGGCGAACGCCGCCGGAATACACTCCAACACCACCGCGAAGGCGCCCGCCTGTTCTAACGCTTTCACGTCTGCCAGCAGCGCCTGCTGCTCCGCTTCGCTCGTGCCCGCGCGCCGAAAGCCGCCCGTCTGGTGCACCGCTTGCGGCATCAGGCCCACGTGGCCCATCACCGGAATGCCTGCTTCCACCAGTCGCGCCATGGTCTCCGCCACCGCGCGGCCGCCCTCCAGCTTCACCGCCGCCGACCCGCCTTCCTGCAACAGGCGGCCGGCATTGCGTAGCGCATCGCCCCAGCCCGTCTGGTGCGACAGGAACGGCATGTCCGCCACCACCAGCGCCCGGGAAGCGCCGCGCGAGACCGCGCGAGTGTGATGCACCATCGCCTCCATCGTCACCGGTAGAGTGGTCTCATTCCCTTGCACCACCATGCCCAGCGAATCGCCCACCAGCAGCACATCAATGCCGGCCCGATCCAGCAGGCGCGCAAAGGTGAAGTCGTAGGCCGTCATCATGGCGATCTTCGGACCGTTGATCTTGCGTTGGAGAAGATCCGGCACCCGGACCCTCGCGTCATTCTTGGTCATACGTTGTTGAGTAGTTTTTCCAGTTCGGCGGCCGGCTCAGCGGACAGTCCGCGCCGGCGCGCCAGTTCGAGCGTCTGCGTGCCGGCGGCACGATACAACTGGCCGAGGCGCGCGGGTGCAGTCTCGAGCGCTTCCAGATGCAGTGCTACGGTCCCCACGTCGCCGCGCTCCAGCGGACCCGTCAGTGCCGCCACCGGTCCCCGCGTTAGCGCATTCTCCATGGCTGCTCGCGCCAGCGGGGCCAGCATCTGCAAAGCGTCTGCCCGCGGTGCGCCCGTCGCCTTCGCCATCAGCTCGCTCGCGGCGTCCAGCAGCGCGATCGTGTAGTTGCTCGCCATCACCGCCGCGGCATGATACAGCGGACGCTGTCCGGGTAGCAGACTCACCGCCCGGCCGCCCAGTCGTTCAGCAAGTTCGCGCGCCCAATGGACTGCCGCGGCGTCACCGTTGATGGCAAAACTGGCGCCTCGAAAGCTGGCTCCGCCGTCAGCGACGGTCTGCAAGGGATGCAACGTTCCGCAAGCCCACCCGGCGGCTTGGAGCGGGGCAAAGTCTTCCAGGTCCCGCGCGCCGCTGGTGTGCAGCGCCACTCCGCCCGCACCGGCGGACCGCGCCAGCGTGGCGATCGTCCCTTCGAGTGCGCTGTCCGCCACGGCGATCAACAGCCGCTCAGCCCGGCGAGGCAGTTCGGTAAGGTCGCAAGTCGCGATCCGCTCGGGCCCGCCTTCTGGCGTGTTGGCTTCGATGAAATCCGCCGCCGCGCGGGCATGCTCAGGATGGCGGCTGGCGACGCAAACGATGCGTTCCCCCTGCTGCCGCAGCAGCCGTCCCAGCGCTTGGGCCACTCTGCCGGACCCAGCAATTCCCATGGGTTTCTGGCAGTGAGACGTCGTGGTCAAGACGCCCTCATTGTATCGTGCTGGGCGTGCGCGCCTGCTTCGGAAGGGGTCCGTCGCGCGGGGTCATGGCACGGGCGCGCCCGGCATCTAGAATTGAATCGCGTAAATCTGCCGGCTGTCGCGGTTCAACATCCGGAGCGGCCGATCGTCAAGGCCCACGCCCATCCAATGGGCGAAACCACCCCACTCTTCGGCTTTGAACTCCGTCACCACCTCGAACCGGTTGCGATCCACCCGGTAGCGAAAGACCGAGTCGCCCATGCGGCCGTAGAGTGATTTGCTGTCCGAAGTCCAGTTGGGCCAGGAGATGCCCGGTCCCTCCACTCGCTGCCATCGCTTCTCCTTCACGTGGAACAGCATCAAATGATGCGGCGCGGCATAGCGCAGCCCGGCAATGATTTGGCCGTCCGGAGATCGTCGGGGCGACACCACCCCATCCGAACCCGGCAGTTTCGTCACCTTTCCCGTCTTGATGTCCGCCACGCGAATATACATCTGCTCAAACTGGTTGGCGACATCGTACAGAATGCTCTGTCCATCGGGCGACCAGGTCGGGTAGCGCTGCGAGCCCGGTTCCTGCGGCGCCACCAGACGCGGGGACCCGCCCTCCGCATCGATCAGGTACAACCTCACCGGCTGATCCGCGCCCTGCCGCGCCCCAAAGACAATCTGCTTTCCATCCGGTGACCATTGAGGAAAAGAGACGGACAACGGCTGACTGGTGAGCTGGATCGGCTGGCTGCCATCGGCCTTTCGCACCCACAGCGCCCGCTGGGGGTACGTCACATAAGCCATGCGTTGACGGTCCGGCGAATAGTCCACCGACTCGATGGAAAGCCCTTCCAGTAGAGGCGCCCAGCTCCCTGACCGTTCGTCGAAGCGTTGCAGCTCTCCCAGCCGGTCCGTGCCAATGGTATGGAATGACTCGGCATTCCTCAGGCGAAATTGCGGATCCAGTTCCAACGTGGCTTCCGTCAATCGGCTCGGCCGATCGTCCACCGGCAGTGGCGACCACGCTTCCACCCGTCCCCAAATCGTGCCCTCGCTCCCAAACAGTGCCGGCCCACCCTTCCGCAACCATCCTTCGGCCGTTAAGCTCTCTCCCTTCCATGTGGCGACCACCTTGCGAAGGCCCTGGCCATCGGCGCGGATCTCCCAGGGCACCCCGTGGCCGGAAAGCGGATTGTGACGCGAGAAACGAAGGAGCGTTCCATCCGGCGACCAACAGATCGAATCCAGTACGCTGTCCTTCAATTCGATGATGCGCCGCGGTTGGGAGCCGTCGGCCTGGGCGATCCAAAGTTCCGTGCGGGTGGAGTACGCGATCCGATTCTCGCCCGCAGGCGCGTAGGCGGCCGACGTCGCCACCGCATTCCCTAAGCGCCTTGCGGCGCCGTCGGCGACGCGCAGGCTCCACAGCGGCAGCATCCGCTCGCGGTTAAAGCTGGGGGCGGCGCCCATCAGTAGTTCTTGCGAATCGCGCGACAAGTCGTGAAGCACGAACGAAGGCGCCGGCGGCGTGATCGAGAGCCGCACCGGGTGTCCGCCTCCTACCGGCACCTGGGCCAGAAACTGCTCGCCGTCATACGCCGCGGCAAAGTAGATCCGGGTGCCATCGGTCAACGCCGGGGCAAACTTCACATAGTTGTCGTTGGTCAACTTGCGCCATTTCGCCGGCGGTACCGGCGGCCGGAACAACAGGCTCGCCGCCATCCCCAGCCCCACCACCAATGCCACCGACACGACGCCCCACAGGACCAACGGCCACCGTTTTGACTCTCCCGCTGGCTCCCTCGGCGTCGTTTCTGGAGGCGCCTCCAGTGTTCCCACGAAGCGATATCCCCGGCCTGGCAACGTCTCGATATACCGGGGACTGGCCGCCCGGTCATTCAGCGTGTCGCGCAGCTTGCTCACCGCGCGGTTCAATCCCTGTTCGAAGTCCCCCGCGGCATCCGCGGGCCACAGTTCCTCCTGTAGTTCGGCTCGGCTCACCAACTCGCCCGGCCGGGCCAGCAAAGCCGCCAGAATCCGAAACGGCTGCTCGGCCAACCGCAGCTTCACGCCGTGCTTGGTGAGCTCCCTGGTGACCAGATCGAGCTCGAACGCCGCAAAACGCACGTTACGCGGCCTGGAAGCGTCAGGGGTTGAGGTGACGAGAGACATGGAGAGATCGTGGGATGTTCTGATTTGGCAATATCTTAGCAGAGGAGGGAGTTTCTACGGTGTAAGGAGCGGGGAATCATGGCCATTTTTCGGCCTTTGTCGCACGATGGGCCCCACCGGCTGAGTGAAAACTCTCCGGTTGCCTGTGGCGCGGCTCTTGTCCCCCTTGAGTCGCGCCTTGGCCCCTCCCGCCAAAACTCCCCTCGCTACTCCTGCCGCATAGCCCTCCGCGCGGGCAACCGCACGGCCACCAGCGTCGCCGCCGTGCCCGCGCCAAGCCGAGAAGAGCACTCGGAGCCGCGCCCCACGCCGGCCGGACCCCGAAACCCGTCCGCTACTGTCTCACCGCGCAGGCGGCAGACCGCCGCGTAAAACGAGCGGCGCGTCAGCGATTGCGGCATTCGGATCTTCCGCATGGGTTGGTCCCGATCCACGGACCAGATGGCCCACTGTGTCGTAATCAGCGGGTCGCCGGTTCGATCCCCGCGCGGGTGGCTCCAGAATAAAATCAATTGTTTAGCTTTGTGCGTCGGCGAAAAGAGTGGTATCACGATTCGACACTTTTCGACACTCTCACGCTCGTGCATACTGTCGTTCTCCGTGCCCTCGCCGAGGGAGCTACCGGCACCGAAGCCGCCCCGCGAAGGCGGCGTTCATCGCAGCACCGTCCGTTTCTGGACTCGCCGACCCCCTTCGTTCGCCCGCGCGCTCCTCACTTCGCGTCAGGAGCGTGCAGAGACCCTCCTGGACGAACTCGCCTCGGTAAGCCAACTCGCACTCGACACTTTTCGACACATTCTCAGCAACGAGAACGCCTCGCCTGCCACCCGTCTCAAAGCCGCTCTCGAAGTCGTCAAACTCGTTCAGAACCAGCAACCAACCCAACTCCCGTTACTCAAGTCCGAGGTCGTTCTCGGATGCCCACTTCAACGACCTCCACCTTGCCGACACAGCCATTTCCCTCAAAGCGTCTGTTCGCAACGCGCCATGTCCCTGCGGCAGCCGCCTCAAGTACAAACGCTGCTGTGGCGCGGCGGTGCCCGGTCCCACGGCACAAGTGGCCTGACGCCTAGGCGCCACTCGCTTGTAGGCGGACGTTTCGTTGAGCCGTCCGCCGTTGCCCGAGCCATCCCAGGCAGAGACGGTCCAGTCGATGCACCAGGGCGGCGGCGCCCAGCGCGGCGGTCGCCATCAGCACGATGCGCCCCTCCGGTGAAATCGCTTCGAGCGGCAACAGCGCGGCCCCCAGCCGGTAGAGCGGAAAGTGGATCACGTAGAGCGGGTAGGACCAGGCCGCCGCCACCTGGCAGGCCCGCAGCGTCTTGCCCGATACCGGTACTGACGCGAGCGCCGCGATCAGCAACGGGACAGCCACCATCGGCACGGCGATGCTAAAGAAGAGATGACCCCAAAATAGCCCGGCCGTCACGCAAAGGGCCGACGCGGTGGTCAGCCAAACCGGGTACTCCCGGCGGTGCCATTGCCGCCGGTAGATCGTTACTCCCAGCAGGAAGCCGCAAAAGACGCGCGGAAAGCCGGAGAACAGCGTCGCCAGGTTCCAGCCCGCGTTCGAATGGCCCCACGTGATCGCGTAGTGGAGACAGGCGCCGATTGAGACCGCTAGCACCGACGTCAAGACCCACGGCCGGCGGAGTTTCACCAACGCCACATAGCCGAAGTTCGCCGCGAATTCGTAGAACAAACTCCAGGCCGGCGGATTCAGCGGAAACAGGGGGTTGATCTCCAAATGACCACCCGCCGGCCAGTTCGTCAGGCTGATCAGCGGTAGCAGGACGACGTTGAAAAGGAACGCCTGGAGAATCTCGCCGCTGGCGACCAGCGCCTGGTTCCGGGCTACTGCGAACATGGCGAGCGCTCCCACGACCGTGGAAATCGCATGCAAGGGAAGCAGGCGCGCCACGCGGAGGCGCGCGAACTCGACGAACGTCAGACCCTCTTCGAGGCGCTTCTAATACGCGTGGGCAATGACGAGCCCGGAGAGCACGAAGAACAGGTCCACCGCGAGCGGACCGCCGTCCACCCAGTTCAGCCCCGCGTAAAGCGAATAGTGAAACACCGTGACGGCCACCGCGGCCAGGCCACGCAGCCCGTCCAGTGCTTCAAAACGAGTTTCACGACAGGGAGACGCCACGTAACCGAAGACCAGGGATCAAGAGGTATTCGGTTCCTCGCGCGATTTTCTGTAGTACACCTGTCGCCGGTGATCTACCGGGCCCAGAACTTGGCGTAAGGCGGCGCGCCGGGCTGCACCGCGGCGATACGATCCGCCTCTTCACTATCGGCCGTCTCCGGACCGTCCGGATAGCGGTAACGGGCGACGAAGTCGGCGTGCATCTCCAGCCCCCAACCAGGCGCTGAGCCCGGTACATAGTGACCGTCGCGTACTTCGAGCGGCTCCAGGAACACGCCTTGCTGCAGGAACTCCAGATACTCGAGTAACCGTCCCTCGCTTCCGAACCAAGCCTGGTCGAACACCGACATCGGCCCCACCAACTGACCCAGGCCGATGCCTCCGGAATGCGGACAGACGGGCACCTGATACTTCGCCGCCATCGCGATGATGGCGAACAGTTCGTTCACGCCGCCCACGCGGGCGCCGTCGATCTGGCAGTGCGTGAGTCCGCCGCCCGCGAGTAGCTGCTTGAACGTAATCGCATCCGGCGCCTGCTCGCCGCCGGCCACGCCGATGCCCACCGGCTCGAGCGCTTCGCGCAGCTTGATGTAGCCCAGCACGTCGTTGTAAGCGATGGCCTCTTCGATGAAGAGAATCTTGAACTCGGCCAGCTCCTTCATGTAGCTGGCAGCATTCATCCAGTCGCCGAGATTCTGATTCGAGTCGGTGAGCAACAGCGCATCCGGACCCGTCGCATCGCGGATCGTCTGCATCATGCGCCGGTCTTCATCCAGTGCGCGTTGCCGGTCATACTGCTGTCCGCGGCCCACCTTGGCCTTAAAGGCCCGCGTGCCTTGCGCGTACAGGTTGCGGCAGAGCTCGCTCACCTCGCTGAGCGGCCGGCCGGACCAGCCGGCGGTGCTGTAAACCTTAGGACCCCGCTGCTCGAGCCGTGCCAGGTTGGCGGTCTTCTGTGCCGCGCGGCTGCGCAGCATCTCCAGTAACTCGTCTTCGGTGAGGGCGTCGCGGAGATGATGAAAGTCGATGGCCTGCACGATCTGCTCTGGCGACAGACTGGTGAGCAAGCGCCAAATCGGCACGTTGAGTGACTTCGCCCACAGGTCCCACAGCGCGTTGACGATGCCGCCTACCGCCATTCGATAGGTGCCCAGCGCTAGCCAGCGCAACTGGTGATGCTCGGCGAGCGACTGGGCGAATAGCCCGGGCTCCGCCATGAACTCTTCGAGTGTCCGCCCCACCACGAACCGGCGCAAGGCCTCGACGCCGGCCGCCTGGATCTGCGTGCCGTCGCCGATCGTGAAGATGAGCGAGCGCCCTTCGAGGCCCGAGTCGGTCCGCAGGATCGGAACGACGCAAGAGTAATTCGGCGCCAGATGGCGCGGGTCGGAGCCGGCCATCCCGAGCTTGACCGTGGGGTAGCGGAGGTCCAGGACCTCGAGCGAAGTAATGCGATGCATGGCTGTCCTAGTGTTTATGCCGTGGGGCTGGTGAGCGCGTGCAGCAGCAGGTCTTCGAGCGTCACGTGGCGCAGGGCCGCGCGATGGGTCGCTTCGAGCACCACCGGCGGGGCCATGCCGGCATCGAGCGCTTCCTTCCAGCGGTCGGCGCACAGGCACCACTGGTCGCCGGGCCTCACGCCCGCGAAGTTCCACTGCGGGCGCGGCGTCGAAAGGTCATTGCCGCGCGACTTGCTGAACTCGAGAAACTCTTTGGTGGCTCGGATGCACACCACGTGCACACCTTCGTCGTCCGGGCCCGTTTCGCAGCAGCCGGTCCGGTAGAAGCCGGTTTTCGGATCGTGCGAACAGGATTGGAGGGGGCCGCCCAACACGTTGAGGCCAGGTTCACGCATGCTCATATCCTCCAGGATGCTACAGTTCGGAGTGATGAAGAGCATCCTATTCGCGCTAGCGGTTTTCACGACTGGTTTATGGGCCAAAGACAGCGACTTTAACGGGCGCTGGAACCTGGATGTGCAGAACGAGCCGCGCGGACGCGTGTGGTGGTTAGAGGTGCAGGGTGCCGGGACGAAAGCCGTCACGGGCCGCTTCGTGGGTGGGCCCGGCGGCGGCATGGATGACCTTTCGGCCATCTCCGTCAAGGGCGGGGAACTGCGCTTCGAACTCGATCGCAAGTTTCGGCTCGGCGCCAGGGAACGCTTTGACGTCGTTCGCAAAGGCGTCTACACCGGCAAGATTCAGGGCGGCAAACTCGTCGGCATGTTCTCCCTGGACGGCAATGTGGTCTATCAATTCACCGGGACGCGTGCCCCGCTGATTCGCGATCGAGACGACGCCTCCTGGAAGCCCGGCCAGCCGGTGGAACTCATGAACGGCCGCGATCTCTCGAACTGGAACGCGATGGTGAAGGGCCAGCCCCTGGGCTGGACGGTGGAAAACGGCATCGCCAAGAACGTCGCCGGCGCGAACAACCTGGTCTCGAAGGACACCTTCTGGAACTTCACGCTCCACGCCGAATATCGCTTAGGCAAGGACACGAACGGCGGCATCGGCCTGCGCGGCCGCTATGAGATTCAGATTCTCGAGGATTATGGCAAGGAGCAGGACACGCATTCGCATGGCGCCCTGTACAGCCGCATCAAGCCGGCCGTCAACGCCAGCAAGCCGGCCGGTGAGTGGCAGACGATGGACGTGCGCGTGGTGGGCCGCTGGCTCACGGTGATGCTTAACGGCCAGAAGATCATCGACCATCGTGAGATCGAGGGACTGACGGCCATCGCCGGCAACGGCGACGAGGCGAACCCCGGCCCGTTCATCGTGCAGGGTGACCATGGCGCCGTGGAGTTCCGCAAGTTCACCGTGACGCCGCTGGTGCGGTAGCTGCTTATAATTCGGTTGATGCTGCTGCGAATCGCGTTGTGTTTGCCGGTCCTGGCCGGCTTGAGTTGGGGAGCCGAGCGTTGGGTGGCTACCTGGGCGCCCAGCCCATCGCCCCAGTTGGCGGATGTCGGCCAGATCCGGGCGGCGAAGCTGGCGTTCGAGAATCAGACACTGCGGCAGATCGTCCATGTGAGCCTGGGCGGCGAGTCGCTTCGCGTGCGCTTGTCGAATGTCTTCGGGAAGGACAAGGTGGAGATCGGCGCCGCGCACATCGCCTTGCGGTCGAACGCGGCGGCGATTGCCACGGGCACGGATCGGGCGTTGACCTTTAGCGGCCGTCCCACCGTGACGATTCCGGCGGGCGCCATCGTGCTCAGCGATCCGGTTCGTTTGAGCGTGCCCTCCGGCGCGAATCTCGCGGTGAGCTTGTATGTGCCCAAAGCCGCGTTGGGCGCGGGCATTCACTACGCTTCGCAGCAGACTTCTTACATCGCCGAGGGCAATCACGTGGGCGATGCCGAGTTGCCTGGCGCGGCCACCATCACTTCCTGGGTTTTCCTGGGCGGCGTGGATGTGCTGGCGCCCGCGTCCGCCTTCACCGTGGTCGCCTTTGGCGACTCGATCACCGACGGCGCCCGCTCCACGGTGGACGCGAACGCGCGCTGGCCCGATGTGCTCGCCGGGCGCTTGCGCGGCCGGAAGATTGGCGTTGTCGACGCGGGCATCGGCGGCAACCGAATTCTGCACGACGCGCAGCCGAACAATATCCGCTTCGGCGTGAACGCGCTGGCTCGTTTCGATCGCGACGTGCTCTCGCAGCCGGGCGTGAAGTACGTGATCGTGCTCGAAGGCATCAACGACCTGGGCCACGCCGGCACTTCGGCGCCCGTGTCGGAAACGGTCTCCGCGGAAGACATCATCGCCGGCATGAAGCAGATGATCGAAGGTGCGCACCAACGCGGCGTGAAGGTAATCGGCGCCACGATCCTGCCGTTTGAAGGCACCGTCTTCCCTGGCTACTTCAGTGCCGACAAAGAAGTGAAGCGCAAGGCGATCAACGAATGGATCCGCACTGGTGGCGCCTTCGACGGCATCGTCGATTTCGACCAGGTCACCCGCGATCCCGCGCACCCGGACCGCATCCTCCCCGCCTACGACGGCGGCGATCGCCTCCATCCCGGCGACGCCGGCTACAAAGCCATGGGCGAAGCCGTCAACCTGAAGCTGCTCAAGTAGGCTGGCTCGTCAGCGGGCGCTGCGCCATACTAGTCGTCGTGGGAAACCGTGTCGATAATCCCTGGACGAAAGCCGGAGCCTATATGGGGCTCATCTTCGTGATCCCGGTGGCAGGCTTCGTCGGCTATTGGGTGGGCGGATACTTCGGCGGGAAGAACGGAGAGGCCATCGGCGCAATCGTCGGCGTGGCGGCCGGGATGTTCGAGACCTACCGGCAGATCATGCGCATCGAAGGGAAGAAATGACGAAGCCTGAGTTTGACTTCGAAGCGATGGCCCGCGGGACGTTCCGCGTGGCGTTTGGCCTCTGCGCCCTGGGGGCTATCGGCTTCGCGGTGCTGGGTGGTGTGAACGGATTGGTGAGCTTCGCGATCGGCGCCGCCGCTTCGGTGGTGTTGCTGATGTTGTTACATCGGACGGTGCGTTTACTCGATGTGACGGGTCTCGAGAACCCCAGCCGCGGGGCCATGTTCCTGCTGGGATTCGGGCAACTTGCTGTATTTGCAGCAGTGTATGGTATTCTGAAGGTTTATGAAGTGAGCATCCCGGCGATGGGAACGGGGCTCTTCGTGGGCATTGCCGCGATTACGCTCGAAACCGTCTGGGGTCTTCTTCGCAAAACTTAAATCTCCATGCACGAACACGAACTCTGGTTTACTGCCCTGCTGAACCAAACGCTGGCTGGTCCGGCGAACGCTATCCTGCAGGCCGCTGGCATTCCCGCGCACGACCCGGCCAAGCCGTGGACGAACTACATGTCGATGCAGATCCTGGTGGTCCTGCTGATCGTGGTGGTATTCGCGCTCCTGAAGATGAGACTGTCGGCCGACAAGCCCGGCAAGTTCCAGCAGATCTTTGAAATGCTCTATGAGTTCGTCGACAGCATGGCGCACGACGTCGTCGGCCATGGCTATCACAAGCATGTGGCGCT
This sequence comes from Bryobacteraceae bacterium, assembly GCA_044226365.1. Classification (GTDB taxonomy): domain Bacteria; phylum Acidobacteriota; class Terriglobia; order Bryobacterales; family Bryobacteraceae; genus JALHNI01. The sequence goes on from JBGAHE010000035.1 coordinate 46,761, forward strand.
GTTCGGCACGCTGTTCATTTTCACCTTGTTCTCGAACCTGCTGGGCGTGGTGCCCACGTTCGAGTCGCCGACGATGTACTACTATGTGCCCGCCGGCTGCGCGTTCCTGGTTTTCCTTTATTACAACTTCCACGGCTTCAAAGAGAATGGCGTGGGATACCTGAAGCACTTTGCGGGTCCGGTGCCGTTGATGGCGCCGTTCATGTTCCTGATCGAAATCATCAGCCATTGCATTCGCCCGGTGTCGCTCACGATTCGTCTTTATGCCAACATGCTGGCGGGCGAAATGGTGACGATGGCCTTCCTGGCGATGATCCCCCTGGGCGTGCCCGTGATCTTCATGGGTTTGCATACCTTCGTGTCGTTTGTGCAGGCGTTCATCTTCATGGTGCTGACCATGGTGTACGTCGGCGGTGCGATCGAACACGAGCACTAAAGTTTTGTCCGTTGTGATTCAGTGTGAGGCCCCGGCGTCCCAACGCGCGAAGGCAACCACCTCCTGAGTTGCGTAATTTGTTCCAAGGAGTAGTTTGTTATGCGTAGCAAAATGTTCACGTTGTTGTTCATGCTCGTTTTCGCGGCCCCCATGTTTGCGCAGGGTGGCAGCACGTCTTCTTCCTCGCTGCCGGTGAACCTGGCGCTCGGCATTGCCGCCGCCGGTTGCGGTCTCGGTCAGGGCCGCGCGGTGGCTTCGGCTGCCGAAGGCATCGCCCGGAACCCGGGTGCGGCCGGTGCGATCCGTACGCTGGCCTTCATCGGTCTGGCGTTCATGGAATCGCTGGTGCTCTTCACGTTCTTGACGGCGCGCTAAGCGATCGTTGGGTTTTGAAAAAGGCTCCCTGCGGGGAGCCTTTTTCTATTGGGAAAGGAGATCGGATTCCGATCTCGGGTTACGCTACTTATCGGAGGCTGGTGCATGAATTTAGCAGGGAAGACGTGTTTGGTGGCCGGGGCGAGCCGCGGGATCGGTTTGGCGATCGCGCGCGCGATGGCGCATGCCGGCGCGGACACGACGCTGGCGGCCCGGTCGCTGCCGGCACTGGAGAAGGAAGCCGCCGAACTGCGTGCGGCCGGGTGGAAGGCGCAGGCGCTGAGTCTGGACTTTACCGACCCGCAGTCGATTGCCGAGGTCGCCAAGGGCGACTACGACATCCTGGTGAACGTGGCCGGCACCAATGTCCGGAAGCGCTTTGAGAGCTATACGGCCGAAGAGATGGACCGCATCTGGCAGACGAATCTCCACGGGATTGTGCAACTGACGCAGGCGATCGGCAGCCGGATGGCGAAACGAGGCAGCGGGAAGATCGTCAATATTGGCAGCATCACTTCGGCGCTGGGTTTGCCGTATCTGTCGTTCTACGCGATGACCAAGAGCGCGATTGCGGGTTTGACGCGGACGCTGGCGGTGGAGTGGGGGCGGCACGGCGTACAGGTGAACTGTATTGCGCCGGGCTTTATTGTTACGGATCTGAACCGGGAGATGTGGCAGTCGAAGGTGATGCAGGATTGGCTGCGCGGCTGTCAGTCGAATCCGCGGCTGGGGACGCCGGAGGACATTGCGCCGGTGGCCGTGTTCCTGGCGAGCTCGGGCGCGGACTACGTCACCGGGCAGACCATCCACGTCGATGGCGGGTATGCGACGACGGGGAACTGGCCGTTCGAACCGGCCTGAAACGGCGCTCGGATTTCTGGAATATCTCGAATGGAATCATAAGTTTCTGTGTTGGTCCGAGCAACAATTCGAGCAACAATTGGGCGGCGGGAATGGCTTTTGGGAGCTGTGGGGATTTGCTGCGGCCAGGAACCAGCCGCTCCCGAGGCGGAGGTCGACTTCATCTGCCCGATGGACCGTGAGGTCCACGCCAAGAACCCTGGCAAATGTCCGCGCTGCGGGATGCGACTGGTGGCGGGGCTGCCGGACCACGTGGAGTTTCGCGTCGATCTCTCGACTCTGCCCAGGCGCGTCCAGCCGCAACAGCCTCTCACCCTGCGGCTTCGTCCGGTGGATCCGCGACCCAAGGCGACCCCGCCCAAGCTGCAACTGATCCACGAGCGGCTCTTCCATCTCTTCCTGATCGGCCCCGACCTCGGTTTCTTCGCGCACGAGCATCCGGAACTACAGCCTGACGGGAGCTTCGTGCTGTCGACGCGGCTACCAGCGGCGGGCGTCTACCGCTTGCTCTGCGACTTCTATCCGGAGCAGGCGACGCCGCAGATGGTGGTGAAGTCGCTCATCGTTCCGGGGGCACCGGCTCCGGCGGTGCCGCGCGCCGTCGATCTCACCCCGAAGCGCTTTGGCGGGACGACGATTCGTTTGGAGACAGAGCCGCCCGAACTGCTGGCGGCGCAAGCCAGCCGGCTGCTGTTCCGGGTGGAGCCGGTGGACGGCTTGGAGCCGTTTCTGGGTGCTTGGGGGCACCTGCTCATCGCCAGCAGCGACCGGCAGGACCTCATCCATACGCATCCGTTCCTGGCCTACCCGGAACGCGGCGCCCTGCAATTCAACGTCATTTTCCCGCGGCCGGGCTTGCACCGGATTTGGCTGCAGGTACAGCGGGCGGGCGAGGTGCTGACGGCGGTGTTCGACGTACCGGTGCGGCGCCTGAGCTGATCAGGGCTACGGTGGCTTCGCCGGCGAGGTGCAGCCGCGTGCCGGCCGGCAAACGGAGCGGGCGCAGGAAGGCGTAAGGCTGATTGGCCTTCGGGCGAAACGACTCAATCTGCAGCAGGGGCTCCGTACTGCCGTCGGGCAGCTCAGCCCAAGCCATCAGTGAGCGTCCTTCGGCCATGCGCGCCACCTGAATGCCTTTGGCGAGCATTGGCTGTGTGAGTACCCGCTGATCTGTGAGCGGAATTCGAGCGCCCGTGGGCGCCGGGGAGGCAGCGGCGAGCGTGGGATCGGGCGGGAGGAGGCGCTCGTCGCCGCGGGGCGCGCCGCCTTCCACCCAATCGGCAATGAGGCCGATTTCTTCCTGGCTGAGTCCGGCTTCGTGCTGAAAGTCGCCGAAGCCCTTGACGGGGTTCCAGGGCGGCATGCGGCGTTCGAGCACCTCTTCCATGATGGAGCGAGCCCAGGGGCGCGCCTCATCGTAAGTGAGCAGTGACATCGGGGTGGAGCCGCCGGGACGGTGGCATTGGACGCAACGCTGGTGCATCAGGCGCGAGATCTCGCGCGCCCAGGTGATCTTGGTGGTGATGACGTCGTGACCCCAAAGCGGGAGCGCGAAGAGCATCAGCCAAAGACGCATGGTCTAGTCCAGTCCGCCGGCGGAAGCGCGTTCCTTGGGCTTCGGCTTAAAGAACTGGTCGGGCGTGAGTTTGGCGTCGAAGCTGATGTCGAAGAAGCCGATGCACATCTCCTCCCAGCTTTGCTCGCCGAATTTGACGGTGGCTTTCGGGTCCGGGTTGTATCTGTTGTTGGGCGAATTGTCGAACCACCCGGTGACTTCGACTTCGGAGCCCGCGGGAAGCGCGAGCGGCTGCTCAAGCCGATAGGTGAGCTGCCAGTTGAAGTCGTAGCGCGGAATGTTCAGCAGGACCTGCTTTTCCTGCCCGGGCACCTTCACGCGATATTCAAACGCCTTGCCGCGCAGGTGCATGTGCGGGAAGAAGCTCATCAGTGTGGCGCGCGAGGGAAGCTGCGCGGGACGGCTATCCACGCGGTAGTTGGCGTCGCCCGGCGGGATGGCGAACTTCGAGTTGCTGGCCGCCATGGTCATGACGCGCTCGGTGGGCGGCTGTTTGGCAAAAATGAGGCCGACCTGGCTGTGATCGGTGGTGGCGTTCTTGCCGTTGGGGGTGTAGTGGAGCTGGAAGACGAGATCGGAGCCGGCGCGGACGAACTTGGCCTGGCCAGGCTTCCAGCGGTCCGGCAGATTGCCGGGGGTGTAGATGGTGAGAATCTCGTTGCCGGCGCCGCCGATGTCATTGCGCGGTTTGCCGTCCTGGCTCTGGCGCGGCGGAACGAAGGGGATGCCGGGTTGGGCTTCACCGCGGAGCCAGTTGTTGCTGGGGTCGCGGACGTAGACGACGATGTGGTGGACGACGCTGCGGTCGGTGGGACGGGCTTCGACCGTCTCGACCCATTGGTCTTCCTTGAGGCCCAAGGGCACGACGATGTATTGGTAGTCGACGTCGCCGTCTTTGGGGACGGGGAAGGGCTGAGGCGCGCGTACCACCAGTTCGGGACGGGGAATATTCCAGCCATCGACGAAGGTGGGCTGGGGACGAAGGTCGCGCGGCGAGCCTTCGGGGGAGCCGGCATCGACCCAGGCGACGATGGTGTCGATGTCGGCCTGGGGCATGGAGCGGTCGTTGGAGAACTTGCCGTAGTGCGGGTCAGCAAACCAGGGCGGCATGCGCCGATTGAGGACCGTTTGGCGAATGGACTTGGCCCAGGGACGAACCTTGGCATAGGAAGAGAATTCCATGGGGCCGATTTCGCCGGTGCGGTGGCAGGAGACGCAGCGGGTGGCCAGGATGGGCTGGATGTCTTTGTTGTAGGTCGGCGTTTTACCAGCGGCAAACGTCGGTGAGACAAGCAGGACGAGCAGTAGGGGATATTTCATCGGTCACTCACTTGGGAGAGCCCGGATACAGAAGGCTTTCGATTTTTATTGTCTCAAATTCGAAAAAAAGTTGACGATACGCTCTAGAGGCAGCTCTGGCTGACGATACGTTGTTTGTATGAAGATTCAGGATCCGAGTTTGTCTGGAATCAATCTCACGACGGGCGGCGCCCAGCAGGCGGCGAAGGTCCAGTCGGCGGAGCGCGTCAATGGGAGCGCGTCGGGGTCGGTTGGGTCGGATGCGGTGGAGTTATCGAGCTTGAGCCGCGAGGTGGACGCGTTGCAGAACGATCCGGCTCGCGAGGCGCGGCTCGAGAAACTGCAGGCGGCGGTGGCCGATGGCACCTATCAGACGGATTCGCAGGGGTTGTCGAAGGCGTTGATCGAGGATGCTTTTGGAAACTAGGACCATTCGCGAGGACTTGGCGGAAGTCCGGGCGTTGCTGACACGGAGTCCGCTCGCGGATTCGCTCGCGACAGCGCTTGAGCCCTTGAGCCGGGCGGTGGCCGCGATGGAGTTTTTACCAGCCGACGAGCGGCTTCGCTGGCAACCCGACGTGCAAGCGGTAGGCGAACTGCTGGGCGGTGTGGGGCATTGGCTTTCGTCACGGGGGGCGCTGGTGTCCGAGTATGGCGGCGGTCCGGGCCAAGCCGGCGCGGGACGAGTGTCGATCGAAGGTTAAAGGTTTAAAGACGAATGGGCCTGTTTAACTCACTGATATCGACTGCGAACACCATGAGCGTGTTCGAGCGGTCGCTGGCGACGGTGCAGAACAACGTGGCCAACGCCTCGACGCCGGGTTATGCGCGTCAACGTCAGGAGTTGCTCGCTCAACGTTTCGACCCGGATGTGGGCATTGTGGGAGGCGTCAGCGCGGGCGAGACCGTGAGCTACCGGTCGCAATACGCCGAGCGAGCCGTGCGAGGGGCGAATTCGGATTTCGGGAAGTACGATCAGGTCGCGACTGATCTCGGGCAACTCGAGCCCCTGTTTCCGATCACGGCCGATGCCGGACTTCCGGCGGCCATGAACCGCTTCTTTGAAGCGGCGAGCCAAGCGTCAGTAAGTCCGAACAGTTCGACGTCGCGTGAGGTGTTGCTGGACCGGGCGCGGCAGGTGGCCAGCAGTTTCAACGAACTGGGGCACGGGCTGAACGAGGCCCGCACGAACATCGGAGGCGAGATTCGCTCGACGGTGAACCGGGTGAACCAGATCGCGAGCACTCTGGCCGACTTGAACACGCAGCGGGCGGCCAATGGTTTCGATGCCGGGCTCGATGCCAAGGCCAACCAGTTACTCGAAGAGCTTTCCGGGTTGGTGAACTACGACAGCGTGGAGCAGGATGACGGCAGCCTGGCGCTGTATGCCGGCGGGAGTTTGCTGGTGATCGGCGATCAGAGTTATCCGCAGTCGCTGGACTCGAGCGGCGGCAGTCAGATCATCCGCGATTCGCAGGGACGTGACGTGACGGACAAGCTGACCGGCGGCCGTCTTTCGGGCCTGCTGCAGACTTACAACACGGAGATTCCGGGGCTGCAGGCGGGGGTGAATCAGTTGGCGACCGAGTTTGCCGACGGCGTCAATACGGTGCTCGATGGCGGACTGGATGCGAATGGGGCGCGTCCAGTGCAGCCGTTGTTCGACTACAACCCGACCGACCCGAGCGGCTCGCTGATGGTGACGTCGTTGACCAGCGATCAACTGGCGTTGGCCTCCAATGGCGCGCCCGGAGGCAACGGGAATGCGCTGCAACTGGTGGACTTGGCGAGCGTGCGCAACGCGTCCGGCAAGACGTTTACGCAGAGCTATGGCGACCTGACGGCGTCGTTGGGTCGCAAGGTGTCGACGGCGCAGGAGGCGGCGACGACGCGGGGGCAGGTTTACGCCCAGGCGAAGTCGATTCGGGAAGAAGCGCAGGGCGTCTCGCTGAACGAAGAGGCGGCGCAGCTGATTCAGGCCCAGCGCGCCTACCAGGCGGCGGCGCAGTTATTCCGGACGTTGAATGAGTTGACCGAGGCGGCCATCAACCTTGGCCGGTAGGAAGCATGATCACCAATCTGAAGGCGAGTGACGAGCAATTTCTGAGCAGCGTGCGCTCGATCGGCACGCGGCTGGAGCGGGCTCATCGGCAGATCAGCACCGGGTTGCGGATCTCCACGGCGTCCGACGATCCGGAGCAGGTGAGTTCGCTGCTGACCGCGCGCGCCGAGTTGTCGCGCGTGACTCAGGTGGATAGCAACCTGAGCCGCGTGAAGACGGAAGTGGATACGGCTGAGACGGCGATGGCCTCGCTCAGCAAGTTGATGGAGCGCGCGTCGACGTTGGGGACGCAAGGCGTGAGCGATACGTCGAGCCCAGCGACGCGGACTCAACTGGCGGGCGAGGTGGACTCCCTATTGCGCGAAGCCGTTTCGCTTTCCTCAACGCAGGTGGAAGGCCGTTACATTTTCGGCGGCTCGACGGATACGGTGCTGCCGTACAGCATCGATCCTTCGCCGCCCAATGCGATCAGCACGTATGGCGGTTCGACCGTGAGGAAGCGGGCGCTCGATGTAACGGGCGGGCCGTTTGAGGTCGGCCGAACGGCGGACGAGATCTTCGACAATGCGGATCCCGAGAAGAACGTCTTCTCGAGCTTGCGGGCCCTGCGGGACGCGCTGAACGCGAATGATACCGAGGCGATTCGCACCGCCTACCTGCAAACGAATTCCACGAGCGAGCATGTCCGCACGGTGCATGCCACTTACGGCACAATGCAGAATCGGGTGACGAATGCGTCCGAGGCGGCGAAGTCGGCCGTGACGCGGCTGAAGACGCAGATCGCGAGCGTGGAGGACGCGGATTTGACGTCGGCGATTCTCGAATTGAATCAGGCCATGCAGGATCAGCAGGCGGCTTTTCAGGCGAAGTCGCAACTGCCGCGTGGTTCATTGTTCGACTACCTGGGCTAGCCGGTGCGCGCCAGACTCGTCCGCGCAGGCTGGGAGGTGGGTGGCCGGCGGGGAGGTTGTGGCGGCGGTAGATGGTGGGGATTGAGCGGTCGTTGCCAGTCGCGGCCGAGCAGGCGAGCGATGGCGTCGTTCATGTCAGAGGCGGTGAGGGTGGGCGGGGCGAGCCGCAGCAGCCGACGCCAGGGGGGGACGTCGTCGCAGTCGAGGCGCCAGCGGTCGAGATGAAGGTGAATGAGGGCGATCTGACTGCCGTGTTGTAGTCGATGGGCGGTGCGCCCGGCGGAGTGGGCGGCGGCGCTCGAGTAGGCGTAGCGTTCGGCGCGGCGCACCAGGCCAGCTTCGACAGGATTGCGTTCGACGTAGAGGAGCAAGGCGCGGTAGTGGGCGGGGGAGGTGACGCGCTTCGCTCGAAAACGGTTCTTCCACAGGTGGCCATCGCGGTCGAGGGCGCGATGGATCCAGCGGGCGTGATAGGACTGCAAGTGCTGCATCAGCGAGGAGATGCCACCGCCGCGCCGAGTGGGCTCGAGCACGAAGTGGATGTGATTCGACATGATGCAGAAGGCGTGGATGCGGACGTCGTAACGCCGGGCGAGGAGGTCGAAACGCTGGAGGTAGTGGACGATCTGGGTCTGGTCGTGAAAGACGGATTGCTTATAGTTACCACGCTGGTAAACGTGATAGACGTAGCCGCATTTCCAATCGCGGACGCGCGGGGGAGGCGGTCGCAGGCGTTTCCTCATCTACCTAATAGTGTGATTCGGGCGGGAAAAATCTCACTTATTTTTCGGGGCGTTTGAAAAAAGTCGGAAAGCCATTTGGTTTCAGCGGGTTATGGTTTGGTCCGAGCAGCGGGCGAGCAGCGGGGTTATTGCGATAGGGTTCTCATGTTGTGGAAATCTCCTTTCGAATGTGTGGGTTGTGGGCTGGTCCGAGCAGTGGTGCGGAGCAGTGGTGCGGCGGGCGGGAGCGAGGGGGCGGGGTGGGCGGTTAGATGGGGGCTCCGGGCGGTGGGTCGGCGGGGCGGGGGAAAGTCGGTTTGGTGGGGTCTTTGAGGAACGAGCGGATTAAAGTGACGGCGAATGACTGGTGAGCGCGCTGGGCGGGGTCGGGCGTCGGGGTGCGAGTGGCCCACGTCTCCAAGGCGGTCAGTTTTTCGAGGGCGATGGCGCGGGCCTGAGGGGCGGCCTGGGAGTTCGAGGCAAGGGCCATCAGGTGATAACCGACGACGAGGTCTGTTACGCGGCGCACTTCGCCTTCCATCCCGTGGCGCGCCGGCTGGCGCCAGGTGCGCGCCAGCAACGAATCGATGACAGTGTCCAGGGCCGGGTTGGCGGCGTCCCGGGCGTGATACTGCACCAGGCGGGCGGCACGGTCCGGATGCAGGATCAGTCCGACGGTGTGGGTGGCAGCGGCCTCGACCGCGCTAAGGGGATCGAAGGTCAGCCCGGTGCGGCCGGAAAAGGTTTCGCGGGTACGAGGATAGCCGATCGGGCGCGGCGGGATCAGCTGCAAGATCTTTTCGGGTAGCATCAAGGCGCTTGGTTGCAAGGCATCCAGGAGGGCCGTAAGGGCCTGAGTCTGTTTGGCTGCGGGAACGATCTCGGCGATCACCTGGCCGTCGCCGCGCAAGGCGTAGCTGTAATTTAGGCCGCCGAGCCACTTGGCCGCCGCGGAGAGTTGATAGCGATGGCCGAGATAGAGAGGCACCAGGACTTCTTCCAGCGTCGCTAATGGCTCGCCCGGACGGAGGTTGCGCTCGCCGAAGCGTTCGAGTCCGCGCGAACGAAGGCGCATGATGCGAGTGAGCTCTGCGACCGAGTCGGCGCCGTTGTCCCAGACGTGAGTGTAGGGATGAGCGCCGCCATCGCCGGAGTCGGCATCGCTGATGAAGCGCACGCCCTTCTTCTGCGACTCCTCCAGGATGGCGGCGAGTTCGGCCGGAGTGCCTTCGGAATAGCCGTAGCGGATGGCGGTCTTGTCCCACTCGCCAATGCCGACGGCGTAGGCTTGTTGCAAGTCGACCGTGCCGTCTGCACGGAGAGCGGCGTAGGGGTGGGGGTAATCCATCACGGACGCGCGTTGGGACACGCTGGCGGCGAAGTTGTGAGCCAAGCCGAGCGTGTGGCCGATCTCGTGCGCGGAGAGCTGACGGAGGCGAGCGAGAGCCATGGCTAGGGCCTCAGGCGAGGCGTCGGTGTGCTCGTAGGGGGCGAGGAGGCCTTCAGCGATCAGGTAGTCCTGGCGGACGCGCAAAGAGCCCAGCGTGACGTGGCCCTTCAGAATCTCGCCGGTGCGCGGGTCTGAGATGGAGGCTCCATAGGACCAGCCGCGGGTGGAGCGATGGACCCATTGCACAAGGTTGTAGCGGATGTCCATCGGGTCGGCGCCGGCGGGGAGGAGTTCCATGCGAAAGGCGTTGCGGTAACCGGCTGCTTCAAAGGCCTGGTTCCACCAACGGCCGCCTTCGAGCAACGCGCTGCGGACAGGTTCCGGAGTGCCCGGATCCAGGTAGTAGACGATGGGCTTGATGGGCTCGCTCATGGGCGTACCGGGGTTCTTTTTCTGCAAGCGGTGGCGTGTGAGGTAGCGGCGGCGGAGTTTGTCGGTGACCGGGGATGAGTAGTCGGCGTAGGAGGTGAGGGTGAGGAAGTAGCCGGCGCGCGGATCGAAGGCGCGGGGGACATAGCCGGAATCCGGGAGTTGAATGAAGCTGTGGTGCTCGCGTACGGTGAGGGCTTCGCTATCCGGTACAACGCTGCGCACGAAGCCGCCGGGGTTCTCACCGGCGAAGGTGAGCGTCACCTCGATCTCGGTGTTTTGCGGGAAGGATTTGGTGCGCGGCAGGTAGAAGGCGGAACGCTGCGGATCGAGGCGGTAGGTCCCCTGATTCATCCCGCGGAGGCGCGTGGCGACGCCGTGTGCGTCGCGCAGGAAGAAGCTGGTGGCGTCGACCAGGACGCCGTGGCTGTCCTCGGCCTCGATGGCGAAGCCGGCGAGAGCGGAGCGGGCGAAGGAGTCCGTGACGGCTTGCCGTTCGCGGGCGTCGGGGGAGGTGGCGCGGTAGTCATAGTTCTGCTGCATGAGCAGGACGCGGTTGCCGCTGCGTTCGAACTGGACGATGCGCTCCTGACCGAGTTGTCCGCGGTCGAGGCCCAGGTCGTTGGAGCCGATGCCGGCGGGCAGGGAAGAGAAATAGAGGAGTTCGCTTTCGAGGCGCGGGATGCACAAGAGCATCTTGCCGCCTTTCGCGTCCCAGTAGAGATCGAGGAAGCCAGCGAGGCGTTCCAGGCCCTTGGTTCTCTCTTCTATGGTGACGGCAGGAGCCACATTCGCGCTGAGCAGCAAAAGCAGGGCGAAACGCATGACTTCATTTTGGGGCAAACTGGAGGTCAGGATGCGACTCTCGCTGATCATTTTGTGCGGTATCTGGCCGGCCTTCGCGCAAACGCCTTGCGAAAATCCGCGGACTTACCAGCCTTGCGACATCGTGTACGAGCTGAGCGCGACGGAAGCGACGGCGCATCCGAACCCGCACCTAAGTTTGAAGTTCTATGCCGAGGTGAAGTCGCCGAGGTTT
>JBGAHE010000036.1:0-57171 GCA_044226365.1 Bryobacteraceae bacterium
GACACCCCGCACACCGCCCCGCCCCCACGAACTCCTCCGGCCCCTGCGCGCCCACAACGCGCGCGAGCAAAACCACAACAACGCCCCCATTCCGCATCAGCGCTGCAAATATATCAGCGCTCCGGCCAGGTCTGTCGGTGGAAAGTTAAGGAAGGATCGTGCAACCCCGCCACATATTGCGTGGCGGGGCATAGCTCACCAGCCGCTTGTCGTAGTCGATGATCAGGTCGACATCGTTGCCGGCGCCGAATTCCAACACGCGAATGATCCCGCCCACACAGGACCATTTCTGTGTCGTCTTCATCGACTTCAAGTCTTTGTACCGGCCTTCCGGACCAAAGTCTTCGAGAAATTTGGAGTAAGCGAAATACCGGCAGGGATTGGCGTCCGTGCAGCCCCAGGTCGCGTAAGCGGCCTTGTAGTCCTTGCGTTCCAGCGCTTCCAGAAACATATTGAGGGCTTGCCGTTCGCGGTAATGCCGGAACGAATAGAACAACACCACCGACAGCACCACCACGCACAACGCCGTGATGATGCCCCACTTCAGGATCCCCTCGCGTTTGGCTTCGCCCGCGCCGTAATTTTCGAGGTATCCGGACATGGCAGTCCTTTACTTGGCGGCCGGGTAAGCCTTGTCGTAGGCCGCCGTCGCGTCAGCCGTGACGTCGAAGGTCGGTTTGAAGAAGATCGCGTTCGAGGCTTCGATCACCACGTCCAGCCCCTTCTCTTCCGAAAGCTTCTTCACCACTTCGGTCATCCGCTGACCGCTGCGCTGCAGAATCTCGTTCCGCTCACGATCCACATCGGCCTGCAGATCTTCGCCCATGCGCTGCAGTTCGCGCTGCTTGCGCGTGCCCGTCGCCTGCAGGTCATCGGCCTGTTGGGCCGTCAGCTTCGCCGCGCCCGTCTGCAGCTGGTTCTGGATCTGTTGCAAGTCCTGCTCGAGCTTCGCCATCGCCTGCTGCCGCGGACGGAACTTCGTCTCGAGATCGGCCTGCGCCTTCTTGATCTCCGCCGTATTCAGCACCGCTTTCTGCAAATCGATGATGGCCACCTTGGCCTGAGCAAACATCGTGCCCGCCGTCGCCAGCGCTCCCACCGCCACCAAAACCATCAGACGCTTCAACATCTCGAACTCCTTAGCCAATCTCACACGTTCCGGCTTGCGGGCTGCACTGCCATCGACTCCGGCCGCGAGCGTCGCGGTTCCCGAGGTCCCCTGAAAATTGCCGTAATCCCTTCAGTATATCCACCGGCCGCCGAATCGCGCCACCGCTTAGCGCTGCGCCACCAGCACCCGCGACGGATAAAATCCCTGCCGCGTCGACCGGTCTTTTTCGATCCGGAAACCCGCCTGCTCCACCCATCCCGGCATCCGATTCGACACCTGCCGGCCCCAAAATGCAGGAACTAAACGCCCACACACTTTATAACCTTCGTTGAACATCGCGTCGTTCTGTCCGATCAGGATTGCCGTCAGCCGGCCGCCCGGCCGCAACACGCGCCGGATCTCGCGCAAAGTTTTGTGAATATCCTCGTAGTCCAGCAGTTCGTACAGATAGCAGGACACCACATGGTCAAACGCCTCGTCCCGGAACGGCATGTGCCGCGCGTCCACCGCCTGCAGCAGCATCTTCGCATCCGGATGCTCGCGCCGTACCCGCCGCGCCGTAAACGCGGCCATGTTCGGCGACAAGTCGAACCCGACATTCACTCCGCCCGGATTCCGCTTCAACAGCCGCCGGAACATCTCGCCCGAACCGGTCGCTACCTCTAACACCTGGTCGCCGTTTTCGATCCCGCTCATCTCCAGCGCCAACCGATGCGCTTTCGAATGGAAGAAGAAAGTCGACGCCGGATACACCGACGCCACCCGGTCATAAACTTTGCGGGTGCGATCGGAGATGGTCTTCTGAAAATGGTCGGCGCGATACGCCAACACGGACGACAGATTCAGCTCGCTCAAGTGCACCTCATATCCAAACCTTAGCCAACCTTGGCTAGAGCCGGCTGGTATTCCGGAATCTCGATCTCGAAGCGCGTGCCTTCGCCCGCCTTACTATCGACATCCATCCGGTAATGCTCACCGAAAATCACCTTCAAACGCTCGTTGACATTGCTGACGCCAATCCCCTGTCCTAGCAGGCTTTGCAGGCTGCTCTCGGGAATTCCCACGCCATCGTCTTCGATTGTCAATTGTAACCTCTGCCGGACGATCCGGCTGCGGATGCGGATCGTCCCGCCCTCCACCTTCGGTCCGAGTCCGTGCTTAATTGAGTTTTCGATCAACGGCTGCAACAGCATCCACGGTACCTGAAAATCGAGCGTTTCGGGAGCGATCTCCCGCTCGAAACGCAGCTTATCGCGAAATCGCACCATCTCGATGGCCAGATAATCATCAATAAAGGCCAATTCTTCGCGCAAAGACGTTAAATTTGCCGTCTTCCGGAGCAGCCGCCGCAGGATGTTCGAAAGTTTCGACACCACCTGCCGGGCCTCGGCCGGGTCCGTCCGGATCAGCGCCGACACTGAATTTAACGTGTTGAAAAGAAAATGCGGATTGATCTGGTAAGTCAGCGCTCGCAAGCGCGCCTCGGTCGCCAGCCGTTGCTGCGCCTCGAGCTTCCGCTCCGTGCGGAACGAGTTCCAGATCTTGAGCGGCACCGCCGTGCACAGCACCGTCAGCGCAAAGCTCGAGAACAGCACCAGCCCCGGGTTCGTCGCATCCTCCGCCGCAAACGGCGTGTAGAGCGCCCGCTGCCCGAACACGCGCACCGCCATCAGGCCCAGGAAGGCGCACAGCAGCACCGTCGCCAGAAACAGCAATTGGAAGGCCCGCCGCGTCCGGTCCGCCGCGTCACGGAACAGACGGTAGAAGGTGATCGTGTCGAAGAACGGCGAAAAGCGCCAGATCTCCTCGGGCTCCGGCGCCAGGTCGCGCAGCAGGCCGCCCATCACCCCCACCCCGGCGTAGAACGGCATCGACATCAGCTCGTGCGCCAGCAGCATCCCCGGCAGCGACGTAAAGATGCCCGCCAGCAAGCCCGTAAAATACCCACCCAGCACGCCCGCCAGCAACGACCCCGCCAGCGAAATATCCGCCGCCTGGTACGTCCCCGTCAGAATCCTGGTCGCCGAACCCGCCCCGAAAATCCCCCCAAACGCCAGCGCCATCAAAAACCGTTCCCGCACCGTCCGTTCCTCGCGTAACAACATCCGCTGAAACGCGCCCAAACGCACCAGTACACTCGCAATCGACGCGGCGGCGGCCAGTTTCAAAAGCAGCGTGTAGAGGATCTGCGGCGGCACTCGTAGACCAGTCTAAGCCAAACCGCTGTAAACTAGAGGTTTGAGTACTTCAACGCTTCGCCTCGAGCTTGCGGCTGAGGCGAGTTTTCCGAGTGAATTCGGCGACTTCCGGATCTACGGCTTCGAAGGCCGCTTCGAAGACGGCCGCTTCGAGGAGTGCCTCGCCCTCCGCATGGGCGATATCTCCGGCCCCCCGCCCTTGGTGCGCATCCACTCGCAATGCCTCACCGGCGACGTCCTCCACAGCCTCCGTTGCGACTGCCGCAATCAGCTCACCGCGGCGCTCGAACATATCGAGAAAGAGGGTCGCGGCCTGCTCATCTACGAACACCAGGAAGGCCGCGGCATCGGCCTGATGAACAAGCTCCGCGCCTACGCCCTCCAGGACCAGGGCGCCGACACCGTCGAAGCGAATGAAGCCCTCGGCTTCCAGGCCGACCTCCGCAGCTTCGAAATGCCCGCCGCCATCCTCCGCCACTTCGGCCTCGCCCGCGTTCGCTTCATGTCGAACAACCCGGACAAGCTGGCCGCCCTCGCCCAGGCCGGCATCGAAGTCTCCGAGCGCGTCCCCCTCGAGATGCCCGCCCTCGCCACCCGCGAAGCCTATATGCGCACCAAGAAGACCCGCCTCGGTCACCTGCTCGAAAACTTTTAGCCAGCGACCACCGCTGGAATATGTTCTTGACAACATATTCCTTCGAACTCATACTGAGGCGTGCCCTGGGCCGTCGAGTTCCACCCAACTTTCAGCGCCGAGTTCGACGAATTGGATGACCTGGTGCGCGAAGAGCTATTGGCCATGGCTCGTCTATTGGAGGAGTTCGGTCCCCAGCTAGGTCGGCCGCATGTCGACACTTTGCATGGCTCTCGACACGCCAATATGAAGGAACTTCGCTTCGATGCGGCAGACGGCGTCTGGCGCGTCGCGTTCGCGTTTGACCGTAGTCGGCAAGCGTTGCTTTTGGTCGCTGGCGACAAATCCGGCGGGAGTTCGAAGCGCTTTTATCGCCGACTGATTCTCAAGGCCGATCAACGCTTTGAACAGCACGTATTGCACACCGAGAAGGGAAGAGGATAGTTATGGCGATCACGTTGAAAGACAAAATGGACCAGTTGAGTCCCCTGCGTCGCAAGAAAGTGGAGGCCCGCGCCGCGCAGTTGATCGCCGAGGAGATGACCCTCCAGCAATTGCGGCAGGCTCGCAAGCTCACGCAGGTCCGCATGGCCAAAACGCTCGGGATTACACAAGACGGCGTTTCCAGGCTGGAGAAGAGAAGCGATCTACTGCTCTCCACCCTTCGCAAGACGGTGGAGGCGATGGGTGGCACCCTCTCGCTGGTAGCCGAGTTTCCCGATCGCGAACCGGTGATCCTATCCGGGATCGCGATGGAAGAAGAAGTTCGCTAAAGCTGCCGCGCGCCGTTTGTCTCGGTGAAGACGGCTTCGCCGGCCAGGTTCACGCGGCCCCAGCGCAAGCCGAGTTGGACTTCGGCCCAGCCCTTCACGAAACCCTTCGCCGCCTGGTAGCGGGGTTGGATGACGAAGCGGCCCTGCTTGTCGACAAAACCCCAGCGGCCGTACCACTTCACGGCGGCGATGCCCTCGCTGAAGTCGCCCACTTCCTCATAGACCGGGTTCATGACGAACTCGCCTTCGGGATCGATGAAGCCCCACTTCTCCACCATCTTGGCGGCGGCCAAGCCTTCCACGAAGGGCCGCGCGGCGGCGTAGGAAGGGTAGATGGCCGGGGCGCCGGTCTCGTCGACGTAGCCCCAGGTGCCGCCGAAATCGAGCGGAGCCAGGTACAACGGCTTGGTGGCGGCGATCGCCCCCGAACTGCGCAACTTGGCGTAAGCGTCGTTCAGACGCTTCATCTGCCGTTCGGCGCGTTGGCGCAGACGTTCGCTTTCGTGGATAAAACGGTCCGGGTGCCAGACTTTCACCAGGTCGACGTAGGCGTCTTTAATCGCCTCGCCGGTAGCCCCGGGCAACAAGTCAAGCACGGCGTAGGAACTGGAGAGATCTTCGGGCATGCCCATACGGTTGATCGGCCAACCGCGGGCGGGGCTTTAGCTACCAGCCCTTGACGACATCCACGGACGGCAATGCCGCCTTCAGCTTCTTGATACCTTCGTCGGTCACCTTGGTCTGCCACACGTAGAGGCTCTTAAGGGCGGTCAGGCCCTTCAGATGCTCGAGTCCGGCATCGGTCACGGCCGTGCCGTAGAGATTCAGGTAGGTGAGTTTTTTCAGATCTTTCAGGTTCACCAAGCCCTTGTCGGTGATCTTGGTGCCTTCGAGATGCAGGGAGGTGAGGTCGGTGAGGCCCTTCAGGTACACCAGCCCGGCGTCGGTTACCGACGTACGGCCCAGGTGGACAGCCACCACGTTCTTCAATTGCGCCACCGGTGCGATGGCGTCGTCCTTGATCGCCGCGCCCTGCAGGTAGTAGCTCACCTCGACGTGAGGATCTTCCTGGGCGATGGGGCGAACACTGCCCCCGGCTTTCTCAATGGCCGCGATCGCTTTGGCGTCAGGCGCCGCAGCCGCTTCCGTCTTGGCAGGCGCGGCCTTGGCCGGGGCCGGCTTTGCCGCGGGTTCCGTCTTCTTTGCTTGCCACATCATGGTGTTGAATAGTTTACCAGCGCCCCCGCGGCCGCAAGAGCCCGCCGGCACACTTCGGCGTGACGTCCGGGTTTGTCGTTGCGATAACGCTGGCGCGTGGCGTCGTCGAGCGCCGGCAAGAGGTCGAACGTGATATTGGCCGGCTGATAATGTTCGGGGTCGGCGTGGGCGATGTAATGCGTCAACGAACCCAGCGCCGTCTCCCGCGGCATCGCCACGGGCGCCTCACCGCGCGCCACCGCGCCGGCAAAACGGCCCGCGAGAAAGCCCGTCGCAATCGACTCGACGTAGCCCTCCACGCCCGAGATCTGCCCCGCAAACAGCACCCGCGGGTTCGCCTTCAACTGCAGCGTCTGGTTCAACAGCGTCGGGCCGTTGATGTAGGTGTTGCGGTGAATCTGGCCGTAACGCAGGAACTCGGCGTTCTCTAAGCCGGGGATCAGGCGGAGGATGCGCTTCTGTTCTCCGAACCGCAGATGGTTTTGGAAGCCCACCAGGTTGTAGCTATCGGCGCGCGCGTTCTCCTGACGCAGTTGGACGACGGCATAAGGACGCCGGCCGGTGCGCGGATCGGTGAGGCCCATCGGTTTCATCGGACCGAAGCGCAGCGTCTCCGGGCCACGGCGCGCGATCACTTCGATCGGCAGGCAGGCCTCGAAGAACGGCGTGCCGGGCGCATCGGCGGGGATGTGCGCGGGCACGGCATCGCCGCTTAACAGAGCAGCGAGGAAGGCGTCGTACTGCTCTTTGTTGAACGGGCAGTTCAGATAATCGTCGGTACCGTCGAGGGACTTGCCGTAACGAGAAGCCGCGAAGGCGATGCTGCGGTCGATGGTGTCCGCGTCGACGATGGGCGAGATGGCGTCGTAGAAATAGAGGCGGTCCGAACCGGTGAGCCGGGCGATCTCTTCAGCCAGGTCGCCCGAGGTGAGCGGGCCGGAGGCCACGATCGTGACGCCTTCCGCCGGGATCGCGCGCAGCTCTTCGCGCTGCAGTGTGATCAGCGGCTCGTTCTCAATGCGCCGGGTGACTTCGCTGGCAAAGGTGACGCGATCGACGGTGAGCGCCTGCCCGCCGGGGACGCGCGCGGTTTGGGCGCATTCGAGCAGCAGCGAGCCTTGTCGGCGTAGTTCCTCTTTGAGCAGCCACGGAGCGGTGTTGACGGTTTCGCTCTTGAGCGAGTTCGAGCAGACGAGTTCCGCCAGCCGATCGGTTTGGTGAGCGTCGGTCATGCGGAGCGGGCGCATCTCGTAAAGGGTGCAGCGCAGGCCTTGCCGAGCCAATTGCCAGGCTGCTTCGGTGCCCGCCAAGCCCGCGCCGATGATATGGAGTTGCGTCATGAACTACTGCTATTTTAGGGGTTCATGCGCGAGCCCATCCGCTATACGCTCCGCTTTCCGGAAGCGCAAAACCACTATGTTGAAGTGACGGCGACGATACCCGCCACCGGCCCGATCGAGCTATTCATGGCGGTTTGGACGCCGGGCAGCTATCTGATTCGCGAGTACGCGCAGCATGTGGAGAGCTTGACGGCTTCGGCGCCGTGGACCAAGACCAGCAAGAATCGCTGGCGCGTAGAAGCGGCGGGCGAAGTGACGGTGAGCTATCGCATCTATGGGCGAACGCTCGGAGTCCAGAGCAACTGGATCGAGTCACGGTTCGCACTGCTGAACGGCGCCCCGACGTTTCTCTCACTGGTGGAGGAGGGCGCGCGGCCGCACGAGGTGACGCTCGAACTGCCGGCCGAGTGGGACGGAGTGTTCACGGGGCTCGACGCGATTGGGCCGATGCAGTATCGCGCCGCCGACTACGACACGCTGGTGGATTGCCCGATCTATGCGGGCTCGCCCGCGGTGTATGAGTTCGAGGCCGATGGCAAGCCGCACTGGTTGATTAACGAAGGCGAAGCGGGCGTGTGGGACGGGCCGGCGTCGGCGGAAGCGACGGCGAAGATCGTGGCCGAGTACCGGCGCCTGATGGGGCCGCTGCCGTATGAGCGATACCTGTTTCTGAACCTGCTGCTCGAAACCGGCGGCGGGCTCGAGCACAAGAACTCCACCGTGCTGTTTGCCTCGCGCTGGGCGTGGCGCAACACCGAAGAGCCGGCGCTCGATGCACCGACGCCGCGCAAGGCGAGCCGGGCCGGCTGGCTCGACCTGGTGAGCCACGAGTACTTCCACGTGTGGAACGTGAAGCGGCTGCGGCCCGTGGAACTGGGCCCGTTCGACTACGAGCAGGAGAACTACACGCGGACGCTCTGGGTAGCCGAAGGCATTACGACCTACTATGGGCCGCTGGCGGTGAAGCGGGCGGGACTCACCGACCAGGCGACATACTTCAAGCAGCTTTCGCAGGAGATCTCGCGGCTGCAGACGACTGCCGGACGGCTGGTGCAGCCGGTGGAGACATCGTCGTTCGACGCGTGGATCAAGCTCTATCGGCAAAACGAGAACTCGACGAACACGCTGATCAGCTACTACACGAAGGGCGCGGTGATCGCGTGGCTGATGGATGCGCGCGTGCGGCGGGCGACGCAGGGAGCGCGGTCGCTCGATGACGTGATGCGGCAAGCCTACGAGCGCTTCCCGAATGGCTACACGTCGGCGGCGTTCCGCCAACTGGTGAGCGAAGTGGCTGGCGAAGACTTCAGCGAGTGGTTCACGCAAGTGCTCGAAACCACCGAGGAACTGGACTACAGCGACGCGCTCCACTGGTTTGGCTTGCGGTTCGCGGAAGGCAAGCCTGGCGAGAAGGCGGATCTGGGTGCGTCGACCAAGAAGGACTGGGGCCGGCTGGTGGTGAGCAGCGTGGCGCGGGGCTCGGCGGCCTATCGCGCGGGGCTGAACGTGGACGATGAGTTGCTGGCCATCGAGGGCTTTCGCGTGCGGCCGGAGAGCCTCTCAGCAAGGCTTGAAACATATCGCCCGGGTCAGACAGTCGAGGTGCTGATCGCGCGGCGAGAGCAGTTGCGGACGCTCGCGGTGACGCTCGAGGCGGAGCCGCGCAAGGTATGGCTGTTGGAGGCTGATCCGGATGCGACGGCGGGCCAACGCGCGCAATTGGCGGATTGGCTGCGCGACTAGTTTTCACTGCGGAGCATCCGGGCAGGGTCGAGGCGCTGGATGCGGCGGAGGGGTCCGAAGGCGGCCAGCAGGACCGCGCCGAGCAAGAGGGCAACACCGAGGGACCAGATGCGCGGGTCGGCGGCAGTGACGTCGTAGACGAAGGCGTCGAGGCTGCGGCGCAGGGCGTAAGCGAGAGCCGCGCCGAGCACGATGCCGCCCGCGGTGAGCAGGAGCGCATGACGGAGCACGAGGCCTTGGACCTGGCGAGCGGTGGCACCCAAGGCGAGGCGGATACCGAAGTCGCGACGGCGTTGCTCGACCAGATAGGAGAGCAGGCCGCCTAAACCGGTGGCTGAGATCGCGAGGGCCAGCACGGCCATCGCCGCGAGGAGCCAGGTGATGAGGCGCTCTCGGCTCAAGGCGCCGCGGACGTTCTGGTCAATGGTGCGGACGCTGATGTAGGGAAGGCGCCCAGCTTCGCGCTCCATGACGCGGGTGGCGGCGGCGATGGCGGGCGGGAGGCTGCCTCGGGTGCGGATGGCGAAGCGCCAACCGGGGCGCACGCCGTCCACCCAATACGGCAGGTAGAGGGTGGGCGGGTGAGACTCGCGGACGTAGGCGTATTTCGAGTCGGCGGCGACACCGACGATGGTGAGGTCGCGGCCTTCGAGGCGGAGGGTTTGGCCGAGCGCGGCGTCGGGTGAGCCATAGAAACGGCGGGCGGCGGACTCGCTGGCGATCACCTCGTTTTTCCTGGGGCTGCCGGCCGGCGGGAGATCGCGACCGGCAAGGAGGGAGACGCCGGCCGCGGCGAGGTAGCCGTCGCTCGCCTGCAGGAGGAAGACGTCGCGTTGGGCGGGGGCGAGGTCCGCGCGGCCGGGGATCTCGAGGCGGCTGCGGTTGAGACTGCCGGAAAGCGGGACGAGGTCGGTGAGGCCGGCGGCGGCGATTTCGGGCATCAAACGTAGTTCACGCAAAATGTTTTCGTACGCGCGGGGCATGCGCTCGCGGCTGATGCCGGCGTTGAAGAGGTCGGGGCCAAGGAAGACGGAGTGTTCGGCGTCGTACCCAGTGGACTCGTTGACAAGGCTTTGGAGCGAGGTCAGCATCAAGCCAGCGCCGCCGGCCAGGGCGAGCGAGAGTCCGGTTTGGCCGACGATCAGCGCGGCGCGAAAACGCAAGGCGAAGCGCGAGGCCCCGGCGGCGCGGAGGGGAGCGTAGGCCGGCGTGCGGCCGGCATGCAGCGCGGAGCCAAAGCCGGCGATGACGGTGACCAGGAGGAGGATGGCGGCGAGGAAGGCGAAGAGGCGGAGGTCGAAGGAAGTGTCGAGGAGGAGTTGATTGTCGTCGGCCGAGGCCAGCCGGAGCAGACCGTGGGCGAGCCATTGCCCTAAGCAATAGCCAGCGACGGTGCCGCCCAGCGAGAGAAGGAGGCTTTCGAGAAGCAATTCGCGACGGAGGCGGCCGGCAGGGGCGCCGAGCGCAACGCGGACGGCGAGTTCCGGACGGCGGGCGATGGCGCGGGCGAGAAAGAGGCTGGCGAGATTGGTGGCCGCGATGAGGAGGACGGCGCCGACGGCGCCCATCATGAGGGTGAGCGGTCCGGCGTAGGTCTCGGTGAGGTAGGTGAAGCCGTTGCCGCCTTCGCGCGGTTCGACGTGCATGGCGAGGTGATGACGGCGACGGTCGCCGGTGAGTTGGGGGTCGATTGACTCGAGCAGCAGGGACGGTCCAACGTTGGCCAGATACTGCTGGGCTTGGGCAAAAGTGACGCCGGGCTTGAGCCGGGCGAAGGGGCGCAGGCGCGAGACGGAGGGATCGTCAAACCATTTGGTGAGCGGATAGAGGGACTCCATGGAGTGGAGTGGAAGCCAGAGGTCGTATTGGGCGCCGGGGTTCAGGCCTTTGAACTCCGGGGGCAGGACGCCGGTGATGACGAAGGGGATCTGGTCGGCGGTGATGGTGGCGCCGACGGCTTGCGGGGAGCGGCCGAAGAGGCGGAGCCAAAGGTCGTCGCTGATGACGGCGGGCCAAGCGGAGCCGGTGGGTCCGCCGCGACGGTCGTCGGCGGCTTGGAAGAGGCGGCCGGCCTGGGGTTTCAGTTCGAGGCCATCGAAGATGCCTCCCGAGGCGATGCCGAAGCGGACTTCGTAAGGGCGGCCAGCCGACTCGACGTGGATGGTGCCGGAGCCGGCGAGGGCGAAGTGCCCGTCGAGGACATCGGTGTGACGCTGGAGGGCCTGGAACATGGCGTAGGAGACGGCGACGCGTTCGCGCGCAGGGATGGGGCGGCCATCGAGCCAGAGCCGCTCGTTGGGGGGCAGGTGGGTGAGGGCGAGGCGGATGAGGCGCTCGGGGTGAGGGATGGGGAGCGGACGCCAGAGGAGCGAGTTGAGGAGGCTGAAGACGGCGGTGGTGGCGCCGATGCCCAAGGCGAGGGTGACGAGGGCGACGAGGGAAAAGGCACGGTCCTGCCGGAGACGGCGGAAGGCATAGCGGAGGTCCGAGAGGAGGGACTCGAGGCGAGGGAAGGTCCACTCGCGGCGGGTCTCTTCGTGCCAGTAGGCGGTGGAACCGAGCGAGGTGCGGCCTTGGGCGGCGGCGAGGGCGCGGTGGTGCTCGAGCTCTTCGCGGAGGTCGGCATCGAGCTGACGCCGGTGCCGGAGCATTTTGAGACGTTCCCAGAGGGTGTGCAGGGCGGTCATTTGGTTCCTTCCATGAGTCGGTTCATGCCGGTGGCGAGGCGTTGCCAGTTGTCGCGTTCGGCGGCGAGGTGCTTTTTTCCGTCGGGGGTGAGGCGGTAGAACTTGGCGCGGCGGTTGGCTTCGGAGGTGCCCCATTCGGCGGCAAGCCAGCCTTTGACCTGGAGACGGTGGAGGGCGGGATAGAGGGCGCCTTCTTCGACGCGGAAGAGTTCGCCGGAGCCGGTCCAGATGGCTTCCATGATGGTGTAGCCGTGGGCGGGGCCACGCTCGAGGGCGTGGAGGATCATGAGGTCGAGGGTGCCGGGGAGGATTCCCATAAGATGCTTATGGGAAGGTTATCGCTTCACGAGGCGCATCGCAAGCAAGGTGACGAAACGAACCCGGGAGTCATTGATTCGCGGGGAGTTATTTGTTTTATGGGGTGTCCGAAAACGGGCCCGGAGCAGAGGCGGCCATGATTCAGTGTGGCATGGGAGGACAAATTTTCGGGGGGGCAGAGGGCGAAGGGAAGCTGGTAAGTGATTGTCGGGACTGAGGTTGACGGTTTTTGAGAAACGGTGGGAATGGCTTGGCCGACGGGCTAGGGCGGATGCAGGGCGGGAGAAGGTCGCCGCCAGTTCGGAAATTTCTGTCTAAACAAAGCTCTGTCAGATACTTAGAAGCGAGTCGGACACCGTTTTTCCGCCATTTTTCGTGGGGAGCGGGGGCGTGAACGGGCTATACTGCTGGGCTAAATGAAGAATCGCTATCTGCCGGTGGACGCCTTGCGCGGTTTGATCATGGTGGTGATGGCCATCGACCATTCGAGCGCGTTCATTGCGCGGCAGCACTCGAGCGAATGGTGGGCCGGGGCGATGACCGCTTACACGGAGGTGGCGCCGTTCCTGACGCGGCTGGTGACGCATCTCTGTGCGCCCGGGTTCTTCTTCCTGATGGGCGCCGGGATCTACTGGTTTGCGAAATCGCGGCAGGCGGCGGGGTGGAGCGACGGGGAGATCGCGAAACGGACGGCGCTGCGGGGTTTGGCCATCTTTGGACTGGGGCAGTTGCTGGAAGCGCCGGTGATTTTTGTGCAGACGCGGCTCGCGCCGCCGGCAGTGGCGTGGTCCCAGACGACGGCGCCGCCGCCGATCGATGGGACGAGCTTGCTGTGGGGGCTGATTACGCTGTCGGGGTTGGGGATGGCGATGATGCTGAGCGCGGCGATTCTGCGGTTCGGGCCATGGGCGTGGGCGGGCGCGGCGCTAGGAAGCGTGGTGCTGACGAATACGTTCCTGCCCGCAGACGGGAAGGTGGGGCCGCTGTGGGAGGCGGTGTTGCTGGCGCCGGGGCTGTCGCAGCATGTGATGGTGATCTATCCGGCACTGCCGTGGTTGGGGGCGACGGCGCTGGGGATGTGCTTTGCGTATTGGTGGAAGGGCAAGGGCGAGTGGTGGGTGGGGTTGGGAGCGATCGGGCTGGGGGTCGCGCTGCGGCTGGCGGGGGGCTGGGGGAACATCCGGCTGCCGCGAGATGGGAGTTGGATTGAGTTTTTGAACAACGTGAAGTATCCGCCTTCACTGGTGTTTTTGCTGCTGTTTATTGGGTTCGATCTGGTGCTGCTGGCCTTGCTGCGGCGGGCGCCGGAGGGTTGGCAGAAGGCGCTGGCGGTGTTCGGGCAAACCCCGCTTTTCTATTACCTGCTGCATTTCTATGTGTTGATGGGGGTGGGGCTGGTGTTCTTCCGGGAGGCTGGCGGGATGGGGGCGCTGTACCTGGTGTGGGCGCTGGTGGTGCTGGGGTTGTATCCGGTGTGCAAGTGGTATCGGGGGTTCAAGCTGGGGAAACCGGCGGAGTCGTTTTGGCGGATGTTTTAGGGGCTGCGCCAGGGGGGACAGGCCCTAGGGGGTGGTGGCGAGGTCGAGGGTGTGGAGGAGGCGGGCGTGGGCCAGGAGGTGGGTGAAGCGGCGCTCGGCCAGGGTGTGGTGGCGGATGCGGGCGGTGAGGAGGTCGGCGAGGTCAGCGCGGCCTTGGGAGAGGGAGTCTTCGAGGCGGGCGAGGATGCGGGCGGAGGGACCGGTGAGGAGGTTCTCGACTTCATCGAGGTCGCGGAAAGAGGCGGTGAGTTCGTCGACGACGAGTTCGACTTCGCGGCGAACGGCGGCTCGGGCGGCTTCACGGCGGGCTTCGCATTGACGGCAGGTAGACACCGCAATTTTGAAGGCTCCGGTGGCGGCATCGCGGTACAAGAGGGGCAACTCGACGCCCACCTGAAGGCCCCAGGTGGTGTCGGTGAGGTTGGTGCCTAAGAAGCCGCCGGCGCGGCGGCTGAGTTGAACAGAACTGATCCAGGGGAAGCGCTGGGTGCGGGCGAGAGATTCGCGGGCCTGGGCTTCAGCGCAGGCTCCATCCAATTCGCGAAGTTCGGGGCGGCGTTCCAGGGCGGTGCGGATGGCGGCGTCGCGGATCGGGGATTGGCCGTGCAGTTCGAGCAAGGGGGTGGAGAGTTGGAGAGTGGCGGGGTCTTCGCCGAGTAAGCGGGCGAGGGCGGCGAGTTCCTGGCGGGAGGCGGATTCGGCCTGACGGGCGGCGAGACGGGCGTCGGCGACGGCGAGTTCAGCGAGGTCGGCTTCGGCGCGGTCTTTCAGACCGGCGGCGACCTGGCGGCGGGTGACGTCGAGGAGTTGGGAGCGGAGGTCGATGGCGGAGGCGGCCCAGGCCTGTTTTTCGCGAGCGATGACGGCGCGGCGATAGGCGTGGCGGACCTGGGCGGCGAGTTGGGCGTCCGTGAGTTGATGGCCGGCGGCGGTTTGGGTTTCGCGGGCTTGGGCGAGACGGGTTTTGGCGGCGAGTTCGCCGGGGCGAGGCGGGGTCCAGCGGAGGGCGAGGACGGTGCGGAAGCCGTCGTTTTCGGGGTCGGTGCCGAGGTTGTTAGAGGTCCAGCGGAACTCGGGGCGGGGGAGGGGCGCGGCGTAGCGGGTTTCGAGGGCGCTGGTGACTTGGGCGGCGCGCGTGGCGGTGAGTTCGGGGCTGCGGGAGCGGGCAAGCTGGACGGCCTGTTCGAGCGAGAGGGGGTCGGCGAGGAGGAGCAGCAGGTGAATCATCGCGGGCGCTCCGCGGCGTGGAAACGGACGTCGAAGGCCTCACCGGCGGAGAGCGGGGTTTGCGGGTTGTTGAGGGTGAGAAGAACTTCGCGACCCCAGGCGGGCGTGGTGGGGAGAAGCCAGAAGCGGGGCGGGAGTTGGGTGACCTGCTGAGCGACGCGGGTGACCGAGGCGGGAATTTCGTCGCGGCTGAGGGTCCGGCGATGAAGTAGAGCGCGATCGCCGGACCTCAACCAGTCGCCTTCCCGTTCCCGGAGATAGGCGACTATCTGAACGCTGCCCGAACCATGCATGACGAGCAGCGGCTCACCCGCGCGAGCGACATCGCCGGCGCGAGCAAGAACTGAAATGACGTCGCCTTCGGCGGGGGCCGTGAGAACGGCGTTGGCGAGGCGGACGCGAAGAATGCGGAGAGCTTCGGTTTGAACGGCGGTGCGATCGACCTGAGGGGCGAGCGCGGCGCGGCGGGCATGCTCCGCATTTTGGACTTTGTGTTGATGACGCCAATCGTCGAGGCGGCGCTGGGCGCCTTCGCGTCGCTGGGCGAGGGCCTGGAGTTGAGCGGGCCAGCGGGCAGCGGAGGCTTCGAGAGTCTGGACGCGAAGTTCGAGGTCGCTGAGACGGTCGCGGCGGGCGAGGCCCTGGCGGATGAGTTGTTCGAGGCGGGCGGTTTCTTCGCGGAGGGCGGCGAGTTCGGAGGCTTCGCGTTGCCGGGTGGCGCGGGCGGTTTCTTCCTGGTTGGCGAGGCTATCGAGGTCGGACTGGAAGGCGCGTTCGGTCTGGTCGCCGAAGGCTTCGAGTTCGACGACGCGGGCGCCGGTGGAAGAGACCGATTCGCGGAGCTTAGCTTCAGCTTCGGCAATCTCGCGGCGGAGGACGGAGGTATCGAGGCGGGCGAGGACGTCGCCGGGGCGGACGTGTTGGCCGGGGAGGGCGAGGATTTGTTCGAGGCGTCCGTTTTCGACGGCGGCGATGCGGTACTCGGGCGCGACGCCGTGAGCGACGGCGTCGGCGGTGCCGGCTTCGCCGAGCGCGAGCCAGCCGGCGGTGGCGGCACAGGCGGTCCAAACGGCAAGGCGGATGACGGGGTGGAGGGCGGTGGACATCTTAGGGCTCCTGACGGAGGTCCTCCATGAGGAGTTCGACGCCCGAGAGTCCGGCGATGGCGGTGAGTTCGCGGGCGAGGGATTCGCGGTCGACACCGCGGCGGAAGTTGACGTGATAGACGTGCTCGCTGCCGGAGCCCTGGCCGATTTCGCGGATGGTGGCGAGGACGAACTGTTTGCAGTGGCGTTTGAGGGCGGCGGTGGCTTCGGTGACGGTGTCGCCGGTCCACTGGGCGGTGAAGCGGAGGAGGCCATCGAAGTTGCGGCGGGCGGCGAAGGGGAACCAGGCGAGGTAGACGGCGATGGCGGAGAAGAGTCCGCAGCTGAGAGCGGCGAGGGCAAAGGCGCGGGTGCCGCAAGCGATGCCGCAGACGAGGGAGGCAAAGACGAAGATCATGTCGCGGCTATCGCGAAGGTTGGTGCGGAAGCGGACGAGGGCGAGAGCGCCCATGACGCCAATGCCCCAGACGATGTTGTTGCCGATGGTGAGCATCATCATGGCGGTGACGACGCCCCCCATGACGAGGGTTTGGACGAAGGTTTGGCTGAAGGAGAGTCCGCGATGGGTGAAGACGTAGACGTGGGAGAGGACGAAGGCAAACAGCAGCGCGGCGACGGCGCTGCGGAGCTCGGAGAGTTGGCCGGGGGTGAAGGAGAGGTCGAAGGGGGTCATGCGAACTGCTCCCGGAAGAGGTGAGGGGCGGAGCGGAGGTCCCAGGCGGGTTCGCGTCCGTAGACGAGGCGAGAGACGGCGGTGCCGTATTTGGAGAAGCCGCGGGCGCGGAGGTGATAGCGGGAAATGAGATCGGCGAGCCAGCGGGGCGCGGTGTCGGCGAATTTGACTTCCATGAGGAAGAAGGAATCGTCGACGTAGTGCCAACGGCGGGGGGAGCCTTCGAGGTCGAGACGGTCGATGCGCTGACAGCGCATTTTGCTATCGAAGGTGACGCGGACGTAGTCGTCCAGGGTGCTGGCAAAGGCGAGGCGGTCGTAAGCGACGAGCATGCGAGGAGCGGCGGTGCCCAAGAGCTGGAGGTGGTTTTCGAACTCGCGGTAGCGCGGGTCAGCGGAGGTGAGCGGGGCGAGGCCGTGGGGGGCGCAGGCGTGCCAGCGGGGACGGTCGAGGAGGGCGGAGGACTTGAGGACGAGTTTGTGACGGCGGCGTTTGACCTCGAGTTTGACGGGGGAGGATGGAGAGTCGTAGGAACGGACGCGGACTTTGTAGCGATGGGGGAGGCCGAGTTGGGTGTCGCGGTAGGAGCGGTAGTCGGCGCTGTCGAAGTAGAGGCTGGTGACAGTCGACCACCCATCGCGTGCCGGATTGGGGGCATCCGGCACGCAATAGGTACCCAAGGCACGAACCAAGGAGCCGAACTGATCGGGGTGAACGGGGAATTTCAGTTCGTAGCGGGCAATTTCCAGGTTCGTGCTCATGGGGATCCTTCGTTATTCGGTGACCGTCAGGGTGACGGGGAGCAATAAGGGGCTGTTGGCGGCGCCGGTGGAGTAGATGCGGACTTCGCCGGTGTAGGTGCCCGCCGTGAGTTTGGTGCCGACGGTGACTTTGAACTCACCCGGAGCGGCGCTGCCGGCGGGGGAGATGGAGAGCCAGGATCCGCCGGTGGCGGTGGAGCCGTAGACGGCGAAGTTGGCGGTGACGTTGGCGCCGTCGGTGGTGACCTGGACGGCTTCGGTGGGCGCTGTGCCGCCGACCTTCTGGGTGAGCGAGAGCGAGGTGACGCCGGCGTTCAGGCGGAAGGTGGGCTGGGGTGAGGCGGCGAGCTGGGTTTTGATCCAGGCGGTGCGGCCTTCGACGAGGGGTTGGAGGGCGGGTCCGCCGCCCTGGAGTCCGCCGCCACCCTGCTGGCCTTGGCCGCCCGGTTGAGCCTGGCCGGAGGTGGCCGAGGTGGTCATGGCGTTGTCAAAGGCGGTTTGGGTGACGAGCTTTTTGGTGTCCTTTTCGACCCAGGGGCGGATGAGGGTGCGGAGGGCTTCCATGCGGGCAAGAGTCTGGTCGGGGAGGAAGACCTTTTCGATGAGTTGCTGGTAGATCTGGCGGTAGCGTTCTTTGTACTCGGGGGCGTCCCAGAGTTTGGAGAGGAGGGGGCGGCCCTGGTTTTGAGCGCCTTGTCCAGCGCCGCCACCGGGGGCCTGACCGCCTTGTCCGCCGCCGGGGAATTGGCCGCCGCCGGCGGGCGGTTGCTGGCCACCGGCGGGAGGTTGTTGGCCGCCGCCGGGGAACTGGCCGCCGGGCGCTTGACCACCGCCGCCGGCGTTGCCGGTGCCGAGGTACTCGAGGGGGAGTTCGGTGGTGCTAGTGCCGGCTCCGGCGCCGCTGAAGGAACCGAAGGCGAGGCTGGGGTCCCAGGGAATCCAGACCCAACGGCCGTCCGAGGGGCGGCGGTAGATGTTGAAGTTCTGCGACATGCCGACGTAGTTGTCGAGGTTGACGGTGGCGTTGTCGAGGGCCATGGAGGCGAGGAAGCTGTCGAGGTCCATGAGGGGTTCGAGCTTGGACTTGAGTTCGGCGGCGGGGGTGTCGTTGATGAGCTTGGTGAGGGCGATGAGGTCGGTCCAATCGTCGGCGTCTTCGTTGGACTGCTTTTCCCAGGCGGTTTTGTAGGCGGCAGCGTCTTCGCCGAGGTAGGCGAAGGTGGCACCGATGTTGCCTTTGTAGAGGTTGCCGGTGTCTTCAGACTTGCCGAAGTAGTTCTTGAGGAAGTCGCTATTGACGACTTCAGTCATGGTGTAGAGGCCCCAGTATTCGCCATTGATGTAGAGGGCGGCGAAGTTGGAGCGGGGAGCTTTGATGCCGAGCTTGGCGGCGAGTTCGTAGTAGACCTTTTCGCGGACGAAGCTGGCGTCGCCCAAGGCGTTGCCGAGGCTGAAGGAACCGAGGCCATCGATCTTCTGGCCTTTGACGAATTCGTTGAGTTTGATGCGGAAGGGGCGCTTGCGGGTGGTGGCGGAGCCGGAATAGGAGCTATTGCCTTTGAAGCGAACGCCGACGCTATCGAACTTGTAAGGGCCCCATTCGAGAGCGGCAGTGAAGTAGGGGTTGTCGGCGCGGACGCCGTCGTAGTTGGCGACCAGGACGTCGTACCAGTCGGCGTTGGGGAAGGTGAGCTTGATTTCGTGAACGGCGTCCTGATCGAAGATCGGGTAGGCGTTCGGGATCTGGGCCGCGGCACTGGCGGCAAGCAAAGCGAGGGCGGCCAGGGCGCGCAGGGGCGCCCCGGAGACGGGTGGGTTCAACATAAGTACTCCTAGGAATTGATGAAAGGGGCTAGTCTTGCTGGGGCGGGCGGGCACCAGCGGGAGGACCGAAGGAAGGACGCATTTGGCGCCGTTCGGCCTCCATCTTGCGCCATTGGTCGGGGGTGAGGATCCGGCGAATGGCAATTAAGAAACGGGAATTGGTTTTCTCGAGCTCGGCGCGGGCTTGCACGACGCGGTCGCTTTGGGCGACGGCCTTGGACTCGTCGATCTGGTCGGCTTCGATGAGGGGTTCGAGAGCGGCTTCTTCGCGCTGGAGGTTGGCGTTGAGGTCGATGAGGCGGAGGCGCTGGGCGCGGAAGACTTCTTCCATGCGGTTGCGCTGGTCATCGGTGAGGCCAAGGCGCTGGCGGATGTTGGGGTCCTGCCACCATTTGCCGGGGAGGCCGCGAAGGCCACCGGGCATGCCCGGCATACCGGGACCGCCGGGACCGCCAGCGAAGGCGGGGAAACCGGGTCCGGCAGGTCCGGCGGGTCCGCCGAAGCCTGGGCCGCGGCGGGGCGCGGGGCCGGTGGGTCCTTGCGGAGAGGGAGGCGTGGCCTGCGGAGGGTTCTGGGCGGCGAGAGTGGCGGCGAAAGCGAGAGCGAGCAGGCTTTTCATTGCTTGAGTCCTTCGGTGGTGGTGGCGACGTTGTTAAAGCGGTCAAACGAAGCGGGAGTGACGCGGGCCGAGCCGTGGTAGAGCTGCTCCATCAGGAGGGCGTCCTGACGGGCCTCTTCGGCCTGGAGGCGCTGTTGCTCGTGACGGTGGTTGATGAAAAACATAGCCGCGAGGGCGGCGGTGGCGGCAAACGCGGCGGCGCATTGGAAGAGCGGGAAGCGGCGTTGCGCGAGCGGCGGGCGGTAAGCCGGGAAGGCGTTGACGCTCTCGCGGAAGAGTTCGAGCGAGCCGCTGAGTTGCTGCACATGACCGGCGCATTGGGGGCAGGAGACGGTGTGGCGGGCGGCTTCCGGAAGGTATTCGCCGTTGGCGAGGCCAAGGATCTGGTCGTTGGTGAGATGTGTCATGAGGAGGTCCCCAACTGGTCGCGCACGGATTGGAGGGCGCGGTAAAGATGCGTTTTGACGGTGGCTTCCTTCATGCCGATGGCGACGGCAATTTCGGGGAGCTCCATGTCGTCGACGAAGCGGAGCAGGAAGATGGTGCGTTGGCGTTCCGGGAGCTTGCCGACCACTTCCCAGACGGCGGCAACCTGCTGGCGGGCGCTCGAGATGGCTTCAGGGGTGGAGCGCTGGTCGAGGAGGCGATCGGCGACGTCGTCGTAAGGGACGGCGGAATCGGAGACGGAGCGCCAGAACTGGAGGCGGCGGCGGATGGTGTGGCTACGGACGACGTTGACGGCGATGTGCATGAGCCAGGTGGAGGGGCTCGATTCACCGCGGAACTGATGGCGAGCTTTGTAGGCGCGGAGGAAGCAGTCCTGAGTGAGGGAGTCAGCGGCGTCGCGGTCGCGAATACTGGCGAGGATAAAGCGAAAGATCCGGTTGGAATGGGTGCGGACGAGTTCATCGAAGTCGGCGAGTTCGTGGGCCAAACCGCCGAAGTTGTTTTGCAGGACCGTCTCCATTCACAGGTATGGACTCGCGAAACGGTCAGCGAGTCTACACGCGATTGTAATGAAACGTTAAACTATAGCGCTTTTTGAACGAGTTGGGAGATGGGTTCGATGATGGGCTTTTCGGAGACGCGGGCGGGAAGGGTGGTGACCAGGACGAACGAGGTGCGCGAGGGAGCATCGGCCCAGCAGAGGGTGCCGGTGGAGCCGCTGTGGCCGAAGGTGCGCGGGGTGAGGGCCCAGCCGAGGCCCCAGGGCTGATTGAGGCCGGGGTTCTGGTCGGTGAGCATGAGTTGGGCGGCGGCGGGAGAGAGAGGGCGGCCTTCGGGGTTGAGGAAATAGCGAACGAATTTGGAGATGTCGGCGGCGGTGGAGTGGACGCCGCCCCAGGGGGCGCCGAGTCCGCGCCAGTAGTCGCTGTTCCAGTCCCAGGAGGTCTGGCGGGGTGGGTCGCCGTGTTCGACCTGGCATTGGGCGGTGTTTTTGATCTTGAGGCGGTTGCCCAAGCCGAGCACGCTGCTTTTCATGCCGAGGGGGGCGAAGACGGTGCGTTCGAGGAATTCGGGAAAGGGCTGGTTGGAGAGGCGTTCGGCGATGGTGGCGGCGAGGAGGATGCCCATGCTTTGGTATTGGACGCGGGTGCCGGGGTCGAACAGGAGGGGCGTGGTGAGGGCGCCTTTGACGAAGTCACTGAGGGGAGCGTGGCGTTCGCGGAGGGCCGTGTTGTCGGGGAGCATGTCGGGGAGGCCGGAGGAGTGGGAGAGGAGGTGGCGGACCTGGATGCGGGGGTCGAGGCCGGGGAGGTATTGGGAGGCGGAGTCTGTGAGCTTGAGTTGGCCTTTTTCGACGAGGGTCATGACGGCGGTGGCGGTCATGGGTTTGGAGATGGAGGCAATCAGGAAGGGGGTGGTGACTTTGGCGGCGCCGAAGGATTTTTCGTAGACGAAGCTGGGGCGCTCGACGCGGAGGACCGCGGCGCGGAGCTGGCCGGAGGAGACGGCGGATTGGAGAATCTGCTCGGCGGGGGCGAAGGTCGATTTGTCGAGGGCGAGGAGGGGTGCGGCGGCGAGGAAGGCCCGGCGGGTGATCACGTGACGAGGATACTACGCCGGTGCCCGGATCAGTCTTCGCGGAGAGCAAGGACAGGGTTGATCCGCGTGGCGCGGAAGGCGGGGACAAAGGCGGCCGCGAGGGCGATCAGGAAGAGGGTGGCGGCGACGGCGGTGAGGGTGAGGGGATCGCGGGCGCTGACGCCGTAGAGCATCGTGCTGAGGGAGCGGCCGAGGAAGAGAGCGCCGGCGATGCCGAGCGCGCCGCCGGCGAGGGCCATGCGTAAGGCTTCGGACTCGACCATCCAGAGGACCTGCGTGGGCTGCGCGCCCAGGGCCATGCGGATGCCGATTTCGCGGGTGCGCTGGGCCACCATGTACGAGATGACGCCAGCGAGGCCGATGGCGGCGAGGACGAGGGCGATGACGGCGAACAGAGCCATCAGGAGGAGGGCGAAACGCTTTTGGGCGAGGTTGTTGGAAACGACGGTGGACATGGTCTGGATGGCGTAGACGGGTTGGCTGGCATCGACGGAGAGGACGGCCTGGCGAACGGCGGTGGCAAGTAAGGCCGGGTCGCCGGCGGTGCGGACGGCGAGGCTGATGGGTGGGGCCATCGGCAGGATGCCGGGCTGCTGAGCATAGGCACCGTAGATCTGGGGGTTGGGGGCTTTAGCGACGTCGAGGTTGCGAAGGTCTTCGACGACGCCGACGATCACGCGCCAGTTGGGCGGTTCGGAGAAGCCGACTTCGAGACGCTTACCGAGGGGGTTCTGGTTGCCGAAGTGTTGTTTGGCGAGGGTTTCGTTGATGAGGCAAACGAGGGGGGTGTTGGCCTGATCGTGGTCGTCGAAGGCGCGGCCCTGCTTGAGGCGGGTGCCCATGGCGGCGAAGTAGCCGGGGGTGACGGTGGCGAAGGAGGCGATGGCGGCGGCGGAGACGGAGACGGGCGGTTGGCCTTCGACGCGCATGATGAAGCTGGGCGAACCCAGAAGCGGCAGGTCCGTGGCGATGCCGACGGAGCGGACGCCGGGGAGTGCGCCGATTTGTTGTTCGAGGCGGCGGGCGAGCGCGATCTGGAGATCGTCGTGGCCGTTGTACTTGGTGGGGAGGAGGCTGAGGCGGAGCGTGAGGAGGTTATCAGGGTTGAAGCCGAGGTCAAGCTTCTGAAGTTCGTAGAAGGAACGCATGAGGAGGCCGGCGCCGGCGAGCAGCACGAGGGCGAAGGCGATCTGGGCGACGACGAGAGCCTGGCGGAGGCGTCCTTTGGCGGTGCCGGCGGAGAGGCGTTCTTTGAGGGAGCCGTGGAGGTCGACGGCGGAGAGGCGGATGGCAGGGATGAGTCCGAAGACGAGGCCAGTGAGGAGAGCGGCGGCGAAGGTGAAGGCGAGGGTGCGCCAATCGAGGGCGATGGTGTCGAGGCGCGGGAGGCCAGCAGGGGCGAGCCACTTGAGGGCGCGGAAGAGCGCATAGGCGATCGCGAGGCCGAGGAAGGATCCGGCGAAGGCCAGCACCAGGCTTTCGACGAGGAGTTGGCGGATGAGGTCCGCACGCTGGGCGCCCAGGGCGGCGCGGACGGCGAGTTCCTGAGCGCGGGAGGCGCCGCGGGCGAGCAGGAGGTTGGCGACATTGGCGCAGGCGATGGCGAGGACGAAGCCGACGGCGCCGAGGAGGACGAGGAGGGCGGGCTTAACGGAGCCGACGGCGGCGTCGAGCATGGGCTTGACGGTGACGCCTTTCTCGGAGTCGAACTCGGGGTAGGCGCGGGCAAGGCGGGCGGCGATGCCGGCGAGGTCGGTTTGGGCGGCGGTGACAGAGGTGGCAGGCTTCAGGCGGGCGACGGCGATGAGGTTGTGGAGGTCGCGGCGGGTGCGGTTTTCGCCTTCGAGAGCGGAAGGGACCCAGAGGCGGGCGATGTCGGGGTAGGCGAAGCCGGGCGGGGTGACGCCGACGATGGTGCGGGTGCGGCCGTTGAGGTTGACGGTTTCGCCGAGGATGTTGGCGCGGCCGCCGAAGCGTTCCTGCCAAAGGCCGTAGCTGAGGAGGACGACGCCGTCCTTACCAGGTTGGGATTCCTCGGGGGTGAAGACGCGGCCGAGGGCGGGTTGGATCTGAAAGACGTTGAAGAAGTCGGGGAGGACGGCGGCGCCGGCGTAGCGTTCGGGTTCCGCGTTGGCGGTGGCGAGGCCGAAGCCGGCGTTCTGATAGGCGGACATGCGGGCGAAGACGCGGTTCTGCTGTTGGAAGTCGAAGTAGTCGCCGGCGGCGTGGGGCATGTTGTCGATGCTTTTACCGGGGATGGTGGAGCGAACAATGACGAGCTCTTCGGAGTGGGGATAGGGGAGCGGGCGGAGGAGGATGCCATCGACGACGCTGAACATGGCCGTATTGGCGCCAATGCCCGCGCCCAAGGCGACGATCGCGGCGAGGGCGAAGCCGGGGTTCTTGCGGAGGCTGCGCAGGGCATGGCGGATTTGGGCCAGGATCATTCGGGGTTGGACGGAGAGGCCGGCGATTGGTTAGGGGAATATAATCGGCTCGGTGCGATTGGTGGCGGCATTGGCGACCGTTGGCCTATGGGCAGCGGATTTGGGGGTGGAGGGTCCGGCGATCCTGGCGCGGAGGTGCGCGGGTTGTCATGGAGCGCGCAATCAAACGGCGGGGCTGAATCTGGCGACGCGGGAGACGTCGTTGCCGCGGCTCGAGGCGGTGATGAAGCGGGTACGAGCGGGACAGATGCCACCGAACGGAGCGTTGCCGGCGGGCGAGCAGGAAGTGCTGGCGCAGTGGGTGGCGGCGGGGGCGCCGTGGACGGCAAAGAATGACGGGCGGTATTGGGCTTGGCAGCCGTTGCGGGCGGTGCGGGGGTCGATCGATGAGGTGGTGCGGGCGCAGCTGGCGGCGAATGGTTTGACGCCGTCGCCCGAGGCGGAGCGGCGAACCTTGATCCGGCGGGTGACGCTCGATTTGACGGGGCTGCCGCCGACACCGGAAGAGGTGCGGGCGTATCTGGAGGACAAGTCACCGGAGGCGTACGCGAAGGTGGTGGACCGGTTGCTGGCATCGCCGCATTATGGCGAGCGCTGGGCGCGCCATTGGCTGGATGTGGCGCGGTTCACGGAGAGCGAAGGGTTTGAGCGGGACGTGATGCGGGAGCATGCGTGGCCGTATCGCGACTATGTGATCCGGAGCTTTAACCAGGACAAGCCGTATCTGCAGTTTGTAAGAGAACAAATCGCGGGGGATTTGTTCGGGACGCGCGAGGGTCTGATTGCGACGGGCTTTCTGGTGTCGGGGCCGACGGATGCGGTGGGGTTGACGTCGGCGGTGGCGCGCGAGCGGGAGGTCGTGCGCGAGGATCAACTCGAGGAGATGGTGGGGACGGTGGCGCAGACGTTTTTGGGGCTGACGGTAAATTGCGCGCGATGCCACGATCATAAGTTCGATCCGATTCCGCAGCGGGATTACTATCGGCTGAAGGCGGCGCTGGCGGATGTGTGGCAGCCGTTTCAGGATCCGGCATCGATTGAGTTGTGGCCGGATGGGCGGGTGCTCGATGAGAGCTATGCGGAGCGCGTGGCGGGGTTGCGCAATCGGATCGAGACGACGGAGAAGCGGGTGGCGAGGCTGCATGGGGTGGAGCCGGTGAAGCTGGAGCCGCAGCCGATGGCGCAATGGAAGTTCGATGTGGATGTGAGGGACCAGATCGGGGAGTTACATGGGCAGTGGTCTGAGAAGGTGGAGGTGGGTGAGGGGCGGTTGAAGGGGAAGACGGAGACGTCGATCACGACGGTGCCGTTGGCGCGCGATGTGCGCGAGAAGACGATGGAGGTCTGGTTTTACGCGAAGGGGAAGCAGGAGCGGGGCGTGAATCTGATGGAGGTGGCGAACCGGAGCGGGTATCGCGGAGCGGCGACGGACGCGATTCGGCTGACGGGCGGTCCGCGGCAGCAGTGGATCAATGCGAGTACGGCGAGCTTCCGGACGCAAGAGGTCGACGGGCCAACGGAGACGACGGCGGCGGGGCAGCGGACGCAGATGGTGGCGACGTTTGCGGCAGACGGGACGATCCGGCTGTATCGCAATGGCGAGCCGTATGGGAAGGCTTATCGGCCGGACAAAGAGGCGGGGGCGGCGGCAGACGTACAGACGTATCAGGCGGGGGATGCGTATGTGCGCTTCACGACGACGCCGATGTTGGAGTTGGATGAGGCGCGTTTATATGCAGTGGCCTTGACGCCGGAGCAGGTGGCAGCGGCGTATCGCGAAGGGGCGCCGAGCCGTCTGCCGGACTTGGCTAAGCTGGGGGCGATGCTCGAGGAGCCGGCTCGTCTGCGAAAGTTGATGGCCAAGATTCCGCCGCCGGAGAAAGCGTTTGCCGCGGCGCCGCGGGAGCCGGGGGTGACGCATCGGTTGAATCGGGGCGATGTGAATCAGAAGGCGGAGGTGGTGACACCGGGCGGGTTGTCCTGTTTGAACGGGCCGGAGTTGAAGGACCGGCGGGCGCTGGCGGAATGGATCGGGCGCGAGGACAACGCGCTGCTGGCGCGGGTGATCGTGAATCGGGTGTGGGCGCAGCATTTCGGCATCGGGGTGGTGGAGAATCCGAACGACTTCGGGGCGAACGGCGGAGCGCCGTCGCATGAGGATTTGCTGGATCGACTAGCGGGCGAGTTGATCACGAACGGTTGGCGATTGAAGGCGCTGCAGCGTTCGATTGTGCTGTCGGCGACGTATCGGCAGGCGTCGACGTATCGCAAAGAGGCGGCGGCGAAGGATGCGGACAATCGGCTGTTGTGGCGGTATGCGCCGCGAAGGTTAGAAGGCGAAGCGGTGCGGGACGCGATGTTGGCGGTGAGCGGCAAGCTGAACCCGCAGGTGGGTGGGCCGAGCTTTCGTCCGTTTGCGGTGACCAATCCGGGCGGGAGTTATGTGAAGTATGAGCCGCGCGATAGCGATGAGAGCGAGTTGCAACGGCGGAGCGTGTACCGGATGAATGTGAATACGGGCGGTGACCCGATGCTCGAGGCGCTGGATTGTCCGGTGCCTTCGGTGAAGACGCCGCGACGGGCGCGGACAGTAACGCCGCTGCAGGCGTTGAGCCTGATGAACAATCCGTTGGTGACGCGGTTGAGTAAGGCCTTTGCGGACCGGTTGCGGCGGGAGGAGGATACGGTAGAGGCGCGCGTGGCGAGGGCTTATGCGTTGGCGTTGGGGCGGGAGCCGTCGAAGGATGAGCGGTTCGAGGCCATGTCGCTGGTGAGGGATGAAGGGTTAGAAGCTTTGTGCTGGGGGTTGTTTAATGCAAGCGAATTTGTGCAGCTCCCGTAAGTCGAGGCGGCAGATGCTGCTCGAGGCCGGGTGCGGGTTCGGGATGATGGCGGCGTCGTCACTGGAGGCCGCGGCGCCGCACTTCGCGCCGAAGGCGAAGCGGGTGCTGCAGGTGTTTTGTGTGGGCGGGATGAGCCACATGGACACGTTCGACTACAAGCCGGAGCTCGACAAACGGGATGGCAAGTCGTTCGACATGCCGACGTTCTTTGGGCAGGCGGGGCCGTTGTATGCAAGTCCGTGGAAGTTCGCGCAGCGGGGGCAGAGCGGCCTGTGGGTGAGCGATTTGCTGCCGCATCTGGCGGGGTGTGCGGATCAGTTGACGGTGATCCGGTCGATGGTGGCGAAGAGCGCGAACCATATGCCGGCGGTGGCGCAGATGAACACGGGGTTCATTCTGACGGGCTATCCGGCGATGGGGGCGTGGGTGACGTACGGGTTGGGGACGGAGAACGAGAACCTGCCGGCGTTTGTGGTGTTGCCGGATCATCGGAATTATCCGTGGGGCGGGACGCTGCAGTGGTCGAATGGCTTTTTACCGGCGACAGTGCAAGGGACGGCGTTCAAGGGGGCGGGCGATCCGGTGCCGGACTTGTCGAGCCCGAGCGAGCAGGCAGGGGCGCGGGCCTGGCTGCAAACGACGAATCGGCGATTTGCGGAGCAGCAGGCGGGGGACAGCGATTGGGAGGCGCGGGTGCGGAGCTATGAATTAGCAGCGCAGATGCAGTTGAGCGTGCCCGACGCGGTGAATCTGGAAGGCGAGAGCGAAGCGACCAAGAAGATGTACGGCTTCGACGGTAAGGATACGGGGATGATGGCGCGGCGGTGCGTGCTGGCGCGGCGTTTGATTGAGCGGGGCGTGCGGTTCGTGCAGGTGTATCACGGAGCGTCGGGCAAGGATTGGGATGCGCACGGGGACTTGATCGGCAATCACGGGAGCATGGCGCGCGAGTACGATCAGCCGGTGGCGGCGTTGTTGAAGGACCTGGCGGCGCGGGGCTTATTGAAGGACACGCTGGTGATGGGCGTAACGGAGTTCGGGCGGACGCCGGTGGCGCAGGGCGCGGGAAAGAAGGGGCGCGATCATCATCCGAATGTGTTTACGTGCTGGCTGGCGGGGGCGGGAGTGAAGCCGGGGATGGCGTACGGAAGTTCGGATGAGGTGGGTTATCAGCCGGGCGAGAATCCGGTGACGGTGTATGACTTCCATGCGACGGCGCTGCACTTACTGGGGCTCGATCACGAGAAGCTGACTTACTATCACAACGGCATCCGGCGGCGATTGACGGATGTGCACGGGAAGGTGGTTCAGGGCATTCTCAGCAGTTAGACTGGTGAGCGAATGCGCCCTTTTCTGGCAGTGATTGGTTTGATGGTGGCGGCGATGGCGTTGTGGCCGCAGGGGGGCATGACGGGGTCGGCGACGAGTGGGCGGACGGCGCAGCCGGCGCGGCCGCTGCCGAAGGGTAAGGTGGCGCCGACGGTGGACTATCGCGACGTGGCGGAGCAGGCGAGGCTCACGGCGACGAATGTTTCCGGGGATACGAAGCACAACAGCTACATCGTGGAGACGACGGGCAATGGCCTGGCGCTGTTCGACTATGACGGCGACGGGTTCGTGGACATTTTTCTGGTGAATGCGGGGACGATCGATGCGCAGGGAGCCCCGCGCGGGGCGAAGCATCATTTGTACCGGAATCTGGGCGGGTTGAAGTTTGCCGAGGTGACGGAGAAGGCGCAGATACCAGGGTCGCGATTCGGGCAGGGGGCGTGCGCGGGCGACTTCGATAACGACGGGCGCGTGGATCTGGTGATCGCGAACTGGGGACCGAATGTTTTGTTGCGCAATGAGGGCGACGGGACGTTCAGCGATCAATCGGCAAAGCTGCCACAAGGCAAGTCGCGATGGACGACGGGATGCGCGTTGGTCGATTACGATCGCGATGGCGATCTGGACTTGTTTCTGGCGCATTATCTGGACTTCAATCCGGCGACGACGCCGAAGCCGGGGGCGAAGAGCCAGTGCATGTGGAAGGGGCTGCCGGTGGCGTGCGGGCCGCGCGGGTTGCCAGGCGAGAGTATGTCGCTGCTGCGGAATGACGGAGGCAAGTTCACCGACGTCAGCAA
Source organism: Bryobacteraceae bacterium (assembly GCA_044226365.1). Taxonomy (GTDB): domain Bacteria; phylum Acidobacteriota; class Terriglobia; order Bryobacterales; family Bryobacteraceae; genus JALHNI01. The sequence continues at coordinate 29,233 of JBGAHE010000036.1, forward strand.
GGCGGCGGGCGTGGCGACGGCGAAGAGCTACTACGGCTTTACGGTGTTGACGGGCGACTATGACAACGACGGTTGGCCGGACATCTATGTGGCGTGCGATTCCACGGCGAGTTTGCTGTTTCATAACCAGAAGAACGGGACGTTTGCGGAAGAAGGGGTGATCTCGGGTGCGGCGTTGAATGAAGACGGGCGCGAGCAGGCGGGGATGGGCGCCGCGGCTGGCGATTATGACGGCGACGGCAAGCTCGATATTTTCAAGACGAATTTTTCGGACGATACACCGACGTTGTACCGGAACTTAGGCGAGATGTCGTTCGCGGATGTGACGGTGCGGGCGGGGCTGGGGATTCATACGAAATTTCTGGGTTGGGGCGCGGCATTTCTGGATGTGGATCAGGACGGGTGGAAAGACATTCTGCATGTGAATGGTCATGTGTATCCGGAGGTGGAGGCGGCGGGGATTCGCGAGCAGTTTGCGCAGGAGCGCGTGCTGTATTGGAATCGGGGCGACGGGGAGTTCTTTGATTTGTCGGGACAGGCGGGGCCGGCGGTGCGGGAGCGGCATGCATCGCGGGGGCTGGCGACGGCGGATCTGGACAATGACGGAACGCTGGAGGTGGTGATCGTGAACATGCATGAGCGGCCGTCATTGTGGAAGAACATGGCGCCGACGGGAGGGTCGCTGCTGGTGGAGGCGAAGTTGGCGAACGGTCGCGATGCGGTGGGGGCGCGCGTGACGGTGACGGCGAATGGGCGGGCGTTGATCGATGAGGTGCGCAGCGGGGGCTTCCACATTTCGCACGGAGATTTTCGCGTGCACTTTGGCGTGGGGAAGGCGGAGCGCGCGCGCGTGGCGATCCGATGGCCGGACGGGACGAGCAAGGATTACGGCGAAGTGGGGACGGGGCAGTGGGTCAGCGTAAAGCAGGGGGCGGGGATCGTGAAGCAGCAGGCCTTCAAGAAGTAAAAAGACCCGCCCGGCCGTTCGGAAGCCGGGCGGGACGCCGGACGCAATCAGGATGAAGCTTACTGGCCGGCAAGAATCTGCATCTGTTTTTTCTCGACGATGTCGGCCCGCATGGGGGCCAGCACGCCGAGCAGGGCAGCTTTCTCAGGGAGCGGAACACTGAACTTGTCGAGGGCTTTGATGAGGTCATCGACGAGGGCATCGAACTCGGCGTCGGTGATCATCATGTTGCGGTGGGCGGACTTCATGTCCTTGCCCTTATAGGTGCAGGGGCCACCGGCGCCGGCGCAGACCTGATCAATCAGGTTCTGACGGAGGGAAGCGACGCGGTCGGGGTTGGCGACGGTTTGCGTGAAGAACTTGTTGATGCGGTTATCGCCGACGACGTTGGCGAGGAACTGGTCGACGACGGCGGTGATGGCGGGCAGGCCGCCGAGGTTGGTGAAGAGCGAGGGGATGCCGGCGGGTTCGACGGCGAGGGCGGTGATCTGGTCGAGGGTGCCGATGGTGCCGGTGAGGACGACCTGGTTGCGGGTGAAGTCGACTTCGTAGAGCTGGACGCGAGCGACGCCGTTCTCGCGGGTGGCGAGGAAGCCCTTGTTGGTGGCAGGCGAAATGTCGAAGCCGGTGACGTCAGAGAAGTCGCCCTTGATCACCTGATAGATGCTGAGGGTGCCGTCGTTGGGCGGGGACTGGATGACCAGAGCCCGGCGGGCGAGGTCGAAGTTGTAGAGCGTGGTGGTGGTGGCGCCGGCGACGGAGTTCGTGTAAGCGGCGGCGACGACGTTGGGGGCACCGCCATCGGCGTAGTTCAACTGGCCGTCGGGCTGAACGAGGGCGGCGGTGTCGGGATGCGCGCGCAGGTTCTGGCCGGTGTTGGTGACGAGGCGGATACGGTCGACGGTGGGGTTGAAGTTGAAGCCAAAGCGGGTGCCGGTGAGGTTGGAGGTGATGGGTCCGCCGCCGACGGGCGTGGCGTTGCCGCTACCGGGATCGAGGATGTAGAGGCGGAGGGTGCTGCTGAGGGCGTAGAGCTTTTTGTTGGCGGGGCGGAAGTCGATGCCGACGATGCTTTCGCCGGGGCGGAGGCCTTTGACGGTGTTCATGGACAGAACGGCGCCGGGCTTCTCGGAGTCAAAGCTGACGAGGACGGCGCGGGAGTCGATCGCATAGATGCGTTCCGCGTGAGCAGAAGCCGCCAGGGTGAGCAGGGACGCGCAGACACACGTCCAGTTACGTAGTTTCATGGGAACTCTCCTAAGATTGCCGGCGGTGAATGGGCCGCCGTTCTCCTGGGTCTACGAAGCGATCCGCGGACCGGATTTGGAATTCTTGAAAGAATTTCATCCGGTGGTATGATCTGGAAATTGTGCTGGACGACACTCTTGCTGTGAAGTTCCTGCTGTACTGCCCGGTGGTCTATGTTTGTTTAGCGATGCTGATCGATGCAGCGGATTTATCGCGAAACTGAACAATCTGCGACGGGGCTTCCGTCCGCAAGCGGAAGGGCAGTTGTGGGACGAAGCGTCGGCCATTCCCAATAATTCTTCGACGCGCGCCTGGGTACGGACGGGTAGCGTGTTGCTGCTGCTGGCGCTTTATAGCGCGTCGTGAAAAATCAGACCTAAGGTGTAGCGGGAACCAGAGCGGAGGCGGCTGACGCCGTGACGCAGTTGGACACGATAGGTGCCTTTAGCGCCAGTAACCGGACGGTGGTGGACGGCGAAGACGACAGCGTCGCCCTGGGTGAGGGGCACGACTTCGGCGCGGGATTGCAGGCGGGGGCGCTGTTCGGTGAGGACGAACTCGCCGCCGGTGAAGTCCTGGTGGGGTTGGGAGAGCAGGACGGCGATTTGCAGGGGGAAGACGTGTTCGCCGTAGAGGTCCTGATGGAGGCAGTTGTAGTCGCCGGGGCCATAGCGGAGCAGGAGCGGGGTGGGGCGGGATTGTCCGGCGGCGTGGCAGCGGGCGAGGAAGTCAGCGTGTTGAGCGGGGTAGCGCGTGGCGAGGGCCAGGCGTTCGTTCCAGCGGTTGGCGAGGGCGGCGAGGGGCGGGTAAAGGTCGTGGCGCAATTGTGCGACGAGGGGCGGTAGGGGGTAAGAGAAATAGCCGTACTCGCCGCGGCCGAAGCCATGGCGGGCCATGACGACGCGGGAGCGGAAGAGTGCGGATTGCGGGTAGAGGCCGGCGAGGTGGTGGCATTGGCTGGGGGTGAGGAGTTGGGGGAGGAGCGCGCAGCCATAGGCGTCGAGATCGGCGGAGGCGGAGGACCAGTCGAGGTGAAGCATGGACAGAGGCGAGTGTAGCGGGAAGAGGGGAAGAAAACCGTCCGATTCTTGCGGTGCTCACGAACGTAAGGAAGCGACCGATACGAAGATAGGGCCGATTGGGAAGTGCGAGGCCCTGGGCGAGCATGAGACTACGACCGAAGCGGCTAATCGCGTTCGGCCTCGGCGCACTGGCGGGGCTAACGGCGATGGTGGGGTGGAGAGACTGGGCACCCTACCGTCCGCCGCAGAGAGCGCTGAAGATCGGCGTGTGGCATGGGCCGCCGTTTGAGATTGTGTATCCGGACGGTCGCGTGGGCGGGCTGGGTCCGGAGGTGGTGAACGAGGCGGCGCGGCGGTTGGGGATCCGCTTGCAGTGGGTGAGTCCGCGGGAAGGCCCGGAGCAGTTGCTGCCGAGCGGGCAGTTGGACTTGTGGGGCAACATGTCGGTGACGCCGGAACGGCGCGCGCACTTCTTCCTGACGCAAGCGTGGAGCGAGAATCACTACGGGCTGGTGTCGCTGGCGGGCAAGGGGCTGAAGCCGAACGAAGTGGTGGGGTCGATCAATTCGCCGGTGTCGTTGTACATGGTGGGGCAGGTGAAGCCATCGGCGCCGCTGCGGAAGTATGAGGACCGCGACCGGCTGTTCGATGCGTTATGCGTGGGGGAGATCGGGTACTTCCTGATCGATCAGCGGTCGCTGGTGCAGAACGCGTTGACGCGGAGCGATGCCTGCAGCGGCGCATCGTTTGCGGTGACGTTTCTACCGAACACGAGCCTGGAGATTGCGACGGGGGCGGCGCCGGGGATGGAGCCGCATGCCAAGGCGATCCGGCGGGAGATCGACCGGATGGCGATGGACGGGACGCTGGGACGGATTTCGGCTCCGTATGCGGTGGGTCTGGGTAGCACCGACTGGATGCTGAAGCTGAGCGAGGCGGAGCGGCGGCAGCAATCGTTGCAGTTGGGAATCGGGTTGACGGCGCTGGTGGTGGTGCTGATCACGTGGCAGGGGCGGAGGGTGCGCGCGGCGCGGCAGCAGGCGGAGAAGGCCCTGCGCGAGGCCGAGCGGGCGGATGCGGCGAAGAGCGAGTTTCTGGCGACGATGAGCCACGAGATCCGGACGCCGATGAACGGCGTGATCGGGATGACGAACCTGCTGCTGGAGACGTCGCTGGATCGGGATCAGCGGGAGTTTGGCGAGTCGATCCGGGCGTCGGCGGGATCGCTGCTGTCGATCATCAACGACGTGCTCGACTACTCGAAGATCAACTCGGGCGCGCTGATGCTGGAGCAGGCGCCGTTTCATCCACTGGTGTTGACGCAGAGTGTCCTGGACGTGCTGTTGCCGTTGGCCGCGCAAAAGGGTTTGAGCATGCAACTGGATCCGGACTCGGAGCCGCCATGGGTGTTGGGCGATGCCGGGCGGGTGCGTCAGGTGCTGGTGAATCTGTTGGGGAACGCGATCAAGTTTACGGAGCGCGGGCAGGTGACGATTTCCTGGCAGAGCGCGGAGCAGGAGAACGGGCGGGTGGAGTTGGTGGCCGCGGTGACCGATACGGGCGTCGGCATTCCGGCGAATCTGCAGCAGGTGGTGTTTGAGCGATTCCGGCAGGCGGATGCTTCGACGACGCGGCGATTCGGGGGGACGGGGTTGGGCCTGGCGATCTCGAAGGTGCTGGTGGAGGCGATGGGCGGCGAGATCGGGGTGCATAGCGAGCCAGGCCGGGGATCGTCGTTCTGGTTCCGGCTGGTGTTGCCAGTGGCGGCAGCTCCGCCGTTGCCCACGGCCGAGGTGGAGGAGCGCCGGGCGGAGGCGATGAACTGGGCGCGCTCGCCGAGGGTGCTGGTGGTGGAAGACAATGCGGTGAACCGGAAGTTGGCGGCGCATACTTTGAAGCGGTTCGGGTGCGCGGTGGAGTTGGCCGGGAACGGCCGTGAGGCGCTGGAGCGATGTGCGACCGAGACGTTCGACCTGATTTTTATGGATTGTCTGATGCCGGAGATGGACGGTTACGCGGCGACGGCAGCGTTGCGGGAGCGGGAGCGGGGTGAGCGGTGGACGCCGGTGGTGGCGATGACGGCGAGCGTGCTGGACGAAGAGCGGCGGCGGTGCATGGAGAGCGGCATGGACGACTTTGTGGCGAAGCCTTGGCAGCCGGACGAGATTCGCGAGTCGTTAAGGCGGTGGTGCCGTCCCCTGGTTGGCGATAAGCTGGCGGCATGCGAACCCACAGCCGGCGGACGTTCTCCGCACTCCTAGGAGCCGGAATCGCCGGTGCGCAAAGCCGCAAGGCGAATGTCGTCTTTATTCTGACCGACGATCAACGGCAGGATACGATTCGGGCGCTGGGGAATCCGCACATCGTGACGCCGAATCTGGATGCGTTGGTGCGATCGGGGACGACGCTGATGAACGCGTACTGCATGGGCGGGCATTCGGCGGCGGTGTGTTTGCCGAGCCGGATGATGATTCAGCGGGGGAACTCGTGGTTTCGCGTGACGCGCGAGAAGATCGCGCAGCCGAATCTGGCGGAGACGTTCAAGCTCGGGGGCTATGCGACGTACGCGTTTTCGAAGCGGGGGAACGTCGACAACGATGCACAGTCCTACTATGAGTTTCGCGATGTGCCGCTGCCGGATGATCAGACGGATCGGATGGCGGGCGAACCGGGGAAGCAGATGGCCGATTGCGCGATCCGCTTTCTGACGGGTTGGAAGCAGAAGAAGAACCGGCCGTTTCTGATGTATCTGGCGGGCGCGGCGCCGCATGATCCGCGTGTAGCGGCGAAGGCGTATCTGGCGCGCTATGACGCGGAGAAGATTCCGTTGCCGAAGAACTATCTGCCGCTGCATCCGTTCGATAACGGGGAGCTGAAGATTCGCGATGAGGCGCTGGCCCCGTGGCCGCGGACGCCGGAGCGGGTGCAGCAGGAGTTGCGCGACTACTATGCGGTGATCACGCAGATGGATGAGCAGATCGGGCGGATTGTGCAGGCGGTAAAGGACGCGGGCGAGTTCAACAATACGTACTTCGTGTTTACGTCGGACCAGGGGTTGGCGATGGGGAGCCATGGGCTGATGGGAAAGCAGAATCTGTATGAGCACAGCATGCGGGCGGGGCTCTTGGTGGCGGGTCCGGGGATTGCGAAGAATCGGCGGGTGAACGATTTCGCGTATCTGTTCGATATTTATCCGACGTTGTGCGAGTTGACGGGGACGCCGGGGCCGACGGGGATTGAGGGGCGGAGCCTGGCGCCGTTGTTGCTGGGGAAGAAATACGAAGGGCGGGACACGATCTTTCTGGGGTATCGGGATGTGCAGCGGGCGGTGCGGCAGGGGCGGTGGAAGCTGATCGTCTATCCGAAGGTGAACCGGGTGCAGTTGTTCGATCTGGAGGCGGATCCGTTTGAGGTGACCGATTTGTCGGCGAAGCCGGACCAGGGGGCGCGGGTGGCGGAGCTGAAGGCGTTGATGCGGAAGCAGCAGGAGCTTTACGGCGACAAGATCGCGCTGGAATCGGAGAGGCCGGGGAAGGCGGAGGTGGACGCGAGTTTCTTTGGGCCGTCGCCGAACTAGAGCATGGCCCGAAGGGCTTGGGAGGCGTGGAGGACGAGTTCGGTGGGGCGGCGCTCGATCATGAGGGCGGCGAGGCGGTGGCGATCGGCGAAGTCGAGGCCGGCTTGGGGTCCGAGGACCATGAGGGCGGTGGAGTAAGCGTCGGCCTCCAGGCAGTCGCGGTGGATGACGGTAACGGAGACAATGCCGTTGGCGACGGGGCGACCGGTGCGGGGGTCGAGGGTGTGGGACCAGGTGTGGGCGGCGTGGGAGCGGCGTTGGCGGTAGTCGCCGGAGGTGGCGACGGCCCAGCCGGAGAGGGCGAGGCGAAGAGGGGGGAAGGGCGCATCGGCAATGGGAGGCTCAAGTTCGATCCACCAGGGCTGGCCGTTGGCTTTGAGACCGCCGGCGCGGAGTTCGCCGCCGATTTCGACAAGGTAGTTGGCGACGCCAGCGTGATCGAAGACGCGGGCGAGTTGATCGACGGCGAAACCTTTGGCGATGGCGGAGAGGTCGAGAGCGAGGTCGCCGGAGTGAGTGGCGCGATGGCCTTGGAGGGTGAGGCGGCGGAAGTCGCAGCGTTCGCGGAGGTGGTGGAGGTCGGTGGGGGGATGGGTTGAGGGGCTGGGTCCGAAGCCCCAGGCGGCGACGAGCGGACCGACGGTGGGGCTATAGGCGCCATCGGTTTCGTGGGCGATGCGGAGAGCGGCGGCGAGGACATGGGCGAACTCGGGCGGGAGGTCGGTGGGTTGACCGGCGGGGGCGGCGCGGAGACGGCTGAGGTGAGAGTCCGGGAGCCAGTGGCTCATCTGGCGGACAACGGTGTCGAGGGTTTGATCGAGCGGGTCGGCGAAGCGAGAAGCGGGTTGGGTATCGAACCATTGGGCTTGCCAGGTGGTGCCCATGGTTTCGCCTTGGAGTGAGTGGCGGCGGGCGTCAGGATGGGGAGCGCGCCAAGGGACGACGCCGGGGGCGGGAGGCACGAGGACGAGGGGTTCGAGCATGAAAAAAGGGGCCGGTCCGCGAGGGACCGGCCCGGAAGAAATCTACTGGGGAAGGAATTCGACGGTGGCGACGTAGTTGGCGCGATTGCCGGCGGGCATGCGACCCATGCCGCCGCCGGAGCCACCGGGACCGCCTGGGCCGCCGGGGGGACGGGGTCCGCCGGCGCTGGGACCGCCGGGGCCGCGAGGGGCGGCGCCGGAAGTGGCATTGATCCAGTACATGCCGGGTTCTTTCGCGGTGATCGAGAAGCGGCCTTCAGCGTCAGTGGTGACTTTCTGTTCGTGGAGCTGGTTGCGATAGCGAATGCCGCCGGGGATGACAGTGACTTCGAGATTGGCGGCGGGTTTGCCATCGAGCATGAGCCGGAACTTGGCGGCTTCACCGGCGACGAGGTCATTGGGGTGAGTGTCGGGGGCGAGTTCGAGACCGACGCCGGTGAGTTCAAGGGCCTTGGTGGTGGGCTTGCCGGAGGTGACAAAGAGCTCGACGCGATTGCTCATGCGGGAGGTCTTGAGGTCTTTGGCGTTCTTGGGGACTTCGCGTTCGAAGGCTTCGGCGGTGCCGCGCCAGTTCTTCGGGGTGCCGTTGTCGTCCCAGGTGGCGAAGACGGTGGTGCTGACGTTAGCGATTTTGTAGGTGCCGGGCTGGGTGAGGTGCACGTCGAAAGTGCTGCGGTATTTGCCGGTGGCCAGGTTCTCGGCTTCGCCTTTGGTGCCATCGGGACGAATGATGGTGAGGCCGACGGGGCGCATGGGCACGTGGTCGAAGTAGAAGAGTTCGTTGGAGACGGCGGCGTCAACGGTGACCCAGGGGTCAGCTCCGGAGAGGACCGTGGAGGACGGGAGCATCCATTGGCGGTGCGCCAGGAGGGGGAGCGCCGTGAAGGTGAGCGCGGCAAGCGCGAAACGGGTGATTTTCATGAGGTGATCCTTGCTTAGGGTTTGAGGTTGAGGACCACACGACCGAGTTCGTGCTGTCCTTGAGCGTTACCGGAGTGAGCGGCCGTGGCAGGCCAAGTGAACGGAATGCGGAGAAGTTCGCGGCCGCCGACTTCGCGCGCGGCTTCGACGACCAGTTCGTAGGAGCCGGGTTTGAGCTGGGAGAGCTTGGAGGCGTTGACGGTGAGGGCATGGGTGCCGGCGGGACGGGTGGCGCCGGAGATGCCGTCGACGGGCATTTTGAGGTCGCGGCCGGATTTGCGCCACCAGGCGCGAAGGTCTTTGAGCCAGGTGGTACCAGCTTCGTTCTTGTTGGTTTGCTGGTCGTACCAGACGGCGAGGTTGGTGGAGAAGGTCTGGCCGGGGCCTTCGATCCAGATGGCGACGTAGGGGCGGTGATACTCGGCGACCTGGAGGCGCGGGATCTCGACGCTGAGGCTGAGGTCAGCGGCGGCGAGGGGCGAGGCGAGGAGGCCGGCGAGGATTTTGGTGTGCTTGGTCATCGGTGTAAGAAGAAGATCAACAGGGCAGTGGGAGCCACGAAGCCGAAGGCGAGGGCGGGCCAGGTGGCGGGTCGTTTGGCGGCGTGGATCTGGAGGAGAACGACGCCGGTGGCGGTGAAGACGAGAAAGGCGACGGCAATGACGTCGATGAAGACTTGCCAGACGGGGCCGGTGTGGCGGCCTTTGTGGAGGTCGTTGAAGTAGGAAACCCAGCCGCGATCGGTGGATTCCCATTCGACGAGGTGGGTGTCGCGCTTGATGGAGATCCAGCGGTCGCCGCCGGGGCGCGGCAGCGAAAGATAGAGCTCGCCGGCGGAGCATTCGGCTTCGGTGGCGCGGGCGCTATCGGGGATGCGGTCATTGAGCCAGGCGGAGAGCGGCGCGGGAACGGCGTGTTTGCCGTCGGGAGGGAGTTGGGCCACAACAGCGTGGAGGTGTTGGGGGAGCGGGGTTTGCTGACGAGTGACCACCGGGACCGCGGGGATGTCAGCGGCGTGATTCAGGGTGATGCCGGTGACGGTGAACAGGATCATGGCGCCCAGGCAGACGGCGGAGCTGGTCCAGTGCCAGAGGATGGTCTGGCGGATCCAGAAGGCGCGGCGGGCGGCGGTCATGGTCGGTTACAGCTCCGCCCAGAGACGAACGAGGTTGTGATAGACGCCGGTGAGTTGGACGGCGGAAGGGTGGTTCGGGGCGTCGCCGGCCAGGCGTTGGATGGCGACGTCCAGGTCAAAGAGCAGGGTGCGCTGGGCGTCGCTGCGGATCATGCTCTGGATCCAGAAGAAGGACGAGATGCGGGCGCCACGGGTGACCGGGACGACGTGATGGAGGCTGGTGGCCGGGTAGAGGACAAGATCGCCGGCGGGCAGCTTGACGGAGTGGGTGCCGTAGGTGTCCTCGACCATGAGTTCGCCGCCATCGTAGTCTTCGGGAGGGGTGAGGAAGAGGGTGGCCGAGAGATCGGTGCGGATACGGTGGGGAGTGCCTTTGACGTGACGAATGGCGTTATCGACGTGGGTGCCGAAGGCGTGGCCGCCGTCGTAGCGATTGAAGAGCGGCGGGAAGACGCGCTGCGGCAGGGCGGCGCCCATGAAGAGCGGGTGCTGTTCGAGCGAGAGGACAATCTCTTCGCTGAGCTCGCGGGCGAGGGGATGGTCCTCGGGCATTTGGAGGTTGCGCTTGGTTTGCGCGGACTGGTAGCCGGCCGTGACGCGGCCATCCACCCAGTCCGCCTCTTCGAGGGCCGCGCGCATTTCGGCGGCCCGTTGCGGGGTGAGAACGTTGGCGATGTGTAACAGCATCTTTAGAACCGGAAGTTAGTAGTGAACAGGGCGAAGCGCGAGGCGCCGGGGATGAGGTGGCCGCCGCCGAGCCGCTCGAAGTAGTAGGTGTCGCTCAAGTTCGAGACGTTGAAGCGGAAGCCGACATTTCGATTGAGCTCGTAAGAGACCATCGCGTCGAGGGTGGTGTAGGCGTTCACCTTCCGGGTGTTGATGTTGTTGCCGAAACGGCGGCCCATGAAGCGTGGCCCCAGGCCCAAGGTGAAGCGCTTGGCGGTGTAGGTGGTCCAGATGCTGGCGGAGTTGCGCGGCGTGTTCTGGAAGAAGCGGCCGATTTCGGCGGGAGTATTCGAGCTGCGAATGCGAGCATCGATCAGCGAGTAAGAGGCGAGGACGCGGATGGAGCGCGTGATGGCGCCGGAGGCGGAAAGCTCGAGGCCTTGGGAGACCTGGCGGCCAGCGAGGACTTGGGGCGGATCCGTGGGAAGAATGCCCGGGGTGCGGGCGTTGTCCTTTTTGACCTGGAAGATGGCGCCGTTGAGCAGGAGGCGATTGTGGAAGACCTCCCACTTGGTGCCGGTTTCTACGGTGTAGGTCTTCTCCGGTGGGATGGCGGTGTTCGAGGTGTTGTAAGAAAGTCCTTCGAGGGAGGGGCTGATCGACGAGCCGTAGGAGGCGTAAATGCTGCCGCTGTCGGTGGGCTTGTAGATCAAGCCGCCGCGGAGCGAAGCCCAATTGACGGTTTGCTGGACGGGCGCGGGCGTGGTGCTGACACCGTTGACGTCGAAGCGTTCGAAGCGGACGCCGCCGGTAGCTTCGAGGTGTTTGCCAAACTTCGCGGTATCGAAGATCCAGGCGGCTTGCGTGTTGCCGGTGATGTTACCCGTGTACAGTCCTTCGACGAAGGTGCCAGGGTAGACGTCGTTGGGGTTGGGATTGAGGAGCGTGGTGGGCGAGTTGGCGGCGGTGCGGGTGCGGCGTATGTTGTTTTCGTTGGTGAAGGCGGCGCCGGTGATGAGGTTGTGGGTGATGGAACCGGTTTTGACGTTGGTGGCGCGGAGGTCGGTTTGGTTGTCCCAGATTTTGTCGGTGGCGACCCAGGCGCGCATTTCGCGGTTGATGGCGGTGGTGTCGTTGCCGGCGAAGCGAGGCGGCGAGGCGACGGAGTTGCGGCCCGCACGGCCGTAGCGGAGCTGGGACTGGAGGCGGAGGTCGTCGCTGAAGTCGTGCTCGAACCTGACGGTGGCGGTGTCCTGATTCAGGAACTCGCGGTCGCGATTGGCGAAGCCGTAAAAGGTATTGCGCGGGACAGGCGCGGGCTGGTCGCGATAGGCGGCGAGGGCGTTGTTGGTGGCGGGGACCCAGGGGATGCCGTAGTCGGTGATGTTGTCCTGACGGAGCTTGTAGTAGCCGAGGGTGATGCGGGTGGGAGTGCCGAGACCGAAGGCGAGCGAGGGGGCGAGGCCCCAGCGGCCATTGTTGACGACGTCGCGGCCGGCGACGCCGGCGTCGTGGACCATGCCATTGAGACGGAAGGCGGTACGTTCGCCCATGCCGAGGCGTTGGAGCGGGGCGTTCAGGTCAATGGTGGCGCGCTTGGTGTCGGCATTGCCCAAGGCGACCGAGCCGCCGATGATGCGGCCGAGCGAGGGGCCTTTGCTCATCAGGTTGATGGTGCCGCCGGCGGAACCGCGGCCGGAGACGGTGGAGGTGGGGCCTTTGCTGACTTCAACCTGCTCGAGGTTGAAGGGGTCGCGCGACTGGGGGCTGAGATCGCGGACGCCGTCGACGAAGATGTCGTTGCGGGCGCTGTTGCCGCGGAGGGTGAGGTTATCGCCGCCGGGAACGCCGCCTTCACCGGCGGTGATGGTGAGGCCGGGGACATTGCGGAGGACGTCGGTGAGGCTGGTGGCGCCCTGCTGAGAGATGATTTCCTTGGGGATGATGGTGATGGTCTGCGGGATGTTGCGCAGGGGCTCGGTGTAGCGGGGCGATGAGACGGGAGCGCGATCGACGACGTCGACGCTCGAGCCGCTATGGCTTAAGTCGAGGGTGACTTGCAAACCAGAAACACGAGCGCTGACGCCGGTGCCTTCGAGCATCTTTTCGAGGGCTTGAGAAGGCGAGAGGAGTCCGGTGACGCCGGGCGAGGTAACTCCTTTAATTCCTTCATTGGCGATGGTGATTTTGAGGCCGGAGGCTTTTTCAAAGGCGGGGATGACGTCGGCCAGGGGGCCGGCGGGGATGGCAAACTTGCCAACGGTGTTCACCTGCTGGCTGGGCGCGGGGGCCGGAGGAACGGGCGTAGCGGCTTGTAAAACCACACTGGAACCGGCCATGGCATAAGTGGCCAGGGTTCCCATGGCAAACCACTTGCGCGAAGGGGCCTCAACACTGGGGGAGCGCTTGGGGCGCGAACTGGTATTAATACGGATTCTGACACGCATGGGTACTACTCCTCGGGACAAACTGGCCGGGCGATGGTGGACTTCGATTAGGGGCAATCACCGCAACTGACTTGCAGGTGAAACTTGAGGGTACAACAGGCACACGTCTCCTGTCGAGAGATATGCGACAAAAACTATCGGAGTTTTTCGGGGATGGGAAGTGGGGAGATTTTCTGCACCGCGAGGAGAATGATGCCGAAGGCAAGGAGGTGCATGACGGAGACGAGGGCGAAGACGGGGCCGTAGCCGGAGCCGTGGTCGAGGAGCCAGCCGACGACGAGTCCGAAGACGACCCCGCCCATGGCGCCGCCGAAGCCGACCAGGCCGGCGACAGCGCCGACGGTTTCGCGGGGAAACAGATCGGTGGGCAGGGTCATGACGAGGGTGGACCAGGATTGCTGACCGCAGAAGGCCAGACTAAACAGGAAAAGGGCCATTTCCACGGGGGATTGAGGCATGAGGATGATCCACGGCATGAAGGCGACACTGGCGCCCATGGCGAGCTTGCGGGCCCGGTCGACGGGCAGGCCGCGCTGGAGGAGGTGGCTGGAGAACCAGCCGCCGAGGAGGCTGCCGAGGCCGGCGGCGGCATAGGGGATCCAGCCGAAGGCGCCGACTTGTTTGGTGTCGAAACCGCGGACGTCGTAGAGATATTTGGGGAGCCAGAAGAGATAGAAGTACCAGGCGGCATCCGAGAGGAATTTGGCGGTGACGAGTCCCCAGACTTCGCGGAAGCGGAAGAGTTGGAGCCAGGGGACGGTGGGCGAGTCGCTTTTCTCTTGCAGCGGAGTTGCGTAGAGGCGCAACCAGACAGCGGCCCAGACGAGACCGACCAAGCCAGTGAGGAAGAAGACCCAGCGCCAGCCATAAGCGCCGATCACCAGGGCGATGGCGGGCGGAGCGATGACGGCGCCGACGGCGGTGCCGCTGTTGATCATGCCCATGGCGGTGGAGCGTTCGCCGGGCGGGAACCATTCGGAGATGGCTTTGGTGGCGGCGGGGAAGCCACCGCCTTCACCCATGCCGAGCAGGAAACGGCAGATGGCGAGTCCGATGAAGGCGGTGGCGAGTCCGTGAGCGGCGCAGGCCAGCGACCAGGCGATCATGATGACGGCGAAGCCGGTGCGAGTGCCGATGGTATCGATCAGCTTGCCACCGGCGGCGTACATGACGGCGTAGGCGATCAGGAAGGCCGCTTGCAGTTGCGAGAACTGGGTGTTCGAGACGGGGATTTCGCGCTGAATGGCCGCGATGGCGACGGGCAGCGTTTGCCGGTCCAGGTAACTGACGGCAATGGCGGCGCCGAGAAGCCAGGCGATGGTCCAGCGGCCTACCAAGTGACCTGCACGAGGGAGACGCCTTGCCGCGGGAGGGCGAAGTGGAGGTCGAGCGCGCCTTGCTTGGGCGTGACGTACTGGGGCGAGGTGAGGAGCTCAAGTTGGCCAGCGGCTTCGAGCGCGGCGTATTGCTCCGGGGTGGGTTGTTGCGGCGAGCCCATGGCTTTCCAGGCAGTGTACGAGTTTGAGTGCTGGCCGTCGACACGATAATGGCGCACGAGGACGCGGCTGGCCGTGGCGGGGAGACCGGCAATTTGCAGAGCGACGGGCGTGGGGGGCGTCGCGACGTCGTCGTCGTGATAATTCCAGACGAGGGCAGAAACGGTGCGTTCGGTGCGCGAGGCAACCGAGTTGATATCGGCTTTGGCTTTGACACCGGAAGCGACCATGTCGGCCAAGGCGAGGGCGCCGGTGGTGGTGGCCTTGAGCTGTTCACCGTGCATGAGGCCAAACATGCGGAAGACGTTCAGGACGGGCTTATCGAGGCCGTTGGTGGCGAGGTCGCGGAAGCCGTCGAAGTAAGGTTGGTTTTCGAACTCGAAAGCCCAGGTGAGAGCGCCTTCGAAGTTGACGCCGTGCTTGGCGGCGAGTTCGCGTTTGCGAGCGAAGGTGGCGGCGGTGTAGCTGGAGTACATGGTGCCGTTGCGATAGTTGTTTTGCGGGTTGTAACGGACGGAGCAGGCGGCGCAGCCTTCGGGGTCAGATTCGCCGATGATGATGGGAAGCTTCTTGAACTCGGGGAAGGACGCGACAATTTCGAAGCCTTTGTCGATGTCGCGCAGTTGGAACTCGCTGCCCATCTGAACGTGACCGTCGACGACTTTGGGGCGGCCCTTGGCGTGGAAACCAATGAAATCGAGAGGCGCGCCGACTTTGCCGGTGGCGTAGTTCTTGCCGCGAGCGGCGTGTTCGAGGAAGTCGCGAAGGAACTTGGCCGCTTGGGCGCCGCCGGGTCCGGTGGAGGTGGGTCCGCCGACGCGGATGGCGGGTAGGGCGCGTTTGATGGCGTCGACGGTGAAGTCGTAGAGCTTGTGATATTCCTCGGGCGTGGACTGCCAGTAGCCGATGTTGGGCTCGTTCCAGACTTCCCAATACCAGGAGGCGACTTCGGCCTGGCCATAGCGGGCGATGCAGTGCTTGACCCATTGGAAGACGAGTTCAGCCCATCTTTTGTGGTCTTTGGGCGGTTGGGCCCAGCCGGTGAAGATGTTCTTGTAGGGCTGAGCGGGATCCCAGAAGTGGCGGTAGGGTTCGGGCTTGGAGGAGAGAGCTTCGGGCATGAAGCCGACCTCGACGAGGGGCTTCATCTTGCGTTCGATGTAGGTGTCGAAGATGCGGTCGACGATGGTCCAGTCGTATTTGGGGTTGCCGTTGGCGTCTTCGGTGTAGGCGTTGGTGGAGCCCCATTTGAGCGCGGCTTCGCCGTCGCCGCTGGTGAGTAAGTTGTGGGCACGGACGTGGACGGTGACCGGGCTGAGGTCCGCCAGTTCGGTGAGGAGTTTGCGGCCGTCCTTCATGTAGGTGTAGTTCGGCTCGTCATAGCCGAAGAAGGACCAGATGGGGCGCAAAGCGCCGGCGCGGGCGTTGGCATCGACGCGTATCGTGACGACGTCCTGCGCGGCGGCGGTGAGACAGAGCGTGAGAAGGAGTAACTGCTTCATGACGGTTTAAAAGGTGTACTTGAGGGCGACCTGCATTTGCCGCGGGGCGGTGGAAGTGGCGGTGACGCGGCCGACGGTGGCCGTATCGAGCACGGCGTTGGGCGCGGCGAAGCTCGGCGTGTTGGGCAGGTTGAAGACTTCCCAACGGAACTGGAGCCGCGAGTTTTCGCGGATGGTGAACTGCTTGAAGATCGAGAAGTCGACGGTGCGCACGATGTCCGGCGAGAGAACGCGGAGGCCGGAGTTGCCATAGACGAAGTTGGGCGCGGCGGCGAAGGCGGTGGGGTCGAACCACTGATTCAGGGTGGGCTCGGCAGCTTTACCGGAGGCCAGGCGATTGGGACGCTGACTGCCGACGCCGGTGTTGGCGACGTCGCGGCCCATGGTGACGGTGAAGGGTACGCCGCTGCGGAAGATCAGGATGCCTTGCATCTGCCAGCCGCCGATGAGAGCATCCGTGGCGCGGTTGACGCCCGAGGCGAAGGCCTGACCTTTGCCGAAAGGCAGCGCGTAGCTGAAGCTGTTGGAGACCGTGTGCGGCACTTGGTATTCGGAGGGTCCGCTCTCAAAGACATAGCGCCCGCCGCCGGTGGGGGAGTTCGTCTTCCAGAGGCTCTTGGCAAAAGTGTAGGAGCTGAGGAACCAGAGGCCGTGCGAGAGGCGCTTTTCAAACTTGGCCTGCATGGCGTGGTAGGTGGTGGAGGTGGAGCTCGAGATGTAGCCGAAGCTGGCGAAGCGGGGATAGGGGCGGCGAGCCTGGATGGAGCCGGCGCCGGCGTCAGGAATATTGAAGGCGTCGTTGCCTTGGATGTTCGAGCCTTTGTTGCCGACGTACTCGAGGTCGAACATCATGCCTTTGCCGATTTGCTGTTGGACGCCGAAGTTCCAATGCTGGTCGTTGCCCATTTTGAGGCGGGTGAAGGTGGGCGTGAGGCCGATGGTGGAGTTGGGGGAGCCGAGGGGCGCGCCGAGGAAGAAGTCGGCGAGCGTGCGGTTGGGGACGACGGCTTGTTCGTTCACGGCGCTATCGGAGAGCAGGAAGGGCGGCATGAAAAGATTGACGCGGCCATCCGTGTATTCGCCTTCGTAGAAGATGCCATAGCCGCCCCGAATGACGGTGGCTTCGCGGAAGGGACGCCAGGCGAAGCCGAAGCGCGGGGCGAATTGGGTTTTGTCGGGATAGGTGATGGAGTACGGGAGGCCGGCTTCGCTGGAGGTCTGAATCAGACTGCCGAGGAAGCTGTAGGCGCGGGGAGCTCCGGGCTGCGCGCCGAGGTCGACTTCTTTGGTTTTGCTGGCGACGATGATGGGACGGGCTTGCGTGCCATCGAAGGTGCCGGTCTGTCCGCGATAGGCGGTGGTGAAAGGCGTGTATTCGTAGCGGATGCCGATGTTCAAGGTGAGGCGGTTGGTGACTTTGACATCGTCCTGCGCGTAGAAGTGATAGCCGGTGTAGTTGCCGCCGAAGGTGTCCGAAGGATAGCCGCGGCCGCCGTTCTGCGGCAGGCCAAGGGCCCAATCAGCGAAGGAGTCGCCGGTGCGGGTAGGGCTGGCGGGGTTAACGGTGTTCTGGCCGTTGAAGGTCCACTGGCCCATGTAGTTCTTGCTGTCGGTGCCGAGCCAGGAGTAGTGGCGAATCTTGGTGCCGAATTTGAAGATGTGCTTGCCGCGGATGTAGGTGAGGTTGTCGACAAACTCCAGGGTGTAGCGGTCCTGGGTTTTGGGGCGCTGGTCAAAGGTGGAGCCGGCGAGGCTGGCATAGCCGGTCCAGGCGAAGTCCGGGAAGGAGCCGATGTCGAAGGAGCGCTTGGTTTCTTCCATGCCTTTGATGCCGGCGTCTTTATTGAAGTCGCGGCCGAGGAGGTAGGGGTTAAGCGCGATGAGGCCGTAGAGGGTGTTGAAGCGGAACTCGTTGATCATCGAGGGGCGGAGGTTGCTGGTGATGCTGAAGGTGTAGTTCTGGCCGCGGGTGCTGGAGTCCGCGGTGCCGAGCGCGGGCGCGCCGCCGGGTTCGCTGAGACGGTTGTTGTTCAAGCCGTAGCGGAAGAAGACGCGATGACGGTCGGTGAGGGTGTGGTCGAGGCGGACGGTGAGCTGGTCAAGGTCGACTTTGGTGGAGGGCGAGAACGAGTACAGACCGCCGGGCGTGCCCGCGGTGGTGAGGTAGGGATTGAAGAAGCGCGCTTGGGGTGAGAGGCGATTGGCGGGGATACGATTGCCGGGAAAGGGCGTGCGGACGGCGGTGCCACCGGCAGGATTGGGCGCCGTGGTGGCGGGGTCGTAGATGGTGTTGGCGAGCGCGCTGAAGTCACCATTCAGCATGCCGTCGGTGGGACTGAGGCGGTTGATGACGTTGCCTTGCCGTTCGCGGGTGCCTTCGTAATTGGTGAAGAAGAAGGTGCGGTTGCGGCCGTCGTAGAGTTTGGGCAACAGGACGGGTCCGCCGACGGAGACGCCGAACTGATTGCGTTTGAGCATGTCGGGGCGAGCAGCGAAGAAGTTGCGGGCGTCGAGTTTGTCATTGCGCAAGAACTCGTAGAGCGTGCCGTGGAGGCTGTTGGTGCCGGACTTGGTGGTGGCGTTGAAAAAACTGCCGGAGCGGCTGTGCTCGGCGGAGTAGGCGTTCTGCTGGACGCTGAACTCCTGCAGGGCGTCGACGGAGGTCTGGATCCAACTGCCGCCTTGATGCTGTTCGCTGGTATCTGAACCATCGAGATAGTACGAGACTTGGCGGCCGCGAACGCCGCTAATGGTTGTGCCGTTGAAGAACTCGGGACGGATGCGCGTGACGTTACCGGTGCCGGGAAGGAGCACAACTCCGGGGGTAAGGCGGGCGAGTTCGTTGAAGCCGCGACCGTTCAAGGGCAGGTCGACGATCTGCTGATTGGTCATGACGTGGCCGAGGTTGCCGCTTTCGGAATTGAGCAAGGGCACTTCGGCGTTGACCTGCACGACGGTGGTGGTTTCGCCGAGGGCAAGGTCGAAATCGAGGAGCAGGTTTTTGCCGACCTGCATTTCGACGCCCGTGCGGACAGAGGTTTTGAAGCCTTGGGCGGCGACGGAGAACTCATAGACGCCGGGATTGAGGGCGGGAACGACATAGTTGCCGGTGGCGTCACTGGTGACGCGCTGGGCAACGCCGGTGGCTTTATCGGTGACCGTGATGGTGGCGTTGGGGACCGTCGCCTGATTGGGATCGCGGACGGATCCGGTGACGCGGCCGGATTGGACCTGGGCGTGAAGACTCGCGACAAGGAGCGAGATCGAGAGAACGAGACGAGCAGGCAAGCTTCGCAACATGGCAACTCCCCTTAGACCTAACCAACAAATTCGATTCGCAATGGTACAACCATTCGACCAGGGAGACAAGGGGGAGGCCAAGAATTTGACAGAAAGAGACGGGTGGACGTGCTACGATTGGCTCTGCCAATGGCCCGCAAAGCGGCAGTTATCGAGAAAGACGATGTGACGGTGAAGCTGATCGCCGTCTTCAAGCAATTGATCTCGGAAGGGACACTGGCGCCCGGCGGCCGGCTGCCTTCCGAGCGCGAGCTCGCTACGAGCTTTGGCGTCAGCCGCAGTTCCCTGCGACAAGCGCTGAAGGTGCTCGAGATCATGGGTGTTTTATCACAACGCGTGGGCGATGGCACCTATCTGAATTCGAGCGCAAAGGCGATCCTGAGCGAGCCGATGCAGTTCCTGATTTTGTTGGATGGCATTTCGGTGGATGAGTTGATGGAAGCGCGGCTGATTGTGGAGCCGCAACTGGCGGCGCAGGCGGCGGAGCGGGCGACGGAAGAGGATTTGGCGGGGATCCGGCGGGAGCTCGAGGCGATGGAAGGGGCGCGGGGCAATCCGGAGGCGTTTATCGAGCATGATCTGCTGTTTCATCAGTCGATCTTTGCGGCGGCGCGGAATCGGGTGTGTGGGTTGATGTTTGCGGTGGTGCACCGGTCGTTGAAGGATCTGATCACGATGACGTCGAAGGTGGTGGAGGCGGAGCATACGCTGGTGCTGCATCGGCGGATACTCAATGCGATCAAGCGGCGGGATCCGGAGGAGGCGCGGCGGCGGATGAGTGAGCATTTGCTGGATGCGCAGAATTTGATTGCGAAGGCGACGGGGCGGTTGGATCAGACGAGCATTCAGGAGCGGATCAGTGCGGTGGGGGGGCTGAAGGGGCGGTCGGGGAGGAGAGAGAAAAAATAGGAAATTTCCTGGGAAGTGCTTTATTGTGTGTGAGTTGTGAGCGAGTCGGACACTTTATCAGGAGGGAGAAGAAAAAATTTGTGAGATTTTTCTCTCCGTCAACCCACTAATTTGCGTGGGACGCCCCCGTCGTAACTTCAAGTGCCTCCAGCCCTATCACGTCTACCAGCGTGGTAACGAACGCCAACGCATCTTCCAAAACACACCCCAACTTCTCTCCTACCTCAATCGTCTCGACCGCCTCGCCCGCCGTCACCGCGTTCGCATCCATGCCTTCTGCCTCATGTCCAACCACGTGCACTTTATCCTGCACCAGACTCGGCGTCATGGCATTTCGCATTTCATGCGCGACCTGCAATCGCAGCACGCCCGCGAGGTTCTTCATCTGCGCCAATCCGACGGCCATCTGTGGAAGCATCATTACTCAGCGCTGCCGCTCAGTCCCGCGCACTACCGCGCCGCTCTGCTCTACGTCGAGCAGAATCCCGTGCGAGCGCGCCTCGTCAAGCGCGCTCAAGAGTATCCCTATTCGTCCGCGGCGGCACACCTGGCGGGGCACGACTTCGTCGAGCTTCACCATCGCAAAGGCTTCGCCCGGGTCGAACTCCACCTTAAGACCTGGCGCGAGGCGTTCGGGGTGCCACATTCCGCACGCGTGGATTGGGAGAACTGGCTGAATGACCCGGTGAACCGCGCGTTTAAACAGGATTTGATCAACGTCATTCGAATCCTCGGACCTGATCGGCTCACGCCCGTGCCAGCCCACCTGTTGCCACGGCCTGTGCCGGTGCCGCAGAAGCCGCTGACTTATCTGGTGAACCGCGGGCAACAGCCTCGAGGCCGGTCCTCCTGATACGCTCGAAGCTGACTCATGGACAACCCCGTCGCCCAATGGACTTTACTGAGTGTGGCCGCCTGGCTTGCCGGGGCCGTGAACTCCATCGCCGGCGGAGGCACGTTGTTTACGTTCTCGAGTTTGATGCTGATCCTGGGGCCGATTGCGGCTAACGCCACGAGTACGTTTGCGCTGTTGCCGGGCTCGCTGGCGGCGAGTTGGGGTTATCGGAAAGAGCTGGCTGAATGCCGGCAACATCTCTGGCGGCTCGGGCCACCGAGCCTGATCGGCGGCGTGATCGGCTCGCTGCTGGTGGCAAGGCTGCCAGAGAAGGTCTTTGCGAACCTGGTGCCATGGCTATTGCTGGGGGCCACGGTATTGCTGTTGCTGCAGCCGCTGATCTCTCGCAAGCTGGGAGCGGTGTCGCACACGCATCCGAAGCCGGGCACGGTGGCGGCCATCATCTTCTTTCAACTGCTGGTGGGGATTTATGGCGGGTACTTTGGCGCCGGCATCGGGATCCTGATGCTGAGCTCGCTGGCGTTTGTGGGCATTCCGAACATCCACCAGATGAACGCGGTGAAGTCCGTATTGGCTGGGATGATGAACGCCACGACGGTGATCGTATTCCTCTTTGCCGGGGTGATTGCTTGGAAGTACGCGATCCTGATGTCAATCGCCGCTACGATTGGCGGATACGTGGGAGCGCGGGTGGCGCGCAAGATGAAGGTGAGCGTGGTGCGAGCGGTGGTGGTGGTGGTGGGATTCGGGCTCGCTGCGTATTCTTACTTCTCGCGGCATTAAAGCAAGAATCGGATAGTTGCGGAAGCGGAGTGAGCCTAAGCTCAACTCATGACAACTGAAGAGCGCATTCAAGAGCTTTGCCGCTACATCGAGACGCACTCGGACCAGGCGCTGACACTGCAGACGCTGGCGGAGCGGACGGGGCTGAGTTCGTTTCACTTGCAGCGCACGTTCAAGGCCGCGGTGGGGGTAACGCCGAAGGAGTATGCGGAGGCATGCCGGGTGCGGCAGTTGAAGGACAGCCTGCGAACCGCGGGCGATGTCACCGAGGCAGTTTACGAAGCGGGCTTTGGCTCGTCGAGCCGCGTCTATGAGCGTGCCGATACACGTTTGGGCATGACGCCGCGGCAATACCGGAGGGGTGGTGAGAAGGTAACGATTACTTACACGACCATCACCACGCCGGTGGGGCCGATGATGATGGGGGCAACCGATCGCGGCCTTTGTTTTGTCCAGTTCGCCGACAGCGCGGAAGACTTACTGAAATTACTCCAGCAAGAGTATCCAGCAGCCACCTTGACTCCGATGGGAGAGCCGCCGCATCCGGATTTTGCAACCTGGGTGCAGCGCTTGAGCGAGCATCTGGCGGGCGCGCGGCCGCAACTCGAGTTGCCGCTTGATATTCGCGCGACCGCCTTCCAGATGCGCGTGTGGAACTATCTGCAGACGATCCCCTATGGCGAAGTGCAGAGTTATGGCGAGGTGGCGGCGGCACTGGGGAACCCGCAGGCTTCGCGGGCCGTGGCGCGGGCTTGCGCGAGCAATCGGGTAGCGCTGGTGATCCCGTGCCATCGGGTGATCCGTGGCACGGGGGAGATGGGCGGCTACCGTTGGGGTATGGTGCGGAAGCGGACGATTTTGGATCGCGAACGCGCGAAGCGGTCCTAGGCGCGCTGCGGTCCGGGGCGGCCGTCTTCCACGACGTAGGTGGCCTTCTTCTGCAGAGGACGATCCTTGACGGTGACTTTGTCGACGACCTTGTAATCGGCGATGAACTTACTCGAACTGAGCGTGCAGGAGACATAGCCCCGCTGAGCGTTGTAGAACTTGACCTGCGGATTATCGCCCAGGAACTTGGCGACGGTGGGAAGGATTTCCTGTCCGTCGCCATTGGAGGTAATCGAGGTACCGACGAACTCGGTGGCAACGACGGGGTCCTTCGGCTTGCTGGGGTCGGCTTGCAGGTCGCAGACCCAATTGGCATGCACGTCACCGGTAATGACGACCGGGTTTGATGGCTTGGCTTCCGCGAAGTATTTCATCAGACGCCGACGAGCCGCGTCGTAAGCCGCCCACTGGTCCATGGGGAAGGTTTCACCGGGGCCGCTGTCCCGATCGACCTTGGCAATCATGGTCTGGTTACACATGATGTTCCACTTGGCTTTCGAAGTGGACATGCCTTGGGTGAGCCAGCTTTCCTGCGCCGCGCCGAGCATAGTGGCCTTTTCGTCGTAGACGCCGGAACACGCGGGCTTGTTGCCATCGCCGCAGGGCTGATCGGTGCGGTACTGGCGCGTATCGACCACGTGGAAAGAGGCGATGGAGCCATAGGAGAGCTGGCGGTAGAGCTTGAGTTGCGAGCCTTGGGGCAGCGAGGACCGGCGCAGCGGCATGTTCTCGTAGTAGGCCTGATAAGCGTTGGCGCGGCGCTCGAGGAAGTCCTGGCGGGTTTGCTTGTCTTCGGGAATGTCCCCGGCGTAGTTGTTGTCGACTTCGTGATCGTCCCAGGTGACGACCCAAGGGAAGAGGCGGTGCGCTTCCTTGAGGTGTTCGTCAGTGCGGTAGAGCGCGTAGCGGGCGCGGTAGTCGTTGAGGCTGACGATTTCGTTGCCGGTGTGGAAGCGGACTCTGGTGGGGGACGGGGCGCCGGCCTTGCCTTCGTAGATGTAGTCGCCGAGGTGAACGATCAGGTCGAGGTCTTCTTTGACCATGTGCGAGTAAGCCGTGTAGTAGCCGGTTTCGAAGTGCTGGCAGGAGGCAAAGGCGAAGCGGAGACGGTCCGAGGGGCCGGCGGGAGCGGTTTTCGTGCGTCCTTTGGGGCTTTCGGCACCATCAACCAGGAAGCGATACCAATACTCGCGGGCGGGCTTGAGTCCTTCGACTTCGACGTGAACGGTGTGGCCTTGCTCGGGCGTGGCGCGGACGCGGCCGCGTTTGACGTCCTTGGTGAAGGCCTCGTCCGAAGCGAGTTCCCAGCGGACGTTGACGGCGGAGCGGATCCAATCGCCTTCGCCCAGGAGGCGGGTCCAGAGGACAACGCCACTGCTGGTGGGGTCACCGGAGGCGATGCCGCTGGCGAAGGGGTTGGAGGTGAAACGCGGAGCCGCATGCAGCGGGGTCCAGCGGGCAGGATACGTCAGGCCAAGCCAGGCGCCCGTGCGAATGAGGGTGCGTCGATCAAGCATGTGGAACATTGTATGCCGCTGACGTTTCGGCGGCGTGACAGCTTTAATGGGGCGGCAGGACGAGGCTGTCGACGGGACGGAGGCCGTAGTTACTAGGAAGCGTCTTCCAGTCGACGCCCTGGCGGGCGTTGTAGTCCCAGGAGATGACGCCTTCGCGCAAGGTGAGTTCGCACTGCAGGCGCTGGCGGCCGTTGACGCGGGCGTGGTCGTTGTCGTAGAAGCCGAAGTCACCTTCGAGGAGCTTAAAGGCCGCGATGTCGGCGACCGCGCCAACCGTCAGGTGGCCGAGTTCGGGGTGCTTGATGCTTTGAGCGGCGGTCCAGGTGGAGGCGCGGATGACTTCGGAGAGCGGCATGCCGAGGGCCATCAGTTTGGACATGAGCGAGGGCATGTCCATGAAGGCGCCGTTCATGGAGCCGATGTGGAGATCGGAGGAAATGGTGTCGGGATAGAAGCCGTTGGCGAAGGCGCCGGCGGCATTGCGGATGACGAAGCTACCGCCGCCATGGCCGACGTCGAAGCGGACGCCGCGCTGACGGGCGGCGCGCAGATAGTCGTAGAGCTTGCCTTGTTCATCGATCCAGGGGACGGGGCTGCGGAAGCAGTGGGTGCTGATGTCGCCGGGGCGGAGGCGCTTGGTGACGAGTTCGTAGTAGGGGCGCTCGGGGAGGAAATAGCCGAAGTCGACCATGATGGGGATGTTGGCGAGGCGGCCGGCGTCGAGGGCGGCATCGATGGAACCCCAATCGGGCTTGCGGTAGTGCGCGCTTTTGACGCCGACGACCACGTCTTTGTGTTTGAGGGCGACGGCGGCGACGTCCTTGGGGGAGAAGTCAGTTTGTTCGGTGCCATCGCCGATCATGCCGTAGCCGCCGATGTTGATCAGGGCGAAGACGCGGGTGCGGGAACGGTCAATGACCTGGAAGCGGAAGGCGTCAAAGTTACGCCAGCCGGAGCTGCCCGCGTCGACCATGGTGGTGACGCCGGTGCGGAAGCTGAAGGCATCGGGTGGGACGCTATTGTCGCCAGCGTAAGCACCGTGGTTACCGCCGGTGAAGAAGTTGTGGGTGTGGAGGTCGATGAGGCCGGGCGTGACGATGAGTCCGCGGACATCGAGGGTCTTTTTGGCCTGGGTGGACGAAATGTTGGCGGCAATGGCGGCGATGCGGCCGCCGGTGATGGCGATGTCGCGCACGGCATCGAGGCTGTTGCGTGGATCGACCACGCGGCCGCCTTTGAGGAGTACGTCATAGGTTTGGGCGGGCGCGAGGGCGGCCAGCAGAAGGAACAGCGGGGCGAGACGCATTCCAGCTAGTCTACGTGAGCGTGGACAGATCCAGGAGCGTCCCCTTCTTGCCCAGGTTCAGCCCGGGCGTGGAGCCGAGCTGAGTGGCGACGCCGGCGGCTTCATGGATATGGCCGCAGTAGAAGCGGACGGGCTGGGTCTGTTCGATAAAGGTGGCGATGGCGGGCGAACCGAAGTGAAGGCCTTCGCCGGCGCGATCGAGCGCGGTGTTCTTGGGCGGGCAGTGGCAGACGAGGACGAGGGGTTTGAGGCTGGCGAAGGGGGCGAGGCGATCCGCGATTTCCGCTTCGCTGTACTCGCCGGGAGTGCCAAAGGGCGTGAGGTTGGAGTAGCCGAGCGCGGCGAGGTGGACGCCGCCGAGGTCGACGGAGCGGCCATGGAGATCAGTGAAGCCGAACTCCTGGCAGAACTGAGTGATCTGATCGGCGGATTCGTGGTTGCCGGGGATGACGTACATACGGTCCGCCCGGGGGCGCATGATCTCGCCGGCGGCAGCCATGGTTTCCCGCATGTTGACGAGGTCGCCGGCGCAGAGATAAGCGTCGGCCTCGGTGTCCATGAGGCGGCGCAGAGCGGCCAAGTCGCTATGGATGTCCGAAAAGAGCAGCAGTTTCACACTGTTATCTTATCGCCGGGAGCAAAACGGGCCGGCGCGCGTCTAAACAGGTGTCAGGATGATGACACGTATAATGAGAGCCATGAAGCTGCGGGCGTTTTGCGCCGTTTCCTGTGTGTTTTTCGCGACCGGTCTGCTATCGGCCCAGGTTGCGCAACCGCCGAAAGCGGGCAAAGTCGACATCATGCCTTCGGCAAATCTGAAGCCGGGGATGAAGGCGACGGCCTGGACGGTGTTCGAAGGGACGACGCCGGAAGCGGTGCCGATCGAGATTATCGGCCTGTGGAAGAACGCCTGGGGACCGAAGCAGGACATCATCATCGGCAAAATGGGCGGCAAGGCGCAACGCACGAACGTGGCGGGCGGCATGTCGGGCAGCCCGGTGTATATCGACGGCAAGTTGATCGGCGCGGTGGCGCTGCGGCTGAGTGTGTTCTCGCCAGACGCGATCTGCGGAATTACGCCGATTGAGCTGATGCTCGAGATCAACGACTTCGACAAGACGGTACCGCCGGATGCGAAGTCGCCGAATCAGCCGGTGGCGCGGGCGCGGATGGAGATGCCGAACGACCTGGTGCGGCAGGTGATGTCGGCGGCGGACGGCGGCGGAGTGTCGTCTTCGCTGATGATGGAGCCGATTGCGACGCCGCTGGTGTTTACGGGCTTCAACGATTTGACGCTGCGGGAATTCGGTCCGCTGCTGCGGCAGCAGGGCATCAACCCCGTGCTGGGCGGGGCGGGCACGTCGAGCTACAACACGAAGCCGATCAGCGGGTGGCAGAACAGCCTGCAGCCGGGGCAAGCGGTGGCGGGCGTGCTGGTGAACGGCGATATGAGCATTACGGGCCTGGGTACGGTGACGTACAACGACGGCAAACGGGTGCTGGCGTTCGGGCATCCGTTTTTCAACATGGGTCCGGTGGACATGCCGATGAGCCAAGGCGAGATTCTGATGGTGCTTTCCAGTGCTTTCCAGCCGAACAAGATGGGCAATGCGACCGACATTGTGGGCGCGCTGAAGCAGGATCGCCATTCGGGCATTATGGGCGTGCTGGGCGCCGAATCACCCATGATTCCGGTGAACGTGAAGATCCGCACGATGGGCGAGAAGAACGCCGTGGTGAAGGAAAAGGACCTGCGCTACAACATCTTCCAGAACCAGAAGTGGACGCCGTTTCTGTCGATGATGACGATCTTCAATTCGATCTCCGGCATCAACGATTTCTCCGATGAGATGACGTACCGGTTGAGCGGGCAGGTGGAATTCGAGGGACATCAGAAGTTGAAGCTCGAAAACATGCAGTCCGTGGTGGCCGAGCAACAGGCGCCGCCGCCGATGGTGGTGACCGGTTATGTGGGCGAGAAGATCACGAAGCTGTTCAGCAACCAGGTACAGATGCCGCGAATGAAGAGCATGGACATCACGGTGGACATGATTCCAGAGCGGCGGCTGCTGGCGCTGGAGAGCGCGTGGATTTCGGCGAATGAAGTTTCGCCGGGCGATGAGATCACGGTAAAGGCGTTTTTGCGACCCTTTCGTGGGCCGCGCATCGAGCGCGAGCTGAAGCTGCGGATTCCCGAGGGCTTGCCGAAGGGTGAGCACAAGATCGTGTTGACCGACGGCGATTCGCTGAACCGGCTGCACAGCTTCTTTCTTTCGCAGAACAAGTTTCTGGACCTGGACGGGGCACTCTCCTTGCTGAATCAGGAACGGCGGAACACGCAGTTGTTCGCCACGCTGATGCAGACGCGGCCCACCGTGTTCTACGACGACAAGACGCTGCCCAGCCTGCCGCAATC